>NZ_CP045302.1:3156666-3788333 GCF_009363155.1 Azotobacter salinestris
CCCTCAAGCGCACCGAGGCCGACCTGCGCCTGGCCATCGGCGAGGCCCAGGCCGCCAGCCAGGCCAAGTCGCGCTTCATCTCCAGCGTCAGCCACGAGCTGCGCACGCCGCTCAACGCCATCTACGGCTTCGCCCAGCTGCTGCGCCTGGGCCACGACGCCCGTGGCGAGGAGCAGGAGGTGGCCTACCTCGACGAGATCCTGACCGCCAGCCGGCATCTCAGCCAACTGGTCGACGACGTCCTCGACTGGTCCAACATCCAGGCGGAAAAGTTCAGCCTGGAGATGCAACCCGTCGAGGTGGCGGGACTGATGGCCGAGTGCGCCGAGCTGGTTCGCCTGGATGTGGAGGCCCGGGGGCTGTACCTCAACCTGGACCTGCCCGACAGGGGGCTGCTGATCCGTGCCGACCCGCGCCGCCTGCGCCAGGTGCTGCTCAACCTGCTGTCCAATGCGCTCAAGTACAACACTCCGGCCGGACAGATCAGCCTGACCTATCAGGTGGCAGAAGGGCATATCCGGCTGATCGTCGAGGACACCGGCCTGGGCATCGACAAGTCGAAGCAGGCGCAGCTGTTCGAGCCCTTCCAGCGTCTCGGGCAGGAGAACTCGGCGATCCAGGGCACCGGCATCGGCCTGTCGCTGTGCCGGCAGTTCGCCAGCCTGATGGGCGGCAGCATGGGCATGAACAGCAAGCCGGGCATCGGCAGCAGCTTCTGGATCGAGCTGTCGTTCGTGCCGGACGAGAAGGATGCCGGCGTGCCTGTCGAGGCGCCGGAGAGCGCGGCGCGCATCTTCTATGTCGAGGACAATCCCTCCAGCCAGTTCCTGGTGCGCAAGGCGCTGGCCGGTCTGGGCGAGGTCAGCGTGATCGACAATGGCAAGGCCGCCCTGGAGCGCATCCTGGCCAGTCCGCCGGACCTGCTGCTGCTCGACCTGAACCTGCCGGACCTCGGCGGAGAGCGCGTGCTGGAAATCCTGCGCCGGCATCCGGCAACCCGCTCGCTGCCGGTGGTCGTGCTCAGCGCGGTCGCCGATGCCGAGCGTCTGGCCAGGCTGGACTGCCAGGGCCTGCTCGGCAAGCCGCTGGACCTGGACGAACTGCGCGGGCTGGTCGCCGCCCTGCTTTCCCACACGGGTTCCCTGCGTGCTCTCTGAAAACCTGCGCGACTGCACGATCGTGGTGATCGAGGACACTCCGGCCAACCTGCGTCTGGTCGAAGCGACCCTGCGCGCCTTCGGCCTGCGCCAGGTCAAGGGCTTCTCCAGTTCGGCCGAGGGGCTGGCCTGGCTGCAGGAAAACCCCTGGGACCTGCTGCTGCTCGATCTGGACATGCCCAGTCCCGACGGCTTCGAGATTCTCCAGGCGCTCTCCGGGCGCAACCGCAGCAGCCGGCCGGTGCTCATCGTCACCGCCCTGAGCGATGCGCCGAGCCGCCGCCGGGGGCTGGAGCTCGGCGCCAACGACTACCTGTGCAAGCCGGTGGATCTGCCCGAACTGCTGCTGCGGGTCGGCAACAGCCTGCAGCTGAGCCAGGCCAGCCAGGCCCTGCAGCGCGAGCGCGACAACCTCGAACGCAAGGTGCACGAGCGCACCCGGCAACTGCTCGACAGCCATCAGGCGGTGGTGCGCAGCCTGTGCCGGGCCGCGGAGTTCAAGGACAGCGAAACCGGCAACCACATCCTGCGCATCGGCGAGTCGGCCGCCCTGCTGGCCCGCGCCCTGGGCCAGGACGAGGCCTGGGTCGAGAACATCCGCCTGGCCGCGCCCATGCACGACATCGGCAAGATCGGCATTCCCGACCGCATCCTGGGCAGGCCCGGGCAGTTCAGTCCCGAGGAGCGCGACCTGATGAACCGTCACCCGCGCATCGGCCATGAGATCCTGAGCGACCACCATGGCTCCAGCATGATGCAGATGGCGGCCGACATCGCCCTCCACCATCACGAGCGCTGGGACGGCAGCGGCTATCCGGGCGGGCTCGAGGGCGAGGAAATCCCGCTCGCCGCACGCATCGTCGCGCTCTGCGACGTCTACGATGCCCTGCGCAGCGAGCGGCCCTACAAGCCGGCCTGGCCGGTCGCAAAGGTGCAGCGCTTCATCCTGGAAAACGCTGGCCGGCAGTTCGACCCGCAGCTGGTCGAGGTCATGAGCGGACTCTTTCCCGAGCTGGAGAGGCTGCACGCCGAGATGGTCGATGAGCGTCGGGGGGAGCAGTGAGGGCCGGCGCCCCGGCGGTCTGTCCCGCGGCGACATGCCGAGGCGTCCGGGCTCGCCGGGATCGGCGTGCGGCCCAGCCTTTCCGGCAGTTGCCGGACGCATTCCGTGCGGTTGAGTGTCGCAGTTGGCCGCAGGCGTTGAACTTCCGAAATAACCCGTTGATCCATATCAAGTTTAAGGAAGGCCTCAGGCTCGCCCGGCGCCCCCCTGCAGGGGTAGCATTACCACAGCAGGATCAATCAATCTCGGCGGAAGTAGCAGAACATGAAACAACAGATTACCCGTTTGTCCCCCCATCAAAATGGCAAGGTCTGCGGCATTCTGACGGCGGCCACGTCTTTCTTCGTCTTCGTGCCCTTCCTGCTGTTCGTCTCGCTGTTCATGCCCGCGGCAGGCCGTCCGCCGTTCATCACCATTCTGCTGGTGCCGCTGTTCTATCTGGTCATGGGCTATCTCGCCGTTCTGATCGGCTGCGCCCTGTACAACTTCGCGGTCAAGTACATCGGCGGTCTGGAGTTCGACGCCAAGGACGGAAACCAGTAATTCCCTCCCGCAAGGCCGGAGGTCATCCGCGAACGCGGCTCCTCCGGAGCCGATGAACACCGCCGGGCAGACTCGCCGTCTGCCCGGCGGTGTCGTTTCCGGGATCCGATATCCGGCCGCCGAACGTCGTCGCCCTACGACAGCTCGATCAGTTCGACACGCACCTCGGCATTCTCGATATGCAGCAATCCGACCGCCACCGGCAATTTGAAGCGCCGCGGGCCGGCGCTGCCGGGGTTGACCAGCAGCACGCCGTCCTGCTCCTCGATCCGCGGCTTGTGCGAGTGCCCGCAGACCGCCACCTTGACGCCGCGCGCGGACAGATCGGCCGGCAGATGGGCCGGCTGGTGAACGACGAAGAGGCGCAGGCCGCCCAGTTCCAGTTCGAGGCTGTGGGGCAGGGCTTCGGCCCAGTCGCCCCGGTCGTTGTTGCCGCGCACCGCCGTGACCGGCGCCAGCCGGCGCAGGGCGTCGAGGATCTCCGGCGTGCCGATGTCGCCGGCGTGGACGATCCGCTCGCAGCCTTCGAGGGCGGCCAGCGCCTGCGGGCGCAGCAGGCCGTGGGTGTCGGAGATCAGGCCGATTTTCATCGCAGCACCTCCATCCTTCTTCCTGTTGCCCGAGTTTTGCCTGGCGAAAGGGTCAACCTCTGCGAAAAAGCAAACCCCGCAGAGGTTTCCACCAGCATGCGGGGTTCTTCGGATGCGTAGGGTGGGAAACGGCCGCAGGCCTTTCCCACCGATGGCGCTGGCCGGTGGAAAACGCTGGCGCGGTTTTCCATCCTGCGGGCCTGTAGGTCTTCAGTCGTCGAGCAGCGCCTTGTTGCGCACCGCGCCCTTGTCGGCGCTGGTGGCGAGCAGGGCGTAGGCCTTCAGCGCGGTGCTGACCTTGCGCGCGCGCGGCGCGGCCGGCTTCCAGCCCTTGTGGTCCTGGTGCAGGCGGCGGGCCTTCAGCTCCTCGTCGGACACCAGCAGGTTGATGCTGCGGTTGGGGATGTCGATGAGGATCTTGTCGCCGTCCTCGACCAGGCCGATGGCGCCGCCCGCGGCCGCTTCCGGCGAGGCGTGGCCGATGGAGAGGCCCGAGGTGCCGCCGGAGAAGCGGCCGTCGGTGAGCAGGGCGCACTGCTTGCCGAGTCCCTTGGACTTCAGATACGAGGTCGGGTAGAGCATTTCCTGCATGCCCGGGCCGCCTTTCGGGCCTTCGTAGCGGATCACCACCACGTCGCCGGGCTTCACCTCGTCGGCGAGGATGCCCTTCACCGCGGCGTCCTGGCTCTCGAAGATCTTCGCCGTGCCTTCGAACACCAGGATGGATTCGTCCACGCCGGCGGTCTTCACCACGCAGCCGTCCAGGGCGATGTTGCCGTAGAGCACGGCCAGGCCGCCCTCCTGGGAGTAGGCATTCTCGACGCTGCGGATGCAGCCCTCGAAGCGGTCGGTGTCGAGGCTCGGCCAGCGGGTCGACTGGCTGAACGCGACCTGGGACGGGATGCCCGCCGGACCCGCCTTGAAGAAGGTGTGCACGGCCTCGTCCCGGGTCTGGGTGATGTCCCACTGGGCGATGGCGTCGTGCATGCTCGGGCTGTGCACGGTCGGCACGTCGGTGTGCAGCAGGCCGCCGCGGGCCAGTTCGCCGAGGATGGCGAAGATGCCGCCGGCGCGGTGCACGTCTTCCATGTGGTACTTCTGGATGTTCGGCGCGACCTTGCACAGCTGCGGCACGCGGCGCGACAGGTGGTCGATGTCGCGCAGGTCGAAGTCGACCTCGGCCTCCTGGGCGGCGGCCAGCAGGTGCAGGATGGTGTTGGTCGAGCCGCCCATGGCGATGTCCAGGGTCATGGCGTTCTCGAACGCCTTGACGCTGGCGATCGAGCGCGGCAGCACCGATTCGTCGCCTTCGCCGTAGTAGCGCTGGCAGAGTTCGACGATCAGCCGGCCGGCGCGCAGGAACAGCTGCTCGCGGTCGCTGTGGGTGGCCAGGGTGGTGCCGTTGCCCGGCAGCGACAGGCCGAGGGCCTCGGTCAGGCAGTTCATCGAGTTGGCGGTGAACATGCCCGAGCAGCTGCCGCAGGTCGGGCAGGCGCTGCGCTCGTACTCCTCGACCTTCTCGTCGGAGCAGCTGGCGTCGGCGGCGGCGACCATGGCGTCGACCAGGTCGAGGCCGTGGCTGGCCAGCTTGGTCTTGCCGGCTTCCATCGGTCCGCCGGAGACGAACACCACCGGGATATTCAGGCGCAGGGCGGCCATCAGCATGCCGGGGGTGATCTTGTCGCAGTTGGAGATGCACACCAGCGCGTCGGCGCAGTGGGCGTTGACCATGTACTCCACGGAGTCGGCGATGATCTCGCGCGACGGCAGCGAATAGAGCATGCCGTCGTGGCCCATGGCGATGCCGTCGTCCACGGCGATGGTGTCGAATTCCTTGGCCACGCCGCCGGCCTTCTCGATCTCGCGGCAGACCAGTTGGCCGAGGTCCTTCAGGTGCACATGGCCGGGCACGAACTGGGTGAAGGAGTTGGCGACGGCGATGATCGGCTTCTTGAAGTCCTCGTCCTTCATCCCGGTGGCGCGCCACAGCGCGCGGGCGCCGGCCATGTTGCGGCCGAAGGTGGAGGTTTTCGAGCGATAGT
This sequence comes from Azotobacter salinestris, assembly GCF_009363155.1. Classification (NCBI taxonomy): domain Bacteria; kingdom Pseudomonadati; phylum Pseudomonadota; class Gammaproteobacteria; order Pseudomonadales; family Pseudomonadaceae; genus Azotobacter; species Azotobacter salinestris. The sequence goes on from NZ_CP045302.1 coordinate 3,162,062, forward strand.
CAGGCATGACGGTTCTCGGAAATCAGGCGGATACGGGACTGCGCAGGATAGCGCGATTGGCGGGAGGGCGCATCGGGCGGGCGACGTGGCGGGGAGGGCATAGGGTGAAGGGTTGAGTCTTCCGTTGCTTGTGGCTGAAGTCGACCCAGGCTGTGTGAAAACGTCGTCCTCGCCTAGAGTTGCTGAAGCAACGTCAGCGGGGGCGACGTATGAAGCGATTCATCGAGGAGGCAAGCCGGACGCAGGTCAGTTTGCTGCCCGAATGCCTGGAGGATTTCGTTGCCGAGGACAACCCGATTCGGGTGGTCGAAGCTTTCGTCGAGCAACTCGATCTGGCGACCCTGGAATTCGATGGGGTGGCGCCCGCGGCAACCGGACGGCCGTCCTACCACCCCGCGGTGCTGCTGAAGATCTACCTCTACGGTTACCTCAACCGCATCCACTCCAGCCGGCGCCTGGAGCGCGAATGTCAGCGCAACCTCGAACTGATGTGGCTGACCGGGCGGCTGGCGCCGGACTTCAAAACCATCGCCGACTTCCGCCGCGACAACGGCAAAGCCATCCGCAATGTCTGCCGGCAGTTCGTCGTGCTCTGTCGTCAACTCGACCTGTTCTCGCAGTCGCTGGTGGCCATCGACGGCAGCAAGTTCAAAGCCGTCAACAACCGTGATCGCAACTTCACTCCGGGCAAGATCCGCGCCCGCATGGAGCAGATCGAGAGAAGCATCGAGCGCTATCTAGCGGCGATGGATACCGCCGACCGGACGCAATCCGATGTCGCCGAAGCCAAGGCCAGCCGCCTGCAGGACAAGCTCGAAAAGCTCCAGCAGCAGATGCAGGCACTCAAGGAAATGGAGCAGCAGTTGCGTGAAGCACCGGACGGACAGATCTCTCTGACCGATCCAGATGCGCGCTCCATGGCCACCAGTGGCAGAGGCACCGGCGTAGTCGGCTACAACGTGCAGACGGCCGTCGATACTCAGCATCACCTCATCGTCGCCCATGAGGTCACCAATGTCGGCCATGATCGCTCCGCACTGGCGACAATAGCCGGGCAGGCGCGTAGCGCCATCGGGGTTGAAGACCTTACCGTCGTCGCCGACCGTGGTTATTTCAAGGGCGAAGAAATACTTGCCTGCGACCGATCTGGCATCACCGTCTATGTCCCTAAGCCGCTGACATCCAATAGCAAAGCGGACGGGCGCTTCGGCAAGCAGGATTTTGTGTATGTGCCGGAGAAGAATGAGTACCGCTGCCCCGCGGGGCAGAGCCTGATCTATCGCTACACGAATCTCGAGGCCGGCCTGACGACACATGCGTACTGGAGTTCGAACTGCAAGCAATGTGCAATCCGATCGCAATGCACCAGTGAGCCATTCAGGAGAGTTCGACGCTGGGAGCACGAGGACGTCATCGATGCTATGCAGCGTCGCCTCGATCATCAGCCAGAGATGATGGGCATCCGCCGCCAGACCGTCGAGCACCCGTTTGGCACGCTCAAGCACTGGATGGGCGCGACGCACTTTCTGACTAAAACGATGCCTCGGGTGAGCACGGAGATGAGCCTGCATGTGCTCGCTTACAACCTCAAACGGTTGATGAGCATCTTGGGCATCCGCGGAGCGGTGGCGGCCTTGCAGTCCTGAGGAGGACTTTTTCCACGCCCCTTGCCGTCTCCCGATGCCATCGGAGACCTCCGAGACCTACTACCGAAAGCAGAACGCTATGTCTGCCCAAATCCCATCCCAGCCCTTGCAATGGGCCAGGAGCGATGCAGAACCCGAGTTTTGCTCTTTTCACACAGCCTGGACCCAAAGCTGCCGCTCACCTCTGGCTGCTACCGGCCAGAGGCGGACTCGGGCCGCCTGCCTGCGATGATGGGCCTCAGAGACGATTCCTGGGCGGGGCAGTGCTGATCCTTCCATGCTTAAGATCACACTTAGCTGCACATTATGAGAATTAAGGTATCAACATAAACAACAATATACTTTGTTGTTCATCAATTTATATGCATTTTATGATATCTTATTTTATATAAGACATCTCCTGGCGCTATCTTATGAAAGACTTTTTCCCCGTGCAAAGCGCATCCCTGCTGTACCGCATAGCCCTGCTGGTGAAAGAGGCGCGTCTGCGCATGGGGATACGACAGGTTGACCTGGCAGAGCAAGCCGGGATCTCCCTTCGTGCGGTTCGGCACATCGAGGCCGGGAAAACGGAGGGCGTTTCGTTACGCGATTTCATGCTGGCGCTGTTTACTGTCGGGATTTCTGACCGGGTGTTCCAAGCGCTGATGGATGATCCCGCATTTGATGTCGATTTTCTGGAAACCAACACCAGCAAGCGCGTACGACTACCGCGTAGCGATGCAGAGGACTTCTGATGCCCAGCGCCTACATCTACATGGAATGCCCGATCACGGGGGAGACGGTGACCTTGGGCAAGCTCACCCTGGACGGTGGCGTCGGCACCTTCCGATATGCGCCGGAGGTAGTGGAGGGCAAGTGCTGGGTGCCTGACCCGATTCGTTTCCCGCTGTCCGCTCACCCCATCACCGTGCGCAAGAATGGCGGTGTGCCCGGCTTCATTGACGATGCGATGCCTGACGGCTGGGGGGAGCGGCTATTGCGGCGCACACAGAAGGGCGCGCTCAATCCGATTCAGCTCTTGCTGTTGTCACCGAACGAGGATCGTGCCGGAAACATCATGGCCGGCGAGTACCGTACGCCCAGGCCGGGTATAGGCGAAAAGCCCATGAAAATGCTTGAAGCCAAGGGGCTCGACCATTTCATCGATGTCTGCGCGGCGATCTACGACAGCCAGCTGACCAGCGAACAGCTGGAGGCCCTGAAAATACGGGATCAGCGCTCGGCAGTTGGGGGAGCCAGGCCCAAGCGCACCTACCGTTTCGACCACAAGCTAATTCTGGTCAAGCCGCGCGACAAGTTCGATCACTACGACCTGCCGGCATTCGAACATGCCTGCATGACCTTTGCGGCTGGCAAGGGGATGAGCGTTGCCCGTACTGCCCTACATCGCAGTGAGAAAGGCAACACTCTCCTGGTCGAGCGATTTGACCGGAAGTGGTCTGAGGATCAGAAGAAATTTCGCCGTATTCCGATGATGAGCGGCCTGACCCTGCTTGATGCCGAATGGCATGCGCAAGCCAATAACGGATGGATTTACGCCGCGCTGGCCGATGAGCTGTACCGCAGAGGCGCGCCAGATGCCGATCGGCAGGAACTCTATCGGCGAATGGCCTACAACGCCCTGGTAGGTAACAGTGACGATCATCCGCGCAACCACGCGGCGATCTGGCAGGACGGCGTTTGGCGGCTCTCGCCCATGTACGACGTACTTCCAGTATTGGGTGAGGGCCCAGTGCAGGGGCTTGCGATGGATGTTGGAATCAGAGGCCCCCTATTGAGCCGGGCCAACCTGTTGAGTCACCACCAGCACTTTGCGCTGTCCGAGGAGGATGCGGCGGGTATTCTGGATGAGGTCGCATCCTGGGAGCCGGAGCTGAAGGATCATTATGCGCAGCACCTGGCTGGCGCCGAGCTGGATGCAGCAGTCGACGCAACCAGCGGCAGGAAGCTGCTGACCTAAGGGGCGAGCCAGGCGAACCGGAATGACAGCGCTGCGCAACTTGTGGCGGCTCTTGCGTGGCAATCAGCCCTGATCTGGCCTCGGTTTTCCCTAGGTCTATCTACCTCAGGACAAATAGGCGTCCGTTCTTGGCCGCTCTCTGCCGGCCATGACCGGCCGGTTTGTGGCACTGCCCATGCCCCGCATCCCCGCTCGGCCCAGGATAAAACCCCATTTCCATCCCCCAACCACCGCGCCGACGGTGGAAAATCGCTGCGCGAGTTTTCCACCCTACGATCGAGGAGGCCTCAACTCGGCAGAATCCGGCAGGTCAGGCTCTTGATGTAGCGGGTTTCGGCGATGGCCGGGTGCACCGGATGGTCCGGGCCCTGGCCGCCGCGTTCGAGCAGCTGGATGTGGCGGTCGAGGTGGCGGGCGCTGGAGAGGAGGATATTCTGCAGGTCGTCCTCCGGCAGGTGCATCGAACAGGAGGCGCTGACCAGGATGCCGTCCTTGTTGAGCAGACGCATGGCTGCCTCGTTGAGGCGGCGGTAGGTGGCCTCGCCGTTCTTCAGGTCCTTCTTGCGCTTGATGAACGCCGGCGGGTCGGCGATGACCACGTCGAAGCGTTCCTCGGCGGCCTTCAGCTCCTTCAGGGCTTCGAACACGTCCCCCTCGACGCAGGCCATCTTCTCGGCCACGCCGTTCAGCGCGGCGTTGCGCTCGACGCCGTCCAGCGCCAGCGCCGAGCCGTCCACGCACATCACTTCGGTGGCGCCGAACGCCGCGGCCTGCACGCCCCAGCCGCCGACGTAGCTGAACAGGTCGAGCACCCGCTTGCCCTTGACGTAGGGCGCCAGGCGCGCGCGGTTCAGGCGGTGGTCGTAGAACCAGCCGGTCTTCTGCCCGCCCTGCACCGGGGCCTCGAACTTCACGCCGTTCTCCTCCAGCGAAACCCACTCCGGCACCACGCCGAAAGCGGTCTCGACGTAGCGTTCCAGGCCTTCGGCATCGCGGGCGCTGGAGTCGTTCTTGAACAGGATGCCGGCGGGCCTCAGCACCTGCACCAGGGCCTCGACCACGGCGTCCTTGTGGCGCTCCATGGCGGCGGAGGCGAGCTGCACCACCAGATGGTCGCCGAAGCGGTCCACCACCAGGCCGGGCAGCAGGTCGGAGTCGCCGTAGACCAGGCGGTAGCAGGGCGCGTCGAACAGCCGCTCGCGCAGGGAGAGGGCGACGTTGAGGCGATGCACCAGGAGCGACTTGTCCAGCGGGTGCTTGAGGTCGCGGGAGATCAGCCGCGCGCAGATCAGGTTGTTCGGCGAGAGCGCGACGATGCCGAGGGGTTTGCCGCCGGCCGCTTCGAGGATCGCCTGGTCGCCGGCCTGGAAGGCGGTCAGCGGGGTGGCGAGCACGTCCACCTCGTTGCTGTAGACCCACAGGTGGCCGGCGCGCAGGCGGCGCTCGGCGTTGGCTTTCAGTCGCAGGCTGGGCAGGGACATGGGGCACTCTCGCAAAAAGCGCGGAGTATAGCGAAAGCCGGGGACGGTTCAGGTCTTCAGCCGATAGCCCGTCTTGAAAATCCAGCGCACGCCGGCCAGGCAGAGGACCAGGAAGAGCGCGGTCATGCCCAGGCTGACCGGCAGGCTGACGTCGGCCACGCCGTAGAAGCTCCAGCGGAAGCCGCTGACCAGGTAGACCACCGGGTTGAACAGCGACACCGTCTGCCAGAACGGCGGCAGCATGTCGATGGAGTAGAAGCTGCCGCCGAGGAAGGTCAGCGGCGTGACGATCATCAGCGGGACGATCTGCAGCTTCTCGAAGCCGTCGGCCCAGATGCCGATGATGAAGCCGAGCAGGCTGAAGGTGACCGAGGTCAGCACCAGGAAGGCGACCATCCACAGCGGGTGCTCGATCTGGAAGGGCACGCAGAGCCGCGCCGTGGCCAGCATGATGGCGCCGAGCAGGATGGACTTGCTGGCGGCCGCGCCGACGTAGCCCAGCAGGATCTCGATGTAGGAGATGGGCGCGGAGTGGATCTCGTAGATGGTGCCGGTGAAGCGCGGCATGTAGATGCCGAACGAGGCGTTGGAGATGCTCTGGGTGAGCAGGGCCAGCATGATCATGCCGGGCACGATGAAGGCCCCGTAGCTGACGCCGTCGATGTTCATCATGTGCGAGCCGATGGCCGAGCCGAACACCACGAAGTACAGGGCGGTGGAGATGACCGGCGAGGCCACGCTCTGCATCAGCGTGCGCCGCATGCGGGCCATTTCGAACAGGTAGATCGCGCGTATGCCGTAGAGGTTCATGAGGGCGAGTGCACCAGGCTGACGAAGATTTCCTCCAGGGAGCTTTCCGAGGAGCTGAGGTCCTTGAATTCGATGCCGGCCTCGCCCAGCCGTTGCAGCAGGCGGGCGATGCCGCCGCCATTGGCCTGGTTGTCGTAGGTGTAGACCAGTTGGCCGCCGTCGGCCGACAGCTCCAGGCGGTAGGCCTGCAGCGACTCCGGGATCCGCTCGAGCGGCGCGCTCAGGGTCAGGGTCAGCTGGCGCTTGCCGAGCTTGGCCATCAGCGCGTCCTTCTCTTCCACCAGGATGATCTCGCCCTGGCGGATCACGCCGATGCGGTCGGCCATTTCCTGGGCCTCCTCGATGTAGTGGGTGGTCAGGACGATGGTGACGCCGCTCTCGCGCAGGCGCCGCACCATGTCCCACATGCCGCGGCGCAGCTCCACGTCGACCCCGGCGGTGGGCTCGTCGAGAAAGAGGATCTGCGGCTCGTGGGACAGCGCCTTGGCGATCATCACGCGGCGCTTCATGCCGCCCGACAGGGCCATGATGCGGCTGTCCTTCTTGTCCCACAGGGACAGCTCGCGCAGCAGCTTCTCGATGTAGGCGGGGTTGGCCGGCTTGCCGAACAGGCCGCGGCTGAAGGTGACGGTGCTCCACACGCTCTCGAAGGCGTCGGTGGACAGCTCCTGCGGCACCAGGCCGATCCTGGCGCGCGCCGCGCGGTAGTCGGCGACGATGTCGTGGCCGTCGGCCAGGACCCGGCCTTCGCTGGGATTGACGATGCCGCAGATGATGCTGATCAGCGTGGTCTTGCCCGCGCCGTTGGGACCCAGCAGGGCGAAGATCTCGCCCCGGCGGATTTCCAGGTCCACGTTGCGCAGCGCGGTGAGGCCCGACGCATAGGTCTTGGACAGGCCATGGATGGCGATGGCTGGCTGCACGCGAGTCTCCCTGTTCCCCTTGTGCAGCGATTCTACCCGGCCCGGTCCGCTCCTCGCACGCCTGCGCGAGGGGCCGGCTACGCTCAGGCCAGCGCCGGCGCGTCCTCGGCAGCGGTTTCCCGCGTCCTGAACACGGCCACCCGCTGCTGCATCAGGGCCGCCTGCTCCTCCAGGGCGGCAGCCGCCGCGCGGGACTGCTCCACCAGGGCGGCGTTCTGCTGGGTGGTGCCGTCCAGCTGGCCGATGGCGCCGTTGATCTGGCCGAAGCCGCTGCGCTGCTCGCGGGTGGCGGCGGAGATCTCCTCCATCAGGCTGGCCAGCTGGTGGATGGCGTCCACCGCGTCGCGGATGCTCCGCCCGCTGTACTCGGCCTGGCGGGCGCCTTCGCCGATCTTCTCGCCGATACCCTCGATCAGGCCGCGGATCTCCTGGGCCGAGGTGGCGCTGCGGCTGGCCAGGTTGCGCACTTCGGCGGCCACCACGGCGAAGCCGCGGCCCTGTTCGCCGGCGCGGGCTGCCTCCACCGAGGCGTTGAGGGCGAGGAGGTTGGTCTGGAAGGCGATCGCGTCGATGACCCCGATGATGTCGTTGATCTTCTGCGAGCTGTCGGCCAGCTCGCGCATCAGCAGGATGCTGCGCTCCACGTCCTGGCCGCCGCTCTGCGCGGTGCGCGCGGCGGTCGCGGCGAGCCGGTTGGCCTGCTCGGTGGCCTCGCTGGTCTGCCGGGCGGTGGCGCTGATCTGCTCCATGCTGGCGGCCGTCTGCTGCAGGGCGCTGGCCTGCTCCTCGGTGCGCGCGGCCAGCTCCTGGCTGCCGTGGAAGACTTCCCGGGCGCGGCTGTAGACGCTTTCGCTGCCGCTGTGCAGGGAGCCGACCAGGTCGGACAGCTTGCGGTTGGTTTCGTCCATGGCGTTGAGCAACTGGCCGGTCTCGTCGTGGGCGTGGCCGGCGAGGTCCTGGGTCAGGTCGCCCTCGGCCACCCGGCGGGTCGCCGCCAGCGCCCGCTGCAGGGGGCTGGTGATGCTGCGGGTGATGTACAGGGCCATCAGCACGGCGATCAGCAGGGCCAGGGCGGCGAAGCCGAGCAGGCCGACCTGGGCGTTGCGCAACTGCGCGGCGACCTGCTCCCTGGCCTGGGCCATGTGCTCGGCGGCCTTGCGGTCGATGGCCGCGCCGCTTTCGTCGAGGCGGTAGACCTCGTCCTTGTAGCGGCCCATGGCGCTGTTGGCGGCGGCCGTGTCGGCGAACTCGCCCGCCCGCAGGCGCCGGTGGATGGCGTCGAAGCCGTCGGCATAGCCGTCCAGTGCCGCGGCGGACGCCTCGTAGAGCCCGGCCAGCTCCGCATCGGGGGCCTGGGCCTTGCCGGCCTGCAGGGTATCCTGCAGCTTCTTCAGGGCCGCGTCCCAGCGCGCCTTGTAGGACTGCACCTTTTCCGCATCGCGCAGGTTGATGAAGATGTCCTTCTCGAAGCGGCGTTCCTCCAGGGCCAGCAGGCGCACCTGGGCGGCGTTCTGCGCCAGTTTGGCGTTGCGGTCGAGGGCGTCGGCCGATTCCCGCAGCTCGCTCATGCCGTACAGGGCGACCACGGTGGCCGAGATGAGGAGCAGGACGAGGGTACCGAAGGCGATGCCCAGGCGGGCACCGATGGGACGGCGGGATAGCATCGGGAGGGGCCTCCTGGCATGGGACTGAGAGTCCCCCTTAGATCGGCCGCTATCCCGCGTCCTTGAGAGGTTTTTCGGTAAAATTGCCGGATCTTTTGCCGGCCGATGGCGGCGGGCTGCCGATGGCGCCCACGAAAAGGGCCCCCGGGCGTCTGCCCGGGAGCCCTGGACCGGCACAGGAAGAAGGTCAGGCGGCCGAGACCTGCGCCGCCTTGCCGCCCAGGCTCTCGATCAGCGCCTGGCTGAAGGCCGGGATGTCGTCGGGCTTGCGGCTGGTGATCAGCTGGCCGTCGACCACCACCGGACGGTCCACCCAGGTGGCGCCGGCATTCTGCAGGTCGTCGCGCAGCGACGGCCAACTGGTCAGGGTCTTGCCCTTGACCAGATCGGCGGAGATCAGCAGCCAGCCGCCATGGCAGATCGCGGCGATGGGCTTGTTCTCGCGGGCCGCATCGCGCACCAGCTCCTGGGCCATCTCGTCCAGGCGAATGTTGTCCCCGTTGACCACGCCGCCCGGCAGCACCAGCGCGTCGCAGTCCTCGATGCGCAGGGTGTCGAAGGTGCGCTCGACCGGGAAATGGTCGGCGGGTTTGGTGTGGTTCCAGCCGGTGACCCGGCCCGACTTCGCCGAGACGATCAGGGTCCGGGCACCGGCCTTGTCGAGGGCCTCCCTGGGGCCGGTGAGTTCGACCTGCTCGAACCCGTCGGTCACCAGGAAAGCCACGCGTTTGCCTTTCAGGGATTGCGTCATCGGGGTACCTCCTGAGCGGTGAATGAAGCGCCCGCGGGCGCGGGGTTCACAAGGAATCCGACCATCCCGGCCGGCAAAGTTCTGCCTCCGGTCGGCGCGCGGGATTTTCGCGCCGCGGCCTTCCTGCTATGGTCGGTGCCCGCTTTTTTCAGCCTGTCGTGCCGCCATGCCCGAACTGCCCGAAGTCGAAACCACCCGCCGCGGAATCGCCCCGCACCTGGTCGGCCAGCGCGTCGAGCGGGTCGTCGTCCGTGAACGCCGGCTGCGCTGGCCGGTCCCCGAGGACCTCGACGTGCGCCTGTCCGGCCAGCGCATCGAGGCGGTGGAGCGGCGCGCCAAGTACCTCCTGATCCGCGCCGAGGCGGGTACCCTGATCGGCCATCTGGGCATGTCCGGCAGCCTGCGGCTGGTCGAGGCCGGCTTGCCGGCGGCCAGGCACGAGCACGTGGACATCCTGCTGGAGTCCGGGCTGGCGCTGCGCTACACCGACCCGCGGCGCTTCGGCGCGCTGCTCTGGAGCCTTGATCCCCTGGAGCACGAACTGCTGCGCCGGCTCGGCCCGGAGCCTTTGGGCGAGGACTTCGACGGCGAGCGCCTGTACCGGCTGTCGCGCGGCAAGAGCGTGGCGGTCAAGCCGTTCATCATGGACAACGGGGTGGTGGTCGGGGTGGGCAACATCTACGCCAGCGAGGCGCTGTTCGCCGCCGGCATCGATCCGCGGCGCGCCGCCGGCTCGGTCTCGCGGGCGCGCTACCAGCGGCTGGCGGAGGAGATCCGGCGCATCCTCGCCCAGGCCATCGAGTGCGGCGGCACCACCCTGCGCGACTTCGTCGGCGGCGACGGCAAGCCCGGCTACTTCCAGCAGACCCTGCTGGTCTACGGGCGCGGCGGCGAGTTCTGCAAGGTCTGCGGCGGCACCCTGCACGAGGTGCGCCTCGGCCAGCGCGCCAGCGTCTACTGCGGTCGCTGCCAGCGCTGACGGGGAACTCGGCCCCAATCCTCGCCGATTGATGGCCGTCACGCCGGCGCTGTCGGGGGCGCTGCTATAGTCGCAGCTCTGCCAAAAACACCGATGAAGGACCGCCGCATGCCTCCGCTTCGCCCGCTCGCCCTTGTCCTGGCGCTGACCACTGGCCTTTCGACCCTGCCGGCGCACGGGGCGCACGCCGAGGTCGAGCAATCCAATGTCAGCGGCGATCCCGTCTATTCCGTCGAGGCGCCGCCGGCCTACGCGATGATGGGCGACCTGCTGATCGCCCGGCCGTTTCTGATCGCCGGCACCCTCATCGGTACGGCGGCCTTCGTGGTCAGCCTGCCGTTCACCGCGCTGGGCGGCAACGTCAAGGAGGCCGGCCAGGCGCTGGTCGTCGATCCGGGGCGGGAGGCGTTCGTGCGCTGTCTCGGCTGCACCACCAGCGGCTACCGTCAGGACTGAGCGGGGCGTTCGGCGTTCCGATACTTCCCGGCATCCTGCCGGCAGCGTAGGCTTTGCCCCCCTTGCCCGCGGGGCGAGGCGCTGTCCGGCCACGGGAAGTCCTGATTCTTGAATCGTCGTCTCAACGTTCTCATCGCCTTTCTGGCCGGCCTCGGGCTGGCCTATTCCTTCTGGCTCAGTCCCGGCTGGCTGCAGCTGTGCGCGGGGCTCGCGCTCTTCCTGTTCGGCATGCAGTGCCTGGAGGAAGGGCTCAAGCAGCTCGCCGGCGGTCGGCTGGAGGCGCTGCTCAAGCGCAGCACCGCCACCCCCTTCAAGGGCTTCCTGTTCGGCCTGGCCGGCACCGTCCTGCTGCAGTCCAGCAGCCTGGTGTCCCTGCTGACCGTCGCCTTCATCGGCAGCGGGCTGATCGCCCTGGCCGGCGGCCTGGCCATCGTCTTCGGCACCAACCTGGGCACCACCAGCGGCATCTGGCTGCTGGCCCTGGCCGGGCATAACATCAGCCTCGCGCCGCTGGCCCTGCCATTGCTGGTGTTCGGCGTGCTGATCGGCTTCAACGGACCGAAGAGCCGGGCGGCCGGGCGCATCCTGCTGGGCATCGGCTTCCTGTTCCTCGGCATCGACCAGATCAAGGCGGGCTTCTCCGGCTTCGGCGAGACGCTGGACATGGGCGGCTGGAAGGTCGACGGCCTGCCCGGGGCACTGCTGTTCGTGCTGCTCGGCCTGGCGGTCACCGTGGTCCTGCAGTCCAGCCACGCCTCCCTGATGCTGACCCTCGCGGCCCTGGCCGGCGGTCAGCTCGAGCTGGAGCAGGGGCTGGCTGTCGCCATCGGCTCCAACGTCGGTACTACGGTCAGCACCGCGGTGGCCGCCATCCTCGGCGGCGACCGCGGCGGGCAGCGCCTGGCGCTGGCCCATGTGCTGTTCAACGGCGTCACCGCGCTGGTGGCGCTGGTCCTGCTGACGCCCCTGGCCGCTCTGGTGCAGTGGCTGGCGACGCCGCTGGGGCTGGCGGACAACCGGCTGATCCAGCTGGCGCTGTTCCATACCCTGTTCAACGCCCTTGGCGTGCTGCTGTTCTGGCCCTGGCAGGCGCAGCTGGTGCGCCTGCTGGAGCGCTGGCTGCCGGAGCGCCGCGAGCCTCAGGTGCTGATCACCGAGCTGGCGCCGGCCGCGGTCGAGGCGCCGCGCACCCGCGCCCGCTATCTCGGCGACAGCCTGCTGGGGTCGGCCGACGCCGCCGCCAGCGCGGTGCTGCGCGAGCTGCAGCACCTCGGCCGGCTGAGCCTGGAAGTGATCTGCCACGCGCTCTACCTGCCAGTGGAGCAACTGGCCAGCGACCGGCCGGACGAGGCGCTGCTGCGTGCGCGGCCGGACGGCCACCATCTGGATGCCGAGGCGCTCTACCAGCGGCACGTCAAGGGCGTCTACGGCGACCTGCTGAGCTTCATGGGCCGGGTGGAGGTGCCGCGGGACGAGGCCCGCCAGCAGTTCTGGGTCGCCTGCCAACTGGGCGCACTGCAGCTGGTGGATGCGGTGAAGGACGCCAAACACCTGCAGAAGAACCTCGGCCACTACCTGCGCGGCGAGGACTCGCCGGTCCGCGAGGCCTACGTCGACCTGCGCCGGCATCTGCTGGCGATGCTGCGCGAGGTGCGCGAGCTGGGCCGCCTGGAGGTGCCGGACGAGGCCTGGCACGAACGCCTGCGCCTGCTCGACGAGCGTGCGGCGGACTTCGACGCGCAGTTCCGCGCCCGGCTGTTCGCCGCCACCCGCAACCGGGAGCTGGACGGCCTGCAGACCGGCTCGCTGATGAACGACCTGGGCTACGTCAGCCGCATCGTCCAGAGCCTGCGCAACGTGCTGCAGCTCGGCGACGGCCAGTCCCGCGCGCTGCGCCGGCTGGCGGTCGAGGACGAGCCCTTGATCCAGTTGCGCTGAGCGGCGGCGAGGCCGCTATTTTCTGCCTCCGCCCGCGGCGCGCGCCATGCAGCGGCGGTGGCGTTCGTCGACCCGTTTGGCAAACCAGGCGGTGGTGAGGTTGCGGGTGATCTTCGGGCTCTGCAGCTTGATGCCCGGCAGCACCGCACGCGGCAGCGCCTTGCCCTCCAGGCGCTCGGCCAGCGCGAACACGCGCTTGTAGAGCCTGGTGTCCTCGAAATCGAGTCGGTCGCCCTGTTCCAGGGCGCGGCGGATGGCCGCATCGCCCATGCCCAGCTTCTTGTCCAGCGAGCGCACGGTCAGCTCCGTCGCGCCCGGCGTGAAGGAGCCGTGGCGGATGAGGTCGCCGTCGAGCTCCAGGGGAATGCCCGAGGCCAGGCTGACGGCGTTCTGGAAAGCGGCGTTGCGGCTGGCGTACCAGCCGGCGTTGAAATCGGCGAAGCGGTACAGCGAGCGGGTGTAGCTGGCGGGATAGCCCAGCAGGTGGGCGATGCCGAAGTACATGCCGCCGCGGCGGCTGAATACCTCGTGGCGGATCGAGCCGGCGACCGGATAGGGATAGTCCCGCGCCCGGCTTTCGGCGAAGGCGATGCTGACCTGCATCGGTCCGCCGGTCTGCACCGGATTGAGACGGCCGAACAGCTGACGTCCGAGCGGGACCATGCCGATGAAATCCTCGAAGATCGCGCTCAGCTCCTTCTCGGTGCGCACGGCGCCCAGGCGTTCGCTGTAGCTCTTGCCGCCGGACGATTCGAGCCCCAGGGCGGCCCGCACCAGAAACTCCGGAATGCGCAACTGGGCGGCGCGGCGGTCGATCTCCTTGCGGGCGATCCGGGCCAGGCCGGGCACCGGCGGGTCGACCTGGAAGGTCGACTCCTGCTCGGTCACGGCCAGTACGGCGCACAGGTTCTCGGTGGTGGGGGGGATGTCCTGGGCCGCGAACGCCGCGTAGATATCGGTCGCCCAGCCTTGCCGGTCGGCAATCCTGGCCGGCATCAGCCGCACGATCTGCGCGCGCACCTCGCTCGGGCGCGGCTCCTCGGGGCGCTGCGTGCCGCAGCCGGCCAGCGTCAGCAGCAGGGCGAGGCCCAGCGCGCCGCCGCTTCGGCGCGGCGATCCGCTCATGGCCGGCGGGCTTGCGCTGCGAATGAGAGGTTTCAAAGACATGGTGTTCCGAGTCGTCGTGACGGTTCTGGTTGGGCAATGCAACGGCGGTGGCAGTTGCGGCGGGCGCACGAAAAAGCGCCGGGGCACGCGATTGCCCGACGCCTGCCGCCGCCCGGCGATGGCCAGTCACGGAGGATGGCAGTCGAGGCTATGATGGCTCACTGCTATCATTAGCGGCCGCTCAAGGCCGGGCTGCAGGCCCGCTCCCATCCACGATCTGCCCCGTGCCCCGCGGGCACGCCACGGAAAAGGCAACGCAAATGGCCCAATTCTTCCCCGCCCGCTCCGCCTGCCGCTTCGACACCCCGGGCGAGCGGCGGCTCGCCGAGCGTCTGGAGAAAAAGCTCGAGGACGACTACCTGTGCTGGTTCAACATCCCGGTCGGGCCCAAGGCGCTGCAGCCGGATTTCGTCGTCCTGCATCCGCGGCGCGGGGTATTGGTGCTGGAGGTCAAGGACTGGAAGCTGGAGACCATCCGGAGCATGGATCGCGGCAAGGCGCAGATCCTCGACGGCGGCAAGCTCAAGTCGGTGACCAACCCGATGGCGCAGGTGCGCGTCTACGCCCTGGAAGTGGCGGTGACCCTGCAGAAGGACCCGGCCTTGAAGCAGGCGGCAGGCTCGCCCCATGCGGGCAAGCTGATCATGCCCTACGGCTGGGGCGTGGTGCTGGCCGGGATCACCCGCAGGCAGTTCGAGGCGACCGGTCTGGCCGAGGTGCTGGATCCGCAGCGGGTGATCTTTCAGGACGAGATGACCGAATCGGTCGACCCCGAGGCATTCCAGCAGCAGCTGTGGGACATGTTCCACCAGGTCTTCCCCTGCCGGCTGTCGCTGCCGCAGATCGACCGGGTGCGCTACCACCTCTACCCGGAGGTGCGGGTCAACGCGCAGCCGGGGCAGTTCGGGTTGTTCGCCGAGGAGGACGCGCCGCTGCCGTCGCTGATCAAGGTGATGGACCTGCAGCAGGAACAGCTGGCGCGCTCGCTGGGCGAAGGGCACCGGGTGATCCACGGCCCTGCCGGCAGCGGCAAGACCATGATCCTCGGCTATCGCTGCGCGCACCTGGCCCAGGTGACGAGCAAGCCGGTCCTGGTGCTCTGCTTCAACCGGTCGCTGGCCGGACGCCTGCAGCAGGTGATGGACGAGCGTGGCCTGCGCGGGAAGGTCAGGGTGCGTAGCTTTCACGCCTGGTGCCGCGAACTGCTGGTGGAGCACAAGCTGAAGCTGCCGGCCCAACAGGGCAAGGATGCGTTTGCGGCGAAGCTGGTGGAGTACGCCGTCGACGGCGTGGAACAGGGACGGATTCCGGATGGCCGGTACGCGGCGGTGCTGATCGACGAGGGCCACGACTTTGAACCCGAGTGGTTTCGGCTGGCGGTGCGGATGGTCGACCCGGACACCAATTCGCTGCTGGTGCTCTACGACGACGCGCAATCCATCTATCGCGGCAAGGGCGGCCGGCGCGGCCTGGATTTCAGCTTCGCCAGCGTGGGCATCCAGGCTCCGGGCCGCACCACCGTCCTCAAGCTCAACTACCGCAATACCCTGGAAGTGCTGTCCGTGGCGCGGGCCTTCGCCAGCGACCTGCTGACCGGGCGCGAGGCCGCCGAGGACGGCGTGCCCGTCGTGGCGCCGGAGAGCGCCGGGCGGCGCGGTCCCTTGCCGGAGTTGATCCAGTGCGAATCGGACTGGCACGAGTGGAACTGCGTTGTCGAGCGCCTGCGCGACGAACAGGGCAAGGGCAGGGCGCTGAGCGACATGGCGGTGATCTACCGCAGCAACGCCCAGGCCCGACAGGCCGAGCGGGTGCTGGGCATGGCCGGCCTGCGCTATGCCTCGGGCGCCTCGTCCCATGGCCGCGGCGCGCTGTATGGCGACGAGGACGCGGTCAAGATCGTCAGCATGCACTCGAGCAAGGGGCTGGAGTTCGGGCTGGTGCTGATCCCCGGTCTGGGCGAGATGCCCGCCAAAGGGGAGGCCGAGGCCGACGAGGCGCGCCTGCTCTACGTGGCCATGACCCGCGCCACCGGCCGCCTGATCATGACCTGCCGCGGCGATTCGGCGTTCGGTCGGCGGGTTCGGGAGGCGATCGGGAGTGTGCGGCAGCGGCTGGAGGCAGTGGAGACCTGTGGGGCTGATTGAGCCTGGGCGGGTATTGCGTTGACCCGAAGCCCCGTGAAATGTGGCTGCCGGCCGCACCGGCTCATGCATGCGCGCTACCACGGCGGGTAGGCGACTGCGCCGCCCGCATGCCCGTGCCCGAGGGATTGTCCACCTGGCAGGGAAACCTCTTGCGGCGCCGGCTCGAGCCGGGGAGGCGGCGCAGCGGTGTGGGCGAGGCTTCCCTCGATCCGTCCGGCCAGGTGATGGACCCCCGCCAGCACTCCCGTGTCGGGATTGCGCATCAGCTCGAGCCATTCTTCGTCGAAGGCTTCGTTCAGGCTTCTGCGCAGCTGCGCCTCCATTTTCGGCCGCTCGCTCTCGTGGGTCATGCTGTTGAAGCCTGCCGCGCCCAGGGAGATCGCCATGCCTGCCGCCCGGCCGACCGCTGCCGAGAGGGCGCTGGCGACACCGCTGGTGGCGAGTTCGGCCGTCAGCCTTTCGCTGGTCCGTCTGGCGACCGAGGATATGCCGGCGCTCGAGGTCCGGGCTCTCGCGGCGGTGTCGGCCGAGGCCTGGTGAATGCGAGCGATCAACGCCGCATAGGCCGGCAGCCGGTCGATGGGCCCGGCATGAAGGATCTGATGGAGCGAAGCGCTATGGCTGCCTGGTGGCGCCAGCGCGACGGCGGGGATGTCCTTGAGCCGGCGGTCGAACTGATCCTGGGGGACGCCGTAGCGCTCGGGGATCTTCCGGAGCAGCTCGCCGAGCAGCCAGATGTAGAACTTTGTCGCCTTCTCCATGACCCGGTCGGGATCGATTTCTTTGGCGACCGGTTTCAGCACGCGATCCTGGTATTGCCCCTGCAGGTAGAGGGCCAGGCGATCGACGACCTCTTCCTTTCCCTCGGCGTTCAGCCTGTACCAGGTCACCCTCATGGACAGCGATTGCCGGGTCCAGTAGCTGGAAAACCAGGGGATGAATTCCGCATCGGTGCGCCGGTAGACGAGGTCCATCCACTCGGCCATGAGTTCTTGCGCGTAATTCGAGGTCTGCCTTGTCGCGTCCTGCGACGCGGCGACGATGTCGCTGTCGACCTGCCGCCAGGTGCTTTCCGGGATCACCGGCGGCCGCCCGGAGGTGCGGTCCGATGTGGAGCATCCGGCTAGCACCGCGAGCCAGACGACAATCAGGACGCGAAGGTTCGACATCGCTGGCTCCCTTGGACAGATGCGCCATCGGAAATGTTTCGATCCGCTTCATGCGGCCCGATCACTGTGCGCAATGGCGGTTCTTTTCCTCGCCGTTTCGCCACCCCCTGTCCAATAGGGCTTCCTGCCGGCCCGCACGGGGGCAAGGCTACGCCGTTGTCCGCCCGGCGCAAGCCTTGCCGATGGCTTCAGCCGGCCTTTTCCTCCAGCGCATCCCGCAGCAGCTCGGCCAGGTGCCGTGGCCGCTGGTCGCCGTGGGCGCGCATCTGGTGGCGGCAGGAGAAACCGTTGGCCACTACCCGCGCCGCGGGTTTTTCCCTGAGAGCCGGCATCAGCGCCTGTTCGGCCATCTTCGACGACAGTTCGGCATGTTCGGCTTCGATGCCGAAGGTGCCAGCCATGCCGCAGCAGCCGGATTCGATCAGGCTGAACTCGTGGTCGGGGATCAGCTTGAGCACCCGGCGCATGGACTTCATGGCGCCCACCGCCTTCTGGTGGCAATGGCCGTGGACCAGGGTCTCGCTGCCGGCCAGAGCCTTGAGCGGCAGGTCGAGGCGCTTGGCGGTGGCTTCGCGGGAGAGGAACTCCTCGAACAGCAGGGTGTGCTTGGCCACCTGCTCCACGGCTTCGCCGAGGCCGAGCGCCTGGGCGTCGTCGCGCAGGCCGAGCACGCAGGAGGCTTCCAGGCCGACGACGGTGCGTCCGGCCTGCACGTGGGGCAGCAGCGCCTGGACCAGACGGCGGGCCTCGCTGCGCGCCTGATCGACCATGCCCTGGGCCAGGTAGGTGCGGCCGCAGCACAGGGCGCGCGTCGGCTCGTCGTCGCTGCCTTCCGGCGCGGCGATCAGCACCCGGTAGCCGCCGGCCTCGAGCACGGCGAGCGCCGCCTCGGCGATGCCCGGCTCGAAGTGGCGGGTGAAGGTGTCGACCAGCAGCACCACCTCGGGCAGGCCTTCGGCGGGCGTGGCATCGGTTGGCGCGGCGGCGAAGGGTTTGGCAGCCGGCTCCGGCAGGGCGCGGCCGGCGGCCAGGCCGAACAGGCGCTCGGACAGCCGCGCCAGCAGCGGGCTGGCGTTGCGCAGGCGCACCAGGGGCTTCAGCCAGGGCGCGCGGTGCAGCCAGCGCGGGGTGTGGCCGAACAGCCGGCTACGCCAGCCGAGGCCCTCGCGGGCGACGCGCTGGGCGAGGTATTCGGCCTTGATCAGCGGCATGTCGACGTTGGCCTCGCACTCGCGCTTGCAGCCCTTGCAGGCCACGCAGAGGTCCATGGCTTCGGCCAGGGTAGGATCGGCCAGCGCCTGCTCGGCCAGCTCGCTGTTCAGCGCCGCCTTGAGCAGGCGCACCCGGCCGCCGGTGGAGAGGTGTTCGTTGCCGCTGACGCGGAAGCTCGGGCACATCACCTGCTTGCCCTCGGCCTCGCACTGGCGGCTGTTGATGCACACCGCCACCGCCTTGGCGAAGTCGCCGCCGTGCCTGGGAATGTCGGCATAGGCGTCGCCCATGCCGGCGTCCTTGTAGGCGGACCAGTCGAGGAAGGTTTTCATCGGGCATGCTCCTCGCGGCGAATGGCGGGGAACGGGGGGCGAAGGAACGAGCGGGAGCGACGAATGATCATGGTTCGGGCGGCTACGGGCTGGATACGGATGGTTGCCATGCTAAGCAAGTGCCGGTACGGATGCCAGTACGGGCGTGCCGCAGCGGCCGGGCGGAGGCGATTCAGGGGCGGGCGGGCAGGTAGTGCGGACGCCCCAGGCCGCGCGGATCGCTGGCCGCCTCGACCGCGCCGCTGCGCTTGTCCCAGTGCAGCACCTGCTGGTTGCCGTAGGGCTCGCGCGCCTTCAGCTGATGACCGCGGCGCTGCAATTCATGGATTTGCGTGGCGTCGAAGGCGTCCGGTTCGTGCTCGATGACATCCGGCAGGTACTGGTGGTGGTAGCGCGGCAGCGCCGGCCAGCGCCGGATCGGCTGGCCGTCGAGGTGTTCCAGCACGGCCAGCAGCACCATGCCGGGGATGCGGCTGCCGCCGGGGGTGCCGAAGGCGGCCAGGTCGTCGGCGCTTTCGATGAAGGTGGGGCTCATGCTGGACAGCGGACGCTTGCCGGCGGCGACGGCGTTGGCCGGGCTGGCGGCGAGCCGGTAGGCATTGCTGCCCTGCAGGTCGGCGGCGAAGTCGTCCATCTCGTCGTTGAGCAGCACCCCGGTGCCCGGCACGGTGAAGGCGGCGCCGAACGGCAGGTTGATCGACAGGGTGGCGGCCACCGCGTTGCCTTCGGCGTCCAGCACGGCGAAGTGGGTGGTGTGCTCGCCCTCGCGCCAGGCCGGCGCCGACGCCAGGCTGGCGCTGGGGGTGGCCCGCTGCGGGTCGATGCCGGCGGCCAGTTCGCGCAGGTAGGCGGGGGCGAGCAGGCGCTCGACGGGGTTGGCGACGAAGTCCGGATCGCCGAGCAGGCCGCGGTCGCGGAAGGCACGGCGCAACGCCTCCACCACGTAATGGCTGCGCTGCACGCGGTCGGCCGTCCGCCAGGGCAACTGCTCGAGCATGCCGAGGCTCTGCGCCAGGGCGATGCCGCCGGCCGAGGGCGGCGGCGCGCCGATCAGCTCGCGCCCTTCGTGCAGGGAAAAGCGCAGCGGCTCGCGTGCGGCCACCCGGTAGCGGGCCAGATCCTCGGCGCTCCAGATGCCGCCGGCGGCCCGCACCCCGGCGACCAGCCGCTCGGCGGTGGCGCCGGCATAGAAGCCGTCATGGCCGTGTTCGGCGAGCCGTTCGAGGGTTGCGGCCAGCTCCGGTTGGCGCACCAGGCGGCCTTCGGCGGGAAGCTCGCCGTCGGCGAGGAACAGCCGGGCGCTCTCCGGGTCGTCGCGCAGGGCGCTCAGGCGGAAGCCGGCACGCTGCCGGTAGATGCGGTCGACGGGAAAGCCGTCGCGGGCCTGGCGGATCGCCGGTGCCAGGCTGTCCTTCAGCGGCAGGCGGCCGTGGCGGGCGGCCAGTTCGACCAGCGCCGCCGGCAGGCCGGGAATCGCCGCGGCCAGGGCGCCGTCGCGGGACAGGTGGGGCTGGGCGCGGCCGTCGCGCACGTAGAGTTCGGCATGGGCGGCGAGGGGCGCGCGTTCGCGGGCATCGAGGAACAGGTAGCGGGCCGGGGCGTCACCCTGGTCCTCGCGCAGCAGAAAGAAGCCGCCGCCGCCGAGGCCGGAGCCGTAGGGTTCGACCACCGCCAGGCTGGCGGCGACCGCCACGGCGGCGTCGAAGGCGTTGCCGCCGGCTTCGAGGATTTCCCGGCCGGCGGCGCCGGCCAGAGGGTGGGGCGTGGCGAGGGCGGCACGGACAGGGGCCTGCGCCTGGGCCGTGACCGCGAGGGCCAGCAGCGCGAGGCCGGC
This sequence comes from Azotobacter salinestris, assembly GCF_009363155.1. Classification (NCBI taxonomy): domain Bacteria; kingdom Pseudomonadati; phylum Pseudomonadota; class Gammaproteobacteria; order Pseudomonadales; family Pseudomonadaceae; genus Azotobacter; species Azotobacter salinestris. Next base: position 3,182,531 of record NZ_CP045302.1, read on the forward strand.
GAGGAGCCGGCCGAGGGGCCGTTCATGGCGGGCAGGCGTTCCGTCGCCGGGCACCGGTCAGGCCTTGCCGGTGATGATCAGGTACTTCTGCATCAGCTCGTCGCGGCTCTCGACATGGTTTTCGTCATGGGGGATGCAGTCCACCGGACAGACCTGCTGGCATTGGGGTTCGTCGTAGTGGCCGACGCATTCGGTGCACAGGTTGGGATCGATCACGTAGATCTCTTCCCCCTGGGAGATGGCGCCGTTCGGGCACTCGGGTTCGCAGACGTCGCAGTTGATGCAATCGTCGGTGATCTTCAGGGACATTCTGGACTCCTGCCGCGGACCGGCCGCGACACTGGGGACAACGACAGGGAGCGAATTGTGCCGTATCGGCGTCCGCAGTGCACGTCCGCCGGGCAGCCGGCCGGGTGGTCGATCAAGTGCGGAAGCGCTCGCGCAGGGCGACGGCCACCGCGGGGTGCACGAACTGCTCGATGTTGCCGCCCAGCGCGGCGATTTCCCGGACCAGGGTGGAGGAGATGTAGGAGTACTTCTCCGAGGGGGTGAGGAACAGGCTTTCCACTTCCGGTGCGAGCTGGCGGTTCATGTTGGCCAGCTGGAATTCGTACTCGAAGTCGGACACCGCGCGCAGGCCGCGCAGCAGCACGTTGGCCTTCTGGTCCCGGGCGAACTGCGCGAGCAGGCTGGAGAAGCCCACCACCTCGACGTTGGGCAGGTGGCGGGTGACTTCCCGGACCAGCTCGACGCGTTGCTCGAGGGAAAACAGCGGGTTCTTCTTCGGGCTGGCGGCCACGGCGATGATCACCTGGTCGAACAGCTTGGCGGCGCGCTCGACCAGATCGCCATGTCCCTTGGTGATCGGATCGAAGGTTCCCGGGTAGATTACGCGGTTCATCACGGCGTCCTTGGCGGGTTCATGGAGGCCCGGATGGTAGCTCAGCCGGCCCCCCGGGCCAAGCCGGGCTCAGCGCGGCAGAGCCGCCAGCCAGGCGGGGATGCGCCGCTCCAGGTAGTGGCCGGGCCGCTGCGGCGAGCCTTCGACGAAACCGACGTGGCCACCGCCGGGCTGCAGTTCGAACTCGATGCAGGCCGACAGCTCGTCGGGCTGCGGCAGGCTGTGGGGAAACACGAAGGGGTCGTCGGCGGCCTGGATGAGCAGGGTCGGCACGCGGATGGCGGCGAGGAAGTAGCGGCTGGAGGCGCGCCGGTAGTAGTCGCCGGCATCCCGGAAGCCGTGCAGCGGCGCGGTGATGCGCCCGTCGAACTCCCAGAAGGTGCGCAGGCCCTGCAGCGGGCCGAGGCGCTCCAGGGTGGCGAGGTGCTCGGCCTGGCCGAGGCGGGCGAACAGGCGCTGCTTGTCCTCCACGTAGAGACGCATGGCGCGCATGAAGTGCGCCTGGTAGAGCCGCGAGAAGCCCTGGCCGATGCGGTCGGCGCACTGGTCCAGGCGAAATGGCACCGACACCGCCACGGCCGCCTGCAGGGCGCAGTCCGCGCCGCTCTCGCCGAGGTGCTTGAGCAGCACGTTGCCGCCCAGGGAATAGCCGACCGCATGCAGCGGGGCGTGCGGGCGCAGCCTTCGCAGGTGGGCGATGACCGCGGCGAGGTCGTCGCTGGCGCCGGAGTGGTAGGCCCGCGGCAGTCGGTTGGGCTCGCCGGAGCAGCCGCGCCAGTTCAGCGCCGCGCTGGCCCAGCCGCGCTCCGCCAGGGCCTGCTGCAGGCCGAGCACGTAGAGCGAGCGGGAAGAGCCGGTCAGGCCGTGCAGGACCAGCACCAGGGGCGCTCGCGGAGCGTCCGGGCCGTGCCAGTCGAGGTCGAGGAAATCGCCGTCCGCCAGCCACAGGCGCTCGCGGCGGCGCTCCAGCGGCGGCGGCCTGCGGCACAGCGGTCCCCACAGGGTTTGCAGGTGCGGACCGGGCAGCCACCAGGCGGGGCGGAAGGGAATGTCGTTCATCGGCGAAGTCCGCAGGTTCGTCCACGGCAGCGCCAGAGGCTGTATGGGGCGCTTCAGCCGGTCCTCTGCCACAGCGCGTAATACACCTGGCCGGCCTGCTTTTCCCGGTGCAGGCGCCACTTGTCCGGCAAGCCGAGACTGGAGGGCGGAGCCTCGCTTTCAGTGTAGATCCAGGCGTCTTGGGCCAGCCAGCCGCGCTCCTCGAGCAGCCGGCAGACGGGCGTTAGCAGGTTCCGATGGAACGGTGGGTCGAGAAACACCAGGTCGAAGGGACTCGGCGACTGGTGCTCCAGATAGCGCAGGGCATCGCCCTGCAGCAGCTGGCCGTTGCCGCAGCGCAGGCTGTCGAGGTGGCGGCGCAGGCTGGCGATGACCTCGCCGTTGAGATCCAGCGCCAGGGCCTGGGCGGCGCCGCGCGACAGGGCTTCCAGGTAGAGCGCGCCGCTGCCGGCGAAGGGGTCGAGCACGCGGGCGCCTTCTATATGAGGCGCCAACCAGTTGAACAGGGTTTCGCGGACCCGGTCGGGCGTCGGGCGCAGGCCCGGCGCCTCGGGGAAGGCGAAGCGGCGCGAGCGCCACTCGCCGCCGATGATGCGCAACTGGCCCTGGCCGCCGTGGGGACGGACGGCCGGGCGGAAAGGCCGGGAGGTCTGGCGCATTCAGTGCTCCGGCGTGACGGCGGGGCGCTCGGCGGGCGCGGTCGGCGGCGGCAGCGGCTTCTGCTCGACGGTCGGGCCGGCGCTGACCACGACGAAGCCGTCCGGGTCGATGTGCCGGGCCATGGCGGTCTTCACCTGTTCCACGGTGAGGCCCTGGACCTGCTGCAGGAAGACCTCCAGGTGGTTCAGCGGCAGGTCGTAGAAGCCAATGGCACCGAGCTGGCCGACGATGTCGGCGTTGCTCGCGGTGGACAGCGGGAAGCTGCCGATCAGCTCGCGCTTGGCGTTCTTCAGCTCTTTCTCGGTCGGGCCTTCGGCGATGAACTCGCGGACCAGCTTCTGCACCAGCTCCAGGGTGCCCTGGCTGTAGTCGGCGCGGGTCTGCAGGTTGATCATGAAGGGGCCGCGCACCTGCATGGGGGTGAAGCCCGAGTAGATGCCGTAGGTCAGCCCGCGCTTCTCGCGCACCTCCTCCATCAGCCGGGCGCCGAAGCCGCCGCCGCCGAGGATCTGGTTGCCCAGGTAGAGGGCCGCGTAGTCCGGGTCGTCGCGGGCGATGCCGAGCTGGGCGAGCATCAGGTGGGTCTGCTGAGAGGGGTATTCGATGTGCTGCAGGCCCGGACTGGGCGCTGCCGGCTCGGTCGGCTTGGCCAGCGCAGGTCCCGCCGGCAGCGCGGCGGAGATGGAGGCGGCCATGGCTTCGGCCTCGGCGCGGGACAGGTCGCCGACCAGCGCGATGACCGCGTTGGCGGCGCTGTAGGCGCGGGTGTGGAAGGCCTGCAGCTGCTCGCGGCCGATCGGTGCGATCGACTCGGTGTCGCCGTCGCTCGGGTGGGCGTAGGGATGCGCACCGAACAGCTGGCGGTTGAGCTCGAGGCTGGCCAGCTTGCCGGGGCTCTGCTTGCGCATCTCGAAGCCGGCCAGCAGCTGGTTCTTGATCCGCGCCAAGGCGTCGGCGGGGAATTCCGGCCGGCCGAGCACCTCGCGGAACAGGGCGAGCGCCGGCTCGCGCTTGGCCGGTTCGCTCAGGCTGCGCAGGCTGGCGATGGCCATGTCGCGATAGGCGCCGTTGCCGAACTGGGCGCCGAGGCTCTCGAAGCCCTCGGCGATGGCGGTCGCATCCTTGCCGGGCACCCCTTCGTTGAGCATGGCGTTGGTCAGCAGGGCCAGTCCGGGGGTCTTGCCGTCCTGGCTGCTGCCGGCGGCGAAGGTCAGGCGCAGATCGAACATCGGCAGCTGGCGGGCCTCGACGAAGAGCACCCGGGCGCCTTCGGCGGTACGCCAGCTCTGGATGTCCAGGGCGCGGTGGACCGGCGGCTCGCCGTTCAGGTCGGCCAGCGACTCCAGGCGGGCCGGTCCGGTGGGCGCCGCGTCGGCAGGGGTACGCGGCGGCAGGCTGGCCAGCCAGGCCAGCAGGCCGATCAGAAGCAGCAGGATCAGGCCGATCAGGCCGTAGCCCAGCCGGGTGCGTTCAGTCATGGTTGGCCTCCTCGGGCAGGACGTGCGCGACGGTGAGGCGCGAGCGGGTGAAGTAGCGGCGTGCGGCGGCCTGGATGTCCTGCGGGGTAACCGCCTCCAGGGCGGCCAGCTCCTCGTCGATCAGTTGCCAGGACAGGCCCACGGTTTCCAGCTGGCCGATGGTGGTGGCCTGGCGGGCGATGGAGTCGCGCTCGTAGACCAGGCCGGCGATGACCTGGGCGCGTACGCGCTCCAGTTCCTCGACCGTCGGCGGGGTTTCCTTGAGCTCGTCGAGCAGGCGCCAGAGCCCGGCCTCGACCTCTTCCAGGGTGCGACCCTTCTGCACGTTGGGCGTGGCGTTGAGGACGAACAGGCTGTCGCCGCGCACGTAGGCGTCGTAGCCGGCGCCGGCGCCGGACACCAGCTCCTCGCCGCGCTCCAGGCGGGCCGGGATGCGCGCGCTGTAGCCACCGTCGAGCAGGCCGGCGATCAGGCGCAGCGCATGGGCCTCGCGGGGGCTCTCGGCGGTGGCCAGACCGGGCACGTTGAAACCGTACATGAGGCTCGGCAGCTGCACCTTGAGGTTCAGCCGGAGACGCCGTTCGCCTGGTTCGGCCGGTTCCAGCGGGCGCTTGGCGACCGGCAGCGGACGCGACGGAATGGTGCCGAAGTAGCGCTCGGCAAGCCGCTTCACCTCGTCGCCGGTGACGTCGCCGACTACCACCAGGGTGGCGTTGTTCGGCACGTACCAGGATTGGTACCAGGTGCGCAGGTCGTCGACGCTCATCCGGTCGAGGTCGGCCATCCAGCCGATGGTCGGGGTGCGGTAGCCGCTGGCCGGGTAGGCCATGGCCTTGAAGCGCTCGTAGGCCTGGGCGCTGGGGCGGTCGTCGGTGCGCAGGCGGCGCTCCTCCTTGACCACCTCGATCTCGCGGTCGAACTCTTCCGGCGGCAGGCGCAGGCTGGCCAGGCGGTCGGCCTCCAGCTCGAGGGCCACCGGCAGGCGGTCGCGTGCCAGCACCTGGTAGTAGGCGGTGTAGTCGTCACCGGTGAAGGCGTTCTCCTCGGCGCCCAGCTCGCGCAGGATGCGCGAGGATTCGCCGGGGCCGAGCTTGCGGCTGCCCTTGAACATCATGTGTTCGAGGACGTGGGAAAGGCCGGTCTGGCCGGGCGTTTCGTAGCTGGAGCCGACCTTGTACCACAGCTGCGAGACCACCACCGGAGCGCGGTGGTCCTCGCGGACGATGACCTTGAGGCCGTTGTCCAGGGTGTATTCGTGGGTCGGCTGGGAGGCGGCGGCCAGCGCCGCCAGCGGCATGCCGAGCAGCAGGGCGGCGGCATGGCGAGCGATCACGTTCATTGATGTCGAACCTGTGGGGCGGCCCGCGAGCTTAGCCCGACGGGCGGGGAGGTGCTAGGATAACCATCCGTTTCGCCGGCGGCCAAGCCCGCCGGTCTCATCGCCCCCGTGAGAAAGCCGTCTGCATGTTTGGTTCAAACGACGACAAGAAGCCGGCCGAGGCCGGAGAGAAGAAAGGCCTGTTCGGCTGGTTCCGCAAGAAGGAGCAATCCGCACCGGCGTCCACCCCCGAGGCGGAAGTCCCGGCGGCCGGCAGCGAGCCGTCGGAGGCCGTCGAGGCTCCCCGTCCGGAAGCGGCCGAGCCGCAGCCAGCCGTCCCCGAGGCGCCGCCGGCGACCGAGCCTTCCCGAAGTGACGCGGCGGCGCTGGCCGACGAGGCCGGCCCGGCGGTAGCGCCCGAGGAGGAGGCGGTCTTCTCCAGCCGCTGGCGCGGCGCTGCGCACGGCGCGCTGGCTCCTGCTGTGGAAGCGGCACCGGTGAGCGAGCCCGAGCCGTTGCCGGCCGTCGAGGCCGAGGCGCCGGTCCCGGTCGCCCAGCCCGCGCCGCGGCCGAACAAGTCCGGCTTCTTCGCCCGCCTGCGCCAAGGCTTGGCGAAGACCGGCTCGACTCTCGGCGATGGCATGGCCAGCCTGTTCCTCGGCCAGAAGGCCATCGACGACGAATTGCTGGAGGAACTGGAAACCCGCCTGCTGCTCGCCGACGTCGGCGTCGAGGCGACCGGCGCGATCATCCAGAGCCTGACCCGCCGGGTGGCGCGCAAGGAGCTGGCCGACAGCGAGGCGCTGTACCGCGCCCTGCAGGAGGAACTGACCGCACTGCTCAAGCCGGTCGAACAGCCGCTGGCGCTCGACGCCGCGCAGCCGCCCTACGTGATCCTGGTGGTCGGCGTCAACGGCGTCGGCAAGACCACCACCATCGGCAAGCTGGCCGCGCGTCTGCAGCAGGACGGCAAGAAGGTCATGCTCGCCGCCGGCGACACCTTCCGCGCCGCCGCCGTCGAGCAGCTGCAGGTGTGGGGCGAGCGCAACCGGATTCCGGTGATCGCCCAGCACACCGGCGCGGACTCCGCCTCGGTGATCTTCGATGCCCTGCAGGCCGCCAAGGCGCGCGGCATGGACGTGTTGATCGCCGATACCGCCGGCCGCCTGCACACCAAGGACAATCTCATGGAGGAGCTGAAGAAGGTCCGCCGGGTGCTCGGCAAGCTGGACGATGCGGCGCCCCACGAGGTGCTGCTGGTGCTGGACGCCGGTACCGGGCAGAACGCCATCAGTCAGACCAGGCAGTTCAACCAGGCGGTGGAGATCACCGGCCTGGCGCTGACCAAGCTGGACGGCACCGCCAAGGGCGGGGTGATCTTCGCCCTGGCCAAGCAGTTCGGCCTGCCGATCCGCTATATCGGCGTCGGCGAGGGCGTCGACGACCTGCGCACTTTCGTTGCCGAGGAATTCGTCCGCGCACTGTTCGCGGAGAAGCCGGCGCAATGATCCGCTTCGAACAGGTCGGCAAGCGCTATCCCAACGGCCATGTCGGCCTGCACGAGCTGAGTTTCCACGTGCGGCATGGCGAGTTCCTGTTCGTCACCGGCCATTCCGGCGCCGGCAAGAGCACCCTGCTGCGCCTGCTGCTGGCCATGGAGCGTCCGACCAGCGGCCGGCTGCTGCTGGCCGGGCAGGACCTGGCGGGCATCACCACTGCGCAGATCCCCTTCCTGCGCCGGCAGATCGGCGTAGTGTTCCAGAACCATCAACTGCTGTTCGACCGCAGCGTGTTCGACAACGTGGCCCTGCCGCTGAAGATCCTCGGCCTGCGCAAGGAAGAGATCGCCCGGCGCACCCTGCTCGCCCTGGAGCGGGTCAGTCTCCACGACAAGGCCGAGCAGTTCCCGTCCGACCTGTCCACCGGCCAGCAGCAGCGGGTCGGCATCGCCCGTGCGGTGGTCCACCAGCCGGCCCTGCTGCTGGCCGACGAGCCGACCGGCAACCTCGACCCGCGACTGGCCGCGGAAATCATGAAGGTGTTCGAGGACATCAACCGTCTCGGCACCACGGTACTGATCGCCAGCCACGACCTGGCGCTGATCGCGCGGATGCGCCACCGCCTGCTTACCCTGCAGCGCGGGCGCCTGATCGCCGACGGGGAGGCGGCCTGATGAGCGACTCCAACATGCCCGAGCCGCGTCCCTCCGAACGGGTCGGCGCCCTGCCCAGGCAGGAGGCGTACAGCGACGAGCCGGACTTCTCCACACTGCTGCTGGCCTGGCTGGACAGCCACCGCGCCAGCCTGGCCGACAGCTTGCGCCGGCTCGGCCGGCAGCCTCTGGGCAGCTTTCTCACCTGCCTGGCGATGGCCGTCGCCCTCAGCCTGCCCATGGGGCTGTCGCTGCTGCTCGACGATATCGAGCGGCTCGGCGGCTCCTGGCAGCGCGCCGCGCAGATCTCGCTGTACATGCAGATGGACGTGGGCGATGCGGCGGGCGAGCGCCTGCGGGCGAGAATCGCCGAGCTGCCGGAGGTGGCCGAGGCCGAGTGGATCGGCCGCGAGCAGGGGCTGGAGGAGTTCCAGCGCCAGTCCGGACTCGGCGAGGCGCTCCGCGAACTGCCGGAAAACCCGCTGCCCGGGGTGATCCTGGTCACGCCCCGGGAGATCGACAAGGCCGGCCTGGAAACCCTGCGCGAGCAGCTGGCGGACCTTTCCGGCGTGCAGCTGGCGCAGCTCGACCTGCTCTGGGTCGAGCGCTTGGGCGCGATCCTCGCGCTCGGCGAGCGCTTCGTCTTCGGCCTCACCCTGCTGCTGGTGCTGGCCCTGCTGCTGGTGATCGGCAACACCATCCGCCTGCACATCGAGAACCGCCGCAGCGAGATCGAGGTGATCAAGCTGGTCGGCGGCAGCGACGGCTACGTGCGCCGGCCCTTTCTCTACATGGGCACGCTGTACGGCTGTGGCGCCGGGCTGCTGGCCTGGCTGGTGCTGGTCTACGGGCTCGGCTGGCTGAACACGTCGGTGCTGCGTCTGGCCGGGCTCTACGGCAGCGACTTCGCCCTTGGCGGAGTGCCGCTGGAGGATGGCCTGTCGCTGCTGCTGGGGGCCGTCCTGCTCGGCTATGTCGGCGCCTGGCTGGCGGTGGCACGACACTTGAGCGAGCTGGCGCCGCGCTGATCGGCAGGCGATTCGAACGCTCTGTCACGCAGCTTCGGCGATATCTTGCAGTCAAATGCCTTGGTGCTACACTGCCTATTCCCAGTGAGTCGGAGGATTCGCATGACCAATTCCCTGCAGCCTGTTTCTGCCCTGGTCCCCGGTGCCAACCTGGAGGCCTACGTGCATGCGGTCAACAGCATTCCGCTGCTGACGGCCGAACAGGAGCGCGAACTGGCCGATCGTCTCTACTACCAGCAGGACCTGGATGCCGCGCGGCAGATGGTGCTGGCACACCTGCGCTTCGTTGTCCACATCGCTCGCAGCTACTCCGGTTACGGTCTGGCCCAGTCCGACCTGATCCAGGAGGGCAACGTCGGCCTGATGAAGGCCGTCAAGCGCTTCAACCCGGAAATGGGCGTGCGCCTGGTGTCCTTCGCGGTGCACTGGATCCGCGCCGAGATCCACGAGTTCATCCTGCGCAACTGGCGCATCGTCAAGATCGCCACCACCAAGGCGCAGCGCAAGCTGTTCTTCAACCTGCGCAGTCAGAAGAAGCGCCTGGCCTGGCTGAACAACGACGAGGTCGATGCCGTGGCCGAGAGCCTGGGCGTCGAGCCGCACGAAGTGCGCGAGATGGAAAGCCGCCTGAGCGGCCAGGACATGGCCTTCGACCCGGCCGCCGATGCCGACGACGACAGCGCCTTCCAGGCGCCGGCCCATTACCTGGAGGACCGGCGCTACGACCCGGCCCGCCAGCTGGAGGAGGCCGACTGGAGCGACAGCTCCGCGGCCAACCTGCACGAGGCCCTGGCAGGGCTCGACGAGCGCAGCCGCGACATCCTCCACCAGCGCTGGCTGGCCGAGGAGAAGGCCACGCTGCACGACCTGGCGGCCAAGTACAAGGTTTCCGCCGAGCGCATCCGCCAGCTGGAGAAAAGCGCCCTGAACAAGCTCAAGGGCTCGATTCTGGCTTGATCCCTTCTCTCGCAGGGTTTGTCCCGTAGGGTGGGTTAGGCCACAGGCCGTAACCCACCAACAGGGGCACATCCGCCCCCTCCGCAGGTTTTCCTCTATATCAATCAGCGGTCCAGCCGCACCTTGCTGAAATCCTGGCGACCGAACGGGTTGGCCCGGTAGCCCTCGACCCCCTTGCGAAGCAGCACGGCAGCGGTGGGGTGGGCCAGCGGCACCCAGAGCGCCTGCTCGTGGATCAGCTTCTGTGCTTCCCCGTATAGCCGGCTGCGCTCTGTCCGGTCGTTGCTGCGCCTGCCCGCGGCGATCAGTTGGTCCAGCCGTGCGTCGCAGTAACGGGCGAAGTTGAGTCCCGACTCGACCGAGGCGCAGGCGAATTGCGGCGTGAGGAAGTTGTCGGGGTCGCCGTTGTCGCCGGCCCAGCCCATGAACAACAAGTCGTGCTCGCCGGCCTTGGCGCGGCGGATCAGCTCGCCCCACTCGATCACACGGATCTCTGCCTGGATGCCGACCCTGGCCAGATCGGCCTGCAGCAGCTGGGCGCCGAGCGTGGGGTTGGGGTTGAGCAGGCTGCCGCTCGGGCGCGTCCAGATGGTGGTCTTGAAGCCCTCCGCCAGCCCGGCGCTGGCCAGCAGCTCGCGGGCCCTGGCCGGGTCGTGGGGATAGCCCGGCAGATCGGCGGCGTGGCTCCAGGTGTTCGGCGGATAGGGGCCGTCGGCCGGCTGCGCGCTGCCCTCGAACACCGCCTTCAGGTAGCTGACCTTGTCGAAGGCCAGGTTGATGGCCTGGCGCACCGCGGGCTTGTCCAGTGGCGGATGCTGGCTGTTGAGGGCGACGAAGGCGGTCATGAACGCCGGGGTGGCGGCCACCGCGAGCGTGGGGGCGTCCTGCACCGCGCGCACGTCCTGCGGTTTCGGCGACAGGGCGATCTGGCATTCGCCGCGGCGCAGGCGCTGCAGGCGCACGCTGGCGTCCGGGGTGATGGCCAGGACCAGGTTGTCGATTGCGGGCTTGCCTGCGAAGTGGTCGGGGTGGGCCGTGTAGCGCACCGCGGCATCCTTCTGGTAGCGCTTGAGCACGAAGGGGCCGGTGCCGACCGGCTGGCTGTCCAGCTTCTCCGGTGTGCCGGCGGCCAGCAGCTGGGCGGCGTACTCGGCCGAATAGATGGAGGCGAAACCCATGCTCAGGGTGGCGAGGAAGGTGGCATCGGGGTGGGCGAGGGTGAAGCGTACCTGCTGCGGACCGACGGCCTCGACCGAGCGGATCAGTTCGCCCAGTTGCATCGACTGGGCATGCGGATAGCCGCTCGGTGCGCTCTTGTGCCAAGGATGGGCCGGGTCGAGCATGCGCTGGAAGCTGAACGCCACGTCATCGGCGGTCAGCGTCCGGCTTGGAGTGAACCAGGGCGTGCGGTGAAAGGCCACGCCCTCGCGTAGCTGGAAATCGTAGACCAGACCGTCCGCGGAAACCTGCCAGTCCTGCGCCAGGCCGGGCTGCAGCTGGCCGTTCTCTGGGTCGAACTCGATGAGGCGGCTCATCAGCACGTCGGCGGAGGCGTTGGTGGTGGTCAGCGAGTTATAGCGCACCACATCGAACCCGTCGGGACTGGCCTCGGTGCAGACGACGAGACCGGCGCCCTGGGCCAGCAGCGGGGCGAACAGCAAGGGAAGAAGGGCAAGGCGCATGCGGGGCTCCTGAGCAGTGGCTGGCGGCTGGGTCTACGGCGAAGGGGACTATCCTAGAGCAGTTCTCCCGGGAAATGGCTCGCCTGTTGCCGGCTACCCCCTGCACATTCCGGCAGGCGGGACCAGCCGCCATGCCGCAGGCTATTCTTCGACATTGATCAGAGCGCGCAGGGGGTAGCGGACATGACCGAAACCTCGAAGCCCAAGAGCCTGCTCATGGACCAGGCGCCGCGCCTCGGCGATCGTCTGTTGCCGATCACCGAGGCAGAGCGACAGGCCCGTGTGCGGCTCGCCGCCTGCTATCGTGTCTTCGACTACCTGGGCTGGACCGAGTCCATCTTCAATCACATCACGCTGCGCGTTCCCGGGCCGGAAACGGTCTTTCTGATCAATCCGTTCGGACTGCACTACAGCGACGTGACGGCGTCGAATCTCGTCGCTGTCGACCTCGAAGGCCGGCCCGTCCGGGCAGCCGGGCATCCGGTCAACCTGGCCGGCTTCGTGATCCACGGCGCCATCCACGGACATATCCAGGCCGCCCATTGCGTCATGCACACGCACACGACCACCGGCAGTGCGGTCGCCTGCCTGGAGGACGGGTTGTCCCATGATTCGTTCTACGGGGCGCAGTTGCATGGCCGGGTCGCCTATCACGACTTCGAGGGCGTGACGGTGAACCTCGACGAGCGGGAACGAATGCTCGCGAGCATCGGCGACAAGCGCGTGGTCATCCTGCGCAACCACGGCTTGCTGAGCTGGGGCGAGACGCTCGAGGAAGCCTTCATGTGGCTGTGGCTGCTGCAGCGTGCCTGTGACATCCAGGTCGCTGCTGCCCCGGTCGGACGCATGACGCGTCTGCCGGCAGAGGTGCTGGGCCGGACCCGTCTCCAGGCCGGGGCCCTGCAGCCGGAGCTGTGCACGGCGGTGTTCGATGCCCGGGTGAGGAAGGTCGACACGCTGGATGCTTCCTATCGGGAATGAATACTCCACGAGAGCAGGAGGAGGGTGGACTCATCGGTGCTCTGCCAGTGACTGGGAGGCCTGGGCGAGCCGGCATCGGCGGCATGACCACAGGGTGATGCGAAGGTCTGCCGCCCACCGCCCGAAGCCTTACGATTCTTGCCCCGCAGGGGGCTTTCTGATATAAAGCAGCGCTCTTTTCTAGGGGCCCGCTTCCTGCGTTGCCAGTGACAGCCGGTCAGACCCCGATGAATCGTGGCGCAGCAGGCGTGCGGAGCCTTTCGCACGAACCGCCGGGCGCCGAATGACTGAAAGATAAGCGGCCAACCCATGCCGGGTTGGGCATGTGGTTTTTGAGGGCTGAGGCATGTCGAGAGTCTGTCAAGTGACCGGTAAGGGTCCGGTTACCGGGAACAACATTTCCCACGCTAACAACAAAACCCGTCGTCGTTTCCTGCCGAACCTGCAGCATCACCGCTTCTGGGTCGAGTCCGAGAAGCGCTTCGTGCGTCTGCGCGTTTCCGCCAAGGGCATGCGCATCATCGACAAGCGCGGTATCGACGTAGTGCTGGCCGAGCTGCGCGCTCGCGGCGAAAAGGTTTGAGGAGAGAATCATGCGTGAACTGATCCGTCTGGTGTCCAGCGCCGGTACCGGCCACTTCTACACCACCGACAAGAACAAGCGCACCACCCCCGACAAGATCGAGATCAAGAAATTCGATCCCGTCGTGCGCAAGCATGTGATCTACAAGGAAGCCAAGATCAAGTGATTGATCCGGTTGCCTGACGAAGAAGCCCGCCTTTTGGCGGGCTTCTTCGTTTTCGGGCCCGGCGTTCGTATTGAAAGCCCCGGATGCCGGGGGTAGGGTGTCCTGATCGCTCCACTGACGAGAGGATGCCCCCATGACCACCCCGACGCGCACCGACTGGGAAGAGCGTGCCCGCAGCCTGCCCATCGAGGGCCGCGCCTTCGTCGACGGCCAGTACCTGCCTGCCGCCGACGGCGCGACTTTCGATTGCCTGAGTCCGATCGACGGACGCCTGCTGACACAGGTGGCCAGCTGTGCGGCGGCCGATGCCGAGCTGGCGGTGGCGGCGGCGCGGCGCAGCTTCGAAAGCGGCCGCTGGTCGCGCCTGGCGCCGGCCAGGCGCAAGGCGGTGATGATCCGCCTGGCCGAGCTGCTGGAAGTCCACCGCGAGGAGCTGGCCCTGCTGGAAACCCTGGACATGGGCAAGCCGATCGGCGATGCGCTGAAGATCGACGTGCCGGCTGCGGCGCGGGCGCTGCGCTGGAGCGGCGAGGCGATCGACAAGCTCTACGGCGAAGTGGCGGCGACCCCCGACGACGAGCTGGGCCTGGTCACCCGCGAGCCGGTCGGCGTGGTGGCGGCCATAGTACCGTGGAACTTCCCGCTCCTGATGGCCTGCTGGAAGCTCGGGCCGGCGCTGGCCAGCGGCAACTCGGTGGTGCTCAAGCCCTCGGAGAAGTCGCCGTTGACCGCCATCCGCCTGGCCCGGCTGGCGCTCGAGGCGGGCATCCCGCCCGGCGTGCTCAACGTGCTGCCGGGCTACGGCCACAGCGTGGGCAAGGCGCTGGCGCTGCACATGGACGTCGACTGCCTGGTGTTCACCGGCTCGACCCGGGTCGCCAAGCAACTGATGATCTACGCCGGCGAGTCGAACATGAAGCGCGTCTGGCTGGAGGCCGGCGGCAAGAGCCCGAACATCGTCTTCACCGACGCGCCGGATCTCGAGGCCGCCGCCGAGGCCGCGGCGGGCGCCATCGCCTTCAACCAGGGCGAGGTGTGCACCGCCGGTTCGCGTCTCTTGGTCGAGCGCTCGATCAAGGACCGCTTCCTGCCGCTGCTGCTGGAGGCGCTGAAGGCCTGGCAGCCCGGCCATCCGCTGGACCCGGCGACCAACGTCGGCGCCCTGGTGGACCGCCAGCAGCTGGACACCGTGCTCGGCTACATCGAGGCCGGGCTGGGCGAGGGCGCCAGCCTGCTGACCGGCGGCCGGCGCATCCTCGAGGAAACCGGCGGCACCTACGTCGAGCCGACGGTGTTCGATGGGGTGAGCAACGCCATGAGGATCGCCCGCGAGGAAATCTTTGGCCCGGTGCTCTCGGTGATCGTCTTCGACACCCCGGAGGAGGCCGTGCAGATCGCCAACGACACCAGTTACGGCCTGGCCGCGGCGATCTGGACCCGCGACCTGTCCAAGGCCCACCGCACCGCCCGGGCGCTGCGCGCCGGCAGCGTGTGGATCAACCAGTACGACGGCGGCGACATGACCGCGCCGTTCGGCGGCTTCAAGCAGTCCGGCAACGGCCGCGACAAGTCGCTGCATGCCTTCGACAAGTACACCGAGCTGAAGGCCACCTGGATCAAGCTGTGAAGCTGTGAAGGCGGTTTCCTGACATGGTCCGCCCGGAACGCCTGCCGGCGCCGCTGGCGGCGACCATGCCTTGGGCCAGCTATTTCGCCGTCTGCGCCGCGGTGATCAGTGTCGGGCTGGCCCTCGGCCTGAGCCTGCCGCTGGTTTCCCTGCGCCTGGAGAGCTGGGGCCACGGCACCTTCGCCATCGGCGCGATGGCGGCGATGCCGGGCATCGGCGTGCTGCTCGGCGCCGCCCTGGCCGGGCGCCTGGCGACGGGTTTCGGTACGGCGCGGCTGATGCGCCTGAGCCTGCTGGTCGGGGCGCTGTCGGTGGCACTGCTGGCCCTGCTGCCGAGCTACCCGCTGTGGCTGCTGTTGCGCCTGTGGCTCGGTGTGGCCCTGACCCTGGTGTTCGTCCTCGGCGAGAGCTGGATCAACCAGTTGGCCGTGGAGGCCTGGCGCGGCCGGCTGGTGGCGCTGTACGGCACCGGCTATGCGCTGAGCCAACTGTCCGGCCCGCTGTTGCTGACCTGGCTGGGAACCGCCGGAGACGCCGGCTTCTGGGGGGCAGTGCTACTCATGCTCGGCGGCGCGCTGCTCCTGCTCGGGGCGCACGGCGCGCCGCGGATGGAGATCCGGCAGGGCGTCGGGCGCGGGCTGTTCGGCTTCTGCCGGCATTTGCCGACGGTGGCCTGGGCGGTGGTGCTGTTCGCCGCCTTCGAGACCATGATCCTCACCCTGCTGCCGGTCTACGGCCTGCGTCAGGGGCTGGACCAGACGACCGCGCTGCGTCTGGCCAGCGCTGTGGTGATCGGCGATGCGCTGTTGCAGCTGCCGCTCGGCTGGCTCGCCGACCGGCTGCCGCGCCAGGCCCTGTTCCGCAGCTGCGGTCTGGTCCTGCTGCTGACCAGCCTGGCGATCCCGGCGCTGCTGCAGACCGTCTTCGTCTGGCCACTGCTGATCCTGTTCGGCGCCAGTGCCGGCGGACTGTTCACCCTGGCCCTGATCCTCGTCGGCGAGCGCTTTCGCGATGCGGCGCTGGTCCGCGCCAACGCCCATGTGGCCCAGCTGTGGGGCATCGGCTGCCTGCTCGGACCGCTGGCCACCGGCGCGGCCAGCCAGTGGCTGAGCGGTCATGCACTGCCGCTTCTGATGGCCGCAGGAGCGGCCGGCTTTCTCCTGCTGGAGCTGCGCCGCAGACTGTCCGGCGAGACCGTCTAGCCTGGCGCCGCTGGCTCAGAGCATGTTCTCCAGACCGATCAGTTGCGCCAGCCAGGCATTGAAGTGGCGCCAGAGGGTGCCGGGCTCGGTTTCCAGCACGCGGCGCCGGTCGTTGTCCTCGGCGATCCAGACCAGCCGCCGTTGGCCGTCGCGCTCGCGCAGGCGCACCGCGTAGCTGATCGTCGGCTGCATTCCCTCCAGGGCCAGCTCCCGCATCCGCCCGGCCAGGACGGGGCTGTCCACCAGCACGCCGACCTCGGTGTTCCACAGCAGCGAGCGCGGGTCGAAGTTGAGCGAGCCGATGAACACCTTGCGCCGGTCGAAGATCGCCGCCTTGCTGTGCAGGGCGGAGGCCGAGGTGCCGCTCCAGCTGTAGCGCGAACCGGAGCCGTCGCCCTGGCGGCGCAGCTCGTACAGGCGTACGCCGTGCTCCAGCAGCGGCTTGCGGTAAGGCGCGTAGCCGCCATGCACGATGGGCACGTCGGTGGCCTCCAGGGAGTTGGTCAGCAGGGTGACGCGCACGCCGTCGTCGGCCAGGCTGGTCAGGTAGACGAAGCCGCCGGCGGTCGGCACCAGATAGGCGGAAATCATGATCAACTCGTCGGACACCTGCTGCAGGTCGGACGCCAGTTGCGCGCCGAGCAGCAGGTGCGGCTCGGGTGTGCCATCGCTGAGCACCTTGGCCGGTGCGTCCCAGAGGGCCTGGCTGTGGGCCCAGGTCAGCTGCTCCAGCCAGCCCCGCAGGGGGGCTTCGCGGCGGTAGGCGGTCAGGCGCTCGTGAAGTGCCGGCTGCTCGCTGTTGGCGCGGGCCAGCGAGCGCTGCAGGCGGGCACGCAGCCTTGCCAGGGCCCGGGTCGAGGGCGGGCGGTAGAGGAACTGCTGGATGGGCACGCTCAGGGCGCTGTTCCAGTACTGGTCGAAGCTGTGCGCCAGGTGCGCGGCGACCGGGCCGGCGCCGAGCAGGTCGATGTCGGCGAAGTTCAGCTCCGGCTCGGCGTCGAAGTACTCGTCGCCCAGGTTGCGTCCGCCGACGATGGCCACGCTGCCATCGGTCAGCCACAGTTTGTTGTGCATGCGCCGGTGCTGCCGGGAGAGGTGCAGCAGGCGCCCGAGGGTGCGGGTAAGCCCGTGGGCGCGGCCGAGGTGCAGTGGATTGAACAGGCGGATCTGGATGTTCGGGTGGGCGGCCAGGACGGCGATCTGGTGGTCGCGGCCGTCGCTGGTGGTGTCGTCGAGCAGGATGCGGACGCGCACGCCGCGGTCGGCGGTCTGCAGCAGTTCCCAGGTGAGCAGCCGGGTGCTGAGGCCGTCGTGGGCGATGTAGTACTGCAAGTCGAGGCTGCGCTGGGCGCGGCGGATCAGTTCGGCGCGGGCCGCGAAGGCCTCGCCACCGTCGACCAGCAGGCGGAAGCCGGATTGCCCGGCCGGGTGGCGCCCGGCTTCGGCCTGCACCGTATCGCCGAGCCAGGTGCCCCGGGCCGGCAGGGTTTCGCTGGGTTCCCGCGGGACCAGGCCGGTGCAGCCGGCCAGGACCAGCAGGGCCAGCAAGACGAGAGGGCGCACATCGATCCTCCGGACAAACCGTGACCGCTGCGTTTCAGCATAGCTCCCTGAGCTGGTACCACAGCATGCCCAGGGCCAGCAGCGGCGCACGCAGGCGGGGACCGCCGGGGAAGGTGCGGTGTGGTATCCGGGCGAACAGGTCGAAGCCGTGGCTGTGCCGTTCGACGATGGCCTCGGCGAGCAGCCGGCCGGCGAGGTGGGTGGCGTTCAGCCCATGGCCGGAATAGGCCTGGGCGTAGTAGACGTTGGGTTGTCCGGGCAGGCGACCGATCTGTGGCAGACGGTTGGCACCGATGCCGATCAGCCCGCCCCACTGGTAGTCGATCCGCACCCCGGCCAGCTGCGGGAACACCTTGAGCATCTTCGGCCGCATGTAGGCAGCGATGTCCCGCGGATCGCGCCCGGAGTAGTGGCAGGCGCCGCCGAACATCAGGCGGCGGTCGGCCGACAGGCGGAAGTAGTCGAGCACCACGCGCATGTCGCTGACCGCCAGGTTCTGCGGCAGCAGCTCGGCGGCCAGGGCGGGGGAGAGCGGCTCGGTGGCGATCAGGTAGCTGCCGGCCGGCAGCACCTTGCCGGCCAGCGCCGGCTCGAGGTCGCCGATATGCGCGTTGCAGGCGAGCACCAGACTGGCGGCACGCACCCGGCCGCCGGCAGTGTGCACGCAGACCTCATGACCGTGCTCGATCCGGGTCACCGCCGAGCGCTCGAACAGACGCACGCCAAGCGACTGCGCCACGGCGGCCTCGCCGAGCAGCAGCCTGAGCGGGTGCAGATGGCCCGAGCCTCTGTCCAGCAGGCCGCCGCAGTAGCGCCGCGAGCCGATCACCTCGTGCATCTGGCCGGCCTCCAGCAGGCGCAGCTCGTGGCGGTAGCCGAGGGCCTGTAGTTCCGCGCATTCGGCCTTCAGGTGCTCGACGTGCCGCGCCCGGGTGGCCAATTCGCAGTAGCCCCAGGTCAGGTCGCAGTCGATGGCGTGGCGCGCGATCCGCTGGCGGACGATCTCCAGGGCCTCCAGGCCCATCCGCTGCAGGGCGCGCACGCCATCCGCGCCGAGCCGCGGACGGAAGCGTTCGAGGTCGTGGCCGAGGCCGCGGATCAGCTGTCCGCCGTTGCGCCCGCTGGCGCCCCAGCCGAGCACGCGGCCCTCCAGCAGGACCACCGAGAGACCGCGCTCGGCCAGTTCCAGGGCGGTGTTGATCCCGCTGAAGCCGCCGCCGACCACGCACACGTCGGCCTGCAGCTCGCCTTCCAGCGCGGGAAATTCCGGCCGCTGCCCGGCCGTGGCCACATAGTAGGACGGCGCATGCCCGTCGCCGTCGGCGGGCCTGTCCGGCAATGCTGGGTTCATCGTTGGTTCCTCATTCCGGTACCGGCAGTTCGAGGGTTTCCTTGACCTCCTCCATGACGATGTAGCTCTTCGATTCGCGCACATGGGGAAGCTTGAGCAGGATGTCGCCGAGCAGCTTGCGGTAGGAGGCCATCTCCGAGATGCGCGCCTTGAGCAGGTAGTCGAAGTCGCCGGAGACCAGATGGCATTCCAGCACCTGGGGCAGCTTCAGCACCGCCCGGCGGAACTCCTCGAAGATATCACCGGACTTGTACGCCAGGCTGATCTCCACGAACACCAGCAGGCCGGCCTTCAGGTACTGGGGATTGAGCCGCGCCGCATAGCCGAGGATGAAGCCCTCGCGCTCCAGGCGGCGGACCCGCTCGGTGCAGGGGGTGGTGGACAGGCCGACCCGCTCGCCCAGCTCGGTGAGGGAGATGCGCCCCTCCTGCTGCAGGATGCGCAGGATGTGGCGATCGATCCGGTCGAGTTCGCGGCGGCTCTGGTGCTGGGTTCTCACGATGGATTTTCCACTGAAAGCCTTGATTTCTCGAAAAAAGCCTGAATATGCGCCTTGAAATAGTGAAAGTCGCTGGCTTAGGCTTTTTATACTGCAGACATTCAAGGTTTTCAGCTCGCACGGGGAGTCCGTCATGCGCGTACTGGTACTTGGCAGCGGGGTGATCGGCACCACCACGGCCTACTATCTGGCCCGGTCCGGTTTCGAGGTGGTGGTGGTCGACCGCGCCGCGGCGCCGGCCATGGAGACCAGCTTCGCCAACGCCGGCCAGGTGTCGCCCGGCTACGCCTCGCCCTGGGCGGCTCCCGGCGTGCCGCTCAAGGCGCTCAAGTGGCTGCTCGAGCGTCACGCGCCGCTGGCCATCAGGCCGACCGCCGATTGGCGCCAATACCTCTGGTTGGCGCAGATGCTGCGCAACTGCACCGCCGAACGCTACGCGCTGAACAAGGAGCGCATGGTGCGCCTGTCCGAGTACAGCCGCGACTGCCTCGACGAGCTGCGCGCCGAGACCGGCATCGACTACGAGGGCCGCCAGTTGGGCACCACCCAGCTGTTCCGCACCCGGCAGCAGCTGGACGCCGCGGCCAAGGACATCGCCGTGCTGGAGCGCTCCGGAGTGCCCTACGAGTTGCTCGACCGCGCCGGCATCGCCCGCGTCGAGCCGGCCCTGGCCGGCGTGGCCGACAGGCTCGCCGGCGCCCTGCGTCTGCCCAACGACCAGACCGGCGACTGCCACCTGTTCACCATCCGCCTGGCGGAGCTGGCCGCCGCCCTGGGCGTGGAGTTCCGCTTCGGCCGGCACATCGAGCGTCTGGAGAGCGACGGCGAGCGCATCGCCGGCGTGCGGATCGACGGCCGGCTGGAAACCGCCGACCACTACGTGCTGGCTCTCGGCAGCCATTCGCCGCAGCTGCTCGCGCCGCTGGGCATCCGCGCGCCGATCTACCCACTGAAGGGCTACTCGCTGACCATTCCCATCATCGATCCGGCCATGGCGCCGACCTCGACCATCCTCGACGAGACCTACAAGGTCGCCATCACCCGCTTCGATGCGCGCATCCGTGTCGGCGGCATGGCCGAGCTGGCCGGCTTCGACCTGTCGCTCGATCCGCGCCGGCGCGAGACCCTGGAACTGGTGGTGGGCGACCTCTATCCCCGCGGCGGCGACCTGGCGCGCGCCGAGTTCTGGACCGGCCTGCGCCCGGCCACCCCGGACGGCACGCCGATCGTGGGCGCGACCCGCTACCGCAACCTGTTCCTCAACACCGGGCACGGTACACTGGGCTGGACCATGGCCTGCGGCTCCGGCCGCCTGCTGGCCGACCTGCTGGCGCGCAAGCGCCCGCAGATCAGCGCCGCGGGCCTCGACATTTCCCGCTACGGCAATTCCCAGGAGAACTCCACCCATGTCCATCCGGCGCCTGCGAACTGAAGCGCGCTACAGCGAAATCGTCGTCCACAACGGCACCGTCTACCTGGCCGGGCAACTGGCGGACGACTACGGCGGCGGCATCGAGGAGCAGACCCGGCAGACCCTGGCCAACGTCGACCGCCTGCTCGCCGAGGCCGGCAGCGACAAGTCGCGGCTGCTCTCGGTGACCATCTACCTGAAGGACATGGCCGCCGACTACGCCGGCCTCAACGCGGTGTGGGACGCCTGGCTGCCGGCCGGCTGCGCGCCGGCGCGCGCCTGCGTCGAGGCCAGGCTGTACAGCGACGATGCCCGCGTGGAGATGACGGTCGTCGCCGCGCTGTCCTAGGGCCCACCCTTACCCGTTCGAGAGCAACATCCCATGCGCCCCGCCCGTGCCCTGATCGATCTCGCCGCCTTGCGCCACAACTACCGTATGGCCCGCGAACTGGGCGGCGCCCGCGCCCTGGCGGTGGTCAAGGCCGACGCCTACGGGCATGGCGCGGAGCGCTGCGCCCAGGCCCTGGAGGCGGAGGCCGACGGCTTCGCGGTGGCCTGCATCGAGGAAGCGCTGGAGCTGCGCGAGGCCGGCATCGTCGCGCCGATCCTGCTGCTGGAGGGCTTCTTCGAGGCCGCCGAGCTGGAGCCGATCCAGCGCCACGACCTGTGGTGCGTGGTGCATTCGTCCTGGCAGCTGGAGATCATCGAGCGCACCGCCCTGGCGCGGCCGCTGACCTGCTGGCTGAAGCTCGACTCCGGCATGCACCGGGTCGGCTTCGCGCCGGACGACTACCGGGCGGCCCATGCGCGCCTCGCGGCCAGCGGCAAGACGGCGAGGATTGTCGCCATGAGCCATTTCGCCCGCGCCGACGAACTGGACAGCCCGCGGGTCGCCGAGCAACTGGCGCAGTTCGAGGCGGCGGCCGGCGGCCTTTCCGCGGAGTTCAGCCTGCGCAACTCGCCGGCGCTGCTCGGCTGGCCGCAGCTGTTCCGCTACGGCCATGAGGGCGAATGGCTGCGGCCGGGAATCATGCTCTACGGCGCCACGCCCTTCGAGCAGTACCAGGAACAGGCGGCACGGCTGCAGCCGGTGATGACCCTGGAGTCCAGGATCATCAGCGTGCGCGAGCTGCCGGCCGGCGAGCCGGTGGGCTATGGCGCGCGCTTCGTCAGCCCGCGGCCGACCCGTGTCGGGGTGGTCGCCATGGGCTATGCCGACGGCTACCCGCGGCATGCGCCGAGCGGCGCCCCGGTCGCCGTCGACGGCCGGCCGGCGCAACTGATCGGCCGGGTGTCGATGGACATGCTCACCGTGGACCTCACCGATCTGCCCGAGGCCGGCCTCGGCAGTCGGGTCGAGCTGTGGGGCGCCCAGGTGCCGGCCAGCGAGGTGGCGGCGGCGGCCGGCACCATCGCCTACCAATTGTTCTGCAACGTGCGGCGGGTCGCCCGCGTCTGGCAGGGCTGAACGAAATTTTCGGCATGGCGTTGTAAATACTGAACGCCGTTGCCATCATTAACCGCAACTCGCTCAGGCCCCCCGAGAGGATTCCCGCCTTGGACGTCGGTGTTCGACTGCAATCCATCCGCAAGCTCAAAGGCCTCTCCCAGCGTGAACTCGCCAAGCGCGCGGGCGTCACCAACAGCACTATCTCGATGATCGAGAAGAACAGTGTCAGTCCCTCGATCAGTTCCCTGAAGAAGGTTCTCGGCGGCATTCCCATGTCGCTGATGGAGTTCTTCTCCCTCGACCTGGAAGCCGAGCCCAGCACCCCGGTGGTCTACCGCGCAGCCGAGCAGATCGAGCTGTCGCGCGGGCTGCTGAGCATGCGCTTGGTCGGCAAGGGCCATCCCGACCGCGCGCTCACCTTCCTCTCGGTGGCCTACCCGCCGGGGGCCGACAGTGGCGAGACGCTGCTCGTTCGCGACGGCGAGGAGGCCGGCATCCTCGTCGAGGGGCGCCTGGAACTGCAGGTCGGCGAGCAGCGCTACACCCTCGAGAGCGGCGACAGCTACTACCTGGTCGCCGGCCAGGCGCACCGTTTCTGCAATCCCTTCGAGGTCCCGGCGCGGCTGATCAGTGCCGCCACCCCGGCGCACTTCTAGTGGCGCACCGGTCCCAGGATCCATGTCTGACCTGTATCGGCTTGTTTCAGCCTGCCTTTCATAAGGTTATACTCCCGCCGCTCGCGAAAACCCGTGGCCGCGGGCACACGTAACCAGCCACGATGAGGGGGGTAAGGGTGAGTCTGATCAAGATGTTGGCGGCACCGGTCGCCGTGTTGTCCCTGTGGGCGGCGAGTGTCCAGGCCGCGACCGATGCGGAAATCGCCGAGCGTCTGAAGCCGGTCGGCGAGGTCTGCGTGGCCGGTCAGGAATGCAAGGGCGTCGCTACCGCTGCTGCCGGCGCCGCTGGCGGTGCTGCACGTAGCGGTGACGACGTCGTCGCCAGGTACTGCAACGCCTGCCATGGCACCGGCCTGCTGAACGCGCCGAAGGTTGGCGACAACGCTGCCTGGCAAACCCGGGCCGATGCCAAGGGCGGCCTCGACGGCTTGCTCAAGTCGGCAATCGCCGGTCTCAACGCCATGCCGCCGAAAGGCACCTGCGCCGACTGCTCGGACGACGAGCTGAAGGCCGCCATCGGCAAGATGTCCGGCCTCTGATCGCGACCTGGCCGAAGACGAAGCCGCCTGCGGGCGGCTTCGTCGTTTCTGCTCACTCCAGAAAACTGACCTGACCGCCCGCCAGCGAAGCGATCCGGGCCAGGGATTCGACCCGGTAGCCCTGTTCCTCCAGCGCCCGGCGGCCGGACTGGAAGGACTTCTCGATGACGATGCCGATCCCGGCCAACTGCGCCCCGGCCTGGCGGACAATGGAGGCCAGCCCCAGCGCGGCCTGGCCGTTGGCCAGGAAGTCGTCGACGATCAGCACGCGCTCGCCGGCCGCCAGATGACTGGCGGAAATGGCCACGGTGCTCTCCACCTGCTTGGTGAAGGAATAGACCCGGGCGGTCAGCAGGTTGTCGGTCAGGGTCAGCGAGCGGTGCTTGCGGGCGAAGACCAGCGGCACGCCCAGCTCCAGCGCGGTCATCAGCGCCGGGGCGATGCCCGATGCCTCGAGGGTGACCACCTTGTCGATGCCCTGGTCGCGAAAGCGCCGGGCGAACTCCCGGCCGATCTGCTGCATCAGCAGCGGATCGACCTGATGATTGAGGAAGGCATCCACCTTCAGTACCTGCTCCGAAAGCACGCTGCCGTGCTCGCGGATCTTCCGTTTCAACTGCTCCATGACTCTGCCTCGGGTAAGCCTCGGGCCGCCGCCCGCCGGGAAAAAACCGATCGGCGCACAGTACAGGGCCGCGCGTCATGGCGAAAGGGCAGGCAAAGGACAGGCCGCTCGCCACGCTGGTGTCATCGCCTGCCAGCCGGAACGACAGATCCGGATCAACGCCGGTCTGGAGGCTCAGTACCTGGTTTTGTGCCGCCTCGATGGCTTCGCCGGCGAGGGGAGCGCCCAGGCCGGTCAGCATGTCCAGCAGGGTGGCGATGGAGCTCAGCAGTATGTCGTTGTCGTCTTCGGTGGGGGTGACGTCATTCCCACCGGTCTGTTGTTCTGCACTTTCGTCGATGGTGAGGTCGCCGACATTCGTTTCGAAGATGGTGCCCATGATCAAGCTCCTGCTCGATAAGGTTGTTAGGGCCTGTTGACGTTTGGGCGTAGGCCCCGTCCCTGCGGGTTGCGCGGCAAATGCCGCCATACGGCGTTGCAGGTCTTGGCAAGGGAATGACCATTGCCGGCGACCCGCGCCTTGCCGAACGCGGCCCGGCCTGGCGGCATTTGGCGCGGCAACGCGGCTCGCTCCAAAACATCAACAGACCCTGGTCACTGCCCGGCCTGGCGCTTGGCGAAGGACACCGCGTAGGCGGGGGAGCGGAAGCGCAGGATGGGATCGTCGGTCGGGGCGATGCCCTCGGCCATCACCAGCGGATCGAAGTTGATCTTCTCGCAGGCGGCGCTCTTCTGCGGCATGGCCGCGGTCAGGGTCAGGGTGCCGACCTTCACCTGCTCGCGGTTCTCCGGCCAGGCGACCGTCGGATCGTTCTCCGGGTCGCCGGGCTGGCCGATGCTCACCAGCATGTCCCAGCGCACCGGGCCCTGGGCGGTGCGCTGAATCAGCCGCTCCTCGAGGAAGTTGGCCGGCAGGCTCTTCAGCTCCTCGTCGGAGAGGCTCTTCTCGCCGTCCTCGGGTACGAAGCGCCAGCGCACCAGGGTAGTCTTGCCGGTGGCGTCGATGAACTTGAAGGTGTGGATGCCGAAGTAGCTGCTGTTGGCGAAGCTCGGCGGCGGGTTGTGCTCGGCGAGGAATTGCGCCTGCGCCCGGCTGTCCGGATGGCTGGCCCGGAAGGCCTCGAGCCTGGCCGGATCGGGCTTGCCGGTGGCCGGGTCGGGCTTCAGGGCGACGATCTGGTCGAGGAAGGTCCTGGGATGGGCCGCGCCGAAGACCGGGGTGTTGATCATCGTCATGTGCTGCAGGGCGCCGCCGGGCAGGCGGAATTCCAGGGCCATGCCGCGGACGCTCTTGGCCGTATCGGCGATCCTGGGGTTGCCGCCCGGCAGCGAGAGGCGCGCGACGACCGGCACGGGCTCTCCGGAGAACAGCGCCGAGCGCGACCAGGTGGCAGCAGCGGGCTGGCCGACGAACTCGCCGAGCGCGCAGGTGCCCTTGATGTGGTTGCGCCGCTCGCCCGGCGTCACCCCGAAGGTGTCCTCGAGGGCGGCCACCACCTGCGCCGGGGTCACCTCGTCCTGCGCCGCCATCCCCAAGGGGGCGACCAGTCCCAGCCCGGCGGCCAGCAGCCACCCCGGCAGATCTTTTCTCTGCATCTTCGTTTCCTCGTTGTCTCTGACTGAGAGGCGTCGTGGCGGATAGGTCCGGGCCGGCCGCGCGAAAGCAACTGGAGGCGTGGCGGCGCGGGCTATTCGCCGGCGATCAGCAGGGGATTGTAGCCGCTGCGCTGGTAGTCCCCCTGCTCGGCGAGGGCCACGTCCAGCGCCAGGCTGGCCAGATCGTCGGCCAGCGGCTCGGCGCGGGCGTCGAGCTCGCGCGGCACCAGCTTGAGGTAGTGCCTACAGTCGCCGCAGGCTTCCGCCTAGGCCGGCAGGAAGGGCTTGCCCCGCTCGTCCTCCAGGTCTAGGTAGAGGAGCTTGCCGCCACGACCGCAGACACTGCACTTGACCCGCTCCAGATGCCATTCCGTGGCGCAGAGGCTGCAGTGCAGGTAGCGCACGCCGCTGCGCTGCGGCTCGATGTGGACCACGCTGGCCACCGGCGCCGAGCCGCAGCAGGGGCAGAGCGCCTGGGCCAGACGCACCCAGGCCAGCTGCAGGGCTGCCGCCACCAGCGGCATCAGCCCGCGCGGGGCGGCGAGCAGCGGGCGCTGCCGTTCGCCGGCGTACAGCTCCAGCGCATCGAGCCGGGCGACGAGGTCCGCCTTCCAGGCGACGTTCGGGCGCAGCGCGTGAATGACCAGGGGCGCCATGCCGTGCGCCAGGGCCAGGTCGAAGGCGTCCGGCGCGGGGTGCCAGGCAGCCTCGGCGTCGGGCAGCACCATCGCCAGCGGCTGCATGACGCCCGCCGGCGCGCTGCCGAAGGCGTGCCGGGACGCGGCGCCGTTCATGGGCGGTTCCTTGGCGGCCGGTCGGCCAATGGCTCCCGGATGCCCTCGCCCGGCCGCTCGCCGTGCACGACCTCCTCGTACCAGAGCGAGTGGTGGTGCCAGGCCCAGGCCCGGCTGACCCGCCCCCGGGTCATGGCGCGGATCGAACCCTTGACCCAGATCGCCGAGTAGACGTGGATGATCGGCGTGAGGATGGCGACGAAGGCGGCGTAGGCGTAGATCATCGCCGCCCAGCGCAGCAGCTGGCGCGGCATGTCGTCGGCGAAGTAGGGCCGCCAGATGACGATTCCGCTGACCAGCAACACCGGCATGCTGAACAGGAAGATCCAGTACACCAGCTTCTGCCCGGCGTTGTTCTTGCCGACCGGCGGCAGGCGCTCGTCGCGGTTGCTCAGCACGTCGCGGATCTGCCTGAGCCACAGGATGTCGTGCCGCCTGATCCGGTTGTCGCCGAAGAAGCGCACCGCCTGGATGGCGAAGAACACCACCATGAGCACGCCGATGAAGGGGGCACGATGCGCGTCGGGATGGGGCCGCCGAACAGCCCGGTGAAGCCGAAGAACACCGGGTGGAACAGCGCCAGGCCGCTCAGGGTGAGCAGCACGAAGCAAAGGGCGACGATCCGGTGATTGACCCGCGACCACCAGCCATAGCACAGGGTGCCCCTGTCGACGTTCGAGTGGCTCATGGCCGGTCCTCCCCTCTGCGGTCCTCTTCCCGGGCGGCGGCCCTGACCGGGTCCGGGTCGTCCTCCGGTTTCTCCTTCGGTCCCTTGAACACGTAGTGGAAGAAGCCGGCCAGCACCGAGGCGCCGAGCACCGCGGACATCACCGGCTTGGCGACGCCCTTCCACCGCTCGACCTGCGGGCTGATCTGCGGATCGCGCGGCAGGCCGCTGTAGATCTCCGGCTTGTCGGCGTGCTGCAGCACGTAGACCGCGTGGGTGCCGCCGGCGCCCGGCGTTCTCGAAGCCGCGCTTCTGCAGGTGCTCGACCCGGTGGGCGGCGTGCTCGATCGATCCTGCTACGGATCGACCTTCCGCCGGGGCGTGGAGTTCATCAGGGAATGATCCGCTGGGCCCTGAGCTGGGCGAACAGTTCGAGGAAGGAGGCGCGGCTGTCCTTGTAGCCGAGGAAGCCCAGTTCGCGGCTCTTGTTCATGTCGTTCACGCATTCGATCTCGCGGCCGAGATCGGCGTCGGTGTGCCACCAGGAGGCCAGCTTGTTCACGTCGGCCTCGACCAGGGTGTACTTGGTCGCCATCTCGTCCCAGACGGGGGGAGCCGTGTCCTTCAGGCGCGCCTCGAGCGGCATCGGCTGGTCGGGGTAGGGCGCCGCCTCCAGGCCGAAGAATGCGGCGACCTCGCTCCACATCCAGCGCCAGCGGAACACGTCGCCGTTGACCGCGTTGAACGCCTGGTTGCGTGCCGCGGGCGAGAGCGCCGCCCACTCCAGCTGGCGTCCGAGCAGGCCGGCGTCGGTGACGTCGGTGAGGCCGTCCCACTGCGCCCGCGAGCCGGGAAAGACGAAGGGCTGGCCGGTTTCCCTGCACAGCGAGGCGTACACGGCCAGGGTCACGCCCATGTTCATCGCGTTGCTGCCCTTGGCCGGGCCGATCATGGTGTGGGAGCGGTGCACGCTCCAGCCGAAGCCGTGCTGCTCGGCGGCGGCGAAGAGGAGGTCCTCCAGGGCGTAGTAGAAGTTCTCGCCGGCCTGGCGCGGCTCGCTCTCGCGAAACGGCGTCTCGGCCTTGCCGCTGCCGTAGTTCTCGAAGGAGCCGAGGTAGTGCTTGGTGCCGGTCACCAGGGCCATGTGCTGCAGCGGGGCTCCTGCCAGCGCCGTGCACAGGTTGCGCATCATCGCGCCGTTGGCCTCGATGTTCTCCTTCTCGGTGGCGCGGCGCGTCCAGGTGCAGAAGAACACGTGGGTGATCGGCAGGCCGCGCAGGGCATCCTCCGTGGCGGTGGCGTCGAGCAGGTCGGCCGGCACCGGAATCACCCCCTCCACCGCGGACGGCTGGCGTGCCAGGCCGTAGACGGTCCAGCCGCTGGCGACCAGGACCTTGGCCAGGTTGTATCCGGAGATGCCGGTGACGCCGACGATCAGGGCGGTACCATTTTGCATGACTGATTTCCTCGACAGGCAGGTGGAAAACCAAGGCCCGCCGTGCTGCGACGCGGCCTTCAGACTTGAATGGAGTGCACAGGCGGGAAAGAGTTTTCGGACGGAAGCGGCGGGGCCGGGATTCCCGGGGCCGACTGCGCCGCCGGCCGCCAGCGACAGAGTCGTCGAGGGTGCCCGGGAAGTGGTGCGCTCGGAATCCGGCGGGGGCTCAGGAGGTAAAAGGGGGGAGCCCTTCCCGAGTCCCCTGGGGTCTGTTGACGCTTGGGCCTCCGTCGCGGCCTACGCCCAAACGTCAACAGACCCTAGTGTGGTGAATCACAAGTTCGCTTCATTATTTCTTTGCAAGGCTCGAGCAGCCCTGCCGACAGAGGCCAGGATTTCACCTGCTCCCTTACGCCAGCGGAAGGGCCTTGGATTCTGGTTGTAGGTCGCCAGGTAATACTCGATGGACTGCTCGAGATCCTTCACGCTGGTATGGGCCTGGCGCTTTATCCACTTCTGGGTGAGCATCGAGAAAAAGCGCTCCACCAGATTCAGCCATGACGCAGACGTCGGGGTGAAATGCACGTGATAACGCGGGTGTGCGACAAGCCAGGCACGCACCTTGTCGGTCTTGTGCACGGCATAGTTATCCATGATCAGGTGTATGGCCTTGTCGCTCTCGACCGTTTCCTCGATGGCCCTGAGAAACTCCAGGAATTCTGCGCTGCGGTGACGGCGCTTGAGACGTCCGATCACCTCGCCGGTGGCCACATCCAGGGCGGCAAACAAGGACGTCGTGCCATGGCGCTGATAATCATGGGTACGGGTCGCCGGATACCCAGGCTCCAGCGGCAGCCCCGGCTGTGTTCGATTGAGCGCCTGGATCTGGCTTTTCTCATCGACGCACAGTACCAGCGCTTTATCCGGCGGATTCAGGTAGAGCCCTACGATATCCTGCACCTTGTCGACAAAGGCGGGATCGGTGGACAGCTTGAAGGTGTGCTCCAGGTGAGGCTTGAGCCCGAAGGCTCGCCAGATACGCTGTACGCTCGCCGGTGAAATATGGGTGGCCTTGCTCATCCGGCGCGAGCTCCAATGACTGGCATCGTCGGGCCTGGTCTGCCGCACCCGGTCGACCACTTCCTGGACCTTTTCATCACTGATGCTGCGTGGGCGGCCTGAGCGCGGCTCGTCATTGAGGCCTTGCAGGCCCAAACGGGCGAAGCGAAGGCGCCACCTCGAAACGGTTTGCGCCGTAATGCCGAGCCGTCGAGCAATGGAAGAGCCGGACTCGCCTCGAGCGCAGGACAGAATGATCTCGGCGCGCAGCTGCATATCGGCAGGCCCCTTGTGCCTGGCTCGGCGGCGGGTGAGTTCGGCATGCTCGTGTTCGGTCAGTTCGATCCGAACGGCTGGGCGGCCTGTTTTCATCGCATGCCCTCCGAAAAAACTCTGTCAGCTCCGCGGTAGACAAGTCTTATCCTGAGTAGTTGTGATTCACCACACTAGTAGGCATCCCAATGAACGGGGCAGGCCTGCGTATCTTCGAGTCGCTCGGCCTCGGCCAGGGCCAGGGCTTCCGAGTCCCATACGGCTTCGGAATAGCGCACGACTCTGCTCTCGGCGTCGTGGAAGACAAGGTCGAAGGTCGGGCCGCCGTACTGGGCGGAAATGTCGCGAACCTCGAAGCGGCGGGAAAAAAATGGGGAGGTTATACCGGCTTTCATCATTTTTTATTCTATTGATCGTTTTTCCTGGATCCACGGGCCGGACTGTTCCGAACAGTCGTTCGACCCGGGAATGTTTCAGCGCTCGGCGGCTCGGCATCCGCACGCGCTGGTCGTACGGAGCCGGCAGACGTTCAGGGGGTAGCGGCTACACCGGGCAGGAAACGACATGCGAGGAGCAGCCGTTTCCTTAATTCCCGTTTCCTCCCCCGGCCATCGCGCCGGAGCGCACGCTGGCAGATTTCCTGGCGACCATCCTGGCCGGTCCGCCAACGCGGGGGCGACTGTAGCGTGGCAGCCGCTGCGCATAAAGCCGCAAGGCTCTCAAGCCGTTGTAGGCAATGTCTTACAGTGCGCAGGGGGTGGCGTCCGGCTTTCATGGCGCAGTCCCGGCATGAAATGCTCTCCGGCGCTTCGGTATCTTCCGTCCGGGGCTGTTCCGCCGCGGTTCCCGGACCAGTCGTCCTGCGCTGGTACGGTGGGGGCACAGGCGCCGTTCGTCTCGTTCTCTGTCGCCATCCCAGTAGCTGGCTATGCATTTGCATGCGACCAGGGGGCTGCCGAGGTTTGCACGCCGCGATAGATCCGGAGCTTTGCGGCTCCGGTCATCAACCCCCTATCGAGCGTGGCAGGAAGCTGTGCATGCAGCGGTCATCCTCGATCAATCTGGCCGCCTGAGTGCAGCAGGCGGCTTCGGCTGCGGAGGCAGGCATGACCTCTCTACCAGGCGACGACGCCGAGGCCAAGGCCCGGCAACTGGCCCGACGCGGGCACGAGAACTACCGACTGGCGCACGAGCTGGAGCAGCGGGGGCTGACCCAGATGGCCTCCTATCTGCGCCGCTATGCCGATCTGCAGCTGAAGCAGGCGCGGGAGTTGAGGCGCAAGGAGTGAGCGGCATGGCCCCTCGCACGGGCCGTGCAGCAGCCTTGCCCGAGGCGCTCGGGCGAGGAGCCAGGGCGTGCGAGTCGATCGGTAATCCCCCCCACCCCAGGAATGGCCAATTTCTTGCCTGAACATCATGGCTCCCCGGGAGCTTGAGGATGATGTAGGGACTTTTCCCCGAAGGAGGCACGAGATTGAAGCCGGTAGTGGTTTTTTTCGAGGCCCTGGTCGAGTGGGCCGATGATCCTCGACGCTGGATCAGATTCCTGCGCCAGACAGTGCTCACCCTGAGTGTGATCGGCGTTCCGTACGCCTGTTCGAGCCTCTACCACGACAACGCGCAACGCCATGTGGATGCGGCCCTGGACATGGCCATGGAGGACTGCGCGCTCAACCGCATGGCCGTGGCCGACGCTGATGCGCTGCCCCAATACAAGGCTTGCGTGAAATCTTTGGTGCGCCGTTACGGTCGATGAGCCGGGCTCTCCTTCATGCTGCAGGAGAGGACAACCTGGAGCGGAGGTGTGATCCGGCAGCGGCTGGCACGGCAGGCGCCGTGCCTCCTGGTTGAGAAGGCCGCGAGTGGCGGCAGCGCCACAGGCCCTGTGCCGACAGTCCGGTGTCCTGCCGGCGGGGGATGGCTTGGCTGGGCGCTGCGTGGACAGTGGGGACCGTTGTCTTGCGCCAAATCATCTCCACAGGCTCGGTTGGTTGCTAGGTTGGCTTTTTCAGCCATGCCAGGGAGGGCAGCCAATGATGCTCACTTTTTCGCTCTATGTTTCGCTCGTGTGCGGCGGCCTGTTCGTGGCCGGCCTGTGCGTCGGATGCTGGACAGGCCGGCCATCCCGCGCGAGGGTCGGCGTGAACATGAAGGAGGTGGCCGATGACGCCGGGCTGTTCCACGGCTGGGACGGGCTTCCGGCTGCGGAGCAGAAGCGCCGCCTGGGCCTGTACCGGCAGCGGGTGCTGCTGCAGAGCGCCGAGCGGGACAGGGCCTGGTTGCGGGCGCAACGCAAGGAATACGTGAAAGGATGGTGACCCCGGAGCCCCTGCATCGAGCGGGGCTTCTTCATTGTCGGGCCAGTGGCAGACCGAGGATGGGCTGTGCAGGTCGTGTGCAGGGACTTCATCACCTGCCCGGTCGGGCTCGGTGCCTGCCTACTTGCACAGCGATTCGCAGGGCACGCCGTCACGGTCGCCATCGAGGCTGCGCGGCCCGCAGTTCTCCACGTAGAACTTGGCCTCGTCGCAGCTGTTCATTTCCTTGCAGAAGCGCTTCCCGTCGCAGCGCAGGCCGCTGGCGGCCGGCCCCTTGGCGAGCGCGCCCGGGCTGACTTCGCGCGGAGCCGGGTGCTCGTTCCAGCCCAGGGCGCGCCACTCCCAGGGCGGAACGCGTTCCGCCTCGGCAAGGGCCCACAGGCCGCGCTTGTCCGCCTCGGCCTGACTTTCCAGAAGCGCGAGGCGCCGGTCCGCGTCATGCGGGCGCCGGGCCCAGGCACCGCCCTGGCTGACCATCTCGGCATTGATGTCGCGCGTGCCGACATGGGCCCACGCCACCGAGCGGCCCTGGCGATCGGCCTCCTGCACGTTCAGGGTCACCCTCTGGTCGAGCACCAGGTCGCTCAGCATCCGGCGGGACTGGTCGCCGTGGGGCTGCCTGGCTTCGGGCGCGTCGATTCCCGCCAGCCGGACGTTCAGCGGCTTTCCGGTAGCGGTCAGGCAGGTGAAGGCGTCGCCGTCGACCACCTCGGTCACGCGGCAGGAAATGTCGGTTGCGGAAACGGGCGAGCTGGCGAAGCCGAGCAGCAGCGAGGTTGCGAGCAACCTGGAGCGCATGGTGCCTCCTTGCGAAAGAGGGATGGCTGCGACCTCCAACTTCTCGAGCTGGAGGCGTGCGGGTGCGGGCGATGGCGGCGACCCTCACCCGATCCGACCGCCGAGTGGGGCAAAAGTCCCGGCCGGCGGCGCCGGCTGTCCGTGGTGATCGAGCTGTGAGGGGCGGTCTTCAGCGCTTGAGCATCGCCCGGATATCGGCCAGCGCGCTCTTGCCGCGCGCCGCCTTGGCTTCCACCGGCGCATCCTCCTGGCCTTCCCAGACCAGGTCGTCCTGCGGCAGCTCGGCGAGGAAGCGGCTGGGTGCGCAGTCGATGATCTCGCCGTACTGCTTGCGCTTGGCGGCAAAGGTCAGCACCAGGTTCTGCCGGGCGCGGGTGATGCCGACGTAGGCCAGACGGCGCTCCTCCTCGATGGTGTCGGCCTCGATGCTGGAGCGGTGGGGGAGGATTTCCTCCTCGACGCCGATGATGAACACGTGGGGGAACTCCAGGCCCTTGGAGGCGTGCAGGGTGAGCATCTGCACACCCTCGGCGCCTTCCTCCTCTTCCTGCTGGCGCTCGAGCATGTCGCGCAGCACCAGCTTGCCGATGGCCTCCTCGATGGTCATCTCGCCGTCCTCGTCCTTTTCGAGGGTGTTCTTCAGTGCCTCGACGAGGAACCAGACGTTGCCCATGCGCGCCTCGGCGACCTTGTCGCTGGAGGCGTTCTGGCGGAGCCAGTTCTCGTAGTCGATGTCCATGATCATGCTGCGCAGGGCGGCGATCGGATCGTTCTGCGCGCACTGCCGGCGCACGCCGTCCATCCAGCGGGCGAAGCGCGCCAGGCGCTCGCAGTAGCGGCTGTCCAGATGCTGGGCGAGGCCCAGTTCGCCGGCGGCCTCGTAGAGCGAGAGGTTGCGCTCGCCAGCGTAGTGGCTGAGCTTTTCCAGGGTCGCCGAGCCGATCTCGCGGCGCGGCACGTTGATCACCCGCAGGAAGGCGTTGTCGTCGTCCGGGTTGACCAGCAGGCGGAAGTAGCTCATCAGGTCCTTCACCTCCTGGCGGGCGAAGAAGCTGGTGCCGCCGGAAAGGCGGTAGGGGATCTGGTGGTGCTGCAGCTTGAGTTCCATCAGCCGCGACTGGTAGTTGCCGCGGTAGAGGATGGCGAAGTCGCTGTAGGGCCGGCCGGTCTTCAGGTGCAGGGTGAGGATCTCCATGGCCACCCGCTCGGCCTCGGTTTCCTCGTTGCGGCAGCGGATCACGCGGATCTCGTCGCCGTGGCCCATCTCGCTCCACAGCTGCTTGTCGAACACATGGGGGTTGTTGGCGATCAGCACGTTGGCGCATTTCAGGATGCGGCTGGTCGAGCGGTAGTTCTGCTCGAGCATCACCACCTTCAGCGAGGGGTAGTCCTCCTTCAGCTGCATCAGGTTTTCCGGGCGCGCGCCGCGCCAGGCGTAGATCGACTGGTCGTCGTCGCCGACCACGGTGAACTGGTGGCGCATGCCGACCAAAAGCTTCACCAGCAGGTACTGGCTGGCGTTGGTGTCCTGGTATTCGTCGACCAGGAGGTAGCGGATGCGGTGCTGCCACTTCTCGAGTACCTCGGGCTGGCTCTGGAAGAGCTTCACCGGCAGCAGGATCAGGTCGTCGAAGTCGACCGCGTTGTAGGCCTTGAGAGTGCGCTGGTAGTGCAGGTAGACGACAGCGGCGGTCTGCTCCTTGGGTGTGCGCGCCTTCTCCAGGGCCTCCTCGGGGAGGATCAGGTCGTTCTTCCAGGCGCCGATGTGGTTCTTGATCTCGTCGACACCGTCGTCGCCTGCATATTCCTTCTGCATGATGTCGGTCAGCAGGGACTTGATGTCGCCCTCGTCGAAGATCGAGAAGCCGGGCTTGTAGCCGAGCCGCGCGTGCTCCTTGCGGATGATGTTGAGGCCGAGGTTGTGGAAGGTGGAGACGGTCAGCCCCTTGCCCTCGGCGCCGCGCAGGAGCGTGCCGACGCGCTCCTTCATCTCGCGGGCGGCCTTGTTGGTGAAGGTCATGGCGACGATGTGCCGGGCCTGGATGCCGCACTGCTGGATCAGGTAGGCGATCTTGCGGGTGATCACGCTGGTCTTGCCGGAGCCGGCGCCGGCGAGCACCAGGAGCGGGCCGCCGACGTAGGTCACGGCTTCCTGTTGACGCGGGTTGAGTCGGGACATGGCGGGCCTCGCGGGACGGGACGGCCGGGCATTCTAGCAGTCCCGGCCGGCGCCTTTTCAGCGGGTTCCGCTCCGCCGATCCGGCTGGCCGTCCCGGCGCCCCGTGCCCGCCGCCGTTCACGGCATCCGCGGCAGCTCGTTCGGGCGCAGGTCGAAGACCAGCACCTCGGCCCGTTCGCCATCGGCGAACTCCAGCCGCTCGGCGCGGCGGACGCGCAGGCCATCGCCCGCCTCCAGGCGTTGGCCGTTGACGCTCAGCGCACCGCGCGCCAGATGCACGTAGGCGTGGCGCTGCCCGCCGAGTTCCAGGCTGGCCCGTTCCGCGCCGTCGAACAGCCCGGCGTAGACCCGGGCGTCCTGATGGAGGCGCAGCGAGCCCTGCTCGCCGTCCGGCGAGAGGATCAGCTGCAGCCGGCCGCGCTTGTCCTCGGCGGCGAAGCGCTGCTGTTGATAGCCCGGCGTGGCGCCCCTGACGGCCGGGACGATCCAGATCTGCAGGAAATGCACCGGCTCGCGGGGCGAGGCGTTGTACTCGCTGTGGGCGATGCCGGTGCCGGCGCTCATCAGCTGGATGTCGTCCGGGCGGATCACCGAGCCGTTGCCCAGGCTGTCCTGGTGTTCCAGGGCGCCGTCGAGCACGTAGGAGAGGATTTCCATGTCCCGGTGCGGATGGCGGCCGAAGCCCTGGCCGGCGGCGACGCGGTCGTCGTTGATCACCAGCAGGTCGGAGAAACCGACCTGCTCGGGGTCGTGGTAGGCGGCGAAGGAAAAGCTGTGGCGGGATTGCAGCCAGCCGTGGTCGGCCTGGCCGCGCTCGCTGGAGCGGCGCAGTTCGTGGGTGTTCATCTCGGATTCCTCGGTCGGTGCGACCCGGCCGGAGCCGGGCGGGAAACTTCAGGCGTGGGCGAGGCGGCGGCTGCGGCGGGCATCCAGGCTCAGGGCGCCCGCGCCGAAGGCGGCCACCTGCAGCAGGCCCCCGGCGATCGCCAGGTTCTTCAGGAAGTGGATGAACTGGTTCTGGTCGCCGAACTGGTTGTGGAAGGCCAGGGCGGTCGCCAGGGTGAAGCCGGCCATCACGGTGGCGACCAGGCGGGTGCGGTAGCCGACCAGCAGCGCCGCGGCGAAGCCCAGCTCGATCAGCAGCGCGACCGCCAGGGCCAGCGTGGGGAAAGGCAGGCCGGTGCTGCCGATGTAGCCGAGGGTGGCGGCCGGGGCGGCGGCCTTGCCCAGGCCGCTGACGAGAAACAGCGAGCTCAGCAGGGCGCGGCCGGCAAAGGCGGTGGTGGTGTGGATGGCGGTCGGGGTCGAAAGGGTCATGTCCGTATCTCCTGGTGGGTGGGGGTGCCTTGTCTTGCACCGTGAGTACAGACTAGTGTCTCCTTCCGATTCGATTAAGATGCCGAAAAGCGCAATATCGTCCACTGAGGAGAGACAATGAACCAGCTCGAGGACATGCGCCTGTTCGTCTCCGTGGTGGACGGCGGAAGCTTCACCGCCGCGGCCGAGACGCTGGGGCTGTCCAAGCAGTTCGTCAGCCGCCGGCTGATGGGCCTGGAAGCGCGGCTGGGCGTGCGCCTGCTCAACCGCTCGACCCGCCGGCTCGCCGTCACCCCGCTGGGGCTGCTCTACTGCGAGCGGGCCCGGCAGATCCTCGACGACGTGGAGGCGGCTGAGCAGGCCATCCTGCAACTGCGGGCGACGCCGCGGGGCACGCTGCGCCTGTCGGCACCGATGTCCTTCGGCACCCTGCATCTCGGTCGCCTGCTGCCGGGCTTTCTCGAGCGCTACCCGGAGGTCGCCGTCGAACTGGACCTGAGCGACCGGCGGGTCGACCTGCTCGAGGAGGGCTACGACATGGCGGTGCGCATCGGCGAGCTCGCCGATTCCACGCTGATCGCCCGCGCCCTGGCTCCGCAGCAGATGGTCACCTGCGCCAGCCCCGCCTATCTGGCTCGCCGCGGTGCGCCGCAGACGCCGGCGGAGCTGCGCGAGCACGACTGCCTGCTCTACGGCCACGGCAAGGGGGTGGAGTGGAGCTACTGGCGCGACGGGCGGCCCGAACGCGTCGGAGTGCGTGGCCGCTACCGCGTCAACAACGGCGAGCTGGTGCGCGACGCCGCCCTCGCCGGGCTCGGCCTCGCCTGGCTGCCGACCTTCATCGTCGGCCCGGAGCTGGCCACGGGCGCGCTGCTGCCGGTGCTCGAAGCCTTCCAGGGACCGCCGACGAAGGTCTACGCGGTCTATCCGCAGCATCGCCAGGCCTCGGCGCTGGTTCGCGCCTTCACCGACTACCTGCACGAGGCCCTGAATCGCTGACAGGGGCGCGATCAAGACCGTTCCACAGCGCTGCATCCTGTTG
Organism: Azotobacter salinestris; assembly: GCF_009363155.1. Classification (NCBI taxonomy): domain Bacteria; kingdom Pseudomonadati; phylum Pseudomonadota; class Gammaproteobacteria; order Pseudomonadales; family Pseudomonadaceae; genus Azotobacter; species Azotobacter salinestris. Next base: position 3,219,921 of record NZ_CP045302.1, read on the forward strand.
TCGGCAATAATGGCCAGTTAATATCATTGGCCGACATGTAGGCGCCGGGTGCGCAGGAGGAAGGGCAATGGAGTGGTGGCACTGGGTCGTCGGCGGGATCGTGCTGATTCTGCTGGAGCTGGCCATACCGGCGTTCTTCGTGATCTGGTTCGGCCTCGGCGCCCTGCTGGTGGCGGGCGTGCTGCTGCTGGCTGGCGATCTGTCGCTGACCGCGCAACTGTTGGTCTGGACCCTCAGTTCGCTGGCGATGGCCGCGCTGTGGTTCGGCGTGTTCCGGCCCGGCCGGCAGACGACGCGGATCGGCACGGCGACCGGCGAGGCGATCGGCGAGGTGGGGCTGCTGGTCGCTGCCGTCGCGCCCTTCGAGCGGGGCCGGGTGCGTTTCCAGAAGCCGATCCTTGGCGCCGAGGAATGGGCCTGCCTGGCCGAGTCGGCGATCCCCGCGGGGGAGCGGGTGCGGGTGGTGTCGATCGAGGGCAGCTACGTCAAGGTAGCCAGGGCCTGACCTTTCGGAAAAGAACAAGGAGCAAGACATGAGTGCGGGACTGGCAGTGGCGATCGCGGTGCTCGCGTTCGCTCTCATCACCATCGCCAAGGGCGTGCGGCTGGTGGCGCAGGGCGAGGAGTGGGTCGTCGAGCGCCTGGGGCGCTACCACGTCACCCTGCGGCCGGGGCTGAATATCATCATTCCCTTCCTCGACAACGTCGCCTACAAGCTGGTGACCAAGGACATCATCCTCGACGTGCAGCAGCAGGAGGTCATCACCCGCGACAATGCGGTGATCCTCGCCAACGCCATCGCCTTCGTGAAGGTCACCGATCCGGTCAAAGCGGTCTACGGGGTCACCGACTTTTCCGAGGCGATTCGCAACCTGATCATGACCACCCTGCGCTCCATCGTCGGCGAGATGGAGCTGGACGAGGCGCTGTCCTCGCGGGACAAGATCAAGGCGCGGCTGCGCGAGAGCATCGCCGACGAGGCGGTGGACTGGGGGCTGACGGTGAAGTCGGTGGAGATCCAGGACATCAAGCCGTCCGAGTCGATGCAGCGGGCGATGGAGCTGCAGGCCGCCGCCGAGCGCGAGCGCAAGGCCGCGGTGACCAAGGCCGAGGGCGAGAAGCAGGCGGCGATCCTCGAGGCCGAGGCGCGCCTGGAGTCGGCGCGCCGCGATGCCAACGCCCAGGTGCTGCTGGCCGAGGCCTCGTCCGAGTCGATCCGCCGGGTGACCAGCGCGGTCGGCAGCGAACCCGGACCGATGCTGTACCTGCTCGGCGAGAAGTACATCGCTTCGGTGGAAAAGCTCGCCCAGAGCGACAACGCCAAGGTAGTGCTGATGCCCGCCGACCTGCAGGAAACCCTGCGCGGCCTGGTGGGCAAGCTGGGCGGGCGCGGCTGAGGGGGGCTTGGTCCCTTTTCCCATGCGAGCCGGCAGGCCGGCTCGTCGAAGGCATTCCAGGACGCTTCAGGCGCTGCTGGCCCGGTACTGCAGGGCTTCGGCCAGGTGGGCGCGGGCGATGTCCGGCGCCGCCTCCAGATCGGCCAGGGTCCGCGCCACCTTGAGGATGCGGTGAGCGGCACGCAGCGACAGGCCGAGGCGTTCGCAGGCGCGCTCCAGCCACTGGCGGTCTTGGTCATTCAGTGCGCAGTATTGGTGCAAACCGGGCAGGTCGAGGAACGCATTGGGGCAGCCCTGGCGGGCGAGCTGGCGGTTGCGCGCCGCCGCCACCTGGGCCGCGGCGCTAGCGCTATCCGGGCCGTCCAGGCGCGGCACGCCCAGGGCGGTGGCCTCGCGGGCGACGCCGATGTGCAGGTCGATGCGGTCGAGCAGCGGACCGGACAGCTTGGCACGGTAGCGCTGGATCTGCTCCGGGGTGCAGCGGCAGCGGCCGGCGGGGTCGCCTTGGTAGCCGCAGGGGCAGGGGTTCATCGCCGCGACCAGCTGGAAGCGCGCTGGAAAGCGCACCTTGTCGCTGGCCCGGGCGATGACGATCTCGCCGCTTTCCAGGGGCTCGCGCAGCACCTCCAGCACCTTGCGATCGAATTCCGGCAACTCGTCGAGAAACAGTACGCCCTGGTGCGCCAGGGTGATCTCGCCGGGGCGCGGCCGGCTGCCACCGCCGACCAGCGCCGGTCCCGAGGCGCTGTGGTGGGGCTGGCGGAACGGCCGCTGCGGCCAGGCCGCGAGCGGCGCGCTGCCGGCCACCGAATGAATCGCCGCCACCTCCAGCGCCTCGTGTTCGTCCAAGGGCGGCAGCAGGCCCGGCAGGCGGCTGGCCAGGAGGGTCTTGCCGGTTCCGGGAGGCCCGCTCAGAAGCAGATTGTGAGAGCCGGCGGCGGCCACCAGCAGGGCGCGCTTGGCCGCGGCCTGGCCCTGCACTTCGGCGAGGTCGGGATAGGGTGGCGCCTGACGCAGCAGGCCCTGGGCCTGGTAGGGCGCAAGGAGCGTCTGGCCGTTCAGGTGTGCGGCCAGCTCCAGCAGGTGGTCGACTGCCAGCACGGTCAGGCCCGAGGCGAGGCTGGCCTCCTCGGCGTTCGCCTGCGGCACCACAAGTGTGCGTCCGGCAGCGCGGGCAGCCAGCGCGGCGGGCAGTACGCCCCGGACCGGGCGCAGGCTGCCGGAGAGGGCCAGCTCGCCCAGGCATTCCAGGCTGGCCAGGGCCTCGGCGGGCAACTGCTCGCTGGCGGCGAGGATGCCCAGGGCGATGGCCAGGTCGAAGCGGCCGCCGTCCTTGGGCAGGTCGGCGGGCGCCAGATTGAGGGTGATGCGCCGCGCCGGGAAGTCGAAGCCGGAGGTGAGGATGGCGCTGCGCACGCGGTCTTTGCTCTCGCGGACCGCGGTTTCCGGCAGGCCGACCAGGGTCAGCGCCGGCAGGCCGTTGGCCAGGTGCGCCTCCACGGTGACGGCGGGCGCCTCGACGCCCACCTGGGCGCGGCTGTGGACGATGGCCAGGGACACGGATCTCTCCTTGATCGCATTCCCCGCGCGGTCAGGCCGCGGGCGGGGCGGGGGGCTGCTCGCCCAGGCGTGCCTCGAGTTCGGCGACCTTCGCCTCCAGCGCCTCCAGGCGGGCGCGGGTGCGGGCGAGGACGGCCATCTGGCTGTCGAATTCCTCCCGGCTGACCAGATCGAGCTTGCCGAAGGCGCTCTGCAGCAAGGCCTTGAGCTGGGCCTCGAGTTCGCGGGGCGGAAGCGGCGTCTCGCCGCTGAACAGGCGGGAGGCATGGGTGCTGAGGGTATCGAACAGGGCTTTGGGCGGCAGCATGGTGCGTTTCCGGAATCAGTCGGCCGCCAGTGTAACACGGGCCATCGGCAAGGCTGCCGCACAGTGTCGTGCACGGTTTTCGTGCGAGGGCGCAGCCGGTTGCGCACCCGGTGGGTGCGACATCTTTTCGCGGCCTGCCTGGCGAAAGATCCATAACCATGTCGACGATAGGGGTTTTGGCCGTTTGTCGATAGCGGTATGATTTTTGCCTTTGCGAAGACAGGGCACCTTGAGGCGTCGGCCAGACGCCGGATGCCGCCGAGCGGGCCGGCCAGAGGCGGTCACGCGAAAGCCGAACACTGCGCTTAAACTTGAATCGGGATCGTTCATTCCTGGGGCAAGTCCACTACACGGAGATACGTTTCATGAAGCTAGTCACTGCCATCATCAAGCCGTTCAAGCTGGACGACGTACGCGAATCGCTGTCGGAGATTGGGGTGCAGGGCATCACCGTCACCGAGGTCAAGGGGTTCGGTCGGCAGAAGGGCCATACCGAGCTGTATCGGGGGGCGGAGTACGTGGTCGACTTCCTGCCCAAGGTGAAGATCGACGTGGCCATCGAAGACAGCCAGCTCGACCATGTCATCGAGGCCATCACCAAGGCCGCCAACACCGGCAAGATCGGTGACGGCAAGATTTTCGTCGTCAATCTGGAACAAGCCATCCGCATCCGTACCGGTGAAACCGGCACCGACGCGATCTGAGCCCACGATCCCCCCCCTCGCCCCAGGAGATAATCAATGACGCTGCGCAAAAGCGCAGGGCTTGCTGCCCTTTCTTCTCTCTTCCTGCCCGTCATGGCCAGTGCCCAGGAGGCTGCGCTGGATTCGGGCGACACCGCCTGGATGTTGACCGCCACGGCGCTGGTGCTGTTCATGACCATTCCCGGCCTGGCGCTGTTCTACGGCGGCATGGTGCGTGCGAAGAACCTGCTCTCGGTGATGATGCAGTGCTTCGCCATCACCGGCCTGATCAGCGTACTCTGGGTCCTGTTCGGCTATAGCCTGGCCTTCGACACCACCGGCATGGAAGCGGGGGTGCTCAACTTCAGCTCCTTCGTCGGCGGTCTGGACAAGGCCTTCCTCAGCGGCCTGACCACCGACAGCCTGGTCGGCACCTTCCCCGAAAGCGTCTTCATCACCTTCCAGATGACTTTCGCCATCATCACCCCGGCGCTGATCGCCGGTGCCTTCGCCGAGCGCATGAAGTTCTCGTCGATGCTGGTGTTCATGACGGTGTGGTTCCTGCTGGTCTACGCACCGATCGCGCACATGGTCTGGAGCGGCGACGGCGCGCTGATGTGGGACTGGGGCGTGCTCGACTTCGCCGGCGGCACCGTGGTGCACATCAACGCCGGTATCGCCGGCCTGGTCGCCTGCCTAGTGCTGGGCAAGCGCAAGGGCTACCCGGGCGTCGCCATGACCCCGCACAACCTCGGTTACACCCTGGTCGGCGCAGCCATGCTGTGGGTCGGCTGGTTCGGCTTCAACGCCGGTTCGGCGATCGCCGCCAACGGCACCGCCGGCATGGCCATGCTGGTGACCCAGATCGCCACTGCTGCCGCGGCGCTGGCCTGGATGGCCGCCGAGTGGCTGACCCACGGCAAGCCGAGCGCCCTGGGCATCGCCTCCGGCGTGGTCGCCGGCCTGGTCGCCATCACCCCGGCCGCCGGTACCGCCGGCCCGATGGGCGCCCTGGTGATCGGCCTGGCGTCCGGCGCGATCTGCTTCTACAGCGCCACCGCCGTGAAGCGTCGCTTCGGCTATGACGACTCCCTCGATGCCTTCGGCGTGCACGGTGTCGGCGGCATCGTCGGTGCGGTGCTGACCGGCCTGTTCGCGGCCCCGGCCCTGGGCGGCTTCGGCGAAGTGGACAGCATCGCCACCCAGCTGTGGGTCCAGATCAAGGGCGTGCTCTTCACCGTGATCTACACCGGCGTCGCCACCTTCGTGATCCTCAAGGTGATCGAGCGGGTGATGGGACTGCGTGTCACCGAAGAGGAAGAAACCATCGGTCTCGACCTCTCCCTGCACAACGAGCGCAGCTACAACCTCTGAGTGTCGGGACGGCGGCCTGCCTGCTCCGGCCGTCGTTCTCGCCGCGGTTTTGCCGTCATCGATGGCGGCAAGCCGTCAAAAGGGCGCCTTCGGCGCCCTTTGCTTTTTTCTGTGCCGCGCTAGAATTCCCGCGGCACGATCCAGGAGCTGTGGCAGATGTGGCAACAGGCGACCATCACTCTGCGGGCGCGGCCACGCGGTTTTCATCTGGTGACCGACGAGATCCTCGCCGGGCTGCCGGAGCTGGTCTCCTGTCGGATGGGGCTGCTGCACCTCTGGCTGCAGCACACCTCGGCCTCGTTGACTATCAATGAGAATGCCGATGCGGCGGTGCGGCGCGATTTCGAGCGTTTCTTCAACCGTCTGGTCCCTCAGGGCGAAGGCGGCTACGAGCATGACTACGAAGGCCCGGACGATCTGCCGGCGCACTTCAAGTCCAGTTTGCTGGGCTGCCAGCTGCTCCTGCCGGTGACGGCAGGGCGTCTGGCGCTGGGAACCTGGCAGGGAATCTATCTCGGCGAGCACCGCGATCAGGGTGGTGCGCGACGGGTCCTGGCCACGCTGCAGGGCCAAGGGAACTGATTTTTTCGGCGCAGCTCTCAGAGCTGGGATCGCCCATCGATTTGTAGTGTCCGCGGGCCAGGGTCCAGGTGATCGCTGGCGGGACTATAACCAACCTGCTGTACCCAAGTCGTGAGGTCGAACATGAGCGATGAAGAACTGGAACAGGAAGAGCTGGAAGCGGGTGAGGAGGAAGAAGGCGAGGAGCTGTCTGCCGCTGACGAAGCGGTAGGCGAGGAAGATGACGGCAGCGATCGGGTAGCGGTTTCCGGCAAGAAGTCCAAGAATGTTGCGGAAGTCGACGAGATGCCCAGCATCGAGGCCAAGCAGAAGGATCGCGAGGCGCTGGCGAAGGCCATGGAGGAATTCCTGGCGCGCGGCGGCAAGGTGCAGGAAGTCGAGCCGAACGTGGTCGCCGACCCGCCGAAGAAGCCCGACAGCAAGTATGGCAGTCGCCCCATCTGAGCCTTTCCGGCCGGTTGGTGGCGCAAGGGCGGCCCGGGAAAATCCCGGGCCGCCTTTTTTGTGCCTTCAGTTCAGGCGCAGCGGGTAGCTGAGCAGCAGGAAGTGCAGCAGGTTGATCGCCCCGTGCAGCAGCACGGCCGTAGCGAGCCGCCCGGACAGCTGCATGACCCCGCCGTAGCCGAGGCCAGCCACGCCGGCGAGCAGGGCGAACGGCAGGCTGAAGGGCGCATGGGCCAGGCCGAACAGGGTGGCGCTCAGGGTGATCCCCAAGGCCGTGCCGAGGCGCTGCACCAGCACATCCTGGAGCAGGCCGCGGAATAGCAGCTCCTCGGCCAGCACCGTCACCCCGAAGTTCACCGCCAGCCAGACCGGCAGCTCGGCGGGCCATTTCGGCTGCCAGGCCACCAGGCCCATGGCCAGGGCCAGGAGCGGCACGCCGAGCAGCGTCGCCAAGGCGCAGGCCCAAGCCCGGTACGGCCATGCTCGGGCGCGGGCCCGCGTGGTCGTCTCCGTCCACCACCAGCCGAGCAGGGTGGCGCCGAGCAACAGCTTGTCCCACGACAGACGAACGCCGTACGCCGGTGCGTCGGGACTGAGCTGACGGGGTTCGGCGAGCCATAACGGCGTGAAACCGGGCAGCAGATGGGCGGCCAGGGCCAGGCTGGCGAGCAGCGCACCGGCGCGCCAGGGGCCCTCCGCCAGATACGGACGGGCATGGAAAATCCAGGCGACGAACAGGCTGCCGGCGAGCAGGCCGGCGGGCTGGATGCCCCCGGCAAGGCTGCCGGCGAGCAGCACTAGCACTGGCGGCAGCAGGCGGTAGCGGCTGGGCGCCGTCCGGGCGCGGGACAGGTCGGGGGTGGAAAGGTCGCCGGGCACGGCCGTCAGCCGGCCTGCCAGCGGCCGAGCAGTGCCGGCAGCTCGGCCAGGCTGGCGATCTGCGCGTCCGGTGTCCCGGCATGGCTCCAGGGCTTGCCGGTGGGGTTGTACCAGATCGCCCGCAGACCGGCGCGCTGGGCGCCCTGGATGTCGTCGTCGGGATGATCGCCGATGTGCACCGCCTGTTCGGCGGATACCCCGCCGCGCCGCAGGGCCTCGCGGAACGGCTGCGGATCGGGCTTGCCGATGCCCAGATCCTCGGCGCAGAGGGTGAAGCGGAAGTAATCGGCCAGGCCCAGGCGGCGCACATCGGCATTGCCGTTGGTCAGCACGCCGAGAACGTAGCGGTCGGCGAGGATCTCCAGGGTCGGCTGCGTCTCGGGGAAGAACTCGATGCGGTGGCGTGCGGCGAGGAAGGCCTCGAAGGCCTGCCCGGCCAGCTCGCGGGCCTCGGTCGCGGGATAGCCGGCCTCCTCGAGGGCATGCAGCAGCACGCGGCGGCGCAGCTCGCTGATGCGATGCTTGAGCGACGGCTCGCCTTCGACCAGGCGGGCACGGATCGGCCACAGGTGCTCGACCGGCACCGCGCCGAGCAGCGGCGCATGGCGGCCCAGCCAGTCGCGCAGTTCGGCTTCGGCGCTTTCGATGACCGGGGCGACGTTCCACAGGGTATCGTCGAGGTCGAAGGTGATCAGGCGGATGCTCATGAGGTTTCGTCCTTGCGACGGCGCGCCCGCGGGTGGGCCTGGTCGTAGACCGCCGCCAGGTGCTGGAAGTCGAGATGGGTGTAGATCTGGGTGGTGGCGATGTCGGCATGGCCGAGCAGTTCCTGCACGGCGCGCAGGTCCTGGGAGGACTCGAGCAGGTGGCTGGCGAAGCTGTGCCGCAGCATGTGCGGGTGCAGGTGCTGGCCGAGCTCGCGCACGCCGGCCTGGCGCACCCGCAGCTGCACGGCACGTGGGCTCAGGCGGCGGCCCTGGCGGCCGACGAACAGCGCGCCGTCGGCCGGCCGCGCCAGTGCCCGGAATGGCAGCCAGGCCTCCAGTGCCTCGCGCGCCTTGCTGCCGATCGGCAGCTCGCGGACCTTGTTGCCCTTGCCGTGCACCCGCACCAGGCCGCCGGCCAGATCGAGGCGGTCCAGATCCAGGCCGACCAGTTCTGCAAGGCGCAGGCCGGAAGAGTAGAAGAGTTCGAGGATGGCCTGGTCGCGGCGGGCGATGAAGTCATCCTCCATGGCGCCGTCGAGCAACTGCTGGGTGCGGTCGGCATCCAGGGTGCGCGGCAGCCGGCGCTCGCCCTTGGGCGGACTCAGGCCGACGGCGGGATCGTGCTGGCAGCGGCCCTCGCGCAGCAGGTAGCGGTAGAAACCGCGCACCGCCGAGAGCAGGCGCGCCAGACTGGAGCCGGAGAGGCCCTGCAGATGCAGCTTGGCGACCAGCCGGCGCAGGCGGGGGGTGTCCAGTGCGCTCCAGGCGGCCAGGCCCTCCCGCTCGCAGTGGGCGAGAACCTTGGCGAGGTCGCGGTGGTAGCCGTCGAGGGTGTGCTGCGACACCTGGCGCTCGTTGCGCAGGTGGTCGAGGAAGGCATCGAGATCGGCCTGCATGCCCTAACGGACCGGGCGCAGCGGGCTGCTGGCCAGGCGCGGCAGCAGCCGGGCGAGAACGTCGGCGATATAGCCGAGAAAGAGGGTGCCGAGGCTGCTCTTGTAATGCTGGGGATCGGGACTGCCGACCGCCAGCACGCCGTGCAGGCCCTGGTGATCGAGAGCCGCCACCGCGGCCGAGCCGATCTGCGGGCGGCGCTCCTCGCCGAACAGGAAGCCCAGCTCGTGGCTGCGCAGCACGCCGCACAGCGGCTTGCCGCAGGCCAGCAGGCCGCCGATGGCCTGCAGGGCGTCCTCGGTGTCGACCCAACGGCCGGCCGGGCTGGCGTGTTCGCCGAACAGGATCAGTCCGACGAAGGGAATCTGGAACTCGTGGCGCAGGCTGTCCTCGACCAGGCCGACCGCCTCCTCCAGCGTGCTCGCGTCGAGCAGGTCGAGGACCAGGCGGCGGGTCTTCTCGAACAGGCGGTCATTGTCGCGAGCCACGTCCATCAGCTGTCCCAGGCGGCCCCGCAGTTCGTGGTTGCGCTCGCGCAGCAGTCCCAGCTGGCGCTCCACCAGCGATACCGCGGCACCGCTCGGATGGGGGATCTTCATTTCCGCGAGCAGCTCTTCCCGTCCCAGGAAGAACTGCGGATTCCGACGCAGGAACTCCGCAACGGCTGCGGCATCGACGGGCTCTTGGAGCGGCTCACTCATTTTTGCTACATCCTCATAGACGTACCTGGCCTTCGTATACCCGCATCGCAGGACCGGTCATCATGACTGACTGGCCCGGGCCTGCCCAGGCGATGGACAGCCTGCCGCCCGGCAGATCGACCAGCACCGGCGAGTCCATCCACCCCTGACGGATCGCCGCCACCGCCGCCGCGCAGGCTCCGGTGCCGCAGGCCTGGGTTTCGCCGGCGCCACGTTCCCAGACGCGCAGTCTGGCGTGCTGGCGGTCGACGATCTGGAGGAACCCCACATTGACCCGCTGCGGAAAGCGCGGATGATGCTCCAGTTTAGGCCCCAACTCGTGTACCGGTGCGCTTTCGACGTTTTCCACCCTCAGCACCGCATGCGGATTGCCCATGGACAGTGCCGCGAGTTCGACCACGCGGCCGTCGACTTCGACCTGGTAGTTGAGGGCGGCGCTCTCCGCCTGGAAGGGGATATCCTTCGGCTCCAGGCGCGGTGGGCCCATGTCGACGCAGACCTGGCCGTCCGGACGGATGTCCAGTTCGATGATGCCGCTCTTGGTCTCCACGCGGATGCGCTTCTTGACTGTCAGACGCTTGTCGAGCACGAAGCGGGCGAAGCAGCGCGCGCCGTTGCCGCACTGCTCCACCTCCGAGCCGTCGGCATTGAAGATGCGGTAGCGGAAATCCACATCCGGCCGGCTCGGCGGCTCGACGATCAGCAGCTGGTCGAAGCCGATGCCGGTATGGCGGTCGCCCCACTGCTTGGCGTGCTTGGGCTGGATGTGCGCGTGCTGGCTGACCAGGTCGAGGACCATGAAGTCGTTGCCGAGGCCATGCATCTTGGTGAAACGCAGCAGCATGCCTGCCTCCGTGTCAATTGGGCAGCAGGCTTTCGCCGGCGTAGAGTTCCTCGATGGTTTCGCGGCGGCGAACCAGGTGCATCTGCTCGCCGTCCACCAGCACCTCGGCGGCACGGCCGCGGGTGTTGTAGTTGGAGCTCATGACGAAGCCGTAGGCGCCGGCCGAGCGCACGGCCAGCAGGTCGCCCTCGACCAGGGCCATCTCGCGGTCCTTGGCGAGGAAGTCGCCGGTCTCGCAGATTGGTCCGACCAGGTCGTAGCTGCAGACTTCGCCACCGTGGGGAGTGACCGGCACCACGTCCATCCAGGCCTGGTAGAGGGCCGGGCGGATCAGGTCGTTCATCGCCGCGTCGATCACCGCGAAGTCCTTGTGCTCGGTGTGCTTGAGGTATTCCACGCGGGTCAGCAGCACGCCGGCGTTGGCGACGATCGAGCGGCCGGGCTCGAACACCAGGGCCAGGGCGCGGCCGGCAAGGCGCTCGCGCACGGCGGCGATGTAGTCGCCGGGCGCAGGCGGCTGCTCGTCGTGGTAGCGCACGCCAAGGCCGCCGCCGAGATCCAGATGACGGATGACGATGCCGCGCGCGGCCAGGCGGTCGATCAGCAGCAGCAGGCGGTCCAGGGCGTCGAGGAAGGGCGAGAGGGTGGTCAGCTGCGAGCCGATATGGCAGTCGACGCCGAGCACTTCCAGGTTGGGCAGCTCGGCGGCGCGGGCGTAGACCTCCTCGGCCTGCTCGATGTCGATGCCGAATTTGTTTTCCTTGAGGCCGGTGGAAATATAGGGATGAGTCTGGGCGTCCACGTCCGGATTGACGCGCAGCGACACCGGGGCCTTCACGCCGAGCTCGGCGGCGACTTCCTGCAGGCGCTCCAGTTCCACCTCGGACTCGACGTTGAAACAGTGCACGCCGACCTCCAGGGCACGGCGCATGTCCTCGCGGGTCTTGCCGACCCCGGAGAACACCACCCTGGCCGGATTGCCGCCGGCGGCCAGCACGCGCTCCAGTTCGCCGCGGGAGACGATGTCGAAGCCGGCGCCGAGGCGCGCCAGGAGGTTCAGCACGGCGAGGTTGGAGTTGGCCTTGACCGCGAAGCAGACCAGGTGCGGCATGCCGGCCAGGGCGTCGGCATAGGCGCGGTAGCGCTCCTCGATATGGGCGCGGGAGTAGACGTAGGTGGGGGTACCGAAGCGTGCGGCGATGGCGGACAACGCCACGCCTTCCGCGAACAGCGTGCCGTCGCGGTAGATGAAGGGTTCCATGGGGGCCTCCTGGGAAGAAGCTGTCCGGACGCGCTGCGGCGGCCGGGCAGGCTCTTAGAATTCGAAACGGTCTTTGCGGTGGCCGGCTTTCTTGTCGTCAGGAAGGTAGAGCGGGCCCTTCTGGCCACAGCCGGCCAGGGGCGCGGCGAGCACGGCCAGCGCGAGGAGCGGAAGCAGCAGGCGCTTCATGACGGAAATCCTTGTGAACGCATCGAGTGCGCCGCAGTATACCGGCCCCCCGGCGCCTTGCCTATGCGCGAGGGCCGCGTCGGACGGGCCCTGCAGGGCAGCGCCATCCCCGCCGGCGCGCGAATCGGCTATCGTTGCCAGCCTTGAGCGTCATCGTTCTGACCAGGAGCCAGCATGAGCCTTACCGAAGCCCGCTTTCACGCGCTGATCGACGACCTGCAGCAGGGTGTCGAGGACATTTTCGAAGACAGCGATCTGGACGTCGATCTGGAGAATTCCGCAGGTGTCCTGTCCGTCCGCTTCGAGAACGGCAGTCAGCTCATCCTCAGCCGCCAGGAGCCCCTGCGCCAGCTGTGGCTGGCGGCACGCTCCGGCGGTTTCCACTTCGACTACGACGAGGCCCGCGATCGCTGGATCTGCGATGCCAGTGGCGACTCCCTGGGCGAGTTGCTCGCCCGCGTCACCCTCGAGCAGACCGGCGAGGAACTGGCGTTCCCCAAGCTCTGAGCCGCGGACCGTCAGCGCGGGCCGGACAGTATGGTCAGCAGGCTCTGCGCCTGTTCGGCGGCATCCAGACCCAGGCTGGTCAGGTAGCCGCCGTCGGGCCGGCTGATCAGGCCCTTGTCGTGCAGCCGGCGGGCGGCGGCCACGACCTCCGGGGCGGCATCGTGATGGACCTTGATGCCTTCTTCCTGAACATTGCCCAGGTTGAAGAGGGCGAGGATTTCCAGTTCGGCAACCAGCGCTTGGGTGAAGGCCATGGGAGACTCCGCAGGCAGGCCGTCGGCGACGGCGGTTCTCCTCCAGTGTAGCGGCCGTCGCGCTGACTAGCCGGCCGCCTTGGGGAGCTCCGGCAGGGCGCGCAGGGCCTGCTCGTACCAGGCGCCGTCGAAGGGGCGGTCCTCGCGCAGCATGGCGGCGATCTCGTGGGCCAGCACCAGGGCCATCAGGTGAAGAATCTCCTCCCGCTCGTAGCCGACCAGGGTCAGCTTGTTCAGGGTGGCCCTGGCGGCCGGCGGGTCGTCCGCCTCGATCTGGTTCTCGATGGCCTCGATCAGGGTCTGCTCGGCGAAGGCTTCGTCGTCCATCGGTTCTCGTTCGGACTGGCTCATGGGCTCTCCTGCAGCGGCCAAGGTGCCGCTGTCCAACTGGCAGAGACGGCAGCTGCCATCGTCGGCATGGCTGGTCTCGATGTAATGTACGCGCCGCGTGGCCGACTGGCGGTCGGCGGCGATCTTAAAGCGCGGGGCGCCCGAGGCGGTCCTGCGCGTGTCGGTGGTTCGCTCGTCACCCATGGCGATGCCTCCGTGGTGAGGGCCGACTGTCGCATGATAGCGCCTGGCGGCCGGGCGCAGGCCGCGGTCGCCAGGTCACTTTTCATGCCTCGGAACAGGACAGCATTGCATGATCACCTATTACCTGCTTGACGCCGGCGGCCTGCACCGGCTGCCGGCGGAGGATTTCCAGGCGTTGCCGCCGGGCGTTCTGTGGATCGACCTGCTGCAGCCCAGTCGCGAGGAGGAGCTGTTCCTCGAGCGGCTGCTCGGGGTGGATATCCCGACGCGCGAGGAAATGGTGGAGATCGAGGACTCCTCGCGCTTCTACGAGAATGCCGGCACCCTTTACATGACCGCGAGTCTGGTCAGCGGTATCAGCGAGCAGCAGCCCGACATCGCCGAGGTGACCTTCGTCCTCGGCCGCCAGTGGCTGGTGACGGTACGCTACGCCGAACTGTCGGCATTTCGCACCTTCGTCGGCAAGAACCTGCACCGTCCCGGGCTGTACAGCTGCAGCGAGGTGCTGTTCGCAGCGCTGATCGACAGCGTCGTCGACCGCATCGCCGACGTGCTGGAGCTTCTGCAGAGGCAGTTGAACAGCCTGTCGCGGACGATCTTCAGCGAATCGGGCGAGCGTCATCCGGAAAAGACCGACCTGCAGAAGGTCGTCAAGCTGCTCGGGCGGCACAACGGCCTGCAGGCCAAGCTGAGCGAGAGCCTGCTGAGCATCGGCCGGCAGATCAGCTATGTCCGTCAGGCCGGCAACGGCTGGCTGGACGAGTCGGCCCGCGGCTGGCTGAAGGCCGCCGAGCGCGACGTGCATTCGCTCAGCGAATACCAGGCGAAGATGTCGGGGGAGAGCAGCTTCCTGCTCGAGGCCACCTTGGGGCTGATCAACATCGAGCAGAACAGCATCATCAAGGTGTTCTCCATCGCCGCGGTGCTGTTTTTGCCGCCAACCCTGGTCGGCACCGTCTACGGCATGAACTTCCGGCACATGCCGGAGCTCGAGTGGTATTTCGGCTACCCGCTAGCGCTGGGCATGATGGTCGGCTCGGCCGCGCTGTCCTACGCTTGGTTCAAGTTCAAGGGCTGGCTGTAGCGCGGGCGGTCTGGCGCCCACGCTAGCTGCCCGCAGCTCAGCGCGTGGCCAGCAAGGCCTTGCCACGGGCCACGGCGGCGCGCACCTGGGCCGGGGCGGTGCCGCCGATGTGGTCGCGGGCGTTGACCGAGCCTTCCAGGGTCAGCACGGCGAACACGTCCTCGCCGATCTGGTCGCTGAACCGGCGCAACTCGTCCAGACTCATCTCGGCCAGATCCTTGCCGGTCGCAACGCCGTACTTCACCGCATGGCCGACGATCTCGTGGCAGTCGCGGAACGGCAGGCCCTTGCGCACCAGGTAGTCGGCCAGGTCGGTGGCGGTGGAGAAGCCGCGGCGGGCCGCCTCGCGCATCACCTCGACGCGTGGTTTGATCGCCGGGACCATGTCGGCGAAGGCACGCAGCGAGTCGCGCAGGGTGTCGGCGGCGTCGAACAGCGGCTCCTTGTCCTCCTGGTTGTCCTTGTTGTAGGCCAGCGGCTGGCCCTTCATCAGGGTCAGCAGGCCGGTCAGGGCGCCGAACACGCGGCCCGACTTGCCGCGCACCAGCTCGGGGACGTCCGGGTTCTTCTTCTGCGGCATGATCGAGGAGCCGGTGCAGAAGCGGTCGGGCAGCTCGATGAAATTGAACTGGGCGGAGGTCCACAGCACCAGCTCTTCGGAGAAGCGCGACAGGTGCATCATGGCGAGCGAGGCGGCGGCGCAGAATTCGATGGCGAAGTCGCGATCCGACACGCCGTCCAGCGAGTTGCCGCCGACGGCCTCGAAGCCGAGCAGCCGGCAGGTGATCTCGCGCTGGATCGGGTAGGTAGTGCCGGCCAGGGCGGCGGAGCCGAGCGGCATGCGGTTGACGCGCCTGCGGCAGTCGACCAGGCGCTCATGGTCGCGCGAGAGCATCTCGAACCAGGCCAGCAGGTGGTGGCCGAAGGTTACCGGCTGGGCGGTCTGCAGGTGGGTGAAGCCGGGCATGATGACGTCGGCATGGCGCTCGGCCTGCTCCAGCAGGCCCTGCTGCAGTCGGGTGATTTCGCCGAGGATCGCGTCGATTTCGTCGCGTAGCCATAGGCGGATGTCGGTGGCCACCTGGTCGTTGCGGGAGCGGCCGGTGTGCAGTTTCTTGCCGGTGATGCCGATGCGTTCGGTCAGGCGTGCCTCGATGTTCATGTGCACGTCTTCCAGATCGACGCGCCAGTCGAACTGTCCGGCCTCGATTTCGCTCTGGATCTGTTGCAGGCCGTCGATGATCGCGTCGCGTTCGGCGGCGGTGAGCACGCCGGCCTGCTCCAGCATAGTGGCATGGGCGATGGAGCCCATGATGTCGTGGCGGTACAGGCGCTTGTCGAAGTCGACGGAAGCGGTGAAGCGGGCGACGAAGGCGTCGACCGGCTCGCTGAAGCGGCCGCCCCAGGACTGATTGGTTTTCTCGGCGCTCATGGCGTTCTCTCGGCTGCTGCGCAAATGCGGCCGGCCGCGGAGACGGCCGGCAGGGTGGATGGATAAGGGTGCGCGGATGATAGCAGGGTATGCGGGAAAACCCTGCAGGCCCTGCCGGGCGCCTCCGCGGCCGGGCACGGCACAATTCTCCCGGCACGGACCGTGACGGCTGTCACTCCGGCTGTCTACGCTATCTGTTGTCCGGACTGACGCGGGAAGCCGAAGCAACATGAATGTCTTGATCGTCGACGACGACCCTCAGGCCAGGGAGCAGCTCAGCCGTCTGGTGAGTGAGCTCGATGGCTATCGCGTGCTCGAGCCTTCGGCCGGCAACGGCGAGGAGGCGCTGACCCTGATCGACAGCTTGAAGCCGGATATCGTGCTGCTGGATATCCGCATGCCCGGGCTGGACGGCCTGCAGGTGGCCGCCCGGCTGTGCGAGCGCGAGGCCTCGCCGGCTCTGATCTTCTGCGCCGCCGCCGATGAGTTCGCGGTGGCGGCGCTGCAGAACACCGCAGTGGGCTATCTGATGAAGCCGGTGCAACAAGAGCAGCTTCGCGAGGCCCTGCAGCAGGCCCAGCGTCCCACCCGTGCCCAGCTGGCCGCGCTGACCCGCCCGGTGGCGACGGACGGCAACGCGCCACGTACCCATATCAGTGCTCGCACCCGCCGGGGCATCGAGCTGGTGCCGGTGGACAAGGCGATCTTCTTCATCGCCGACCACAAGTACGTGACCTTGCGTCACGAGGGCGGCGAGGTACTGCTGGACGAGCCGCTGAAGGCCTTGGAAGACGAGTTCGGCGACCGCTTCGTGCGTATCCATCGCAATGCGCTGGTTGCCCGCGACCGCATCGAGCGGCTGCAGCGAACGCCGCTCGGGCATTTCCAGCTCTATCTGCGCGGTCTCGGCGATGCTGCGCTGACCGTGAGCCGACGGCATGTCGCCGGGGTGCGCAAGCTGATGCACAACCAGCAGCTGGCCTCCTGAAGTCGGCGCGGACGGCGGGGGGCTTGCCGTCGTGCCCCTGTGAATTGACGGGGCGCCGTCATGGGTGGGACTGCCCAGCTTGTAGCCCGATCCTGCTATCATCCGCGGCAGTCCGTCGTCCTGGAATGCCCCATGCCCCGCGAGATCCGCATTGCCACCCGCAAGAGTGCCCTGGCCCTGTGGCAGGCTGAATATGTCAAGGCGCGTCTGGAACAGGCCCACCCGGGCCTTGTGGTCAGTCTGGTGCCGATGGTCAGTCGTGGCGACAAGCTGCTCGACGCGCCGCTGGCGAAGATTGGCGGCAAGGGGCTGTTCGTCAAGGAGCTGGAAACCGCCCTGCTGAAGGGCGAGGCCGACATTGCCGTGCACTCGATGAAGGACGTGCCGATGGAGTTCCCCGAGGGCCTTGGCCTGTACTGCATCTGCGAACGCGAGGACCCGCGCGACGCCTTTGTCTCCAACGCGTTCGCCAGTCTCGACGAGTTGCCGGCCGGCAGTGTGGTCGGCACCTCCAGCCTGCGTCGCCAGGCCCAGCTGCTGGCGCGCCGCCCGGATCTGAAGATCCAGTTCCTGCGCGGCAACGTGAATACCCGTCTGGCCAAGCTGGATGCCGGCGAGTACGACGCCATCATCCTCGCCGCCGCCGGGCTGATCCGCCTCGGCTTCGCGGCGCGCATCCGCTCCCGGATCGCCATCGCCGACAGCCTGCCGGCCGGCGGCCAGGGTGCTGTGGGCATCGAATGCCGCAGTGCCGACCGCGAGATCCAGGCGCTGCTCGCCCCGCTCAACCATGGGCCGACCGCCCTGCGGGTCATCGCCGAGCGCGCCTTGAACAGGCGTCTCAACGGCGGCTGCCAGGTGCCCATCGCCTGCTATGCCGAGCTGGAGGGCGACCAGCTCTGGCTGCGTGGTCTGGTCGGCCAGCCGGACGGCAGCCTGCTGCTGCGTGCCGAGGCCCGTGCACCCAGTAGCGAGGCCGAGACGCTCGGCATGCAGGTGGCCGATGCGCTGCTGGCCCAGGGCGCACAGCGGATTCTGGCGGCGGTCTATGGCGAGGGCGAGCAGCCATGACCGCACGGCCGGACATCAGCGGCTGGCGCCTGCTGCTCACCCGTCCGGCCGAGGAGTGCGCCGGCCTGGCCAGTCGTCTGGCCGAGGCGGGCATCCACAGCAGCAGCCTGCCATTGCTGGCCATCGAGCCGCAGGCGGAAACCCCCGAGCTGCGCAGCCTCTTTCTCGACCTGGACCGCTACAGCGCGGTGATCGTGGTCAGCAAGCCTGCCGCCCGCCTGGGACTGGAACTGTTCGACCGCTACTGGCCGCAGCCGCCGGCGAACCAGTGTTGGTTCGCGGTCGGCGCGGCGACCGGCGAGATCCTCGCCGAATACGGTCTGGCGGTCGCCTGGCCGACTGCCGGCGAGGACAGCGAGGCGCTGCTGGCACTGCCCGAGCTGGCCGCAGCACTGGCCGCGCCACAGCCTCGGGTGCTGATCCTGCGCGGGGAGGGCGGCCGCGAGCTCATCGCCGAATCGTTGCGCAGCCAGGGGTTGGCCGTCGATCATGTGGAACTCTACCGGCGCATCCTGCCGGACTACCCGCCCGGCACCTTGCTCGAGCGGATCCGTACGGAGCGTCTGAACGGCCTGCAGATCAGCAGCGGGCAGGGATTCGAGCATCTGCGCCAGCTGGCGGCGGCTGACTGGCCGGCACTGCTTCGGATACCCTTGTTCGTGCCGAGCCCGCGGGTCGCCGAACTGGCCCGCGCGGCGGGATCCCAGACTGTCGTGGACTGCCATGGCGCCAGTGCCACGGCCTTGCTGGCCGCGCTCCAGGGCCGCCCAGCGCCGACCTTTTGACCCGAAGGATGTATACGTGAGCGAAGCAGCCCCCCCGAACACTCCCACGAACAACAATGAACAACCGCTCGCCGCGCCCGCCCCGACCACCAAGAGTGGTGGCGGAGTCTCCGGTGCCGTGGCCGTCCTGGCCCTGCTGATCGGCGCCGGCGGCGCGGGTCTCGGTGGCTGGGGCCTCTGGCAGCTGCGCGAGATGCAGGCTGGCGAGCTGGCGCAGAACAGCCGCTTCGAGGCGGCCCTGAGCAGCCAGATGGATGCCCTGAAGCAGAGCGAGCGGAGCATCACCAGCCGCCTGTCGCAGTTTCCGGCGCGTTCCGAGCTGGAGGAGCACAAGCGCACCATGGCCATGCTCGAGAGCGGCCAGGAGAAGCTCGTTCAGCGGCTCGACAAGCTGACCGGCGCCAGCCGCGAGGACTGGCGACTGGCCGAGGCCGAATACCTGCTGCGCCTGGCCAACCTGCGCCTGACGGCCATGCAGGACATCAACAGCGCTCTGCGTCTGCTCGAGGCGGCCGACGGCATTCTGCGCGAGCAGGACGATCCGGCCTCCTTCCCGGTGCGCCAGGTACTGGCGCGCAGCCTCGAAGCCCTGCGCAGCCTGACCCCGCCGGACCGCATCGGCCTCTTCCTGAGCCTCGGCGCACTGCGCGAGCAGGCCGCCCAGCTCAAGCCCCTGGCGCCGATCTACGAGCAGGAGCAGGCGCCGGTCGTCGCCGACCGCTGGCAGCAGTGGTGGGAAAAGATCTCCCGCTTCGTGCGCGTCGATCTGCACGCCGATCAGGACATTCGCCCGCTGTTGAGTGGCCAAAATTTGGCACAGGTCCACCTGACCCTGGCCCTGGCTTTGGAACAGGCCCAGTGGGCGGTGCTGAATGCCTCCCCCGATGTCTATCGGCAGGCGCTGCAGCAGGCTCAGGAAGTGCTGGCCGGCCAGTTCAATACGGACCACCAGCAGAGTGCCACCCTCAGCAAGCGTCTGACCGAACTCTCCAGGCAGCCGGTGGCGCTGCAGATGCCCGACCTGTCGCCGACCGTGAGCGCCCTGCAGAACTATCTGCAACGGCGTCAGGCGCAGCGTGACGAGGCCGAGGCCGCCGCTGCCGCTACGAAGAAGAAGGAGGGCGCCCGTCAATGAGCCGCCTCTATCTGCTCCTGCTGGTGGTCATCGCCGGCGCCGCCCTGCTTGGCATGGCCATCGCCGAGCATCCGGGCTATGTGCTGTTCGCCTATAAGGGTTACCGGTTCGAGTCCAGCTTCTGGTTCTTCCTCGGCCTGCTGCTGGTGCTGGTCATCGCCTTCTTCGTCCTGCGCTGGGTCGTCGGCCTGATCGCCGCCTCGGCCGGCGTGGTGCTGCCCTGGTCGCAGCGCAACCGCAACCGGCGTGCCCGCCAGGCCGCCCTGCACGGCCAGCGCGATCTGGCCGAGGGCAACTGGCAGCAGGCGCTGCGCGAGCTGACCCGGGCCGCGGCCAGCGATCAGCAACCGCTGGTGCATTACCTGGGCGCTGCCCGGGCTGCCAACGAGCTGGGCGAGTACGCCCAGAGCGACGACCTGCTGCGCCAGGCCCGCGAGCGCGAGCCGAAGGCGGAGGTCGCCATCGGCCTGACCCAGGCCCGTCTGCTGATCGAGCGCGGCGAATATCGGCAGGCGCTGGCCGTCCTGCAGCAACTGAACGAGGACCACCCCCAGCATGCCTATACCCTGAGCCTGCTGCAGAAGCTCTACGTCCAACTGCAGGACTGGCCGGCGCTGTGCCAGCTGCTGCCCACGCTGCGCAAGCGCCGGGTGCTGCCTGCCGACAAGCTGGACGAGCTGGAGCACCTGGCCTGGACCGCGGCTCTGGAAAAGATCGGCAAGGGCGAACTGAAGGAGGGCGAAACCACCCGCGGTCTCGTGACCGGCTGCTGGAGTCAGATGCCTTCGTCGCTGCAGCACGATCCCGACCTGCTCTACGCCTACGCCACGCGTCTGCGCGAGCTGGACGCAGAGGACGAGGCCGAGGCGGTCCTGCGTGCGGCGCTCAAACAGCACTATGAGGACCGTCTGGCCTATCTTTACGGCCAGGTGCGCAGCAGCGACCCGGCGCGGCAGCTGAGCCTGGCACAGGGCCTGCTGGAAAAGCATCCGAACGATCCGTTGCTGCTGCTGACCCTGGGGCGCCTGTCCCTGGTCAACGAGCAGTTCGACAAGGCGCGGGAATACCTGGAGGCCAGCCTGGCTCTCAGCCGCAGTGCCGAGACCTGTGCCGAACTGGCGCGCCTGCTGGCCCAACTGGGTGAAACCGAGCACAGCAACCGGTTGTTCCAGGAAGGGCTGAAGCTCGACCGGCTTCCAGCGCTGTCCGAGCCGGCCACCCCCTGAGGCTGGTTGCTTTCCGTCCCTCTCGTGCGAGCGAATGTCAGGCTCGACACGAATCGAGCGCCCCGGAGCTTTCGTGCCTTGAAAGCCCGGGGCGCTTTCCTCTACCGTAGCGCCCTTGTCTTCGTCTCGGAGCAGTCATGAGCCTGGCCAGCCCACGTTCTCTTTTTCTTCTCGCCTTTCTCGGCTGTATTGCGCTGCTCGGCGGTGCGCTCTACCTGGAGCACGGGGTCGGCCTGGAGCCCTGTCCGCTGTGCATCGTGCAGCGCATCTTCGTCATCCTCTTCGGTCTGATCTGCCTGGTCGCCGCCCTGCACGGCCCGGCCTCGACCGGCCAGCGCCTGTATGCCGGCGTCGCCCTGTTCGCCGCGCTGGGCGGCGCGGCCACGGCCGGACGTCAAGTCTGGCTGCAGAACATCCCGCCGGACCAACTGCCGTCCTGTCTGCCCAGTCTGGAATACATGATGGAGGCCTTGCCGTTCCAGGAAATCGTCCGCCAGGTCCTGCACGGCACGGCCGACTGCGCCGAGGTCGGCTGGACGCTGTTCGGCATGAGCCTGCCGGAATGGAGTCTGCTGGCCTTTGTCGCGATGATCCTGTTCACTCTTCTGCAGTTGTTGCGCCAGGCCTGATCCTTTCCGAGGCGCTGGCCTGGTGCCTCGAACAAGCGTATGAACTTTCGTCGGCGCACGGCTTGCCGGTACGACGCGACGGGCATACTCTGCCGCCATGTGTCAGTCGATCCTGTTGTTCGATCGCACTTTTCCAAGCCGGATGCATCGATATAGCGAGCCCGTCCGCGGGCTGAAAACAAAACAACGTAGGGAAGCCAGACCATGCCTGAAATCCGTCAAGATGCCCAAGAACGCTGGGGCGGTGTCCATCTCCTGATCGATCGCTGGCTGGTCGAACGCCGTGAACTGGTCGAAGCCTTCGGCACCATCACTCACCAGCAGCCGGCCCCCGCGGCCAGCGCCGACGGCCTGCAGGTTTTCTGCGAACTGCTGGTCGATTACGTTTCCGCCGGCCATTTCGAGGTCTACGAGCAGCTGATGAGCGAAGCCGAGTCCTTTGGCGATCGCCGTGGGCTCGAGCTGGCCAGGCAGATCTACCCTCGCCTGGAGGCGATCACCCAGGCGGCTCTGGCCTTCAACGACCGCTTCGACAGCGGCGATTGCCTGGATGGCTCCCTGAGTCAGGAGATCGAGACGCTCGGCAGTCTGCTGCGCGAGCGCTTCGAGCTGGAAGACTGCCTGATCGAGGTGCTGCACAACGCGCACCAACAGATCGCCGCCAGCGCCTGAACCTTCCTCCCTCAGCAGGTTGCTGCCGCTTTTGCGCGGCGCCCGGCCTTGGCTGTGGAAATCCCTTGTCTGCTCTGGTTTCGTTGGCGGCGGTGGGGCGGGTGGTTAGTATGATTGGAGTCCCTTCGCTAGGAGCATGTCATGCCGACCAAGAAGCCCCCTGTCACGACCCCTCTGCATCTGCTGCAGCAGCTTTCGCAGAGTCTGCTCGTTCACCTGGAGGAGGCCTGTTCCCAGGCGCTGCAGGATGCCGAAAAGGCGTTGGCCAAGCTGGAGAAACAGCGCGGCAAGGTTCAGGAGAAACTGCACGGGGCACGCGCGAAGCTGCAGGATGCGGCGCTGGCCGGCAAGGCCAAGGCGCAGGTCAGGGCCCGGAAGGCTGTCGACGAACTGGAGCCGCTGCTCGACGAGCTCAAGATGCGCCAGGCGGAAACCCGCGACTACATCGTCCGGCTGCGCCATGACACCCTGCAGGCACTGGAATTGGCGCAGGGGATCGCCCAGGTGAGGGAAGCGGCTGCCCGGGCATTGGTGGCGCCGGCCGATCGCTCAGAGAGCACGCCTGCGCCGAATGCGGCAGCACGCAAGCCGGCCGCCCCCCGTCGTGCTAGGTCCACTGCTGCAGCGCTGGCGGGCGAGGCACCGGCCAAGCGCACGACAGCGCGCACGCCGCGCCCGGCCGCGGCGGCCGAGCAGCCCGCCAAGCCGGCTGCCACCCGCAAGCCGGCAGCCAGGCGGGGCCGCTCCAGCGCGTCGGCTTCGGTCGAGTCTGTCGCGGCGAGCGCCCCATCCGCGGCGGACGAGCCGGGCGCCTCCTGAGCCGCATCCCTTTACCGCGCTGCACGCAGGGTGGCGAGCGCTTCGGCGCCGCCTGCTGCGATGCCCGCCAGGCTCTCCAGCCAGGGCTTCGCGGCGGTGGGCATTGCCGGCCAGTCGCGGCAGGCCGTCTCCAGGCGCTGCAGCAGCGCCCATTCGGCATCCAGCTCCAGAGCTTTCAGCCGCTCGCGCAGCTCGTCCAGAACGAGATCGCCGCGGGCTGCCGGGCGCCAGTCCTGGCGCAGCTGCCGCAGTGGCGCGATCACCTGTCTCTGCCAGGGGTGCGCCAGCCGATGCAGTTCGGCGCAGCGCTCGGCGGTGCAGTCAACGCCGCGTGCCTCCAGCCAGGCGCCGCAGAGCAGCAGGCAGACATCGGCCCCCCCGGCCTGCAGACTCAGGCAGGCGGCCTCGACACCGGGGCGCTGGTACAACTGCAGGGCGAAGGCCCTCAGCTCGAGCGGCATGTCCTGTCTCTCCGCGGCGCGCGGCGAAGCTGATAAACTCCGCCGCCATCATGATCCGAATCCAGCATCTTACCCTGCAACGTGGTCCGCAGCGTCTGCTCGAGGACGCCGAACTGACCCTGCACGCCGGCCAGAAGGTCGGCCTCATCGGTGCCAACGGTGCCGGCAAATCCACCCTGTTCGCCCTGCTGCTCGGCGAGCTCTTGCCCGATGCCGGCGACTGCCAGCTGCCGCCGGACTGGCGCATCGCCCATATGCGTCAGGAGATCGACGACCTCGAGCGCCGGGCGGTCGACTACGTGCTCGACGGCGACGACAACCTGCGGCGCATCCAGCGCGAGCTGGCGGCTACGGAGTCGAGCCACGACGGTGCGGCCATCGCCCGCCTGCATACCGAACTGGACAGCGCCGACGGCTATACGGCCGATGCCCGGGCGCGCAAGCTGCTGGCCGGGCTGGGGTTCGCCGCCGAGCAGATGGAGCGTCGCGTCGGCGATTTCTCCGGTGGTTGGCGGATGCGCCTGAACCTGGCGCAGGCGCTGATGTGCCCCTCCGATCTGCTGCTGCTCGACGAACCGACCAACCACCTCGACCTCGATGCCATCCTCTGGCTGGAGGACTGGCTGAAGGGCTATCCGGGCACCCTGCTGCTGATTTCCCACGACCGCGACTTCCTCGATGCTGTGGTCGATCACGTGGCGCACCTGGACCAGCGCAGGCTGACCCTCTACCGTGGTGGCTACTCGGCCTTCGAGCGCACCCGCGCCGAGCGCCTGGCCCAGCAGCAGCAGGCCTACGAGAAGCAGCAGGCGCAGCGTGCCCACATGGAGAGCTTCATCCGCCGCTTCAAGGCCAAGGCGACCAAGGCACGCCAGGCGCAGAGCCGGATCAAGGCGCTGGAGCGACTGGAGGAGCTGGCACCGGCGCATGTGGACTCGCCCTTCGATTTCCGCTTCCGCGAGGCCGACAAGGTTTCCAGCCCGCTGCTCGACATGGCCGAAGGTCGGCTCGGCTACGGCGACAAGGCTGTGCTGGAGAAGGTCAAGCTGCAACTGGCACCTGGCGCGCGCATCGGTCTGCTCGGTCCCAACGGCGCCGGCAAGTCGACCCTGATCAAGACCCTCGCCGGCGAGCTGCCACCGCTGTCCGGGCGCCTGGTCCGCGGTGAGAACCTGGTGGTCGGCTACTTCGCCCAGCACCAGCTGGATGCCCTGGACGTCAAGGCCAGTCCGCTGCTGCACCTGCAGCGCATCGCCCCCGGCGAGCGCGAGCAGACCCTGCGCGATTTTCTCGGCGGCTTCGATTTCCGCGGCGCACGCTGCGACGAGCCGGTGGGCAATTTCTCCGGTGGCGAGAAGGCCCGTCTGGCCCTGGCGTTGATCGCCTGGGGCAAGCCTAATCTCCTGCTGCTCGACGAGCCGACCAACCACCTCGACCTGGAGATGCGCCTGGCCCTGACCCTGGCCCTGCAGGATTTCGAGGGCGCGGTGCTGGTGGTTTCCCATGACCGTCATTTGCTCAAGAGCACCACCGACGAGTTTCTGCTGGTCGCCGACGGCCGTGTGCAGGCGTTCGACGGCGACCTCGAGGATTATGCCCGCTGGCTGGTGGACTATCGTGCCCGCCAGACGCCGGCCGGCGATCCCGCTGCAAGTGGCGACAAGACCGACAGGCGCGCCCAGCGCCAGGCCGCCGCTGCCCTGCGGCAGCAGCTGGCGCCGCACCGGCGCCAGGCGGAGAAGCTCGAGCAGGAGCTCGGTCGCGTACAGGAAAAGCTCGCCGGCCTGGAGGCCCGGCTCGGCGATGCGGTGCTGTACGAGGCGGCACGCAAGGACGAGCTGCGCGAGCTGCTGGCCGAACAGGCGAAACTCAAGAGTCGCGAGGGGGAGCTGGAGGAGGCCTGGCTGGAGGCGCTGGAAACCCTCGAGGCCCTTCAGGCCCAGCTGGAGGCCGGCGCTTGAGGGTGTCGCCGGGGAAGGCGAGGGCCTGATCTGCGACGGAGCGGGGCCGGTGTGCCGACCCAGAAGCGTGTTGCGCTCGGCTTTCGCATCCGCCACTATTAATAATCACTCTCGATTATGAGACGTAGAATGTCCAGTAAGACCATTGGTGGAGCTGTCTTGCCATCCGTCCATACGCCGCTGTATCGACTCCCCAAGGGCGCCAAGGCCACGGTTGTGGACGTGGTTTCCCACACCGTGTTCGGCGATCTGGACGATCAGGTGACGTTACGGCTGAAGGAGCTGGGTTTCTTGCCCGGAGCCACGCTGGAGGTCATCGGCTTTGGCCTGTTCGGTGCCGACCCGATTGCCGTGCGTATCAATGGCACCAAGTTCGGCCTGCGCCGCGCCGAGGCCGAGAAAGTCCTCGCTATCCTTCACCCCGCGTGACGTCCTTATGTCTCAACCTGTTTTGCACTTTGCTCTGGTGGGCAACCCCAACTGCGGCAAGACCGCGCTCTTCAACTGTCTGACCGGCGCCAAGGCCAAGGTGGCGAACTACGCCGGCGTTACTGTGGAAAAGCGCAGCGGCCCGCTGGCTGGCCTGTCCCGTCCCGCCGAACTGATCGACCTGCCCGGTACCTACAGCCTGTACGTGGCCTCGCCGGACGAGCAGGTGGCGCGCCGCGTCATCCTCGGCGAGATGGCCGGCGAGGTGCGTCCCGACGTGCTGGTGGCGGTCGTCGACGCCACCAATATCAAGCTGGGTCTGCGCCTGGTGCTGGAGCTGAAGGAATTGGGCCTGCCGATGATTCTGGTGCTCAACCTGGCCGACGCAGCACGCGGCCGTGGCATCCAGATCCGTACCGAGCTGTTGGCCGAGCGTCTGGGCATGCCGGTGGTGGAAACCGTCGCCGTGCGCAAGAACGGCGTGGCCGACCTGCAGGCGGCTCTGCGCAGCCTGGCCGCCACGGTGCAGACCCGCACGGGCAGTCTCAGCCTGCCCGCGCGCAGCGAGGCGGTCGAATCCGTGTACGCACGCATCGATGCCCTGTTGGCCGAGTGCGTCGAGGCGTCGGATTTCACCCCGCGCTGGCAGGACAAGCTGGATGCGCTGGTCATGCATCCGATACTGGGACTGGTGATTCTCGCGGCCATCCTGCTGCTGATGTTCCAGGCCGTGTTCGCCTGGGCGGCACCGTTGATGGATGGCATCGAAGCCTTGGCGGGCTGGCTGGGCGAGCAGATTGGCGCACTGCTTCCGGCCGGCATCCTGCACGATTTCGTGGTCGACGGACTGATCGCCGGCATGGGCAGCGTGCTGGTTTTCCTGCCGCAGATCATCATTCTGTTCGCCTTCATTCTGGCGTTGGAGGACTCCGGCTACCTGCCGCGCGCGGCCTTCTTGCTGGATCGCATGATGCGAGGCGTCGGCCTGTCCGGGCGCTCGTTCATTCCGTTGCTGTCCAGCTTTGCCTGCGCGGTGCCCGGTATCATGTCCACGCGCTCCATCCCCAACCCGCGCGAGCGCCTGGTCACCATCATGACGGCGCCCTTGATGACCTGCTCGGCCCGCTTGCCGGTGTATGCGCTGGTGATCGGTGCCTTCGTACCGCAGCGTACCGTCTGGGGCATGTTCAATCTGCAGGGGCTCACCCTGTTCTTCCTGTATGTCGCCGGCATTGTCAGCGCCGCGCTGGTGGCGTGGCTCATGCGTCAGCAACGAGGGGGGGGGAACGCCTTCCCGCTGTTGCTGGAGCTGCCCAACTACCGCTGGCCCAACCTGTATCACTTTCTGCTGGGGCTGAAGGAGCGGGCGTGGATCTTCCTGCGCCGCGTGGGCACCATCATCCTGGCGTTGTCCATCGTGCTGTGGTTCCTGGCGACCTTTCCGCAGGCGCCGGAGAACGCCACGCTGCCGGCCATCGAATACAGCTTTGCAGGTATGCTGGGCAAGTTCATGCAGCCGCTGTTCGAGCCGCTGGGTTTTAACTGGCAGATGTGCATCGCCCTGATTCCGGCCATGGCCGCGCGCGAGGTGGCGGTCAGTGCGTTGGCCACCGTGTACGCGGTCAGCGGCGGCGATGCCGTGCTGGGCAATTCGCTGGCCCACAGCTGGAGCCTGCCGGTGGCATTGGCCTATCTGGCCTGGTTCGTGTATGCGCCGCAGTGCCTGTCGACCATTGCCGTGGTGAGGCGCGAGACCAACTCCGCACGGGCCACGCTGGTGTTTACCGCTTATCTGTTTGCGCTGGCCTACGTCGCGGCGCTGCTGGTGCGGCAACTCTCGGCATTCTGGGCGTGAAAGAGGGAGTGCGATTATGGCGGGTCAATGGATGCAGGGCGTCGTCGTCGGACTGATGGTCGCCTGTGCGGTGCTCTACCTGCTGCGCAAGTATCTGCCATGCAGCCGCAGGGCCAAGGGGCGCGGCGACTGCGCGAACTGCTCCGGCGATGGGTGTCATTGACGACTTGTCTGGCCTGCTCCGCAGGTCGGGGTGGTCCGCAGGGCGTAGCCCCGCGCGACGGTGCCTGCCGGGTGAGCGGTTAGGTTACGCTACGCTAACTGGATCTACAGTAGTTGCCGCGGGGTGGAGGAGCCGAAACATGCGTGTCTGGATCGATGCCGACGCCTGCCCGCGGGCGGCCAAGGATCTGGTGATCAAGTTCGCCCTGAAGCGCAGTTTCGAAGTGCTGCTGGTGGCCGGTCAGAGCCAGGTCAAGCCGGCATTCGCCTGCGTACGGCTGATCGTGGTGCCGAGTGGTCCCGATGCAGCCGACGACTATCTGGTGGAGAACGCCGCGCCGGGGGAGCTGGTGATCTGCAGTGACATCCCGCTCGCCGACCGCCTGTTCAAGAAGGGGGTGGCCGCGCTGGATCCGCGCGGGCACGAATTCGACGAGCGCAACATGGGCGAGCGCCTGGCCCTGCGCAACCTGCTCAGCGACCTACGCGACCAGGGCCAGATGGGCGGTGGCCAGCCGCCCTATGGCGAGCGCGAGCGGCAAGCCTTCGCCAACACGCTGGATCGCCTGCTCGTGCGTCTGAGCCGCTGACCGGTCAGGCCAGTTCGAGAACGCGGTCGACCAGCTTGTTGATGCCGCTGGCGGCTTCGCTGATCGACTTGGCGAGCATGTAGGCCGGGGTGGTGACCAGCTTGCGCTGGGGATCGACGACGATCTCGTCCACCGCGCAGTTCTCGTGCTGGGCGCCCATCCTGGTCAGGGTGGCGGCGGTGTCCGGGTCATTGCCGATGGTGCAGACCACGCCGGGGCCGTAGATCCTGGCCGCCAGCGCCGGTGCGATGCAGATCAGGCCCACCGGCTTGCCGGCCTGAGCGAAGGCCTGGGCGAAGGCCAGCACGTCGGGCTGCACCGTGCAGTCGGCACCGCTGACCGCGAAGTCGGAGAGGTTCTTCGCCGCGCCGAAACCGCCGGGCAGAATCAACGCATCGAAGGCCTCGACCTTGCCTTCGCGGACATCCTTGATGTTGCCGCGGGCCAGGCGTGCTGCTTCCACCAGCACGTTGCGACTCTCCTGGGTTTCTTCGCCGCGGTAGTGGTCGATCACATGCAGTTGCGGAACGTTCGGCGCGAAGCACTGCACCTGGGCGCCGCGCTGGTCGAGGCGCAGCAGGGTGAGCACGCTCTCGTAGATTTCCGAGCCGTCGTAGACGCCGCAGCCCGAGAGGATGACGGCAACCTTCTTGTTCATGGGACCTCCTGAGATGGGCCGGGCTCGCGTGCGTGCGACAGATCCCGGCATAACAGCTGATGAAGAGGGCACTGCCCATCCGCGGGATGAGAGGCCATGGGCCAATCCTAGCCGTTCGCTGCCTGGAGCGACATGCCGGCGATGTGGCCCGGATGGCTTCGAAGCCCTGCGGTGGGCTCGGGAGCGGGCTTTGTGGCGCACTCCCGGGCAAAGTGCTGGCCCTCGGCGACAGGGCTGGCGACAATGGGGCATGGAGCGGCGAGCGGTCAGCACTCGCGTTCCGATCGTCATATTTCGGTCATCTGCTGGGCTTATAACTGTCACACTGCGCCCGCCTGCCCGGGTCCTGGAGTCCGCCGTGAGCTTTACCCCCGCCAATCGCCTGTTCCCTGCCACCCGCCTACGCCGCAACCGCTGCGACGAATTTTCCCGCCGCCTGGTGCGCGAGAGCGTGCTCACCACCAACGATCTGATCCTGCCGGTATTCGTGCTCGACGGCGAGAATCGCCGCGAGGCGGTGCCCTCGATGCCGGGCGTCGAGCGCCTGAGCATCGACCTGCTGCTCGAGGAGGCCGAGGCGTGCGTGGCCCTGGGGATTCCGGCGCTGGCGCTGTTCCCGGTGACCCCGCCCGAGAAGAAATCGCTGGATGCCGCCGAGGCCTGGAATCCCGAGGGCATCGCCCAGCGCGCCACCCGTGCCCTGCGCCAGCGCTTTCCGGAGCTGGGGATCATCACCGACGTGGCCCTGGATCCCTTCACCACCCACGGACAGGATGGCATCCTCGACGAGCATGGCTACGTGCAGAACGACGTCACCGTCGATGCGCTGGTCAGGCAGGCGCTCTCCCATGCTGAGGCCGGCGCCCAGGTGGTGGCGCCCTCGGACATGATGGACGGTCGCATTCAGGCGATCCGCGAGGCCCTGGAGCTGGCCGGACACCCGAACGTGCGCATCATGGCCTACTCGGCCAAGTACGCCAGCGCCTACTACGGTCCGTTCCGCGATGCCGTGGGCTCCGCCGGCAACCTCGGCAAGGGCAGCAAGAACACCTACCAGATGGACCCGGCCAACGGCGACGAGGCCCTGCACGAGGTGGCGCTGGACCTGGCCGAGGGGGCCGACATGGTGATGGTCAAGCCGGGCATGCCCTACCTGGACGTGGTCCGCCGGGTGAAGGACGAATTCCGTGTGCCGACCTTCGCCTACCAGGTCAGCGGCGAGTACGCCATGCACATGGCGGCGATCCAGAACGGCTGGCTGGGCGAGGCGGTGATCCTCGAGTCCCTGGTCGCCTTCAAGCGCGCCGGGGCCGATGGCATCCTCACCTACTTCGCCAGGCGTGCGGCGGAACTGCTAAAACAAGGGCATTGATTTTCCCGGGAAGTGCAGATGAACACTGAAGGTCTCAACGACAACGCCTTGCTCGAAGCCGAACCGGCAGACGAGGCACTCGCCCGGCTCCAGAAGGCGGAGCCCGGCAAGGAAGCGGCGCCCGTCCAGGATGAGCCGGTCCCGGAGGCGCTGTCCGCGCCGGTGCCGAGTCTGGACGACACCAGCCTGTACATCCATCGCGAGCTGTCCCAGCTGCAGTTCAATGCCCGCGTGCTGGCGCAGGCGCTGGACGAGTCTTATCCGCTGCTCGAGCGGCTGAAGTTCCTGTTGATCTTCTCCGGCAATCTCGACGAGTTCTTCCAGATCCGCGTCGCCGGCCTGAAGAAGCAGGTCGCCTTCGCCCGCGAACTGGCCGGCGCCGATGGCCTGCAGCCGCATCAGGCGCTGCCCTGGATCAGCGAGCAGGTGCATGAGCTGGTGGCCCGCCAGTACGCCATCCTCAACGAGGTGCTGCTGCCCGAGTTGGTCCGCCACCAGATCAACTTCATCCGTCGCCGCAACTGGACTGCCAAGGTCAAGGCCTGGGTGCGTCGCTACTTCCGCGAGGAGATCGCACCGATCATCACGCCGATCGGCCTCGATCCGACGCACCCCTTCCCGCTGCTGGTGAACAAGAGCCTGAACTTCATCGTCGAGCTGGAGGGGCTGGATGCCTTCGGTCGCGATTCCGGGCTGGCGATACTGCCGGCGCCGCGCCTGCTGCCGCGAGTGATCCGCATTCCGGAAGAGGTGGGCGGTCCCGGCGACAACTTCGTCTTCCTTTCCTCGATGATCCACGCCCATGCCGACGACCTGTTCCAGGGCATGAAGGTCAAGGGCTGCTACCAGTTCCGCCTGACCCGCAACGCCGACCTGTCGGTGGACGAGGATGTCGAGGACCTGGCCCGCGCCCTGCGCGGCGAGCTGTATTCCCGGCGCTTCGGCGATGCGGTGCGGCTGGAGGTGGTGGACACCTGTCCGCAGCACCTGACCGGCTACCTGCTCAAGCAATTCGGCCTGTCCGAAGCGGAGATGTACCGGGTCGACGGCCCGGTCAACCTGACCCGCCTGTTCAGCATCACCAGCCTGGACAGCCATCCCGAGCTGCAGCATGCCCCCTTCACCCCGGTGATTCCCAAGGCGCTGCAGAACAGCGAGAACATGTTCAGCGTGATCGGCAGGCAGGACATGCTGCTGCTGCATCCCTTCGAGTCCTTCACGCCGGTGGTCGACCTGTTGCGCCAGGCGGCCAAGGACCCTCACGTGCTAGCAATCAAGCAGACGCTGTACCGCTCCGGGGCCAATTCGGAGATCGTCGATGCCCTGGTGGAGGCGGCGCGCAACGGCAAGGAGGTCACCGCGGTGGTCGAGCTGCGCGCGCGCTTCGATGAGGAGTCCAACCTGCAGCTGGCCAGCCGCCTGCAGCAGGCGGGCGCGGTGGTCATCTACGGGGTGGTCGGCTTCAAGACCCACGCCAAGATGATGCTGATCCTGCGCCGCGAGAACGGCGAGCTGCGCCGCTACGCGCACCTCGGAACCGGCAACTACCACACCGCCAACGCCCGCCTGTACACGGACTACAGTCTGCTGACCGCCGACGTGGCGCTGTGCGAGGACGTCTCCAAGCTGTTCAACCAACTGATCGGCATGGGCAAGACCCTGCGCATGAAGAAGCTCTTGCATGCGCCCTTCACCCTGAAGAAGGCCCTGCTCGACATGATCGCCCGCGAGACTCAGCATGCCAGCGAGGGTCGGCCGGCGCACATCATCATCAAGGTCAACGCCCTGACCGATGCGAAGATGATCCGGGCGCTTTACAAGGCCAGCCAGACCGGCGTGCGGGTCGATCTGATCGTGCGCGGCATGTGCTGCCTGCGCCCGGGCATCCTGGGCGTCTCGCACAACATCCAGGTGCGCTCGATCATCGGCCGCTTCCTCGAGCACGCGCGGGTGTTCTACTTCCTCAACGACGGCGAGGAGAAGCTCTACCTGTCCAGCGCCGACTGGATGGAGCGCAATCTCGACCGGCGGGTCGAGACCTGCTTCCCGGTCGAGGGCAAGAAGCTGATGCTGCGGGTGAAGAAGGAACTGGAGGCCTACCTCGGCGACAACACCCACAGCTGGCAGCTGCAGCCCGACGGCAGCTACCTGCGCAACAGCCCGAGCGGCAACCAGAACCCGCGCAGCGTGCAGGCCATGCTGCTGGAGAAGCTGAGCAGCCCCACGCTCGGTACCCGCTGAGGATGCGCGGCGGGGGCGCCGAGTGGCGGCTCCGCCGCCAGTGCTTCAGCGGACCTGGATGCCGTAGCCGACCCGCGCCAGCCATTCGGCCTCCTGGGCGAAGTCGGCCTGGGTCAGCGGGTTGGCGTTCAGCCAGCCCTCGGGGAAGATCAGCTCCAGCGCGCGCTCGCTGGCGCGGAACTGCACCTTGGGCATCTCCTGGGTGCCACGGATGTGGTGGAAGAGGATCGCGACGCGCAGCAGGATGCACAGTCGCACCAGCTTGTCGCCATCGTCGCTGCTGAATTCGCTGAACTTGTCCCGCGGGATGTTGCGCCGGTGGCCGCGGACCAGCAGGGCGAGCATCTGCTGATCCTTGCGCGAGAAGCCGGCCAGGTCGGAATGCTCGATCAGGTAGGCGCCGTGCTTGTGGTAGTGGTAGTGGGCGATATCCAGGCCGATCTCGTGCACCCGCGCCGCCCAACTCAGCAGTTCACGATGGTTCTCATCCTCCAGACCCCAGGCGGCGGCGACCTGCTCCAGCGCCGAGAGTGCCTTGGCCTCGACCCGTGCGGCCTGCTCCACGTCGACGCGATAGCGCTCCATCAGCGAGACGAGGGTGCGCTCGCGGACGTCCTCGTGATGGTGACGGCCGAGCAGGTCGTAGAGCACGCCTTCGCGCAGGGCGCCGTCCGAGTAGGTCATCGTCTGCAGCTGCAGGGCGTCGAATACCGCCTCCAGGATCGCCAGGCCGGCGGGAAAAATGGCCCGACGGTCTGCCTTGATGCCGTCCATGTCCAGCTTTTCCACGTCGCCGAGCTTGAACAGCCTGCGTTTCAGCCAGGCGATGCCCTCGGCGGTCACCTCGCCATTGCTGTGCCCGTCACCCTGAATCGCTAGGCCGACCGCACGGATGGTTCCCGAGGAGCCCACCGCCTCCTGCCAGCCGAGGCGCTGCAGGGCATTCTCGATGGACATCAGCTCCAGGCGTGCCGCGGTATAGGCTTGGGCATAGCGGGCCGGGGTGATCTTGCCGTCGGCGAAATGGGTGCGGGTATAGCTGACGCTGCCCATCTGCAGGCTTTCGCGCAGCAACGGCTCGAAGTTCTCGCCAATGATGAATTCCGTGCTTCCGCCGCCGATATCCACGACCAGTCGCTTGCCGGCAGCGGCCGGCAGGGTGTGGGAGACGCCGAGATAGATCAGGCGTGCCTCCTCGCGACCGGAGATCAGTTCCACCGGGTGCCCGAGTATCTCGTTCGCGCGGCGGATGAATTCGTTGCGATTGCGCGCCTCGCGCAGGGCGTTGGTGGCGACGATGCGCACCGCCCCCTTCGGCATGCCGTTGATCAGTTGGGCGAAGCGGCGCAGGCAGTCGAGCCCGCGCTGCATCGCCTCCTCGCTGAGCTGGTGCTGGTCGTCGAGCCCCGCGCCCAGCTGGACCTTCTCGCCCAGGCGCTCGAGCGGGCGGATCTCGGTCCGGTCGGGCTTGGCCAGTACCATGTGGAAGCTGTTGGAGCCAAGGTCGATGGCGGCAATCAGGGGAAAGCTCTCGGCTTGGGTTTTTGGCATGTCAGGTGTCTCGATGGCAGAACCGCGCCGTTCGGCCACGGGGGAGCAGTTGTACCAGTTTACGGATGAAGGGTCCAAGGCAGCTTGTGCGATAGGCGGCCTATTATAAGACTTGATGCCGGTCGGGGACGATGCGCCCGAATGTCCCTTGGCGGAGGTGCGCAGGGTGACGGGCAGGCGGGCCCGGAGCATGGCCTTGTGCGACCGGGTGCCGACCTGCAGCCGGGCGCCCTTTTTGCACTCCTGGAGCCTGAAGGCGGGGCAGGGCGGCGCGCTCGCCTTCCTGTGCCGACCAATGCGGGCTATCATGTTCGGAAATTTGTGCTTCCGACCACGGAGATTTTCCATGAGCGAACTCATCACCAACGTCAGCGACGCCAGCTTCGAGCAGGATGTGCTTCAGGCCGAGGGGCCGGTGCTTGTCGACTATTGGGCCGAATGGTGCGGGCCGTGCAAGATGATCGCCCCTGTGCTCAACGAAATCGCCAAGGATTACGAAGGCCGGCTGAAGATCTGCAAGCTCAACATCGATGAAAACCAGGGCACTCCGGCGAAGTACGGCGTGCGCGGCATTCCGACCCTGATGCTGTTCAAGGGTGGCAACGTCGAGGCGACCAAGGTGGGCGCCCTGTCCAAGTCGCAGCTGGCCGCCTTTCTCGACAGCAATATCTGAGCTCGCCTGCCAAGCGCATCCTGAGCTCCCGGGCCGGCTGGAAGCATGAAAGCCAGGGCGGGCTCGGTCCCGTGGTCCCGAGCCCGGCGGGTTGTGTGTGGCAAGAAAGGCGGAGAGCGGCCTGTTCGCCGGATCCGGGGTCGCAGTTTTTATCGTGCGAGGCTGGACGCACCTTTTTCGGGGTGTTAGATTCGGCTCTCGCAGCGAATTTAACGCTGTCCTCCGTCAGTCGTCGCCGACGCATCTCTTTAGAACAAGTACAGCGATCCGATCGCCTTCCCTGCGGCGCGGCTTTCCCAAGCTCAACGCTTTCTGCCCCCCTTATCGTCTTATGAATCTGACCGAACTCAAGCAAAAGCCTATTACCGAACTGCTGGAAATGGCCGAACAGATGGGCCTGGAGAACATGGCCCGTTCGCGCAAGCAGGATGTGATTTTCTCCCTGCTGAAGAAGCATGCGAAAAGCGGCGAGGAAATCTCCGGTGATGGCGTGCTGGAGATCCTTCAGGACGGCTTCGGATTCCTGCGCAGCGCGGACTCCTCCTACCTGGCCGGCCCGGACGACATCTACGTCTCGCCGAGCCAGATCCGCCGCTTCAACCTGCGCACCGGCGACACCATCGTCGGCAAGATCCGTCCGCCGAAGGAGGGCGAGCGCTACTTCGCACTGCTCAAGGTCGACTCGATCAACTTCGACCGGCCGGAAAACGCGAAGAACAAGATTCTCTTCGAGAACCTCACCCCGCTGTTCCCCAATGCCCGTCTCACCATGGAGGCCGGCAACGGCTCCACCGAAGACCTCACCGGCCGCGTGATCGACCTCTGCGCGCCGATCGGCAAGGGGCAGCGTGGTCTGATCGTCGCGCCGCCGAAGGCCGGCAAGACGATCATGCTGCAGAACATCGCCAGCAACATCACGCGCAACAACCCGGAAGTGCACCTGATCGTCCTGCTGATCGACGAGCGCCCGGAGGAGGTGACCGAGATGCAGCGCACCGTGCGCGGCGAAGTGGTCGCCTCCACCTTCGACGAGCCGCCGACCCGCCATGTGCAGGTCGCCGAGATGGTCATCGAGAAGGCCAAGCGCCTGGTCGAGCACAAGAAGGACGTGGTGATTCTGCTCGACTCCATCACCCGTCTGGCGCGTGCCTACAACACCGTGATTCCCAGCTCCGGCAAGGTGCTCACCGGCGGTGTCGACGCCCATGCCCTGGAGAAGCCCAAGCGTTTCTTCG
Organism: Azotobacter salinestris; assembly: GCF_009363155.1. Classification (NCBI taxonomy): domain Bacteria; kingdom Pseudomonadati; phylum Pseudomonadota; class Gammaproteobacteria; order Pseudomonadales; family Pseudomonadaceae; genus Azotobacter; species Azotobacter salinestris. The sequence continues at coordinate 3,256,067 of NZ_CP045302.1, forward strand.
GCGCCGCGCGCAACATCGAGGAGGGCGGCAGCCTGACCATCCTCGCCACCGCCCTGGTGGAAACCGGCTCGAAGATGGACGAGGTGATCTACGAGGAGTTCAAGGGCACCGGCAACCTGGAACTGCAGCTCGACCGGCGCATCGCCGAGAAGCGCGTGTTCCCGGCGATCAACATCAACCGTTCCGGTACCCGTCGCGAAGAGCTCCTGACCGGCGAGGAGGAGCTGCAGCGCATGTGGATTCTGCGCAAGATCCTGCATCCCATGGACGAGATCGCCGCCATCGAATTCCTCCTCGACCGTCTGAAGGACACCAAGACCAACGAGGAATTCTTCCAGTCGATGAAGCGGAAGTAATCCGCCGCGACAAGTCGCAAGCCTCGCACTGCAAGGGGGCAGGCTGGCGCCGTCACCCTGCGACATGGGGTTTGCAGCCAGAGGCTCGCAGTTTCCATGAAATACTCCGATCTTCGCGACTTCCTGCGCGCCCTGGAGGCGCGTGGCGAGCTCAAGCGCATCCAGACGCCGGTCTCACCCATACTGGAAATGACCGAAATCTGCGACCGTACCCTGCGTCGCGGCGGGCCCGCGCTGCTGTTCGAGAGGCCGGCGGGCTTCGACATGCCGGTGCTCGGCAACCTGTTCGGCACGCCGCAGCGGGTGGCCTTCGGCATGGGTGCCGAGGATGTCTCCGAGCTGCGCGAGATCGGCCGACTGCTGGCCTTCCTCAAGGAACCGGAGCCGCCCAGGGGCCTCAGAGACGCCTGGGACAAGCTGCCGCTTTTCAAGAGAGTGGTCAGCATGGCGCCCAAGGTGCTGAAGGACGCACCCTGCCAGGAGGTGATCCTCGAAGGCGAGGAGGTCGACCTCGGCAGGCTGCCGGTGCAGCACTGCTGGCCGGGCGATGCCGCGCCGCTGATCACCTGGGGGCTGACCATCACCCGCGGGCCGAACAAGGAGCGGCAGAACCTCGGTATCTACCGGCAGCAGGTGATCGGCCGCAACAAGGTGATCATGCGCTGGCTCAGCCATCGTGGCGGTGCGCTGGACTATCGCGAATGGTGCCAGAAGCATCCGGATCGCCCCTATCCGGTGGCGGTGGCTCTGGGTGCCGACCCGGCAACCATCCTCGGTGCGGTCACGCCGGTGCCGGATACCCTGTCCGAATATGCCTTCGCCGGCCTGCTGCGCGGCCAGCGCACCGAGCTGGTCAAGGCCGTCGGCAGCGATCTGCAGGTGCCGGCCAGTGCGGAAATCGTGCTGGAAGGCCACATCCATCCGGGGGAGATGGCCGACGAGGGGCCCTACGGCGACCATACCGGCTACTACAACGAGATCGACCGCTTCCCGGTATTCACCATTGAGCGCATCACTCGCCGGCGCGACGCCATCTACCACAGCACCTATACCGGACGGCCGCCGGATGAGCCGGCCGTGCTCGGCGTGGCGCTGAACGAAGTGTTCGTGCCGATCCTGCAGAAGCAGTTCCCCGAGATCGTCGATTTCTATCTGCCACCGGAGGGCTGTTCCTACCGCATGGCGGTGGTGACCATCAGGAAGCAGTATCCGGGCCATGCCAAGCGGGTGATGCTGGGGGTCTGGTCATTCCTGCGCCAGTTCATGTATACCAAATTCGTCATCGTCACCGACGACGATATCGATGCCCGCGACTGGAACGACGTGATCTGGGCCATCACCACGCGCATGGATCCCAAGCGCGACACGGTGTTGATCGACAACACGCCCATCGACTACCTCGATTTCGCCTCGCCGATCTCCGGCCTGGGTTCGAAGATGGGGCTGGACGCCACCCACAAGTGGCCGGGCGAGACCAGCCGCGAGTGGGGGCGGGCCATCCGCCAGGATCCTGCGGTGAAGCAGCGCGTCGACGAACTCTGGCCGCTGCTGGGCATCGACTGAGAGGCGCCTGCCATCCCGTTCTTACTTGGATGCGGCCCAGGCCGCTTCCTCGATCCACCCTTGCTGCGACGGAACATCATGAAAGTGACCCTGCAACCCTGTGGCGCCGAGATCGATGTGAATGTTGGCGAGTCCATCCTCGATGCCGCACTGCGTCTCGGCCATGAGTGCCCGCAGAGCTGTCGCAATGGCAACTGCCATGCCTGTGCGGCGCGCCTGATCGAGGGGCGGGTGCGTCAGGGTGGCGAGGTGCTCGCCCAGGGCGAGCTGTTGACCTGCCAGGCCGAGCCGCTGGAGGACTGTGTGCTGCAGTGGGATGGCGTGCTGGCACCGGGCGAGCTGCCGGTACGCGAGCTGAGCTGCCAGCTGATCGACTGCGAAGACCTTGGCGGCGACGTGTTCCGCGTGCGCCTGCGCGTACCGGCGGGCAAGCCGCCGCGCTACCACGCCGGACAGTACCTGCAGCTGCAGCGCGAGGACGGCAGCTTCTCCTCCTTCTCGCTGGCCTCGGCGCCAGACCTGGGGCGCGAGCTGGAGCTGCACGTTCTGGCGCGCGAGACCTCGGCGCGGGAGCTGCTGGCCTTCATCCGCCGTCAGGGCTTTGCCCGTGTGCGCCTGCCGTTCGGTGACGCGCATCTGGCCGAGCTGCCGGATGGCCCTCTGGTGCTGATCGCTGCCGGTACCGGCATGGCGCAGATGCAGAGTCTGGTGGAGCATTGCCGGGCGAAAGGCTTCACTCGGCCGATCCACCTCTACTGGGGGGCGCGGCGACCGGAGGATTTCTACCGGCTGCCTTATGCGGAAGAGTGGCAGCGCCTGCCCAACCTGCATCTGCACCGGGTGGTCAGCGACCTGTGCGATTGGGAGGGGCGCTGCGGCCTGCTGCATGAGGCGGTACGCCAGGACTTCGCCGATCTGCGGGCGCTGCACGTGTATGTCAGCGGCTCGCCGGGCATGGTCTATGCCACTCTGGATGCGCTGGTCGAGGCCGGCATGGAGGCCCGGCAGATGCGCGCCGACGTCTTCGCCTATGCTCCCCGGCCCTGAGGGCCCGCGATAGCCTTCCGGCTCAGTGCAGCGCCAGTATGGCGGTCCATTCGCCGGCGCTCACCGGCATCACCGAAAGCCGGCTGCCCTTTTGCAGCAGCGGCAGTTGCGCCAGCTCCGGCGTGCTGCGCAGGCGCGCCAGCTCGATGATTTCGGTGAAGGCCTCGACGAATTCCACATCGACCGCGACCCACGGATTCCTTTCCGCGCTGGCTCTGGCATCGAAGTAGGGGCTGTGCGGTTCGAGGGCGCTGGGGTCCGGATAGGCACTGGTGACGACCCGGCCTATCCCGGCAATGCCCGGTCGCGGACAGCTGGAGTGGTAGAAGAAAAACAGCTCGTCGGGTTGCATGCTCCGCAGGAAGTTGCGCGCTTGGTAATTGCGTACTCCATCCCAGCGTGCCTGGCGGAGGCGCTGTAGTGTTGTCACGGAGAAGGCGTCGGGTTCGGATTTCATCAGCCAGTGCGGCATGAAAATTGGCTCCGGGTGCCGGTCATCGGAACGCCGAAAAAAGCATCGATCTTATTGATGGCCGGGGTTTGATTGACTGGTCGAGTTGGCGGAGAATGCCGCCGCTTCTTGGGGGGGAGGGTGGCTGTCGCAGTCACCCGTTCATCGCTGTTCATCGTCGTGATATGCCTTGAAGGGGGAGGCAATCGATGAAGCGCAAGCCAGATCTACTGTGGGTTCTTGTCATTCTCTTCGGATTGGGGGTGGTCACCACAGGCTACGCGCAAAGCCATTGGGAACAACAGCAGAGCATTCAGTCGCCGAGCCCGTTCCGCGGTCTTTGAACTATTCGCAGGCACCGCAGGGATTGCGGTGCAACTGCTCCTGTCTCGCCATTCTCCGGCTGGCCGCATACCAGGACCGGTCCGTCACCGTAGCCTCCAATGGCACGTCCCAACTGGCCAGCGCCAGTCGATCGACCTTCTGGCATTCGTGGGCCAGGCCCAGCAGCACGGGTTTGCGACAGTGCCTGTGGCGGGCCCGATAGGCCAGGCTGCGGTCGTAGAAGCCGCCGCCCATGCCCAGTCGTCCGCCCTCGGGGTCGAAGCCGACCAGGGGCATCAGCAGCAGATCCAGCGTCCAGACCTTGCGCTGCCGGGCCCGGTTCGGCCGGGGTTCGCGGATGCGAAAGCGGTTCAGGCGCAGCGGCTCGCCAGGGTGGATGCGCTGGAACACCATGCGTGTCGCCGGCCAGGCGTTGAGTACCGGCAGGTAGGTCGCCTTGCCGCGGCGCTGTGCGGCCTCGAGCAGCAGCCCGGGGTCGATCTCGCCGTCATTGGGCAGGTAGAGCGCCACATGGCGACAGCGGCGGAACAGCGGATGCTGCGCCAGCTGGCGATAGAGCCGACGAGCGGCCTGGCGTTGGCGGCGCGGAGCGAGCGCACGCCGTCGCTCGCGGAGCAGGCGGCGCAGTTGGGCACGGGAAAGGCCGGCGGTTTCGATCATGCCGAATCAGCAAGGGTCAGAGTGGGACTGACAGCCATGCTGAGGGATTCGCCGCAGCGCGGCAAGCAAAGAAAGCGGACTCCCCGAAGTGCCGCTGCCGGCTTGACCCTTGAACCCGAAAGTTCAAGGTGGCGACTGCCGATGACTTTAAGGCTTTCCGTCAGGCGGACATGCACACGGGTCACACGTACAGCCTCCAAGGTTTTGCGTATCGGGAGAGGGACGTGGCCGACTGGCGTACACACCAGGGAGTGATCGCCAGTATACCTGAATCGAATGGGACTCAGGTCGTCAGCTCATCCGGATTGTTGGCGAGGGCGCGATCGACCCGCTCGAGCAGGGTGCGGACCTGCTCGCGGGTCGAGCTGGCCTGCAGGTCCAGACGCTCCTGCTTGTGCAGCAGATCGTGGGTGATGTTGAGGGCGGCCATCACCGCGACGCGCTCGGCACCGATGACCTTCCCGCTCGAGCGGATTTCCCGCATTTTCCCATCCAGGTAGCGGGCGGCACTTTCCAGGTTGGCTCGTTCTTCCGGTGGGCAGACGATGCAGTAGTCCTTGTCGAGAATGTGGACGATGAGGGTGTGCGGCTGGCTCATGAATCCTGCTCCAGGGCTTTCAGACGTGAAATCATCGATTCGACCTTGTGCCTGGCGATTTCGTTCTTTTCGATGAGGTGGGCGCGCTCTTCCCGCCAGGCCTTTTCATTCGCCAGGAGAAACCGGTTGTGGGCCTTGATCTGCTCGAGGCGCTGGATCAGCAGCTCCAACTGGCGGGCAAGGGCTTTCAGGTCGTCGTCTTCCATGGCGCCTCTTTTTCATTTATATGCGAATGAACGGGTACGAGACTCCGGCGGTGCTCAGATGGTCTTGGTGCATCCGCCGATGCTAGGATACGCGATCACATTCTAGTCATTTGCTTCCCGTGGCGCCTACAGGCGTCGGTGCTTTTGCAAGGCGCTGCCTGACCAGGCGCACGAAGAAGGCGAGTCCGATATGTCTACCGATAAATCCCCCTATGCGGCGTTCTCCGCCCTGCTGGCCAGTAGCGGCAGGGACGTGTCCCCGGCGGAGCTGCACGGCCTGCTGCTCGGCCGCAGCTGTGCCGGCGCCGGTTTCGAAGTCGACCGCTGGCTGTCCGATGCCGCCGACCTGCTCGGCAGTCAGATTCCGGACAACGTACGCCAGGCGCTGATCGGCCTGCAGGAGATGGTCAAAAGCGAGCTGACCGGCGGCGAAGTCGCCGTGGTCCTGCTGCTGCCCTCCGACGAGGCGCCGCTGGCCGAGCGCGCCACTGCCCTGGGGCAGTGGTGCCAGGGTTTTCTCGGCGGTTTCGGCCTGGCTGCCGGCGACAAGGCGCTGAGCGCGGAAGCCATGGAAGTGCTGCAGGATCTTGCCGCCATTGCCCAGGTACAGAGCTCGCTGGAAGAGTCCGAGGAGGGCGAGGGGGCCTACATGGAGGTCATGGAATACCTTCGGGTCGCGCCGCTTTTGCTGTTCGCCGAGTGCGCCGGACCGGTCGCGCCGGCGCCCAAGCCGTCCGTGCATTGAGGCGCAGACGCCTTTTCAGTCAACGAGGAGCGTACATGACCTGCATCCCGAAGTCGGAATATGCCCGCCGGCGCAAGGCGCTGATGGCGCAGATGGAGCCCAACAGCATCGCCATCCTGCCGGCGGCGCCGGTGTATATCCGCAACCGCGATGTGGAGCACCAGTACCGCCAGGACAGTGATTTCCAGTACCTGTCGGGCTTCCCCGAGCCGGAGGCGGTGATCGCCCTGATTCCCGGCCGCGAGCATGGCGAGTACGTGCTCTTCTGCCGCGAGCGCGATCCCGAGCGCGAGCTCTGGGACGGCCTGCGCGCCGGCCAGGAGGGGGCGGTGCGCGACTACGGCGCGGATGACGCCTTTCCCATCGCCGACATCGACGATATCCTGCCCGGCCTGATCGAGGGGCGCAGTCGCGTCTACTATGCGATCGGCAGCAACGAAAGCTTCGACCACCGGCTGATGGAGTGGATCAAGACCATCCGCTCCAAGGCCCGTCAGGGGGCCCAGCCGCCGAGCGAGTTCGTCGCCCTCGACCATCTGCTGCACGACATGCGCCTGTGCAAGAGCGCCGCCGAGGTGGCGGTGATGCGCGAGGCGGCAGCCGTCTCCGCCCGCGCCCACGTGCGCGCCATGCAGGCCTGCCGTCCGGGGCTTCACGAGTACCACCTGGAGGCCGAGCTGGAGTACGAATTCCGCAAGGGCGGCGCGCGGATGCCGGCCTACGGGTCGATCGTCGCCGGCGGCCGCAATGCCTGCATCCTGCACTACCGGGAGAACGACCGGCCGCTGCGCGATGGCGATCTGGTGCTGATCGATGCCGGCTGCGAGCTCGACTGCTACGCCAGCGACATCACCCGCACCTTTCCGGTCAATGGCGCCTTCTCGCCCGAGCAGAAGGCGATCTACGAGCTGGTGCTGGCCGCCAACCTGGAGGCGTTCAGGCACATCGCCCCCGGCCGTCGCTGGAACGAGGCCCACGAGGCCACGGTGCGGGTGATCACCGCCGGACTGGTGGAGCTGGGCCTGCTCGCCGGCGATGTCGATGCGCTGATCGCCGCCGAGGCCTACAAGCCCTTCTACATGCACCGTGCCGGCCACTGGCTCGGCATGGACGTGCACGACGTCGGCGACTACAAGATCGATGGCCAGTGGCGCGTGCTCGAGCCGGGCATGGCGATGACCGTCGAGCCGGGCATCTATATCGCTGCCGACAACGACAAGGTCGACCGCAGGTGGCGCGGTATCGGCGTGCGCATCGAGGACGACGTGGTGGTCACCGAGGCTGGCTGCGAGATCCTCACCAGTGGCGTGCCCAAGGGCGTCGCCGAGATCGAGGCACTGATGGCCGCGACGCGCGGTCGGGTGGCCTGAACATGATCCGGGTAGAAGTGGCGATCGTCGGCGGCGGCCTGGTCGGAGCGAGCCTGGCCCTGGCCCTGCAGGAGGGCGCCAAGGCGCGCGGCTGGCGGATCGTGCTGATCGAGCCGCATGCGCCCGGCGAGCCCTATCAGCCGAGCTACGATGCACGCTCCTCGGCGCTGTCCTTCGGTACCCGGCAGATCTACGAGCGCCTGGGTCTGTGGTCGGCCATCGCCCGCCGTGCCGAGCCGATCCTGCAGATCCATGTCTCCGAGCGTGGCCGTTTCGGCGCAGCGCGCCTGCAAGCGGAAGAGGAGGGCGTGCCGGCCCTCGGCTACGTGGTGGAGAACGCCTGGCTCGGCGAGTGCCTGTGGCAGGCGCTGGATCCTGCGGTGGTCACCTGGCGCTGCCCGGCCGAGGTGCTGCGCATGACCCCGCTCGGCGATGGCTACCGGCTGCAGCTGGACGACGACAGACACCTCGATTGTGCCCTGGCGGTGCTCGCCGATGGCGGCCGCTCCGAACTGCGCGAGCAGCTCGGCATCCACGTGAACCACCAGCCCTACGGGCAGACGGCCCTGATCGCCAACCTCACGCCCAGCGAGCAGCACCGTGGCCAGGCCTTCGAGCGCTTCACCCAGGACGGCCCGCTGGCTCTGCTGCCGCTGGCGGAGAACCGCTGCGCGCTGGTCTGGACCCGTCCGACCGGCGATGCCGGACGGTTGCTGGCGCTGGACGAGCGGCAGTTCCTCGCCGAGTTGCAGCAGCAGTTCGGCTATCGCCTCGGCGCCTTCCGCCATGTGGGCGCCCGCCATCTCTACGCGCTGGCGCTGGTCGAGGCCGAGGAGCAGGTGCGCCCGCACCTGGCCCTGCTCGGCAATGCCGCCCACAGCCTGCATCCCATCGCCGGCCAGGGCTACAACCTGTCCCTGCGCGACACTCTGTGCCTGGCCGAGGAACTGCTGGCCAGTCCGGCCGAACCCGGCGACTTCGCCACCCTGATGCGCTACCAGGCCCGCCAGCGCCTTGACCAGCAGTTGACCGTGGGCTTCTCCGACCGGGTCACCCGGCTGTTCACCACGGCTACCCCGCTGCTCGCCGACGGGCGCAGTCTCGGCCTGCTCGGCCTTGATCTGCTGCCACCGGCGAAGCACTGGTTTGCCCGTCAAGCCATGGGGCTCGGCACCCGTGCGCAGCCCTGAGGCCGGCGCACGGTCATCGAAAACGGCGGGCGTGGCTGGACGCCCCTTGCAGAGTTGAGGAAAGCATGCACGCGGATCTGATCATCGTCGGCGCCGGAATGGTCGGCAGCGCCCTGGCGCTGGCCTTGCAGGACAGCGGCCTGGATATTCTCCTGCTGGACCAGGGGCCGCTCGAGGTGGCCCCCTGGAGCCCTGCGGCGCCTTTCGAGCCGCGGGTCAGCGCGCTGTCCGCCGCCAGTCAGCGGGTCCTCGAGCGCCTCGGCGCCTGGAGCGGCATCCGTGCCCGGCGCGCCGCACCCTACGGCGAGATGCTGGTGTGGGACGGCTCCGGCACCGGGCAGATCCACTTCTCGGCGGCCAGCGTGCATGCCGAGGTGCTCGGCCACATCGTCGAGAACCGGGTGGTGCAGGACGCCCTGCTCGAGCGCCTGGCCGGCAGCGGGATCGGCCTGCTGCCCGCCATCCGTCTGGACGGACTGCGCCGCTCCGGCGACGGCTGGCTGGTCGGCCTCGGCGACGGTCGTCAGCTGCGGGCGCCACTCCTGGTCGCTGCCGACGGCGCCAACTCGACGATCCGCCACCTGGCCGGCTGCGCCACCCGCGAGTGGGATTACCTGCACCATGCCATCGTCACCAGCGTGCGCTGCGCCGAGCCGCACCGGCGCACCGCCTGGCAGCGCTTCACCGACGACGGCCCGCTGGCCTTTCTGCCGCTGGAGCGGGACGGCGACCGCCACTGGTGCTCGATCGTCTGGTCGACCACCCCGCAGCAGGCCGAGCGGCTGATGGCCCTGGACGATGCGGCCTTCGCCAGGGCCCTGGGCGCTGCTTTCGAGTGGCGGCTCGGCGAGGTGCTGGAAGTCGATCCGCGCCACTGCATCCCGCTGCGCCAGCGGCATGCCCGGCGCTATGTCGAGCCCGGCCTGGCGCTGATCGGCGATGCCGCCCACGTCATCCACCCGCTGGCCGGGCAGGGCGTCAACCTCGGCTTCCTCGATGCCGCCACCCTGGCCGAGGTGCTGCTGCATGCCCGCTCGCGTGGCGAGCGACTGGCCGACCTGCGCGTGCTCAGCCGTTTCGAACGCCGGCGAATGCCCCACAACCTGGCGATGATGGCGGCGATGGAAGGCTTCGAGCGGCTGTTCCAGGCCGATCCGCTGCCCTTGCGCTGGCTGCGCAACAGCGGACTGAAGTGGATGGACAGCCTGCCCGAGGGCAAGGCGCTGTTCGTCCGTCAGGCCCTCGGGCTGAGCGGAGACCTTCCGGGGCTGGCGCGCGCCTGAGCCCCGAACCCACCCTGTCGGCGACATACCGCGCGACATTTGGCAAGTTGTGAAGCTAAATGCTAGTCACTATTATTTGCCGCACTGAATACACATGAGGTGGGTTCCATGCAGGCAAGCAAGCACATTCTCGCCGTCCTGGCCCTGGGCGCGCTCTCCGGCACCGCCCTGGCCGCCGATGACGAGGTCGTGGTCTATTCGTCGCGGATCGACGAGCTGATCAAGCCGGTCTTCGATGCCTATAACGCCGAAACCGGGGTCAAGGTGAAGTTCATCACCGACAAGGAGGCCCCGCTGCTGGCCCGCCTCAAGGCCGAGGGGAAGAACACCCCGGCCGACCTGCTGATCACCGTGGACGCCGGCAACCTCTGGCAGGCCGAGCAGGAGGGCGTCCTGCAGCCGATCGACTCGGCCACCATCAAGGCCAACATTCCGCCGCAGTACCGCTCCGCCACCGGTGCCTGGAACGGCCTGTCGCTGCGTGCGCGAACCATCTTCTACTCCACCGAGCGGGTCAAGCCGGAAGAGCTCTCCACCTACGAGGCCCTGGCCGACGAGAACTGGGAAGGCCGCCTGTGCCTGCGTACCAGCAAGAAGGTCTACAACCAGTCGCTGACCGCCACCCTGATCGAAGCCCATGGCGCGGAGAAGGCCGAGCAGATCGTCAAGGGCTGGGTGAACAACCTGGCTACCGACGTGTTCGCCGACGACACCGCCCTGCTGCAGGCGATCGATGCCGGCCAGTGCGACGTGGGCATCGCCAACACCTATTACTACGGCCGCCTGCACAAGGAGAAGCCGGGCCTGAAGGTGAAGCCCTTCTGGCCGAACCAGGGCGACCGCGGCGTGCACGTCAACCTTTCCGGCGCTGGGCTGACCAAGTACGCTCCGCATGCGCAGGCGGCGCAGAAGCTGCTCGAGTGGATGACCGCCGAGAAGGCCCAGCGCCTGCTGGCCGACATCAACCAGGAATACCCGGCCAATCCGCAGGTGGCGCCGTCCGCGGAGGTCGCCGCCTGGGGCAGCTTCAAGGCCGACAGCGTGCCGGTCGAGGTCGCCGGCAAGCGCCAGGCCGAGGCGATTCGCCTGATGGATCGCGCCGGCTGGAACTGAGGCGCACGCCGAGGCCGTGAATCCCGGGCTGCAGGCGGAACATTCCGCCTGCAGCCCGCTTTTTTTCCATAGCGGGGAGCTGTCGTGTCCCATTCCGCCCAGCGACGCTGGTATCCCATCGTCTTTTCCATCGCCGCCCTGGTGCTGCTGCCCCTCAGTGTGCTGGCGCTCTCCTGGCACAGCGTGGACGGCGAAATCTGGCGTCATCTGTGGGATACCCAGATGCCGCGCCTGCTCGGCAACACCCTGACCCTGCTGCTGGGCGTCGGCGCCGGCGTCACCCTGCTGGGGGTGAGCCTGGCCTGGCTGACCAGCCTTTGCGAGTTTCCCGGCCGGCGCTGGCTGGACTGGGCGCTGATGCTGCCCTTCGCGATTCCCGCCTATGTGCTCGCCTTCGTCTTCGTCGGCCTGCTGGATTTCTCCGGTCCGGTGCAGACCCTCTTGCGCGAATGGTTCGGCAGCGGCCTGCGGCTGCCGCGGGTGCGCTCCACCGGCGGGGTGATCCTGGTCCTGGTGCTGGTCTTCTACCCCTACGTCTACCTGCTCGCGCGCAGCGCCTTCCTGGCCCAGGGCAAGGGCCTGATGGAGGCCGCGCGGGCTCTGGGCCAGTCGCCCTGGCAGGCCTTCTGGCGCGTGGCCCTGCCGATGGCGCGGCCGGCCATCGGCGCCGGCCTGGCACTGGCGATGATGGAAACCCTGGCCGACTTCGGCGCCGTCTCGGTGTTCAACTACGACACCTTCACCACCGCCATCTACAAGACCTGGTACGGCTTCTACAGTCTGTCTTCCGCCACCCAGCTGGCCAGCCTGCTGCTGCTGGCGGTGATGCTGGTGGTCTACGGCGAGCGCCGCGCCCGCGGCGTGCCGCGGCCGAGCACCGAGCGCCCGCGCGGCCGGGCGCTGTACCGGCTGCAGGGTTTCAAGGCCGCGGCGGCCAGCGCCTGGTGCATGCTGGTGTTCCTCTGCGCCTTCGTCGTGCCGGTCCTGCAACTGCTGGCGTGGTTCTGGAAGCGCGGCCGCTTCGACTTCGACGAGCGCTATACCGGGCTGATCCTGCACACCCTCTATCTCGGCGGCTGCGCCGCGCTGCTCACCGTCGTCTGCGCCATGCTGCTGGCCTTCGCCCGGCGCCTGGTGCCGGGGCGGACCATGGGGGCGGCAGTCGGCCTGGCCAACCTGGGCTACGCCCTGCCGGGCTCGGTGCTGGCGGTGTCCATCATGCTCGCCTTCAGCTATCTCGACCGCGAGCTGGTGATTCCGCTGTCCACCTGGCTCGGCGGCGCCGGCAAGCCGCTGCTGCTGGGCAGCCTGGCGGCCCTGCTGCTGGCCTATCTGGTGCGTTTCCTGGCGGTGGCCTTCGGTCCTCTGGAAAGCAGCCTGGCGCGGATCCGCCCGTCACTGCCGGAAGCGGCGCGCAGCCTGGGCGTCGGCGGTTCGCAGCTGTTCCGGTGGGTCTACCTGCCCCTGCTGCTGCCCGGCACCCTGAGCGCCGCGCTGCTGGTGTTCGTCGATGTGCTCAAGGAGATGCCGGCGACCCTGCTGATGCGCCCGTTCGGCTGGGACACCCTGGCGGTGCGCATCTTCGAGATGACCAGCGAGGGCGAGTGGGCCCGCGCCGCGCTGCCGGCGCTGACCCTGGTGCTGGTCGGACTGCTGCCGGTGATCGGCCTGATCCGTCGCTCGGCGCGCCAGCCGGGCTGACCCGCCGACCGAGTCCGTCCGGCTCTCGGTCCTTCCGGCGCCGTGACCGGGCCCGGCCTTGCGGCTACAATGCGCGCCATTCGCGGCCTGCCCGGGCCTTGCCAGTCCTTTTGCGACGCGATGCGTCGGGCACGGAAGGAGAACCCCATGGGACAGCGCACGCCTCTCTACAACCAGCATCTCGCCCTGGGCGCCAGGATCGTCGACTTCGGCGGCTGGGACATGCCCCTGCACTATGGCTCGCAGGTCGAGGAGCATCATCAGGTCCGGCGCGACTGCGGCGTCTTCGACGTCTCCCACATGACGGTGGTGGATGTCCACGGCTCGGATGCCAAGGCTTGGCTGCAGCGCCTGCTGGCCAACGACGTGGCGCACCTGGAAACCCCCGGCAAGGCCCTCTACAGCGTCATGCTCAACGAGCGCGGCGGGGTGATCGACGATCTCATCGTCTACCTCACCGACTTCGGCTACCGCCTGGTGCTCAATGCCGCCACCCGCGAGCGGGATCTGGCCTGGATGCGTGAGCAGACCGCCGGCTTCACTGTCGAGCTGCGCGAGCGCCGCGATCTGGCCATGCTCGCCATCCAGGGACCGAAGGCGCGGGCGCGCACCGGCGAGCTGCTTTCCGCGCCGCGCGCCGCGCTGATCCACGAGCTCCGCCCGTTCGAAGGCCTGGCCGAGGGCGACTGGTTCATCGCCCGCACCGGCTATACCGGCGAGGACGGCCTGGAAATCCTGCTGCCGGCGGCGCAGGCACAGGACTTCTTCGGCGACCTGGTCGGCGCCGGCATCGCCCCCGGCGGCCTCGGCGCCCGCGACACCCTGCGCCTGGAGGCGGGCCTGAACCTCCATGGCCAGGACATGGACGAGAGCGTCTCGCCGCTGGCGGCGAACCTGGGCTGGACCATCGCCTGGGACCCGACCGGGCGCGACTTCATCGGTCGTGCGGCGGTGGAGGCACAGCGCCGTGCCGGCGGTCAGCCTAAACTGGTGGGATTGCTGCTGGAGGAGCGCGGCGTGCTGCGCGCCCACCAGGTGGTGCGGGTGGACGGTATCGGCGAAGGCGAGATCACCAGCGGCAGCTTCTCGCCGACGCTGGGCAAGTCCATCGCCCTGGCCCGGGTGCCGGCCGTCACCGGCGAGCGCGCCGAGGTGGAAATCCGCGGCCGCTGGCTGCCCGTGCGCGTCGTCCGGCCGAACTTCGTCCGCCACGGCAAGGCCTTGATCTAGATTTTTCCGGGCGAGCCCTTTCGCCCCCAACCCGAGGACACGACATGAGCAATATCCCCGCCGATCTGCGTTACACAGCCAGCCACGAATGGGCCCGACTGGAAGCGGACGGCACCGTCACCGTGGGCATTTCCGACCACGCCCAGGAAGCCCTGGGCGACGTGGTGTTCGTCGAGCTGCCGGAAGTCGGCAAGCAGCTGACCGCCGAACAGGAAGCCGGGGTGGTGGAATCGGTGAAGGCCGCCTCCGATATCTACGCGCCGATCGCCGGCGAAGTCGTCGCGATCAACGAAGCCCTGACCGACAGCCCCGAGCTGGTCAACAGCGATCCCTACGGCAGTTGGTTCTTCAAGCTCAAGCCCAGCGACGCCGGCGATCTGGACAAGCTGCTCGACGCGGCCGGCTACGAAGCCGCCTGCGCCGCCGGGGCCTGATCGCCGCCTGTTTCCGGTGCCTGCGGGCGCCGGAAGCCGAGCCATTCCCTTCTGAAGCCTCGCCCGTCGGGGCTTCGTCCTTTCAGCCGAGAGCCGCCATGTCCCAGACTCCCAGTCTCGCCCAACTCCAGCAGCCCGACGCCTTCCTGCAGCGCCACCTCGGTCCCGACGAGGCCGAGCAGCGCGCCATGCTCGCCAGCCTCGACCTGGCCAGCCGCGACCAGCTGATCGAGCAGACGGTGCCGCCGGCGATCCGCCTGAACCGCGCCCTGGAGCTGCCGGCGGCGCTGGACGAGCCGGGCGCCCTGGCGAAGCTCAAAGGCTATGCCGAACGCAACGAGCTGTGGACCAGCCTGATCGGCATGGGCTACCACGGCACCGTCACCCCGCCGGTGATCCTGCGCAACGTGCTGGAGAACCCCGGCTGGTACACCGCCTACACCCCTTACCAGCCGGAGATCGCCCAGGGCCGGCTGGAGGCGCTGCTGAACTTCCAGCAACTGACCATCGACCTCACCGGCCTCGACCTGGCCAGCGCCTCGCTGCTCGACGAGGCCAGCGCCGCCGCCGAAGCCATGGCCATGGCCCGTCGCGTGGCCAGGAGCAGGAGCAACCGCTTCTTCGTCGACGAGAACTGCCACCCGCAGACCATCTCGGTGGTGCGCACCCGCGCCGCCGGCTTCGGCTTCGAGGTGGTGGTGGATGCCGTGGAGAACCTTTCCGAGCACGCGGTGTTCGGCGCCCTGCTGCAGTATCCCGACACCCACGGCGAGATCCGCGACCTGCGGCCGCTGATCGAGCAACTGCACGCACAGCAGGCGCTGGCCTGCGTCGCCGCCGACCTGCTCGCCCTGCTGGTGCTGACCCCGCCCGGCGAACTGGGCGCCGACGTGGTGCTCGGCTCGGCGCAGCGCTTCGGCGTGCCGATGGGCTACGGCGGCCCGCACGCGGCCTACTTCGCCACCCGCGACGAGTTCAAGCGCGCCATGCCCGGACGGATCATCGGCGTGTCCAGGGACGCCCGCGGCAACACCGCCCTGCGCATGGCCCTGCAGACCCGCGAGCAGCACATCCGCCGCGAGAAGGCCAACTCGAACATCTGCACCTCGCAGGTGCTGCTCGCCAACATGGCCGGCTTCTACGCCGTCTACCACGGCCCCCAGGGGCTCAGGCGCATCGCCGAGCGCGTCCATCGGCTGACCGCTATCCTCGCCGAGGGCCTGGCGCAGCGCGGGATCGAGCGCCTCAACCGGCACTTCTTCGACACCCTGACCCTGGAGGTCGGCGGCGCCCAGACGGCGATCATCGAGAGCGCGAAGGAGGCGCGGATCAACCTGCGCATCCTCGGCCGCGGCCGGCTCGGCGTCAGCCTGGACGAGACCTGCACGGTCGAGACCGTCGAACGGCTGTTGGCGATCTTCCTCGGCGCCGACCACGGTCTCGACCTCGCCGCACTGGACGATGCCGCCGCCTCGGGCATTCCCTCCGCCCTGCAGCGCACCTCGGCCTACCTGCAGCATCCGGTGTTCAACCGCCACCACAGCGAAACCGAGATGCTGCGCTACCTCAAGCAGCTGGAGAACAAGGACCTGGCGCTCAACCAGGCGATGATCCCGCTCGGCTCCTGCACCATGAAGCTCAACGCCACCAGCGAGATGATGCCCGTCACCTGGCCGGAGTTCGCCAGCCTGCATCCCTTCGCCCCGCGCGAGCAGGCCGAGGGCTATCGGCTGATGATCGATGAGCTGGAGGCCTGGCTGTGCGCCATCACCGGCTTCGACGCCATCTGCATGCAGCCCAACTCCGGCGCCCAGGGCGAATACGCCGGCCTTCTGGCGATCCACAGCTACCACCTGAGTCGCGGCGAGGGGCAGCGCAACGTCTGCCTGATCCCGTCCTCGGCTCACGGCACCAACCCGGCCTCGGCGCAGATGGTCGGCATGCAGGTGGTGATCGTCGACTGCGACCGCTCCGGCAACGTCGATCTCGACGACCTCCGGGCCAAGGCCGAGGCGGCCGGCGACAGGCTGTCCTGTCTGATGCTCACCTATCCCTCGACCCACGGCGTCTACGAGGAGGGCGTGCGGGAGCTCTGCGAGGTGATCCACGGCCACGGCGGTCAGGTCTACATGGACGGCGCCAACCTCAACGCCCAGGTCGGCCTGGCGCGGCCGGCGGACATCGGCGCCGACGTCTCGCACATGAACCTGCACAAGACCTTCTGCATCCCCCACGGCGGCGGCGGGCCGGGCATGGGGCCGATCGGCGTCAGGGCGCACCTGGCACCTTTCGTCGCCAATCACCCGGTGGTGCCGCTGGATGGCCCCAACCCGGACAACGGCGCGGTCAGCGCGGCGCCCTGGGGCAGCGCCAGCATCCTGCCGATCAGCTGGATGTACATCGCCATGATGGGCCCTCAGCTGAGGGACGCCACCGAGGTGGCGATCCTCAACGCCAACTACCTGGCGCACCGCCTGGGCGGCGCCTTCCCAGTGCTGTACAGCGGCCGCAACGGCCGGGTCGCCCACGAGTGCATCCTCGACCTGCGTCCGCTCAAGGCGGAAACCGGGATCACCGAGGAGGACGTCGCCAAGCGCCTGATGGACTACGGCTTCCACGCGCCGACCATGTCCTTCCCGGTGCCCGGCACCCTGATGATCGAGCCCACCGAGAGCGAGTCGCTGCACGAGCTGGACCGCTTCGTCGAGGCCATGCTGAGCATCCGCGCGGAGATCGCCAAGGTCCAGGCCGGCGACTGGCCGGCCGAGGACAATCCGCTCAAGCACGCCCCGCACACCCTGGCCGACGTGCTCGGCGACTGGCAGCGTCCCTACAGCCGCGAGGAAGCGGTGACGCCGACCGCCCACACCCGCGCCCACAAGTACTGGCCGACGGTGAACCGGGTGGACAACGTCTACGGCGACCGCAACCTGTTCTGCGCCTGCGTGCCGCTGGACGACTACCGCGAGTGAAGCCGATGGGGCCGGCGGCGCTCAGCTGCCGGTCGGCTCCTCGAAGCCATGGAAGGTGGTGAATTCCGTCACCGGCACCCGCTCGGTGACCAGGCCGTTTTCCGGCGCTTCCGGGTCCTCGTAGCCGAGCGCCACGGCGCAGAGCAGGATCTCTTCCTCGCCGAGCAGCCCCAGCTCGCGCACCACCTGGTGATAGTCGGCGAAGACCCCCTGGGGACAGCTGTGCAGCCCTTCATCGCGGGCCGCCAGCATCAGGTTCTGGATGAACATGCCCATATCGAGGAAGCTGCCGGTGTTCATCCGCCGGTCCATGGAAATCAGCAGGCCGACCGGCGCGTCGAAGAACTGGAAGTTGCGCAGCGCCTGCCGCTCCCGCGCCGCCCGGTCGCCGCGAGCGATGCCGAGCGCGTCGTAGAGGCTGAAGCCCATGGTCCGCCGGCGCTCCAGATAGGGCTCGAACCAGGGATCGGGGTAGTAGCCGTACTCGGCATGATGCCGCTGCGGCTCCCGCTCGGCTGCCGCGCTCACTGCCCGGCACAATGCGTCGCGGGCCGCGCCGGCCAGCGCGCGGACCTTCCACGGCTGGGTGTTGGCGCCGCTCGGCGCCTGCGCCGCCAGCTCCAGGATACGCTCGACCTGGGCGCGGGGAACGGGATCGGGACGGAAACGGCGAGCCGATTTGCGCGAGCGGATGGCGTCTGCGACCTGCATGGGCGAGCTCCTTGGTCTCTGCGGGAATGTGCAGGTATACCCCAGGCGCCGGTGCTTTTCACCCATGGGGCTTTTGTGGGTTCGTCCCCGAAGAGCGTTCCAGTAGCTTCATGAGCCGTTCACCTGCTTGAGCCCGACACGCTACGGCATCGCCCGAGGGGCGGCGCTGGCACATCGCGCGGCAATGCATGCAGGCGGTGAGCGCCTGCGAGGCTGTTCAAGGCATCCTGCGCCGATCATGGGATCGGCAGGCAGCCCGAGGGCACAGGGGAAAACCCCGAAGCCGGGTGTTCGGTGGCTTCCCCCTGGGAGGCGGTTAGAGGGGAACCGCCTGACGGGCCAGCAGTTGCCATTCGCTGCCCTTGTGCTGCCAGATCTGCAGGATTTTCAGACTGACCCTGGCCGGGTCCTTGCCCTTGTTGTGCGTGTCGCCGGTAAGCGTATGGCGGACGATCGCCGTGTCGCCCACGGCCTGCACGCTCTGCTCGCTGATGGCGATGGACAGGAAATCGGAGGTGCCGCTCATCAGGTCGTCGACGAAGCGCTCCTTGGTGTCGATCCTGCCGCTGGAGTGGCCATAGCTCAATTCCGGGGCGATCAGGGCCTCCAGCTTAGCCTTGTCCGGGTCCACCATCAGCGCACGCAACTGCTCCGCTGCCGCCTCGATGGCAGCAGTCTCGTCAGCCGCGCTGGCGGTCGGGATTACAAGCACTACCGAATAGAAAGCGGCTGCCAACAGCATTGTTCTTTTTATCATCTCGCGTCCCTCTTCACGAATTGGAAAAAACGGCTCGGAATCGTACCTTGCTGTAGAGATATGACATACTATCACTTGAGTCGTTCGTATAGAAGTTACGCCCGGCATGCCGGCGCTGCGAAATGTTTTTAAAATTCATGCTTGATTTATAAGGTCTGTACGCCTGGTTTGCAGCGGTGCGGATCACTGCTGTGATTGCTGTTGTACGACCATAAGTCTGCTGCCGGCCGCGGTGGGCAGCTCGGCGAGCGATATCCGTTAGCGGAGGCTGGCCCGCGCGTCCGCTCGAGGCGAGCCCGTGCCCGTCACGCTCAGGCACGCCCCTGGCCGGGCGGCGCTCTTGTCCTGCAGGGACGGGTACGGTTTCAGGCGCTCATCCGGTCACTCAGTCGTCCTGATGATCCTTCAGCACCTGACCGTTGGCGGCGTCCAAGTGCACGTCCCACTTCACGCCCTGGGCGTCGCGCAGCTCGACCTGGTAGATGTGGCGGCCGTATTCCTCCTCCAGCTCGGTCTCGCCGATGCTCGAGCCCGGGTGCCTGGCCTGTGCTGCGGCATTGAGCTTCTCGAACGGCTGGATGGTGCCGGCCTTGAGCAGCTCCATGGCCTTGTCCGGACCGATATCGTCGGCCTGGGCCAGGCCGGCGCCGGCGGCGAGCAGGGCGGTGGCGAAGAGGGCGGTGAGGGTTTTCATGAGGGCTCTCCTGGGGTGTCGGCTGTCGATGGCTTCACTCTAGGTAGCCACGCTTAAACCAGGCTGAATCGGCCGCTGCGCCCGCTCGACGGCGAACTGTTGCAGGCGGGGCGGCAATGGCCGACCATAGGGTCGCCATCGATCCCTCATCCCATCCCGGAGGCTGTGTCCGAGTGGGTTGTCACAGAAATGCCGCCGCAGTGCCTGCAGGCCGTCGCATGCACGACTGACCGCGCCGCCTGCCATGTCCGGCCCACGAACCACCCTGCCCATTTCTGCCACCTGCCCGGCCCTGGTGCGGCCGGGCGGCTGGCGCCTGCATCCCGAGTCGAGAGGTTCCACCCGATGAAAGCGTCCCCCTCCATTGCCCTGGTCGCCCTGCTCAGCGTGGCGAGCGTCCCGGCCTTCGCCTTCGACCTGAACGCCGCCGCCCAGGCGTACTCCGCCCTCAAGGGCGGGCAGAGCGACGAGGCCGCCGCCGACGGCAGGACTTCGCAGGTGCTCGGTCTGGTCCAGGCCCTGAGCGCGCTGCCGATCACGCCGCTGCAGATGCTGGGTGGCACCGGCGCCCTGCTGGCGCTGGCACACAGCCAGCTCAAGGGCAGTGACTATGCGCAGCTGACCGAGTCGGTTCCCGGCATCGAGCACCTCACCGGCAACAACGCGCTGAGCCAGCTTGGCTCCCTCGGCGCTCTGGGCAAGCTGGGCGGTGGACTCGGCGGTCTCGGTGGCGGGCTTGGCGGCAGTCTTGGTGGCCTGCTCGGCAAGTCCGCCGAGCCGACCGCCGAGCAGTCCGCCCAGCTGGAGGAGACCGGCGAGCTGCTGGGCAACGTGCAGAACATGCAGGACGTCAACCAGGCCTTCTCCGCCATGGGCATGGATGCCGGCCTGGCCGGCCAGTTCGCACCCATCCTGCTGCAGTTCCTCGGCAACCAGGGCGTGGCCGGCCCGCTGATGCAGAACCTGGCCGGTGTCTGGGGCGTGAACGGCTTCGCGCCCGGCACTGCTCCCGGCACCGTTACCGGCACTGCGACCGGCAGCGCTGCGGGTGTCGGCGGTACAGGCGCCACGGGCACCGGCTCCGCGAGCGGGACCGGCATCGACAGCGGCAGCGTTCCGGCCAGCGCCACCGACGCAGGTGACGCCGCCGGCTCCTGATTCCTCTCGTCCCCGGCGCCTTCCCGCAAGCGGGCCGGGCGCCGCTCAGAAGCCCATCGAGGTCTGCAGGTATACCGTCCGCGGCTGGCCGAGGTTCTTGCCCTTGTTGTTGTCGTCGTAGGAGCGGGTGAAGTACTCGGTGTCGAACAGGTTCTTCACCCCCAGCGCCACCTTGAGGTCGGAGGCCTGGGGGCCGAAGTCGTAGGCCGCGCGGGCGCTCCAGATGACGTGGCCGGGAATCCGCCCGGTGCTGCCGTCGAGGCTTTCCTCGACGGTGTTTTCGTTGTTGGCGTACTGGCTGGACTGGAAGGTGCTGTCCAGGTCCAGGCGCAGCCCGTTGCGCGAGTAGCCCAGGCCGAAGGTGCCCTTGTGCTTGGAGGAGAAGGGCACGCGGTTGCCCTGGTTGGGCCCGGATTCGCGGATGGTCGCGTCGACGTAGGCGTAGGTGGCGTAGACGTCGAAGCCGGCGAGTGCCGGATGCAGGTCCGCCAGCGTGTAGGCCAGGCTGCCCTCGAAGCCGGTGTGGCGGGTTTCCCCGCGGGCGATGATGTTGTCGTTGGTCTGGTTGCTGTCGTACTGGTTGTCGAAGTCGATCAGGAAGGCGCCCAGCTCGGCCTTCAGCACGCCGTCGTCGTAGCGGGCGCCGACCTCCCAGGTGCGGGCCTTTTCCGGTTCGATCTCGCCCACCTTGGCACGGTTGGGCATCTGGCTGTACTGGATCGAGCCGAAGGACTCC
Organism: Azotobacter salinestris; assembly: GCF_009363155.1. Classification (NCBI taxonomy): domain Bacteria; kingdom Pseudomonadati; phylum Pseudomonadota; class Gammaproteobacteria; order Pseudomonadales; family Pseudomonadaceae; genus Azotobacter; species Azotobacter salinestris. The sequence goes on from NZ_CP045302.1 coordinate 3,277,387, forward strand.
TCGGTGTTGAAGTACAGGTTGAGGCTGTCGGTCAGGCGGTACAGCACGTTCAGCGCCGGCAGCGAGGTATTGTAGTCCGCATCGTATTTCTCCCCGGTGAGCTTGTTGGTCTGCTCCGAGCGGATGCGTTCCAGGCGCAGGCCAGGGGTGATGGTCCAGCGGCCGATGTCGATGCGGTCGTCGATGAAGAAGGCGTTGGCGTGGGTGTAGCCGCGGGTGTCGCGGTCGTTGCGGCTGCCGGTGTCGGGCAGGCCGCTGTCCTGCGCCTCCCGGTAGCGCATCTCGTGGGAGGCCTCGCTGATGAAGCGGTGGCCGATGCCGACCTCGTGCCAGCTCTCGCCCAGGGCGAAGCCCTGGGTGAAGCGGGTTTCGATGCCGCGTACCCAGTAGTAGCGCGGCGACAGGGAAACGAAGCTGCCCTGGTCCAGGTAGCCGCTGCGCAGGGTCCGGGTGAAGAAGCCGTTCACCGAGAACTTGCGGGCACCCTCGCCGTAGTCGTAGCCCAGCCCCACCAGGGTGCGCCGGCCCCAGAACTCGTCGACCGGACGGCTGGACTGGTAGGGGTTGTCGTCGAAATCGGCCTTGCTCAGACCGCCGGGCATCTGTGCCTCGCCGTCGTAGTACTGGACGATGCCGTGCAGGCTGTGGGCGTCGTTCAACTCGTAGCGGGCCTTGAGGATCAGGTCGTCGATGCGGGTGTCGCTGTGTTCCCGGTAGTCGCTGCCGCGCACCCCGGAGTAGAGCAACACGCCACCCAGCCCGTTGTCGCCGGTGCCGCCGAGCAGCAGGTTGCCGGTCCGCTTCCAGGCATCCTGGCTGGAGTCGGGGCTGACTTCGGTCTGGATGCCGCCCTTGAGGCTGAAGTCCTCGGGGATCGCCCGGGTCACGAAGTTGACGATGCCGCCCACGTTCTGCGGACCGTAGCGGACCGCGCCGCCGCCGCGCACCACGTCTACCGCATCCATGTTGCCCATGGACACGGCCGCCATCGACAGTTGCGGCTGACCGTAGGGGGCGAAGGGCACCGGGATGCCGTCCATCAGCACCGTGGAGCGGCTGGCCAGGCGCGGGTTGAGGCCGCGGATGCCGAAGTTCAGCGCCATGTCGTGGCTGCCGGTGCCGTTGTTCTCCGGGGCGTTGACCCCGGGTATGCGGTTCAGCACCTCCCGCGTGCTGCTGGCGCCGAAGCGCTCGAACTGCTCGCGGCGGATCACATCGCGCGCCCCCGGATGGTTGAACACGTCCTGCTCGTCGCCGGCGCCCAGCCAGTCGCCGACCACCATGTCGGCGCCCAGGTCGGAAACGTCCCTGGCGGATGCGGACGGCGTCTCGACCGGCTGAAGGCTGAAGCCTCCGCCTTGGGCGACCGCCTGCAGGCCGCTGCCGGCGAGCAGCCGCTCGAGGCCCTCGCGCGGGCTGTATTCGCCCTGCAGACCCGGACTCCGGCGGCCCTCGGTCAGCTCAGGGGTAAAGACGATCAGCAACCCGGCCTGCTCGCCGAACCGGTTCAGCGCCTCGGCCAGCGGGCCGGCCGGGATGGCGAAGGACTGGCGGGCCGTGACGGCCGGCGCGTCGGTGGCGGACCGGGCCTGGACGGGCAGGGCGGCGCAGGCGATGGCGCCGCCCAGGAGCAGGGCGTGGGGGAGAAGCGGCGAGCGGAGGCGCGAAATGACGGACATCTGGCATTCCTGAAAAGGTGGTCTCTACCTCCCTTGTCACGCGAGACGGCGAAACGGCTCAGCCCGGGCGAAAAATTTTCCGGGCTCAGCCGTGGCGGGGCTGGACGCTGATCCACCAGCGGGTGCGCTGGCTGACCCTGACCGGCAGGGCGACCTCGAGCATGGCGAGGATCGCCAGGCTGTCGCGCAGGGGATAGGTGCCGGACAGGCGCAGGTCGGCGACCTGAGGATCGCAGCCGAGCCAGCCCTGGTGATAGCGGGCGAGTTCGTCGAGAAAGTCCGCCAGGCGCATGTCGTGGGCCACCAGCATGCCGCTGCGCCAGGCGGAGATGGCGGTGTCCAGCGGCTGCGGCCTGCCGAGCCAGAGGCGCTCGAAGCGGATCTGCTGGCCGGCGGCGAGCGTCGCCTGCAGGTCCGGGCGCCCGGCGCAGCGGACCTGCACCGTGCCGTCGAGCACGCCGAGCCGGCAGTGGTCGGCGTACTGGCGCAGGTTGAAGCGGGCCGGCCCGGCGAGCAGCGAGCCTTGGGCGGTGGTGACGGCAAAGGGCGTGGCGCCGGGCGCGACCTCGAGCTGGATCTCGCCGCGCAGCAGTTCGAGCCCGCGCGAGCCCCGGTACAGGTTCACCGCACTGTCGGTGTTCAGGCTCAGCCGGCTGCCGTCGGCCAGGTCGATGTCGCAGCGCTCGCCCACGGCCGTGCGGTAGTCGGCCAGCCAGGTCGGCGTCTGGCGGCCGGCCAGCCAGAGGGCGGGCGCGGCGACCGCGGCCAGGCCGAGCATCCGCAGCACCTGGCGGCGGCCGTGCAGCGGCGCACCTTCCACGGCGGCCCGTGCCGCTGCGGGCGGCAGGCCGCGCAGGCGCCGGTTGACGCTCTCGATGCGCTGCCAGGCGCGCTCGTGCTCGGGGTCGGCTTCGCGCCAGCGCTGCCAGTCGCGGCGCACTTGCTCGTCGGCGCCATCCTGCAGCTCGACCAGCCAGCGCACCGCCTCCTGGGCGACCCGCTCGGAGACCGGCGCCTTCATTCGTACAGCTCGGCGAAGTAGCAGCGCTGCGCCGCCTTGGCGATGTAGCGCTTGACCGTGGCGAGGGAGATGCCGAGGCGCTCGGCGATCTCGGCATGGGGCAGGCCGTCGAGCTGGGCGTAGAGGAATGCCTGGCGGACCGGCCGCGGCAGGTCTTCGAGCAGCCGCGCCAGCTCCAGCAGGGTTTCCATGGCGATGGCGCGGACCTCCTCGCTCGGCTGCTCCGCGGCGGGAAGCGCGGCCAGGGCCTCGAGGTAGGCGCGCTCGATGTCCTGGCGGCGGTAGTGGTTGAACAGCAGCCGCTTGGCGATGGTGGTCAGGAAGGCCCGCGGCTGTTCGAGGCGCAGCAGGTCGCGGGAGCCCATGACCTGCACGAAGGCGTCCTGGGTCAGGTCGTCGGCGCTGTGCCGGCAGCCGAGCCGGTGCCTGAGCCAGCCGTTGAGCCAGAGGCGGTGATCCAGGTAGAGGCTGTGCAGCACGCTGTGACGATCGAGGTTGCCTGTGTCCACGACGAGGATCCGGTTTTCGATACTAATGATAATAATTCTTATTATGTGCAAAGCGTACCGGTTCGTCATCTCCCGCCCGATCAGTTGCACCGCTTGCCCGGCGCCGACTCGATTCCCTCAGATCTCGCCCGGCTGCATGGCCTTCTGTGGACGGCGCCAGTTCCCGAATGTCCTGGGAAAGAGCATGCCGGCGTCGCCGCGCGGGCTGCTGAAGACCGGGCGCAGGCGCCCGTCATGTCTTTCCCCTCGTGGCGCCAGCTCGGGGGCTCCAGCCGTTACACCAGCGGCCGGCCTTTCGTTTGCATCCGCACACCTGGCCTTGGCCGGATCAGCGAGGCTGGCGCGTGGAGCGGAGCTTGCCGTGTCCTTCGCGGATGCCGCCCCGGGAGGCACGACGACTGGCGGCGCCTTCACCGGGGCGGCCAACCAGCGGCGCGGGCGTTTCGAGATGGCCGACGGCGGCACCATCTTTCTCGACGAGGTCGGCGAGCTGTCCCTGGCCATGCAGGCCAAGCTGCTGCGGGTGCTCCAGGAGAAGAGCTTCGAACGGGTCGGCGGTAACCTCACCCACCAGATCGACCTGCGCATCCTCGCCGCCACCAACCACGACCTGCGAGGCATGGTAGAGCAGGGCCGCTTCCGCGAGGATCTCTATTACCGGCTCGACGTCTTCCCCATCACCGTGCCGCCGCTGCGCGAGCGCGGCGCCGACATCGCCGCGCGGGCCCTGAGCATGCTGATGTGCTACCACTGGCCGGGCAACGTGCGCGAACTGGAGAACGTCATCGAGCGGGCGGTGATCCTCTGCGAAGGCAGGATCATCGAGGCCCATCACCTGCCGCCTTCGCTGAGGTCGCCGATGATCTCCAGGCGTGTCCCTCCGCTGCCAGGCGGAACACCGATTGCCGAAAGGACTCGTACTTCATACGCCTTGCATGCAAGCGATGCTTTCGGCGCTGTGTGCCGAAGGGGAACCGGCAATGCGGTGGAGGAAGAGCTTGGCAACCCCAGAAGCGAATGCACCGGAGTCGTCGCCTCCGATCGATCCTGTTGCATCGGCCTTTCCGCCGATCGGCTCCCTGGCTGCGCTGGGGGACGGTCGTTCGCTGGCGCTGCTGGGCCCCGACGGCAATGTCGAGTGGTTCTGCCCCGGGCGTTTCGATGCGCCGCCGCTGGTCTGGCCGCTGCTGGACCGCCAGCAGGGAGGCTGCCTGCGCATCGCCCCGCTGGCAGCCGAGCGTGCTCGGGCGGGCTATCTGGAGGAGACCGCCGTCTTTCGCTATGAGTGGCAAGGGGCGAACGGAGGCGCACGCGCCAGCCTGTGCATGGAGTGGCCGGGGCCGCCCGACCGGCAGTGCCTGCTGTGGCTGGTGGAGGGGCTGTCCGGGGGCATCGAGTTCGAGGTGGCCTTCGTACCCCGGCCAGATTTCGGTCGCGCCTCCTGCCCCGTGAGCGGCTCGGCCGATGCGCTGGAACTGGAAGCCGGCGGCCGGCGCCTGTGGTTCCAGTCCGCCTGCGCCCTGCGCGGGAACGGGCGGGAATGGACCGGGCGCCTGTCCGTGCATGCCGGCGAGCGCGCAGTGTTCTGCCTGGGCACCTGTCTCGCGGGCAGCCTGCCGGCACGGCCATTGTCCGCTTCGTCCATCGTCGCGCGCATCGAGGCCACGACCGCCGCCTGGCGCGCCTGGAGCGCATCGCTGCAGTGGTCCGGGCGCTATCGGCAGGACGTCGTACGCAGCGCCATCACCCTGAAGCTGCTGATCCACGAGCCGACCGGCGCGGTGGTGGCGGCGGGCTCCACTTCGCTTCCCGAGGCCATCGGCGGCGAGCGCAACTGGGATTACCGCTACACCTGGTTCCGCGATGCCGGCATGACCCTGAGTGCCCTGTTCCGCCTGGGCTGCCGGCAGGAAGCGCACCGCTGGGCCGAGTGGATGCAGCAGACCATGCTGCGCCATGGCATGCCCCTGCAGGTGCTGTACGACGTGGAAGGCGGCTTTGCCCGGGAGGAGGAGAACATTCCCGGGATTTCCGGCTACCGGGGTTCGCGTCCGGTCCGTGTCGGCAATGCCGCGCGGAACCAGTTCCAGCTCGACATCTACGGCGAGTTGCTGGAATGCGTGCATATCTGCGACAGCATGGCCGACGATGCGATGCAGGCGCACTGGCTCCATCTGCGCAGCGCCGCGGACTTCATCGCCGCACATTGGCGCGAGCCCGGCCAGGGCATCTGGGAAATGCGCAGCGCGCCGCGGCATTACGTGCATTCCAAGGCCATGGCCTGGGTCGGGCTGCAGCGGGCCTTGTGGCTGCAGCGCCGGCACGACCTGGCCGGCGACGGCGAGCGCTGGAGCCGCGAGAGCGAACGGATCCGGCGGGAGGTGATGCGCCTGGGCATCAGCCGGGATGGCCGACACTTCGTGCAGGCCTACGGCGAAGAAAGGCTGGATGCCAGCCTGCTGCTGCTGGCGCGAAACGGTTTCGTCGAGGGGAACAGCGAGCTGTTCGGCAACACCGTATCGCGCATCCGCCAGAGCCTGGGCGCCGACGCACGAGGCACCTTCGTTCGCCGCTACCAGACCGGCACGGACGACGGACTGGCCAGTGGGGAAGGTGCCTTTGTCATCTGCAGCTTCTGGCTGGTCGAGGCCCTGGTGCAGAACGGGCAGCTGGAGGAGGCCGAGGCGCTCTTCGAGCGGCTGCTCGAGCTGCGGGGCGAGCACGGACTCTATGCCGAGGAAATCGATCCGCACAGCGGCGAGCAGCTCGGCAACGTCCCCCAGGCCTTTTCCCATGTGGGTCTGATCAATGCGGCACTGGCCCTGCGCGACGGCGTGCACTGGAACCGGTTCGCCGTCTAGAGGAGGAGACGGGCGCCCTGATCCGCCGGCTACCGGCACGGCAGCGGCGAGCACGGCAGGGCCTTTCCGAAGCAGAGTCCCAGGCTTTCTGAGCGGGTCGCCGTGCAGGTCGATAGGGAGTTGCCGGAAGTGAGTGCTCGACTGATCCCGGACACCGATTCAGGCGAAAACCCTCTGGACAAGGAGGGCTGCCAGCAGATCGAGGTGGGCGAGCGCATCAGTGTGACCGGTCGGATGGACAAGACCTTCTTCGGCGAGCGGAAGTTCAAGGCCGAAACCATCACCAGCCTTTCTGCGGACGAGACCAGGAAAGCCAAAAGCCAGAAAAGCCAGCAAGACGCACTGCCGCAACGCGGCAGTACGCCAGCGGGCATGGCGTGGCCTCTGTCAGACAGCCCCGTCCTCGGACGGCTGCACCACATTCGCCAGCGTCGAGATGCCGGCCTGCTTGCCTTGCCGGATCACGCTGAACGAGCCATCCGTCTCCAGGACGACGGCCCGGACATCTTCCAGGCCGGACATCCCGGCACCACGCACTGCCGCCAGGATTTCCTCCTCGGTGACCCGGGTGCGCCGCAGGGCGCCCTTCAGGAACTGCCCGTCGTGCAGCAGCAACTGCGGCTCTGCCTTGACGATCCGGCGCACCCAGCGCGCCCTGACGCTGGACCAGGTTATGGCGAACTGCAGTCCTGTCAGCAAGGCGAAGGCCAGGGCTCCCTCGGCCAGTGCGATGCTCCTGTTGAGCAGGACGGTGGCCAGGGTCGAGCCCAGGGCGACCGTCACCACCAGGTCGAAGGCGTTCATCTTGGACAGGGTCCGCTTGCCGGATAGCCGCAACAGGCAGACTAGGGCGATGTAGGCCAGGACTCCGACGATCAGGATGCGCAGCAGTCCGAACCAGTCCTCGAAAAACATCCGCTCCATGGGTGACCTCCTTTGCATGCCGCCATGTTCAAGGGGGCTGCCTGCCGGCGTTCCAGACGCCTGCCGGCTCGCCGAGCAACAGGATCGCCGCCTGGTAACGTGCCTCCACGAGCCGGCGCTCGTCGTTTTCGAGCATGCCCTGGCAAGCGCCGTGGGCGATGCTCTCGGCATGCTGCCGAAGCGTGGCGCGATCCTCCGGGCGGCAGGCGAACTCCGCGATCACGCCGATCGTCTCCAGCAGGCGAACGGTCACCGCGGCGCTGGAGCGGGCATGGTGACGAATCTGGCTGAAAGCCGCGTCCGCGATCTCCGGGAAGGTGACGGCGGATGCAACCACCCGGGGCTGCCCCTTGTCGTCATGACGGTAGGGCGACGGCATTTCGCGCCGAACTACGCGACACAGCGACGAGCCCAGGCGATCCACGCAGGTGATCGCGGTGAACGGGTCGTTTATGCCCGGAGAAAGGGCCCGCACGGCGATCTCGACCAACTGGTCGATGGCGAATTCGATGTCCTGCCCGGGCGTCCGCTGGCTGCCGAGGACGAACGCGGCATCGACCCGCTTCCTGAGCCGGTCGACCGTCCGGTTGCCGGGCCAGACCCGTACTAGGGGCCGGCCCGCGACGACATAGCGTCCTGGCCGCAGCTCCAGCCGCAGCACGATGTCCTCCTCGGTGGCCAGCTCCATCAGAGCGTCCGCATCGATGAACTGGAGGTAGCCGTCCCTGGTCGCGTCGACCGGCCGAGCCTCCCGCTCGAGCGCCTCGAGGAACCGGGCAGCGGGAGGCGCGTGCGGCGTCCGTGGTCCGCCCCGGCCGATCTGGTCCGGAAAGAAGTGGTCGATCTCTTCGCTCAGCTCCGCAGCGATCCGCGCCACGATCTGGTCGGCCTGGATGGAGACGGACACATGGTGGATGAAGTAGATCAGCACCCCCAGGCTCATGATCGCGAACAGTACGCCGAGGGTGACCGACAGGTGCGGGACGAAGGAGGCGTCCTCCACGCGGCGGATGGTGCGCAGGACGAGCAGGCAATACAGGAAGGTGGAGACGAAGGTGCCGAGCACCACCTGGTAGGCGGTGTCGCGCATGAAATTGCGCAGCAGTCGGGGCCCGTACTGCGACGAGGCCAGCGAGAGGGTGACCAGGGTCATCGAGAACACCACGCCGACGATGGTGATCATGGAGCCGGCGAGGGTTCCCAGCACGGCGCTCGCCCCCTCCGCTCCGCCGGTGAAGGTCCAGCCCCAGGCCCGCAGCGACTGGAAGGTTCCCGCCTCGTCGAGGGCGATGGTCAGGGCGGCCAGGGCAGCCGTCCCGCTGGCCATGACGATCGGGAGGAACCAGAAGCTGGAGCGCATGCGCTCCAGCTGCTTGAAGATCTGGGCTCTCATGGCGCAGCACCTCGTCGGCAGCGGCTCGTTGGGCAATTGCCGGACCGCGCCCGAGCCGGTGCGGGCGCGTACAAGGGGGCCGCATTCGGCATTCAGGCGTTCGGATCGGTCTGCCATCCTGTTTCAAGCGCAGGTGACGTCGTTTCAACCGGCCAGCCCGGCGGTGACTGCAATGACGATCAGGGCCAGCGCCGCCACGGTGGCGGCAAGCATGGCCCTGGCCTGTCCCGAACCGACGGCCAGCGCCTCGTCCCGGGCGCGGTCGGCGAAGCGGCCTGCGGTGCGGTGCAGGCCCTCGACCGGCTGGAAGAGGTTGTCCGCGCGGCTCGGATCCTCGTCCTCCGGGGTCAGCTGCCCCTCGTAGGCCTTCCTGGCCAGCATGCGGTCGAGCAGGCCGGGTACGAGCATGTTGCCGAGAATGGCCTGCAGGGTGGCGCGCCCCAGCCAGAGTTCGCGCGGCGCCTCGTCGGCCGCCCGCAGGATGGCGCGTGCGGCCACCTCCGGCCGGTGGATCGGCGGCACCGGCTGCGGGCGCTTGTCCATCTTGTTGCGCGCCCAGTCGAACTGGGGGGTGTTGTGGGCCGGCAGCTGGACCATGGTCAGGCGGATCCGGCTGCCGTCGTGGATGAGTTCGCAGCGCAGGGCGTCGGTGAAGCCGCGGATGGCGAACTTCGCCGCACAGTAGGCCGACTGCAGCGGAATGGCCCGGTAGGCCAGCGCCGAGCCCACCTGGACGATGGTGCCGCGATCGCGCGGTCGCATGTGGCGCAGGGCCGCCAGGGTGCCGTGCACGAAGCCCAGGTAGGTCACCTCGGTGACGCGGCGGAACTCCGCCGCGCTCAGCCGGCTGACCGGGCCGAAGACGGTGGCCATCGCCGAGTTGACCCAGACGTCGATCGCGCCCAGCTCGGCCTCCACCCGGGCGGCCGCCTGCTCGATGGCCTCGGCGTCGGCGACGTCGGCGGCGATCGCCAGGACCTGGGCGCCGGTCGCCTGCAGCTCGGCCTGGGTGTCGGCCAGCCCCCGTTCGCCCCGGGCGATCAGCGCGACCCGGTAGCCGGCCTGGGCAAAGGCCTGGGCAGTAGCGCGGCCGACACCGGCGGTGGCGCCGCAGATCACCACGGTGGGAGGGGTGTCGGCCATGGCAGTCTCCTGTGCAGGGCCGGCGGGGCGCTTGTCTCGCCCGGAGCGGAAAGCCTCCGGCAGCCTCGAAGTACCGACCGGCTTTCGGCCCGGCGAGTTCCGGGGCCGCGGCGAGAGGATATCTGGCGGGCAGGCGGGACCCCTGGATACCGGCTTGCCGAGCCGTCAGGCTGATCCGCACGGAGGGGCGCAAGGCGGCGGGCATGCCCGGCGGCATCCGGATCGAGTCCTTCTGCCGCGGACTGGTCGCCAGAGCTGTGCGCGAACTCGGCGCACCCCTACCACTGGGCATTTTTCCTGAACTATTCGCGGCGGGTGCCCCTCTACCTCCCTGAACGGGGGCATTCGTGCCACTCGCTTCGACGAAACCCCAAGACACCGGGAGCAATGGAACAGGAGATTGCGACCAACCGTGTGAGGAGGATTTATGTTTGTCCACAACAAGCGTCTTCAATACACCGTCCGGGTTGCGGCACCGAATCCTGGTCTTGCGAATCTGCTGCTGGAGCAGTTTGGCGGGCCACAAGGCGAACTCGCGGCGGCGATGCGCTACTTCACCCAGGGCCTGGCCGAAGACGATGCCGGCCGCAAGGATCTGCTGATGGACATCGCGACCGAGGAGCTCAGCCACCTGGAGATCATCGGCTCGATCGTCGGCATGCTGAACAAGGGGGCCAAGGGGCAACTGGCCGAGGGCGTCGAGCAGGAGGCCGAGCTGTACCGCTCGCTGACCGGTGGCGGCAACGACTCCCACATCACCTCCCTGCTGTACGGCGGCGGACCGGCCCTGACCAACTCGGGCGGGGTGCCCTGGAACGCGGCCTACATCGACACCATCGGCGAGCCCACGGCCGACCTGCGCTCGAACATCGCGGCCGAGGCCCGCGCCAAGATCATCTACGAGCGGCTGATCAACGTCACCGACGATCCCGGCATCCAGGATGCGCTCAAGTTCCTGATGACCCGCGAGCTGGCCCACCAGAAGTCGTTCGAGAAGGCACTGCATTCGATGCAGCCCAACTTCCCGCAAGGGAAGCTGGCGGGCATGCCCGAGTTCACCAACACCTACTTCAACATGTCCCAGGGCGCGGACGACGTGCGCGGGCCGTGGAACCAGGGCGCCGAATGGCAGTTCGTCGAGACGCCGCAGCCGGCGGTCGACGGCGGCGACGGCATGGCCACCGTGACCCTTCCCGACAAGGACGTGCAGGTCTGGAAGCAGATGGCTTCGCGCACCATGTCGAACCCCTCCGCCGACCCGCTCACCGGCGCCGACCTCGGCTCCGGCAAGACCCATCACTGAGGGGAGCGGCCGAGGCCGTGCCCCTGGTCCGGCGCATGCCGGGCCAGCGGGCCGGCCCCATGCCGGGCGATTTCCCGCCGCCTCCCGGCACCCTGACGAGCGCTGCGGCGCCGGTGCCGGAGCGGCGTTCTCCGGCATTTCCTGTGGAGGACGAACATGGAAGACATCGGCAAGCTGGTGACCTTTCTCGAGGAGCGCAAGTTGAAGCTGAGCACCGCCGAGTCCTGTACCTGCGGACTCATGGCCTCGCTGCTGGCGAACGAGCCCGGTTGCGGCCAGGTGCTGGACTGCGGCTTCATCGTCTATTCGCCGCAGGCCAAGCACGGGCTGCTCGGTGTCGATTTCGCCACCATCGAGCGCTTTGGCCTGACCAGCGAGGAGGTGGCCACGGAAATGGCGATCGGTGCGCTCAAGGCCAGCCGTGCCGATCTGGCGGTGGCCAATACCGGGGTGGCCGACGATTCCGAGGAGGATCCGGGCGGCACCCAGTGCTATGCCTATGCCCTGATGCGGGGCGAGCAACTGGCCGTGGTCAGCGAAACGGTGCGCTTCGACGGCGACCGGGTCGAGATCCGCAAGCAGGCGGCCCGCCATGGCCTGAGCCAGATTCCGGAAAAGCTCGAAGAGCTGCTGAAAAAACTCGGCTGACCAGGATTTTCCGCCCGGCGCGCTTCCGGCGCCGGGCTCCCGAGCCCGCTCAGGGCGCCGGCGTAATCCGCCACACGACATTCCCCACATCGTCGGCCACCAGCAGCGCGCCCGCCTTGTCGACCGTCACGCCGACCGGCCGGCCGTAGGCCTCGTCCTTCTCCTCGTCGACGAATCCGGTGAGGATGTCTTCCGGCGGCCCGACGGGGCGGCCTTGGTCGTCGAAGGGCACGAAGATCACCTTGTAGCCGCTGCGCGGCTTGCGGTTCCAGGAGCCGTGCTGGCCGACGAAGGCGCCGTTGCGGTAGCGCGGCGGCAGCAGCTCGCCCTCGTAGAAGGTCAGGCCCAGGGAGGCGGTGTGCGCGCCGAGGGCGTAATCCGGCACCAGGGCCTTGGTCACCAGATCCGGGCGCGGCGGCTTGACGCGCTCGTCGACGTGCTGGCCGAAGTAGCTGTAGGGCCAGCCGTAGAAGCCGCCGTCCCGGACCGAGGTCATGTAGTCCGGTACCAGGTCGCTGCCGATCTCGTCGCGCTCGTTGACCGCGACCCAGAGCGCGCCGCTTTGCGGCTGCCAGGCCAGGCCGTTGGGGTTGCGCAGGCCGGAGGCGAACAGGCGGGTGGCGCCGCTGGCCGGATCGACCTCGAGGATGGCGGCGCGGTTCTCCTCCGCTTCCATACCGTGCTCGGCGACGTTGCTGTTGGAGCCCACGGTGACGTAGAGCTTGCTGCCGTCGCGGCTGGCGATCAGGTCCTTGGTCCAGTGATGGTTGCGCGTTCCGGCCGGCAGGTCGGCCACTTTCACTCCGGGAGTGTCGATCTCGGTGGCGCCTTCCCGGTAGGGGAAGCGGACGATGGCGTCGGTGTTGGCGACATAGAGCTGGTCGCCGACCAGCGCCATGCCGAACGGCGAGTTGAGGTTCTCCAGCAGTATCGTGCGGATTTCCGCGAACCCGTCGCCGTCCCCGTCGCGCAGCAGGCTGATGCGGTTGGCGCTGGGCACACCGGCACCGGCGCGGGCCATCGCCTTCTTCATCACCCAGCCGCGGACGCCCTTGTCGTCATCGGGCTTGGGCGGTGTGTTGGTCTCGGCGACCAGCACGTCGCCGTTGGGCAGGGTCAGCAGCGTGCGCGGGTGGTCCAGGCCTCTGGCGAAGGCCTTCACCAGCAAGCCCTCGGCGGCGATGGGCATCTCGTCATGCGGCCAGCCGACCGCCTTGGCGATGTGCACCGTGGGGATCAGGGTCGACTTCGGCTCGGGCAGCTTCGGTTGCGGCCCGTAGCCTTCGCTGACCGGCAACTTGGCGGTGTCGCCGCAGCTGCCGAGGAGGAGCAGGAGAGGGGTACCGATGAGCAGGCGAGTGAGGCGCAGCATGGTCTGTCTCCGCATGGGGCATTGCTGGTTTGACTCGCGGAGCGCGGAAAGTGCGCCTGTTCCGTTCGCTTTGGCCTTTCTGCCTGAAGGTAGCCAGGCGGACAGGCCGGTGCATGGTGCTCTCCTACGACAGGATCACCAGGCGGTTGGGCAGCTCGTTGCGTTCGTGGGTGGCGGGCAGGTGTTCCTTGAGCAGCGCACCGCAGGCCTCGATGCAGGAGAGGAAGCCCTGCAGCGTCTCGCCGCGTCTCACCTGGGCGGTGAAGGTGTCGACGATGGCCTGCCAGGTGGCGTCGTCCAGGCGGCTGGAGATCCCCCGATCGACCAGGATCTCCACATAGCGCTCGGCTTCGGCGACGAAGATCAGCATGCCGCTTTGCGCTTCGGTGTGATGCAGGCCGAGTTCGATGAATTGCCGCCGGGCCAGGTTGCCGGCGCGCCAGTGGCGGATCGACCGCGGGACCAGCCGGGTGGTGATGGCGGGCAGGCGGAACAGCAGGCTGGCCAGGATGAAGGTCGCCCACTGCGCCAGCAGCAGCTGTCCCGCATTGAGCCAGCCGCCGATCAGGTTCAGCGAGCCGGGCAGCAGCAGGGCCAGCAGCCCGGCCCAGAGCAGGGAGATATAGGTGTAGTCGTCGGCCCGTGCCGCCAGCACCGTCACCAGTTCGGCATCCGTTTCCCGCTCGATCCGTTCGATCGCCGCGGCGACCTGCCGCTGCTCGTTTTCGCTCAGCAATGTCATCGATTAGCATCCCTACCAGCCACCGGAGGCGCCGCCGCCGCCGAAGCCGCCGCCGCGCCCGCCAAAGCCGCCACCGCCATGGCGCAGTCCGCCGAGCAGGGCGCCGGCCAACAGGGCGCTGCGCCCGCGCCCGCCGCGAACCAGCAGCAGGATGATCGCCAGCATCACGAGCAGGACTATCGGCGACGGCTCCTCCGCCTGCCGGTCGTCGGGGATCAGCCCCTGTTCGCCCTGCAGGGGCTTGCCACCCAGTACCCAGAGCATCGCCGTCACGCCCTCGGTGACGCCGCGGGCAAAGTCGCCCTGCCGGAAGGCCGGGACGATGATGTTGTGGATGATCAGCGCCGACTGGGCATCGGTCAGGCGCTCTTCCAGCCCGTAGCCGACCTCGATGCGGACCTGCCGCTCGTCGCGCGCGACGATCAGCAGCGCGCCGTTGTCCCTGCCTTTCTGGCCGATGCCCCAGTGGCGGCCCAGCTCGACGCCGAACTCTTCGATATTACTCCCCGCCAGATCCGGCACGGTGACCACCACCAACTGGTCGCCGGTGGCCTGCTCATGGGCGGCCAGCATCTGAGTCAGGCGGCTCTCGGTCGCGGCATCGAGCAACTCGGCACGATCGACCACCCGCCCGGTTAGCACCGGGTAGCCGGCCTCCTGGGCCTGGGTGACCAGGACCCAGGCGCAGAGCAGCAGGCCCTGGAGCAGCCGGTGCGCCGGCCTCATCGAAATTGCACTTGCGGTACCTGTTCCGCGCCCTGGCTGGTGGCCTCGAAGCTTTCGCGCACCGGCATGTCGCGGTAGAGCAGACTGTGCCAGATGCGCCCGGGGAAGGTACGGATCTCGGTGTTGTAGCGCTCCACCGCGGCGATGAAGTCGCGGCGCGCCACCGCGATGCGGTTTTCGGTGCCTTCCAGCTGGGACTGCAGGGCGAGGAAATTCTGGTTGGCCTTCAGCTCGGGATAGCGCTCCGACACCACCATCAGCCGGCTCAGCGCGCCGCTCAACTGGTCCTGTGCCTGCTGGTACTGCTGCAGCTTCTGTGGATCGTCCAGCGTGCCGGCATCCACCTGGATGGAGGTGGCCCTGGCCCGCGCCTCGATCACCGCGGTCAGGGTCTCCCGTTCGTGCTGCGCATAGGCCCTGACCGTTTCCACCAGATTGGGGATCAGATCGGCGCGTCGCTGGTACTGGTTCTCCACCTGCCCCCAGGCCGCCTTCACCTGCTCGTCGTAGGTGGGAATGTCGTTGATGCCGCAGCCCGCCAGGAGCCACGACACGATCAGGAGCGTGGCCAGCCGCCATTGAAGCCAGGAGCCTTGTCTGGAGTGGGTCATCCGCGTGTTCCGCCTTGCCGATTGACTGGATGCCTGCCGGTTGCGCCGGTCGGTCATTGGTAGTCTAGAGGCTCGTGGGCGGGGTGTTTGGAAAGGCGGGTATCGGAGGGCCGCAGTCATCCATGTATCCGGCCTTGGCGAGGGGAGGGATAGGTTCGACGAGCGATCGGGACCGGCGCTGGAGAAGCTGGTCTGGGAAGGCAGGGGTTGGTCGCATACCCGCTGAATAATAGGAGTGGTGGGCCCGCAGGGACTCGAACCCTGGACCAAAGGATTATGAGTCCTCTGCTCTAACCGACTGAGCTACAGGCCCCCAGAAGGCCGGCGGATTATAGCGGCGGCTTTCCGCCCGCGCCAAGCGACGGAGCGGAAAACCCCGCATTCATTGCGAACCGGTTTCGCGGCGCGATCAGCAGCAGTCGTCCTCGACCCGCTCCAGCATGGCCAGGGCCTCCTGGTCGCCGTGGCGGGCGAAGAGTTCGTAGACGACGTTCACCTGGGCGTGCAGCAGCAGGCGGGCGTCGCTCTCGCTGCCGTCACGCGAGCCGATCTTTTCGCGGAAATAGCTGCAGATCGGGCAGTCGCCCTGGTCCTGCTGCAGGTAGTGCTGGATCCGTGCGTAGAGGGTGCGGATGCAGTGGTCGCAGTCGATGTAGGGCAGGGATTCTTCGCCGCAGATGCTGCGATAGGTGGTCGTGGTCATGAGCGCTCCTCCGGCAAGCCGAAGCTGGACAGGTATCTGGAGCGATCATGCTAGAAACTGCACTGGGGGCTGTCTGTCAGCCAGCGGACACCTGGCTGCGGGCGCGCAGGCGTTCGACGTCGTGGATGTCGAAGACGCCGTTGCCGGCACGGCTGAGAATGCCCTCGCGGGCCATCCGGTTGAGCAGGGAGGAGACGGTCTGGCGGGTGGTGCCGAGCAGCCGGGCGATGTCCTCGGTGTTGAGGTCCAACTCCAGGCGCAGGCTGTCCTGATGGGGGCGGCCCTTGCGCGTCAGCATGCCGTCGAGGAAGCGCGCCAGGCGGCCCTCGACGTCGCGAAAGGCCAGGTCCTCGATGATGCGCATGCAGTTGTCGAGGGTGCCGCCGAGCACGCGGATGATCGCCGGCACGGCAGTCGGCAGCGAGCGGAGGGTGGCCGTCATCTGCGCGGTGTCGCCCATCAGCACCTCGCTCGGGCGCACGGCCTGGACATAGGCCTGGCTGTGGGTGCTGTAGATGCCCCCGGCTTCGAGGAAGGTGAGGGTGTATTCCTTGTCCTCGAAGGCGAGGAACACCCGGATGCGCCCGCTGTGCACGATGAACACGCTGTCGCGCTTGCCGTTCGGGCTGCCGAGCAGTTCGCCCTCGACCAACTGGCGCCGGTGGAAACCCTGCAGCAGGGCGGCCTGGGTCAGTGCATCCAGGCTGTCGAGCAGGTTGCTGGCATCGGGTCCGTGCATGGTGTCGTATCGTCGGGAAAGGCGCCGCTGGCGATTCCTGCAGTATAAGGCCGTCCGCTGTGCGGTTGGCAGGTGGAAAGCAAGACCCCCGGCGGGCCGGGGGTCTTGATGTCACTCGTCGAGGAAGGAGCGCAGGTGCTCGCTTCGCGAGGGGTGGCGCAGCTTGCGCAGGGCCTTGGCCTCGATCTGACGGATGCGCTCGCGGGTCACGTCGAACTGCTTGCCGACCTCCTCGAGGGTATGGTCGGTGTTCATGTCGATGCCGAAGCGCATGCGCAGCACCTTGGCCTCCCGGGCGGTGAGGCCGGCGAGGACTTCGCGGGTGGCTTCCTTGAGGCTTTCCACGGTGGCCACCTCGATCGGCGACTGCATGGTGGAGTCCTCGATGAAGTCGCCCAGATGCGAGTCTTCGTCGTCGCCGATCGGCGTTTCCATGGAGATCGGTTCCTTGGCGATCTTCAGCACCTTGCGGATCTTGTCCTCGGGCATTTCCATGCGTTCGCCCAGCTCTTCCGGCGTGGGTTCGCGGCCCATCTCCTGCAGCATCTGGCGGGAGATGCGGTTGAGCTTGTTGATGGTCTCGATCATGTGCACCGGGATGCGGATGGTGCGCGCCTGGTCGGCGATCGAGCGGGTGATCGCCTGGCGGATCCACCAGGTGGCGTAGGTCGAGAACTTGTAGCCGCGGCGGTATTCGAACTTGTCCACCGCCTTCATCAGGCCGATGTTGCCTTCCTGGATCAGGTCGAGGAACTGCAGGCCGCGGTTGGTGTACTTCTTGGCGATGGAGATCACCAGGCGCAGGTTGGCCTCGACCATTTCCTTCTTGGCGCGGCGGGCCTTGGCTTCGCCGATGGACATCTGACGGTTGATGTCCTTGATCTCGGCGATGGTCAGGCCGACTTCCTGCTCGAGGTCGATCAGCTTCTGCTGGCACTGCTTGATGTCGCCGGCCAGCTTGCCGAGAGTCTCGGCGTACTTGGCCTTGCCCTTGGCGAGGAAGTCGACCCAGTCCTGGTCGGTCTCGTTGCCGGGAAACTGGCGCAGGAAGTCGGCACGCGGCATGCGCGCGTCGCGCACGCACAGCTGCATGATCGCGCGCTCCTGGGCGCGCACGCGGGTCAGGGAGTCGCGTACCTGCTCGACCAGGGTGTCGTACTGCTTGGGCACCAGCTTGATCGGCATGAACAGGCTGGCCAGCGCCTGCAGCGCCTCCATGCCCTCGGCGCTGCCGCGGCCGTACTGTCCAAGGGTCTTGCGGGTCCTGTCCAACTGCTCGGCGACAGCGCCGAAGCGCAGGCGGGCGACTTCCGGATCCGGGCCGCCGTCGCCTTCCTCTTCCTCGCTGTCCTCCTCGCCCTCTTCCTCTTCCTCGTCGTCGGACGCCGGCGCCGCGGCGCTCTTGCTCTTGAGGTCGACGGGCACTTCGGCCTCGGCGGGTACCGCCGAGTCGTCGTCGGGATCGATGTAGCCGCTGAGGATGTCAGACAGGCGGCCGCCTTCGCTGGCGACACGCTGGTATTCAGTGAGGATGCTGTCCACGGTGCCCGGGAAGTGGGCGATGGCGCTCATCACTTCGCGGATGCCTTCCTCGATGCGCTTGGCGATCTCGATCTCGCCTTCGCGGGTGAGCAGCTCCACGGTGCCCATTTCGCGCATGTACATGCGCACCGGATCGGTGGTGCGGCCGATGTCGGTTTCCACGGCGGCCAGGGCCGCGGCGGCTTCCTCGGCGGCGGCTTCATCGGTGTCGGCTTCGGCCAACAACAGGGCATCCGTATCCGGGGCGCTTTCGAATACGTTGATCCCCATGTCGTTGATCATGCGGATGATGTCTTCCACCTGCTCCGGATCGGAAATATCCTCCGGCAGGTGGTCGTTGACCTCGGCGTAGGTCAGGTAACCCTGTTCGCGGCCGCGAGCGATCAACTCTTTGATGCGAGACTGCTGTTGAGCTTTTACGGACATGACACCCTATCCACTGAATGTTCTGGCGGGCTGAAAAGCTAAGTATTATAACGGATGCTTGACCTTACACGCCAGTTGAGGTCGGGGGGGCGGGGGATGCGTTACGGCTGAGCAGATCGCGCAATCGAGTCTTCTCTTCCGCGCTCAGCTCGCCCTGGCGGGCCTTGCGAAGCAGTTGCTCGATGCCGCGCTCGCGCTGTCGTGCCGCTAATGTATTTATAGTGTCGAAAAACTGTTGTTCAAGGTTGTCCGTCGAAATTAGCCATTCCTTCTCCGCCAGGGCGCGCAGCAGACGGCCCTGTTCGGTGCCGTGCCAGCGGGCGATCAGTTGCAGGCTGCTGCTGTGCGGGTTCTTCTGCAGGGCCTCGAGCAAGGCGACCAGCAGCTGGGCGTAGGGGTCTTCCTCGCTGGCGAAATGGCTGGCGTCGGCGACTTTCTGGGCCAGCTGCGGATGGTGCAGCAGGGTGCGCAGCGCGCTCAGGTTGGGTGGCTCGACGCTGACGGCGATGCGCGGCCGCGCCGGGAAGTCGCCGCGGCCCTGGCGGTAGCCGCTGCGTCCCTGGCCCTTCCACTGGCCCTTGCCCTGGCCGACGCGCCCGAAGGGGCGCTCGGGCTCGGCAAAGTCGGGGTAGTCGGCATAGCCGGGTTCGGCCTGGTAGTAGGCGTCTTCCGCATGCGACGAGTGTTCCCCCGGGAGCGGGCCGGAGGCGGGCGGGCTCGGAACGCCGCTCAGTCCGGTGATCTCGGCGAGACGCTGGCGCATCAGGGCGCGCAGGTTGGCACCGGGAATCCTCTCGATCAGCGGAGCGGCGAGGGTCGCCAGATGCGCCTTGCCCTCCAGGGTGCGCGGATCGGCTTCCTCGGTCAGTTGCTGGAAGAAGTAGTCGGCCAGTGGCCGAGCCTGCTGTTCCAGTCGGGCAAGGAAGGCCTCGCGGCCTTCGGCGCGCACCAGGCTGTCCGGGTCCTCGCCTTCGGGCAGGAACAGGAAGCGCGCGCGCCGGCCGTCCTGCAGGCTCGGCAGGGTGGCCTCGAGGGCGCGCCAGGCGGCCTTGCGCCCGGCCTGGTCGCCGTCGAAGCAGAACAGCACGCCGGGCACCAGGCGGAACAGGCGCTTGAGGTGCTCCTCGCTGGTGGCGGTGCCGAGGGTGGCCACGGCGTTGCGCAGACCCTGCTGGGCCAGGGCGATGACGTCCATGTAGCCCTCGACCACGATGATCTCGTCGAGGTCGCGGTTGTGCTGGCGCGCCTCGAAGAGGCCGTAGAGCTCCTGGCCCTTGTGGAACACCGGGGTTTCCGGGGAGTTCAGGTACTTGGGCTTGTCGTCGCCGAGCACCCGGCCGCCGAAGGCGATGACCCGGCCGCGACTGTCGCGGATCGGGAAGATCACCCGGTCGCGGAAGCGGTCGTAGCGCTTGCCGGTCTCGGCGTTCTCGATCAAAAGGCCCGCCTCGATCATCGCCTTCTGCTGCAGGGTATCGCCGCCCAGGTGCTTGAGCAGGTTGTCCCAGCCGGGCGGAGCGAAGCCGAGGGCGAAGTCGCGGGCGATGACGCCGGACAACCCGCGGCCTTTCAGGTAGTCGACCGCGGCCTGGCGCGCCGGATGGCTCTTCAGGGCCTGGCGGTAGTAGTCGGCGGCGGCGGCCAGCAGCGGATAGAGCGGCGAGTCGACGCTCTGGCGCGGCTGCCGGTCGCCGCCGCGCTCCTCGCGGGGAACCTCGAGGCCGGCGCGCTTGGCCAGTTCCTCGACCGCCTGGGGGAACTCCAGGTGGTCGTGGTCCATGAGAAAGCCCAGCGCGTTGCCGCCGGCGCCGCAACCGAAGCAGTAGTAGAACTGCTTGTCCGGGCTGACGGTGAAGGAGGGGGTCTTTTCCTGATGGAAGGGGCAGCAGGCGCTGTAGTTCTTGCCGGTCTTCTTCAACTGGACGCGCGAGCCGACCACCTCGACGATGTCGGTGCGGTTCAGCAGGTCGTCGATGAAGCCTTGGGGGATCAGTCCGGCCATGGGGTTTCCGGTTCGGGCGGGTGCCGGGTGGCTCCGGAAATGCAAAAAGCCCGGTTTTCGGCCGGGCTTTCAGGAGCGGCGAAGCGTTGCTGCAGCTTAGTACAGGCGCTCGCGGCGGCGCTGTTCGCGCTGCACTTTCTTGGCGTGGCGCTTGACGGCGGCAGCGGCCTTGCGCTTGCGCTCGGAAGTGGGTTTCTCGTAGAACTCGCGGCTGCGAACTTCGGCCAGTACGCCGGCTTTTTCGCAGGAGCGCTTGAAGCGACGCAGGGCTACGTCGAAGGGTTCGTTCTCTTTAACTTTGACGGCGGGCATCCAGGGCTACCTTAACTATTGACCGGTGGTGAACGCCCTCTCCGGACTCGGCTCGGGAGAACGTCGATTCTCAAGGGCTGCGGATGTTACCTCATTTGCCACATGCAATGCAAAGCCCGCGGCGCGAAAAGCGCTGGTCTGCGGGGTGGTCGCCGATTATCATGCGCCCCTCGATTTTCCAGGCTGATAAAGGTCGAACCCATGCTCGTTCTGGGGCTGGAAACCTCCTGCGACGAAACCGGCGTCGCGCTTTACGACAGCCAGCGCGGCCTCCTGGCCGATGCGCTGTTCAGCCAGATCGATCTGCACCGCGTCTATGGCGGGGTGGTGCCCGAGCTGGCCTCGCGGGATCACGTCAAGCGCATGCTGCCGCTCTTGCGTCAGGTGCTCGACGAGTCCGGCTGCCGTGCCGGGGACATCGACGGCATTGCCTATACCGCAGGGCCCGGCCTGGTCGGCGCGCTCCTGGTCGGCGCTTCCTGCGCCCAGGCGCTGGCGCTGGCCTGGGGGATTCCGGCGCTCGGCGTGCACCACATGGAAGGTCATCTGCTGGCGCCGATGCTGGAAGAACAGCCGCCGCAGTTTCCCTTCGTCGCTCTGCTGGTTTCCGGCGGGCATACCCAACTGGTGCGGGTCGATGGCATCGGTCGCTACCAGGTGCTCGGCGAGTCGCTGGACGACGCCGCTGGCGAGGCCTTCGACAAGACCGCCAAGCTGCTCGGCCTCGGCTATCCCGGCGGCCCGGAGATCGCCCGCCTGGCGCAGGACGGCAGGCCCGGGCGCTTCGTCTTCCCGCGGCCGATGACCGACCGGCCCGGCCTGGAGTTCAGTTTCAGCGGCCTCAAGACCTTCGCTCTGAATACCTGGCAGCACTGCCAGGCGAGCGGCGACGACAGCGAGCAGTCGCGTCGCGACGTCGCTCTGGCCTTTCAGCAGGCGGTGGTGGAGACGCTGACCATCAAGTGCCGGCGGGCGCTGAAGCAGACCGGCCTGAGGCGTCTGGTGATCGCCGGCGGGGTGAGCGCCAACCAGGCGCTGCGCTCGGCGCTGGAGCGGATGCTCGGCGAGCTGGATGGCCAGGTGTTCTACGCGCGGCCGCGCTTCTGCACCGACAACGGAGCGATGATCGCCTATGCTGGCTGCCAGCGTCTGCTGGCCGGCCAGCAGGACGGGCCGGCGATCCAGGTTCATGCGCGCTGGCCGATGGAGACCCTGCCGGCGCTCTGATCCTGCGGCGCAGGGCTAGAAGTGCCTTTCCCGGCCGGCGAAGAGTGCATGCAGATTGCCGCGATGGCGCCAGACGATCATCCCGTAGAGCAGCAGCATCGGCAGCAGCGCCCCGGGCTGCTGCCAGGCCAGCAGCGGCAGGCAGAACGGCGTGGCGGTCAGGGCGGCGAGGGAACTGGTACGGGTGAAGGCGAAGACCAGCAGCCAGACGGCGACGGCCGGCAGTACCGCCGGCGGATAGAGGCCCAGGAGCATTCCGGCGGCAGTGGCTACGCCCTTGCCGCCACGGAAGTTGAAGTACAGGGGATACAGATGGCCGAACACCGCGGCCAGGCCGATCCAGGCCTGCTGGCGGATGTCCAGGCCGGCGTGCTGGGCGATCAGCACCGGCAGCAGGCCTTTGCAGAGGTCGCCGAGCAGGGTGAGCGCCGCCAGGCGCTTGCCGGCGATGCGCAGCATGTTGGTGGTGCCGGGATTGCCCGAGCCACAGGCACGCGGGTCCGGTCCGCCGCTCAGGCGGCTGAGCAGGATGGCGAAGGACAGCGAGCCGAGGAGGTAGGCGAGGATCGCCAGCAGCCAGACCATGGGATCCTTCCGGGGTGAGGGCGCCCCGATTCTAGCGGGGCCCGGCGCCCTTCGTGGAGATGAATTTGGACAAAGTGTTTATCGAGGGCCTGGAGGTCGACACCGTCATCGGCGTGTTCGACTGGGAGCGTGGCATTCGCCAGTGCCTGCGGCTGGATCTGGAGTGCGCCTGGGATGTCCGCGTGCCCGCTGGCGGAGACGAGCTGGCCCATGCACTCGACTACGCGGCGCTGGCGGCGCGCATCCAGGCCTTCGCCGGCGAGGCGCGCTTCCTGCTGGTGGAGACCTTCGCCGAACGTCTGGCCGGCGTGCTGATGGCCGAGTTCGGGATTCCCTGGCTGCGCCTCAGGGTGACCAAGCCGGGCGCCGTTCCCGCGGCCGCCGGCGTCGGCGTGGAGATCGAGCGCGGATGTCGCTGACTCCCGTGCTGCTGGGCCTCGGCAGCAATATCGAGCGTGTCGCCCATCTCACCGCCGGCCTCGAGGCGTTGTCCGGCCTGCTGCGGGACATGCGTTGCTCGCCGGTGTTCGAGAGCCTGCCGGTGGGGATCAGGAGCGGCCCCTTCTACAACCTGGTGGTGGTCGGGCAGACCGACCTGCCGCTCATCGAGCTGGACCGCCGGCTCAAGTTCATCGAGGCGGACAACGGCCGCTATGCGCCGGAGCGCAAGGGATTGCCGCTGGATATCGACGTACTGACCTACGACGAGCAGGTCGGCAACTTCGACGGGCTGGTGCTGCCGCGTCCGGAGATCCTGAAGAACGCCTTCGTGCTCTGGCCGCTGGCGCTGTTGGTGCCGGAGCGGCGCCATCCCGGCGCCGGCCGGACCTTCGTCGAACTGTGGCGGGAGGCGCGCATCGAGCAAGTGCTGTGGCCGGTTTCCTTCCACTGGCGCGGCGTGCAGCTGACGCCGCCGGCGCTGAGCCAGGCCTTTCCCGCGCCGCCGACCGAGTCGTAGGGGCGGCGGGCCCTACTCGAAGGTCGGCAGGCTCGGCGTCGCCACCGCCTTGCCGGCCGCGCTCCAGGCATCGAAGCCGCCGGCGATCGACTGCACGTTCAGGTAGCCCATGTCCTGCAGGGTGCTGGCGGCCAGGGCGGCGCGGCCGCTGGTCTTGCAGTAGAGGACGATGGCGAGACCGCGGGCGGACAACTCCGGCGTGTTGTCGAGCTTGAATTCCAGCAGGCCGCGCGGAACGTTCAGCGCGCCGGGAATGTGGCCGGCATGGAATTCGTCGGCTTCGCGCACGTCGAGCAGCAGGTCGGCGTCGCGGATGGCCGCCTCGGCGGCCTCGAGGTCGACTTCGTGGATGCGGGCCTTGGCTGCGGCCACCAGATCATGGGCGTTTTTCACTGTCGTCTTCCAGCAGGGTCGGTTGAAGGGGAAAGGGAGCGGCAAGGCCCTGGCGGCGCATGCCGAGGGCATTCCGGGTGGTCTGCGGATCGAGTTCGGCCAGGGCCTCGAACTGGCTGATGAATACCCGGCCGCCGAAGTGCTCGAGGAAGTCCGAGTGCCTGAGCCGGTCCATCACCGGTCCCTTGACCTCGGAGAGATGCAGCTGGATGCCGGCGGCGTGCAGGCACGCGCCGATCGCCTCGAGGCTTTCCAGGGCGCTGGCATCGATCAGGTTGACCCCCGGGCACATCAGCACCAGGTGCTCGGCCTGCGGATACTGGCTGACCAGCTCGGCGATGCGGTCCTCCAGATAGCGGGCGTTGGGGAAGTACAGGCTTTCGTCGACGCGGATCGACAGCACCTTCGGGCTCTCCACCACGGCGAAGCGTTTGACGTTGCGAAAGTGCTCGCTGCCCGGCAGTTGGCCGACCACGGCGATGTGCGGCTGGCTGGTACGCCAGAGGAACAGCAGCAGGGACAGGCCGACACCGATGACGATGCCGGCCTCGACGTCGATCAGCAGCACGCCGAGCATGGTCGCCGCCATGGCCGCGGCGTCCTGGCGCGAGTAGCGCCAGGTGCGTCCGAGCGCGCCGAGGTCGACCAGGGTCAGCACCGCGACGATGATGGTGGCCGCCAGCACGGCATGCGGCAGGTTGTGGAACAGCGGGGTGAAGAACAGCACGGTGACGGCGATACCCACGGCGGTCAGGGCACCGGCCATGGGCGTCTGCGCGCCGGCATCGAAGTTCACCACCGAGCGCGACAGGCCACCGGTGACCGGGAAGCCTCCGCTCAGCGCCGCGGCCAGGTTGGCGGCGCCGAGCCCGACCAGCTCCTGATTGGGCTCGATGCGCTGGCGGCGCCTGGCGGCCAGGGTCTGTGCCACCGACACCGATTCGACGAAGCCGATCAGGCTGATCAGGAGCGCCGCCGGCAGCAGCTCGCCGGCCAGCGCCGCATCCAGCGGCGGCAGGTCGAGCGACGGCAGGCCCTGGGGAATCTGCCCGACCACGCGCACCCCGGCGGCGCCCAGGTCGAACAGCCAGACCACCAGCACCGAGACCAGCAGCGCCATTACCGGCCCGGTGCGCGTCAGGGTGTTGGCAAACTTCGCGCCGAGGCCGCGGGCACGCAGCCAGCCGTTCAGCCGCGTGCGGGCCAGATAGAGGAAGAGCAGGCTGCCGGCGCCGATGGTCAGGGTCGGCAGGTTGGTCTGCGGCAGGCCCTGGGCCAGGGCCTGGATCAGTTGGATGGCGTTCTCGCCGTCGGCCCTGATGCCGAGAATGTGCTTGAGCTGGCCGAGGGTGATGAGAATGCCCGAAGCGCTCATGAAGCCGGAAATCACCGGGTGGCTGAGAAAGTTGGCGAGAAAGCCCAGGCGCAGCACCGCCATGGCCAGCAGAAGGATGCCGGAAAGCAGCGCCAGCAGCAGGGCGGCGGCGCTGTACGCGGCGCTGCCGGCGGCGAACAGCGGACCGAGCACGCTGGCGGTGACCAGCGACAGCACGGCTGCCGGGCCGACCGCCAGGGTGCGGCTGGTGCCGAACAGGGTATAGGCCACTAGTGGCAGGATGCTAGCATACAGCCCGGTGACCGGCGGCAGGCCGGCGAGCATGGCGTAGGCCAGGCTCTGCGGGATCAGCATCAGGGTCACGATCGCCGCGGCCAGGCCGTCCTTGCCCGCTGCCTCGCGATCGTACTGGCGTGCCCACTCCAGACACGGCAGGTAGCGGGCCAGCCGCTCTTTCATCAGTTTTTCTCCCGGGTGAAGTCGCAGGCCGCCGGCGATTCCACCGGGCGCGGCTCGAAGTCCAGATGTTTGGGTTCGGCCAGCCACTCATGACCCTTGAGCATCAGGTCGAAGTAGATGCCCGGCATCCACTTGGTCTTCAGCTCCCAGGCCAGGCGGCGCGGCACACGCGGGTCGAAGGGGAAGGTCGGTAGCAGTTTGCCGCCGTAGCCGAACTCGGCGAGGATCACCTTGCCGCGCTCGATGGTCAGCGGGCAGGAGCCGTAGCCGTCGTAGACCGCCCGCGGACCGCGGCCGGCGAGCACGCCGAGGACGTTCTCGGCCACCACCGGCGCCTGCTTGCGCACCGCTGCGGCGGTCTTGGCATTGGGCGCGGCGCACACGTCGCCGAGGCTGAAGATGTTGCCGTAGCGCGGGTGGCGCAGGGTTTCGTGGTCGACCTCGATCCAACCGTCGGCGTTGGCCAGCGGACTCTGACGGACGAACTCGGGGGCGCGCTGCGGCGGCACCAGGTGCAGCAAGTCGAATTCGCGCTCCACGGTGCGGGTGCTGCCGTCGGCGGCGGTGACCCGGAACCAGGCCTTGTGCGCCTCGCCGTCGACCTTGACCAGGGTGTTGTTGAAGTGGAGATGGGCTCCGTAGCGCTCGACGTACTTCATCAGCGGCGGCACGAAGTCGGCGACGCCGAACAGCACCGCGGCGGCCGAGCAGAAATCCACCCGGATATCGCCCAACACGCCCTGCTTCCGCCAGTGGTCGCAGGACAGGTACATGGCTTTCTGCGGCGCCCCGGCGCACTTGATCGGCATCGGCGGCTGGGTGAACAGCGCGCGGCCGTGGCGCAGGGCCTGCACCTGCTGCCAGGTGTAGGGTGCCAGCTCGAACTCGTAGTTGCTGGTCACGCCGTTCTTGCCGAGGGTTTCCCGCGCACCCTCGATGGCGTCCCAGTTGAAGGTCAGGCCCGGGCAGACGATCAGCGCGCGGTAACCGATGCGGCTGCCGTCTTCCAGCACCACCTGCTGCTGGTCGGGCTCGAAGTCGCTGGCGGCGGCGCGGATCCACTGTGCCTTGGCCGGGATGCAGCGGGCCATGTCGCGCTCGGTGCGCGCGCGGTCGAACACCCCGGCGCCGACCAGGGTCCAGCCTGGCTGGTAGTAGTGCTGATCGCGCGGCTCGACGATGGCGATGCGCAGGCCGGGATCGCGCTTGAGCAGGCTGGCAGTCACCGCGCAGCCGGCGGCGCCGCCACCGATCACCAGCACGTCATAGCGCGGGGTATGGGCGAACTGCGCCGGCGCCAGCGGCTGGTTGGGCAGGCTCTGCCAGCGCTGCTCGAGGCGCGGCTGCAGGGCCGTGAGGTCGTAGCCGGCGGCCTTCGCCGTCTGCAACAGGGTATCGGGATCGAGGTGGTGGGCCTCGGCCAGTGCCCACAGGGTGGTGGAGCGGGTGCCGGTGCGGCAGAAGGCCAGGACCGGACCCTTGACCCGGTCCAGCAGTCCGCGGAAGGCGGCAACGTCTTCGTCGCTGATCCTGCCGGAAACCACGGGCAAATGGTGGTACTCGAGCCCGGAGTCTTCGGCAGCGATGCGCAGGGCCTCGCTGCTCGGCTGGCCCTCGCCTTCGTTGTCCGGACGGTTGTTGATCACGCAGCGGTAGCCGCTGGCGGCGAGCAGGCCCATGTCCGCCGGTTCGAGCTGGGCGGCCACGCCGATGAACGGGGTGAGGCGCTTGATCGGTTGCATCCTGGGGTCCTCCTGGCGGAGTCAGAGCACGTCGAGCGGGATCTTCAGGTAGCGGGTGCCGTTGCTCTCGGCCGGCGGCAGTTCCCCGGCACGCATGTTGATCTGCACCGAGGGCAGGATCAGGGTCGGCATGTCGAGGGTGGCGTCGCGCGCCTGACGCATGGCGACGAACTGTTCCTCGCCGATACCTTCATGGATGTGCACGTTTTGCGTGCGTTCGGCGCCGATGGTCGTTTCGTACAGGTGCTCCTCGCGCCCCGGGGCCTTGTAGTCGTGGCACATGAACACGCGGGTCTCGTCCGGCAGGTGGAACAGCTTGTCGTGGATCGAGCGATACAGGGTGCGTGCGTCGCCGCCGGGGAAGTCGCAGCGGGCGGTGCCGTAGTCGGGCATGAACAGGGTGTCGCCGACGAAGGCGGCATCGCCGATCAGGTAGGTCATGCAGGCGGGGGTGTGGCCCGGCGTGTGGAGGGCGCGGGCCTCGATGCCGCCGATGGTGAAATGTTCGCCGTCGTGGAACAGGTGATCGAACTGGCGGCCGTCGGTGGCGAATTCCGCTTCGGCGTTGAACAACTTGCCGAAGGTGTTCTGCACCATCGTGATCCGGTCGCCGATGGCCAACTGGCCGCCGAGCCGCCCCTTGAGGTAGTGGCCGGCGCTGAGGTGATCGGCGTGCACGTGGGTTTCCAGGATCCACTGCACGCGCAGACCCTGCTCGCGGACGTGGGCTATCAGGCGGTCGGCGCTCTGGTGCGAGGTGCGACCGGCGGCGGGGTCGTAGTCCAGCACGGGGTCGACCAGTGCGCACTGGCGGGTTTGCGGATCGCTCACCACATAGCTGTAGGTGGAGGTGGCGGGGTCGAAGAAGGCTTCAACGTGGGCGTTCATAAGGCGATTCTCCCTGCGTGCCCGGGATACCCGGTGGCATTTCGTGGGAATCAGCTTAATAGCTGTTTTTGATATATGCTTATATTTTTATTTCATATACAAAGTTTTTTAAGTATCTCCCGAGGGATTGCACTTCCTCATCGGTCTGCCGAGTGTTCGCTGGCGGGACAGGCGCCACACCTGTGGCGCGGATGGGCGTCCGCGGCAGGAGCAGTATCGATCCCGCCTTTTGTCAGGGCCGGGGATTTTCCGAAGGATCGCCCGGCTTGCCCAGTGCCTCGGCCTTGTAGGTCTCCAGTGCCCGGAGCCGTTCGCGCTTGAGCGCCTCACCCAGGGCAGCGCCCACGAGCCCCTTTTCCAGCAGCGGCTGGACCGTCACTGTCCGGGCCGCGGTGGCGGCACCGCGCAGGTAGTCGGCCTGCGGGTAGTCGCTCCGCTCCAGGCCGAGGCGGCCACGGGCATCCATCTCGCAGGCGGCAATGAACTCCTCGAAGCGCTGCGGGCGGCGGTAGACGTCGAAGCGCTGGAGCAGTTCGAGCAGGGCGGCGGGGCGAAGCTCCAGGGCCCGGTGACCGTGGGTGTGGTATTCGCCGACCAGCAGGGCCAGCTCCTGGCAGTCGCGCGGAGCCTTGCAGCGCGTGTTCACCGCGCGGATCAGCTTCAGGCCCTTGTGTTCGTGGCCGACATGCCGCGGCCACTCCTCGGCAGGCGTCGTCCCCTTGCCCAGGTCGTGAAGGAGGCAGGCCCAGCGCACGACCAGGGGCTGTTCGTGTTCGGCGCACTGGCGCAGCACGGCGAGCAGGTGCTCGCCGGTATCGATTTCCGGGTGGTGGGCTGCCGGCTGTGGCACGCCGAACAGGGCATCGACCTCCGGCAGCAGTTCGCGCAGGGCGCCGCAGTCGCGCAGCGTCCGGATGAAGACGTCCGGACGCGGCTCCATGAGGGCGCGGGAGATTTCCTTCCAGCTGCGTTCGGCGGTGAGCGCCTGCAACTCGCCGGACTCGGCGAGCTGACGCATCAGCGCCCGGGTTTCTGGGGCTACGCGAAACCCCAGTGGCGCATAGCGGGCGGCGAAGCGCGCCACGCGCAGCACCCGCAGGGGGTCTTCGGCGAAGGCGGGGGAGACGTGGCGCAGCCACTTCTCCTCGAGGTCGCGCTGGCCGTGATAGGGGTCGATCAGCTGGCCCTGCTCGTCCTCGGCCATGGCGTTGATGGTCAGATCGCGGCGCAGCAGGTCTTCCTCCAGGGTCACTTCCGGACTGGCGTGGAAGGTGAATCCGCCATAGCCGCGCCCGCTCTTCCGCTCGGTACGGGCGAGGGCGTATTCCTCGCCGCTCTGCGGATGGAGAAAGACCGGGAAATCCGCGCCGACCGGACGGTACCCCCGGGCCAGCAACTCCTCGGCGCTGGCGCCGACCACCACCCAGTCGACCTCGCTGACCGGCCGTCCGAGCAGCCGATCGCGTACCGCACCACCCACTTTGTAGATTCGCATGTCCACCTCCTGGGCAGAGCATACCGGGTGGGCGAAGCGGGGGGAACGACGCGGGCCGGACGTGGGCGGAGGGAGGGAGAGAAGGGCCGCCACCCGGATGATGGTGGCGGCCGGCGTGGTCAGATCGGCGGAATGGCCAGATCCAGGCGCGGGTAGTTTTCCTCGTCGCCATCACCCCGGGGCGGCATGTGATAGCTGTTGACGATCCGCTCGCCCTGCATCGACTCGAGATGGATGTCGAAGCCCCACAGCCGGTGCAGGTGCTTGAGCACGTCCTCGGTGGAGTCGCTGAGCGGCTTGCGGTCGTGCTGCTGGTGGCGCAGGGTCAGCGAGCGGTCGCCGCGCCGGTCGACGCTCCAGATCTGCACGTTCGGTTCGCGGTTGCCCAGGTTGTACTGGGAGGCGAGTAGTTCGCGCACGGTGCGGTAGCCGTCATCGTCATGGATGGCGGACACCAGCAACTCGTCCTTCTGGTCGTCGTCGACGATGCTGAACAGCTTGAGGTCGCGAATCACCTTGGGCGAGAGGAACTGCAGGATGAAGCTCTCGTCCTTGAAGCTCTGCATGGCGAACTTCAGGGTGCTCAGCCAGTCGCTGCCGGCGATGTCGGGGAACCAGCGCTTGTCCTCCTCGGTCGGGTTCTCGCAGATCCGCCGGATGTCGCGGTACATGGAGAAGCCCAGCGCGTAGGGGTTGATGCCGCTGTAGTAGGGGCTGTCGAACGGTGGCTGGTAGACCACGCTGGTGTGCGACTGGAGGAACTCCATCATGAAGCCGTCGGTGACCAGCCCCTCGTCGTAGAGATCGTTGAGCAGGGTGTAGTGCCAGAAGGTCGCCCAGCCTTCGTTCATCACCTGGGTCTGGCGCTGCGGATAGAAGTACTGGGCGATCTTGCGCACGATGCGCACGACCTCGCGCTGCCAGGGTTCGAGCAGCGGCGCGTGCTTCTCGATGAAGTAGAGGATGTTCTCCTGGGGCTCGGCGGGCCAGCGCGAGCGATCCTTTTCGCTGCCTTTTTCGGAGGCGCGGGGAATGGTCCGCCAGAGATCGTTGATCTGCCGCTGCAGGTGCTCCTCGCGATCCTTCTGCCGGCGCCGTTCCTCTTCCGCGGAGATGGGGTAGGGGCGCTTGTAGCGGTCGACGCCGTAGTTCATCAGCGCGTGGCAGGAGTCCAGCAACTCCTCCACCGCGTCGATGCCGTGGCGCTCCTCGCATTGCATGATGTACTGCTTGGCGAACACCAGGTAGTCGACGATCGAGCTGGCGTCCGTCCAGGTGCGGAACAGGTAGTTGCCCTTGAAGAAGCTGTTGTGCCCGTAGCAGGCGTGGGCGATCACCAGTGCCTGCATGCACATGGTGTTCTCTTCCATCAGGTAGGCGATGCACGGATCGGAGTTGATCACGATCTCGTAGGCCAGGCCCATCTGCCCGCGCTTGTAGCCCTTCTCGGTGGCGAGGAAATGCTTGCCGTACGACCAGTGGTGGTAGCCGATGGGCATGCCCACCGAGGCGTAGGCGTCCATCATCTGCTCGGCGGTGATCACCTCGATCTGGTTGGGATAGGTGTCGAGTGCATAGCGTTCGGCGATGCGGCCGATTTCCTTGTCGTAGGCCTGGACCAGCTCGAAGCTCCACTCCGAGCCGGTGGAAATCGGCTGGCCCTTTCTCTCTCTGGGGGTCATGTCGCAAGCCTCCGCTGGAAGAGTTCGCGGAACACCGGATAGATGTCGGCGGCCGACACTATCTGCTGCTGGGCGAAGGAGTCCGGGAACGCCTCGCGGACGCTCTCGTACTCGTACCACAGCGCCTGATGCTCGCGCGGGGTAATCTCGACGTAGCTGTAGTACTGCACGAACGGCATGATCTGCTTCGTCAGGATATCCCGGCAGATCGGCGAGTCGTCGTTCCAGTTGTCGCCGTCCGAAGCCTGGGCGGCGTAGATATTCCATTCGTTGAGCGGGTAGCGCTCGGCCATCACCTCCTGCATCAGCTTGAGGGCGCTGGAGACGATGGTGCCGCCGGTTTCCCGGGAGTAGAAGAATTCCTCTTCATCCACTTCCTTGGCGCTGGTGTGGTGGCGGATGAACACCACGTCGATCTTGTCGTAGCTGCGCTTGAGGAACAGGTAAAGCAGGATGAAGAAGCGCTTGGCGATGTCCTTGGTCGCCTGGGTCATGGACCCGGAGACGTCCATCAGGCAGAACATCACCGCCTTGGAGCTGGGATTGGGCTGCTTGACCAGCAGGTTGTACTTGAGGTCGAAGGTGTCGAGGTAGGGCACCCGCTCGATGCGCAGGCGCAGGCGGGCGATTTCCGCCTCCAGTTTCTGGATGTCGCCGAAGTTGTCCGGCTCCTCGATCTTCAACCGCTCCAATTCGGCCTTGGCCTCGCGCAGCTTGGCGCGGCTGTTGCCGGACAGGGCGATGCGCCGGGCATGGGCCGAGCGCAGGGTGCGGATAATGTTGATCCGCGAGGGGTTGCCTTCGCTGCTGATGCCGGCGCGCACCGTCTTGAAAGTGTCGGCGCCGGTGATGTGGCGCTTGACCAGGTTGGGCAGCTCGAGGTCCTCGAACATGAAGTCGAGGAACTCCTCCTGGGTGATCTGAAAGACGAAGTCGTCCATGCCCTCGCCGCTGTTGCTGGCCTTGCCGGAACCGCTGCCGCCCCCGCCGCCACCGGACGGGCGCGGGATGCGTTCGCCGGCGGTGAATTCCTTGTTGCCCGGGTGGACGATGGTCTGCTTGCCGCCACGGCCATGATGCAGCACGGGCTCGTCGATATCGCGGCCGGGAATGCTGATCTGCTCGCCGTGCTCCATGTCGGTGATGGAGCGGCGGCTGACCGCCTCCTCCACCGCCTTCTTGATGTGATCACGGTAACGCCGCAGGAAACGCTGGCGGTTTACCGTGCTCTTGTTCTTGCCGTTCAGGCGTCGGTCGATCACATAACTCATAGGCCCCTCCGGGGAGCTGCCAACCTCAGGCTGCAAGCTGCAAGCGGAGCCGAGCTCGAGGGCTTGCTTCCGCCTGCAGCTTGAAGCATGGGGTTTGCGGCTGGATTACTGCGACTTCCGGACCCGCAGGTACCACTCGGAGAGCAGCCGGACCTGCTTCTCGGTGTAGCCACGTTCGACCATGCGCTTGACGAAGTCGTTGTGCTTCTGCTGATCTTCCTTGCTTGCCTTGGCGTTGAAGCTGATGACCGGCAGCAGGTCCTCGGTGTTGGAGAACATCTTCTTCTCGATCACCACGCGCAGCTTCTCGTAGCTGAGCCAGCTGGGGTTCTTGCCGTTGTTGTTGGCGCGGGTGCGCAGCACGAAGTTGACGATCTCGTTGCGGAAGTCCTTCGGGTTGCTGATGCCGGCCGGCTTCTCGATCTTCTCCAGCTCCTCGTTGAGGGCCACGCGGTTGAGGATCTCGCCGGTTTCCGGGTCGCGGTATTCCTGGTCCTGGATCCAGAAGTCGGCGTACAGCACGTAGCGGTCGAAGATGTTCTGCCCGTACTCGCTGTAGGACTCGAGGTAGGCGGTCTGGATCTCCTTGCCGATGAAGTCGATGTAGCGCGGCGCCAGGTATTCCTTGAGGTAGCGCAGGTAGCGCTCGCGCACCTCCGGCGGGAACTGTTCCTGCTCGATCTGCTGCTCCAGCACGTAAAGCAGGTGCACCGGGTTGGCGGCGACCTCGTGCGGGTCGAAGTTGAACACCTTGGAGAGGATCTTGAAGGCAAAGCGGGTCGACAGGCCGTTCATGCCCTCGTCCACCCCGGCGTTGTCGCGGTACTCCTGGATCGACTTGGCCTTGGGGTCGGTGTCCTTCAGATTTTCGCCGTCATAGACGCGCATTTTCGAGTAGATATTGGAGTTTTCCGGTTCTTTCAGCCGCGAAAGCACGGAGAACTGGGCCAGCATCTTCAGGGTGTCTGGTGCGCAGTGGGCCTTGGCCAGCGAGCTGTGGGTCAGCAGCTTGTCGTAGATCCTGATCTCGTCGGAGACGCGCAGGCAGTACGGCACCTTGACGATGTAGATGCGGTCGATGAACGCCTCGTTGTTCTTGTTGTTGCGGAAGCTGTGCCACTCGGATTCGTTGGAGTGGGCAAGGATGATGCCGCTGTAGGGGATCGCGCCGAGGCCCTCGGTGCTGTTGTAGTTGCCTTCCTGGGTAGCGGTCAGCAGCGGGTGGAGCACCTTGATCGGCGCCTTGAACATCTCGACGAATTCCATCAGGCCCTGGTTGGCGCGGCACAGCGCGCCGGAGTAGCTGTAGGCGTCGGCGTCGTTCTGCGGGAATTCTTCCAGTTTGCGGATATCGACCTTGCCGACCAGGGCAGAGATGTCCTGGTTGTTCTCGTCACCCGGCTCGGTCTTGGCCACCGCGATCTGGTTGAGGATCGAGGGATACAGCTTGACCACGCGGAACTGGCTGATGTCGCCGCCGAACTCGTTGAGCCGCTTGGTCGCCCAGGGCGACATGATGGTGGAGAGGTAGCGGCGCGGAATGCCGAAATCCTCTTCGAGAATCTCGCCGTCCTCGGCGGCGTTGAACAGCCCCAGGGGCGATTCGAACACCGGCGAGCCCTTGATCGCGTAGAAGGGCACCTTCTCGATCAGCTGCTTGAGCTTCTCGGCCAGGGAGGACTTGCCGCCGCCCACCGGGCCCAGGAGGTAGAGGATCTGCTTCTTCTCTTCCAGGCCCTGTGCCGCATGGCGGAAGTAGGAGACGATCTGCTCGATGCTGTCTTCCATGCCGTGGAAGTCGGCAAAGGCCGGATAACGGCGGATGACCTTGTTGGAGAAGATCCGCGACAGCCGGGAGTCGGTGGAGGTGTCCACCAGTTCCGGTTCGCCGATCGCCATCAGCATCCGTTCGGCTGCGGTGGCATAGGCGCTGCGGTCCTGCTTGCACAGTTCGAGGTACTCCTGGAGGGAGTACTCTTCCTGACGCGTCGTTTCATAGCGTTGTTGAAAGTGGCTGAAGATACTCATGTCGTCACCTCGTTCGATGCCCGGAGCCGGCTTTGGTTTGAAGCTTTTGGGTGTTGGCGGTTCGCTGGCGCAGGCCAGCCGATGAAATCCCCCATGCCCGAAGGTCATTGCCTGGAAGTGTAGTAGCAAGCCGTGTGCCGGCTTTGCCCTGATGTGGATGGCTTAGGAACAAGAATAGTTCGGTATCGACAGTAGCACGGTTGCGCGAGCAAATGGCAAGGGGGGGCGCGATTGCCCGAGGGCCTTGGACGATGGTCCGACGACGCGGGAAAGAGAGGGATTTTTCAGCATGCAGGGAAGTGCCCGGCCCGCTTGGCGGGCTGGGGAAAGCCTGGCCAGGACTGGCTCAGGCGGGGGTCAGGCTGGCTGGTCTGCTGCGCCTTGCGCGACCTCGTCGGGGAAGGTGGTGCGCCACAGCTCGAAGCCGCCATCCAGACTATAGACCTCGGCGAAGCCCTGCTGGGCCAGGTAGGCGGCGGCACCCTGGCTGGAATTGCCGTGATAGCAGGCGACGATCAACGGCTGCTCGAAATCCGCCTGAGCCATGAAGTCGGCGAGGGACTGGTTGTCCAGATGGCGTGCGCCGGCAATGTGGCTCTGGGCGTAGCTCTGCGGGTCGCGGATATCCACCACCACGGCGCCCTGGCTGCGCAGGGCCTGGGCCTGCTGGGGCGGGATACGACGGAATTCGCTCATGGTTGCACCTCGATGGCTGAAGCTGATCGCTCGTCAATGGAGAGAAACTAACCGATCCGGAGCCACCCCACTAGCCGGCATTGCCCTTGGCGCCGTTGCAGGCACAGCGGTGATACTCGCCGGTGTCCACGTTGAAGAGGGTCAGGGTGCCGCCCCAGACACAGCCGGTGTCCAGGGCGATCACCCCGGGCTCGTCGCAGCGGCCCTCCAGCGCGGCCCAGTGGCCGAAGAGGATCTTCTGTTCACGGGTCTTGCGCCGGGGATGGCTGAACCAGGGGGCGAAGCCGTTCGGCGCGCTGCCCAGCCCCTCCTTGCTCTTCAGGTCGAGGGTGCCGTCCGGGCTGCAGAAGCGCATCCGCGTGAAGTAGTTGGTGATCACCCGCAGGCGCGCCGTGCCGCGCAGGCGGCCGTTCCAGCGCAGCGGCTCGTTGCCGTACATGCCGTCGAGAAACTGCGGCAGGCGGCTGTCGTCGCGAAGGACTTCCTCGACCTCGGCAGCCAGGCGCAACGCCTTCTTCAGCGACCATTGCGGCGGAATGCCGGCATGCACCAGGACGATGCCCCGTTCGCCATCGTGGTGCAGCAGTTTCTGCCAGCGCAGCCAGTCGAGCAGCAGGTCGCGGTCGGGCGCCTCGAGGATTTCCCGCAGCGTGTCGCTCTTCTTCAGACGCTCGACGTTGTGCGCCACGGCCAGCAGGTGCAGGTCGTGGTTGCCCAGCACCGTGGTCACCGAGTCGCGCATGCCATGCAGAAAGCGCAGGGTTTCCAGCGAGTGGGGGCCACGGTTGACCAGGTCGCCGGTCAGCCACAGACGATCCCGGCCCGGCTCGAAGGCAACCCTGTCCAGCAGGCATTTGAGGGGCTCCAGGCAGCCCTGCAGATCGCCGATCGCATACACGGCCATATCAGTGCAGGGCTCCGGGCACGGCCAGGCGGAACGGCGGGATCGGCGCGTCGAAGGCGTGCCCGTCCTCGGCGACCATCTGGTAGCTGCCCTGCATGGTGCCGACCTGGGTGGCGAGCAGCGTGCTGCTGTCGTAGTTGTGGCTCTGGCCCGGGCCGAGCAGCGGCTGCATGCCGACCACGCCGGGGCCGCGAACCTCCTGGACGTGGCCGTCGCCATCGGTGATCAGCCAGTGGCGCGACAGCAGCTGGGCTGGCAGCAGGCCGTTGTTGCGGATGGTCACGCTGTAGGCGAAGGCATAGCGGTTCTGCTCCGGCTGCGACTGCTCCGGCAGGTAACGGGTTTCGACGCTGACGTCGATCTGATAACGGGGATCTGACATGCGTTGACTCTGTTGGCGGATAGCTGGATGGGATTTGAGCTCAGGGGAGGGGGGTATGTTCCTTGGCCCGTGCATGCAGGCGGTCGGCCAGGCGGACGAAGGCGGCCAGGTCCAGTTGCTCCGGGCGCAGGCTGCCGTCGACGCCGGCCGCCTCGATGTCCGCGGCATCGAGCAGGCCCTTCAGAGTATTGCGCAGGGTCTTGCGCCGCTGGTTGAAGGCTTCGCGGACGATGCGCTCGAGCAGGGCGGGATCCTGCGCCGGGTGCGGCAGGGTTTCGTGGGGAATCAGGCGGACGATCGCCGAGTCGACCTTCGGCGGCGGGTTGAAGGCGCCCGGACCGACATTGAACAGGTGCTCCACCCGGCAGTGGTACTGGACCATGATCGACAGCCGTCCCCAGTCGCCGCCGCCCGGCTCGGCGGCCAGGCGCTCGACCACTTCCTTCTGCAGCATGAAGTGCATGTCGCGGATCAGGGCGGCATGCCCCAGCAAGTGGAAGATCAGCGGGGTGGAGATGTTGTAGGGGAGGTTGCCGACGATGCGCAGGCTGTGCGGCGTGCTGCACAGCTGGGCGAAGTCGAACTTCATCGCATCACCCTGGTGCAGATGGAAGTGCGGGTCGAGGCCGAACTTCAGCTTGAGCAGGGGGATCAGGTCGAGGTCCAGCTCGATGACGTCGAGCTGTGCGCCACTGCCGAGCAATCCCTCGGTCAGTGCGCCCTGACCCGGACCGATCTCGACCAGACGCTCGCCGGTACGGGGGTGGATGGCGCGCAGGATGCGGTGGATGACGCCGGCATCGTGCAGGAAGTTCTGGCCGAAGCGCTTGCGCGCGCGGTGCTGGTACAGCTCGGACATGGGCGGGCTCCAAGCTTCAAGCCACAAGCTCAAAGCGAATGCAAAAAGATGCAGTTTAGCAGTGAGGTGGTGGCAAGCCTAAATCCGCAGGCGACAGAAACAGAAAGAGTGCCGAAGGCGTGCGGCGGTTCCGGCTTCAGCCGCTCTGCGGCCGGCCGGCGCTCATCTGGTAGGCGGTTTCCAGCGCCACCTGCAGGCTGCCGGTGTCGACCCGGCCGCTGCCGGCCAGATCCAGCGCGGTGCCGTGATCGACCGAGGTGCGCACGATCGGCAGGCCGAGGGTGACGTTGACGGCGGCGCCGAAGCCCTTGTACTTGAGCACCGGCAGGCCTTGGTCGTGGTACATCGCCAGCACCGCGTCGCAGTCTGCGAGATACCTGGGAGTGAACAGGGTGTCGGCCGGCAGCGGGCCGACCAGATCCAGGCCCTCGCCGCGCAGACGCTCGAGGGTGGGCTCGATCACCTCGATTTCCTCGCGGCCCAGGTGCCCGCCCTCGCCGGCGTGCGGATTCAGGCCGCAGACCAGGATGCGCGGGCGGGCGATACCGAACTTGCCGACCAGATCGGCGTGCAGGATGCGCGTCACCCGCTCCAGGCGTTCGGCGGTGATGGCGTCGGCCACCGCACGCAGCGGCAGGTGGGTGGTGGCCAGGGCCACGCGCAGGCCGGCGGTGGCGAGCATCATCACCACCTGTTCGGTACCGGTCAGCTCGGCGAGGAACTCGGTATGCCCGGAGAAGGCAATGCCGGCCTCGTTGATCACCCCCTTGTGCACCGGTGCGGTGATCATGCCGGCGAAGTCGCCGGCGAGACAGCCCTGGCCGGCGCGGTTCAGGGTCTCCAGGACATAGGCGGCATTCGCCGGATCGAGGCGGCCGGCCCGTAAGGCAGCGCGCAGCGGGGTATCCCAGACATACAGGCTGCCGGCCGTGGCCGGTGCGGTCGGCCAGGCGCCCGGCGCGACGGGAACGAGGTCGATGTCGAGACCGAGCAGGGCGGCACGCTCCGCGAGCAGCGTGCGGCTGGCGATGGCGACCAGCACCTGGGGCTGGGTCTGGCGGGCCAGCAGCAGGCACAGGTCGGGACCTATGCCGGCCGGCTCGCCGGGAGTGAGGGCGAAGCGGCGCACGCTCACAGCTTGGTTTCCACGTAGGCCTCGTCGCGGATCTGGCGCAGCCAGGACTGCAGCTCCTCGTCGTACTTGCGGTTGCGCAGTACGTTCATTGCCTGCTGCTCGCGGACCTGGGTGCTGCTGTCGGTGGCGCGACGGCCGAGCACTTCCAGCACGTGCCAGCCGAACGGGCTCTTGAACGGTTGCGACAGTTGACCGGCGGGGGTGTCGGCCATCACCTCGCGGAATTCCGGCACCAGAATGTTCGGGTCGATCCAGTTGAGGTCCCCGCCGTTCAGCGCCGAGCCCGGGTCTTCCGAGAAGCTCTTCGCCAGTTCGGCGAAGTCCTCGCCGGCGAGAATGCGCTCGTGGATGCGCTCGACCAGGCGCCTGGCCTCGGCCTCGCTGCGGATTTCGCTCGGCTTGATCAGGATGTGGCGAACGTGCACCTCGTCGCGGACCTGGGCAGTGCCGCCGCGCTTTTCCAGCAGCTTGATGATGATGTAGCCGCCCGGGGTGCGTACCGGCTCGGTGACGCCGCCGACTGGCAGCTGGCTGACCAGGCCGTCGAACGGCGGGGGCAGCTGGGCCGCCTTGCGCCAGCCGATCTCGCCGCCCTCCAGGGCGGTCTCGCCGGCCGAGCGGGCGATCGCCAGCTGGGCGAAGTCGGTGCCGGCGCGCAACTGGCGGTAGATGTCCAGCACCTGCTGCTCGGCGGCCTGGATCTTCTCGGGCGAGGCGCCGTCGGGCAGCGGAATGGTGATGTTGGCCAGGCGGAACTCCTCCGACAGCTGCAGCTTGCCAAGGTCCGAGGCGAGGAAGTTCTGCACCTCGTGATCGCTGACCTGGATGCGGTCGGCCACCACGCGCTGGCGGACGCGGTTGATGATTATCTCGCGGCGCACCTGCTCGCGGGCATCCTCGAAGGACAGGCCGTCGCGGGCCAGGGCGGCCTGGAACTGCTCGAGGGTCAGGCCGTTGCGCTGGGCGATGGTGGCCATCGCCTGGGCGAGCTCCTCGTCGCCGATGCGGATGCCGGCGCGCGCGCCCATCTGCAGCTGGATGTTCTCCAGAATCAGCCGTTCCAGGACCTGGGCGGTGAGCTGGTCCCGCGGCGGCAGCTGGGCGCCGCGCTTGGCGATGGTCTGCTCGACCTCGCGCAGGCGCTGGTCGAGCTGGCTCTGCATGATCACGTCGTTGTCGACGATGGCGGCGATGCGGTCCAGCGGGCGTACTTCGGCCTGCACCGCGGCGCCGAGCAGCAGGGCCGCCAGCAGCAGCGGGCGCAGGCGCTTAGTTGGCTTTTTGTTGCTCTTCACGTTCACGGTAACCTTCGATGCCTTGGTCGAGGAACGACTCCACCTTGTTGCCCATCACGCCGCCGAGGCCCTTGAACACCACCTGCAGGAAGATGCCCTTGTCGGCCTCGTCGTTCTGATCCGGATTAAGCTCGTTCTCGTCATAGCCGATCCAGTAGCGGTTGATCACCCGCAGCTTCCAGCAGCAACTGTCGTACTCGAAGCCGCCGAAGGCCTCCAGGGTGCGGCTGCGGCTGTAGTCGTACTGCCAGCGGGCGATGGCGCTCCAGTGCGGGGCGAGCGGCCAGATCGTCGAGAAGTCGTGCTGGTCGATCTTGTAGTAATCCTCAATATAGTTCTTGTCGCCCGGCCGGCCGAAGTCGGTGCTGTAGTCCCAGGTGCCGCTGGACTGGTTGTAGCGCATCACGTCGTTGCGATAGCGATAGCCCAGGTTGACGATCTTGTTCGGGTTGTCGGCCGGCTGGTAGTGGAACATCACGTTGCTGGAGCGGGGGTGATGGTCGTCCGGGTCCCAGTTGAGCTCGGAGGTCAGGCGCCAGTCGTGGTTGAAGCGGTACATGTACTCCAGCGCGTAGGGCGAAACCTTGGACTCGGAGTCGTCGCGCTTCTCGTAGTCCACGCGCGGCATCTGCACCCGACGGTCCTTGAAGTAGAAGGTCTGGCCGAAGCTGATGCGCTGGCGCTCGAAACCGTTGGCCTCGATCCAGCGGCTGGTCACGCCGAGCGACAGCTGGTTGGCGTCGCCGATGCGGTCCTTGCCGGTGAAGCGGTTGTCGCGCCACAGCGAGGCGTAGCTGAAGACGTGCTCGCCGGTGTCGAACACCGGGATGTCCTCCTGGTCGCGGTAGGGGACGTAGAGGTAGTACATCCGCGGCTCCAGGGTCTGGCGGAAGCCCTTGCCGAACCAGTTGACCTTGCGGTCGAAGTAGAGACCGCCGTCCAGACTGTAGAGCGGCACGGTACGGTCCGGGCTGTCGTCGAAGCTCTGGTCGCCGAGCGTGGCCTTGCCCTTGGCATCCAGGTCCAGATCGTAGCGGGTATGGGCGAGCTTGACCGAGGGCTTGAGGTAGCCCCAGGTCCACTCCAGCGGCAGGCTGACGCCCGGCTCCAGGTGGGTGCGGTCGCCTTCGGCGCGGTCTAGGCCCGTAATGTATTCGTCATACCAGCGCTCGTCCGCATTGCCGTCCTCGTCAATAAAGAAGCCGCTGCGCAGATCGCGCTCGAACTTCACATATTCAGTGCCGTAGGTGAAGTTCAGGCCGTACGGCTGGTACGGCAGGAAGCCGTCGAGGCTGAGCTGCGGCAGGCGGTCATAGGGCGTGGTGTCGGTGACCGAGGTGCGCTCGAAGGCATGCACGTTGAGGCGCGCGGTATAGGTGTCGCCGCGCCAGGTCAGGGTGCCGCGCTGGTTGAGGAAGTCCGGCTGGTCGATGCCCAGGTCGGTCTGCAGGTCCTGGAAGTAGTAGGGGTCGCTGATGTCGGTGAAGTCGACCTCGGCCAGCAGGCGCGAGTTCAGCCCGCCGGTATGCTGCCAGTTGTACATCCAGCGCTGGTCCTCGTAGTCCGACTGCAGTTCGCGCTCGTCTTCGTCGTCATCCAGGTAGGCCGCACCGACCTGGCCCTCGCTGCTCTTGGTCAGGTAGCGGAATTCGCCCTCCAGCATCAGGCCGCGGTCGGCCATATAGGTCGGGTAGAGCGTGGCGTCGTAGTTCGGCGCCAGGTTGAAGTAGTAGGGCGCCTGCAGGGTGAGGCCGCTGTCGCCCGAGCTGCCGAAGCTCGGCGTCAGGAAGCCGGACTGGCGGCGGTCGTCGATCGGGAACTGGATATACGGGGTGTAGAACACCGGCAAGTCCTTCACCCGCAGCGTCACGTTGGTGGCAGTACCCTGGCCGGTGGCCGGGTTCAGCTTGATGTTCTTGCCCATCAGGGTCCAGGCGTTGCTGCCCGGCTCGCAGGTGGTGTAGGTACCGTCCTTGAGGCGGATGATCGCGGTTTCCTCGCGCTTGGCGGTGAGCGCGCTGCCGCGGACATGACCGCGGTGGATGACGTACTCGGCGTTCTCCACCCGCGCCTCGCCGTTGTCCATCTGGATCTCGGCGCGGTCGCCGACGATCAAGAAGCCCTTGTCGCGCAGCTTGACGTTGCCGAGCACCTCGCCGCGGTTCTCCAGCTGGTGCAGGCGAGCCTCGTCGGCCTCCACCTGCATGCTGCCCTGACGCAGGACCACGTCGCCGGCGATCGAGGCGACCTGCTTCTCCTGGTCGTAGCGCGAGGCCCGGGCGGAAACGTAGGTCGGCGCGTCGCGCATCGGCGTGTCGTCGTCCATGCCCACCCGCGGCGGCTCGACGTAGGCGCCGGCGCAGTAGGGGCCGGTTTCGGCCAGTTGCGCCGGGGTCAGCTTCTCGCGTGGCACCCAGTCCAGGTGGCTGTAATCGGCGCTGCGCGAGGCCAGGGCGTAGCCCTCGGTCTCGGTGACCAGGGTCGCCGGAGCCGCCTCCTTGCCGGGAGCGGGCTGTGCGCCGGGAGCGGCTCCGGCGGTGGCGGCTTCGTGCGGGCGCGGTGGCAGAGGTCTGGCACTGGCCTTGGGCGCGCAGTCCCAGCCGCCCGTGGCGGAGGCCTGGCAATCGAACTGCTCGGCTGCCAGCAGGCGGGCCGAGCCCAGAACCAACAGGCTACCGGTGACCAGAAGAGGAAACTTTCTGCGGAACAACGAGCGGGGAGGAGTGAGGGCCATCTGAGTTTATGTCCGGGCTTCCTGTGCGCCAACAGCCGGTGCGGCACAGCCTGCGATAGGCTGGAGTAAGATCGGCCATAATAAATCAATGCGTCTGGCAACGGCTAGGTCCGTGGGAGTAGGGGGTAATAGATGTCTGTGGATGGTCGATTGGAAAACCTCGAGCGCTGGCTGGAGCGCTGTCTGCCGGCGCTGTTCGCCGAGTACGGCTGGGGGACGCCCGGGCCGGCGAGCCTGACTCCGGCGAGCAGCGATGCCAGCTTTCGCCGCTATTTCCGCTGGGAGGACGGCGAACGCAGCCTGATCGTCATGGATGCACCGCCGCCCCAGGAGGATTGCCGGCCGTTCGTCAAGGTCGCCGGGCTGCTCGCCGCGGCCGGCGTGCACGTGCCGGAGGTGCTCGCCGCCGATCTCGAGCAGGGCTTCCTGCTGCTGACCGATCTCGGCCGGCAGACCTATCTGGAGGTCATCGACGAGCGCAATGCCGATGCGCTGTTCGAGGACGCCCTCCAGGCCCTGCTGGCCTTCCAGGGTCTGCCGCTGGACGCCGGCCTGCCGAG
Organism: Azotobacter salinestris; assembly: GCF_009363155.1. Classification (NCBI taxonomy): domain Bacteria; kingdom Pseudomonadati; phylum Pseudomonadota; class Gammaproteobacteria; order Pseudomonadales; family Pseudomonadaceae; genus Azotobacter; species Azotobacter salinestris. The sequence goes on from NZ_CP045302.1 coordinate 3,320,672, forward strand.
CTACGACGATGCCCTGCTGCGTCGCGAGCTGCAGCTGTTCCCCGACTGGTACCTGCAGCGCCATCTCGGCCTCACCCTGGAGGGCGAGCAACTGGCCACCTGGCAATGCATCTGCGACCTGCTGGTGGACAGCGCTCTGGCCCAGCCGAAGGTGCTGGTGCACCGCGACTACATGCCGCGCAACCTGATGCAGAGCGAGCCCAACCCCGGCGTGCTGGATTTCCAGGACGCGGTCTACGGCCCGGTCACCTACGACGTCACCTGCCTGTTCAAGGACGCCTTCCTCAGCTGGCCGCAGGAGCGTGTCGACGCCTGGCTGGAGCGCTACTGGAGTCTGGCCCGCGAGGCCGGCATTCCGGTCCAGGCGCAGCTCGAGGACTTCCTGCGCGCCAGCGACCTGATGGGCGTGCAGCGCCACCTCAAGGTGATCGGCATCTTCGCGCGCATCTGTCACCGCGACGGCAAACCCAAGTACCTCACCGACGTGCCGCGCTTCTTCCGCTACATCGAGGCGGTGGTGGCGCGGCGGCCGGAGCTGGCCGAACTCGGCACGCTGCTCGCCGGCCTGCCGCAAGCGACGGAGCAATCGGCATGAAGGCGATGATCCTGGCCGCCGGCAAGGGCGAGCGCCTGCGTCCCCTGACCCTGCACACTCCCAAGCCGCTGGTGCGCGCCGGCGGCGTGCCGCTGATCGAGTACCACGTGCGCGCCCTGGCCGCCGCGGGCTTTCGCGAGCTGGTGATCAACCATGCCTGGCTCGGCGTGCAGATCGAGGCCTACCTGGGCGATGGTGCGCGCTTCGGCGTGAGCATCGCCTACTCGGCCGAGGGCGAGCCGTTGGAGACCGGCGGCGGCATCCACCGCGCCCTGCCGCTGCTCGGCGAGGCGCCCTTCCTGCTGGTCAACGGCGACATCTGGACCGACTACGCCTTCGCCGGCCTGCGCCGGCCGCTTGCGGGCCTCGCCCACCTGGTGCTGGTGGACAACCCGGCGCACCACCCCGAGGGCGACTTCCGCCTCGAGGGCGGCCGGGTCGGCGCGCGCGGCGAGCAGCCCGGCCTGACCTACAGCGGCATCGCCGTGCTCGACCCGGCGCTGTTTGCCGGTTGCCGGCCGGGGGCCTTCAAGCTGGCGCCGCTGCTGCTCGCCGCCATGGCCGAGGGCCGGGTCGGCGGCGAGCACTTCCGCGGGCGCTGGGTGGACGTCGGCACCCACGAACGCCTTGCCGAGGTCGAGCGGCTGCTGGCGGAGCCCTGCTGAGGTGGTCTGGCCGTTCGCCCTGCTCGGCGCCCTGGCCGGCCTGCTGGTGGCCGGGCTGCCCGGGGCGGCGGTCGGCGGCCTGCTCGGCCTGCTGCTCGACCGCCGCCTGAGGCTGCGTTCCTGGTGGCAGCTGGCCGAGCGTCTGGGCCTGCGTCCGGCGGAGGACGACCACGAGCTGCTGTTCCATCTGCTCGGCCGCCTGGCGCGGCGCGAGGGCCCCGTGCAGGAGGCCCATCTGCGCCAGGCCTGCCGCGAGATGGGCGAGCTCGGCCTGGATGCGCGGGCCCGGCAGGCCGCCAGCCGGATCTTCGCCCACGGCATGCTCGGGGTCGACGGACTGCGCCGTTCGCTGCAACGCCTGAGCGGCCGGGCCGAGCGGGTCGAGCACCTGCTGCGCGCCTGCTGGCGGATGGCCTGGGCCGACGGCCGGGTGAGCCCGGCCGAGCGCGAGCTGGTGCTGCTCTGGGGGCGCTGGCTGGGCTGCAGCAGCGCCCAGGTCGAGGCGCTGGGCCGCGGCTGCGCGGCGCCGCCGGCGCCGTCCAAGGCCGTCGGCTACCTGCGGGCCCTGCGCCTGCTCGGCATCCACGCCGACAGCGACCCGGCGACCATCAAGCACGCCTATCGCCGGCTGCTCAACCGGCACCATCCGGACAAGCTGGGCCGCGCCGGGGCAAGCCCGGCACGGCTGTACGCGGCCACGGCGCGGACCTGCGAGCTGCACGAGGCCTACCGGCTGGTCCGCGACCACCACGGCTTTCGCTGACGCCTCTGCGCTGATCGCTCCCGGCCAGCCCCTGCGCTAGAGTGGCAAAAGGAAGGCCGACCGGGCGCCCGCGCCTGCCGCCGGCGCCCGATTCCCCTTGAGCGAAGCGCCGCCGCGCGGCCAGAGAGGACTCCATGAGCAGGACCAACGAATCCCTGATGCAACGCCGGATCGCCGCGGTGCCGCGCGGCGTCGGGCAGATCCACCCGATCTTCGCCGAGCATGCGCGCAACTGCAGCGTGGTCGACGTGGAAGGGCGCGAGTACATCGACTTCGCCGGCGGTATCGCCGTGCTCAACACCGGTCACCTGCACCCGAAGATCGTCGAGGCGGTGGAGCGGCAGCTGCACAAGCTGTCGCACACCTGCTTCCAGGTGCTGGCCTACGAGCCCTACGTCGAGCTCTGCGAAAAGCTCAACGCGCGCGTGCCGGGCGACTTCGCCAAGAAGACCCTGCTGGTCAGCACCGGCTCGGAGGCGGTGGAGAACGCCGTGAAGATCGCCCGCGCGGCCACCGGGCGGACCGGGGTGATCGCCTTCACCAGCGCCTACCACGGACGCACCCTGATGACCCTGGCGCTGACCGGCAAGAAGGTGCCCTACGCCGCCGGCATGGGGCTCTTGCCGGGCGGCGTGTTCCGTGCCCGCTACCCGAGCGCGCTGTGCGGCGTCGACGTGGCCGAGGCGCTGGCCAGCGTCGAGCGGGTGTTCAAGAACGACGCCGAGCCGCGCGACATCGCCGCGATCCTGGTCGAGCCGGTGCAGGGCGAGGGCGGCTTCAACGTCGCCCCGCCGGAGTTCATGCGCGGCCTGCGGGCGATCTGCGACCAGCACGGTATTCTCTTGATCGCCGACGAGGTGCAGACCGGTGCCGGGCGTACCGGCACCTTCTTCGCCATGGAGCAGATGGGCGTGGCCGCCGACCTCACCGCCTTCGCCAAGTCCATCGCCGGCGGCTTCCCGCTGGCCGGGGTGTGCGGCAAGGCCGAGTACATGGACGCCATCGCCCCCGGCGGGCTCGGCGGCACCTACGCCGGCAACCCGCTCTCCTGTGCCGCGGCCCTGGCGGTGCTGGAGGTGTTCGAGGAGGAGCGCCTGCTCGAGCGCGCCCGGAGCATCGGCGCGCGGCTGACCGAAGGGCTCCGGGCGATCCAGGCGCGCCATGCGTCGGTCGCCGAGGTGCGCGGCCTGGGCGCCATGGTTGCCATGGAGCTGTGCGAGGGCGGCGACGTCCTGAGGCCGGCCACCGTGCTGACCGGGCAGATCGTCGCCCGGGCGCGGGACAAGGGGCTGATCCTGCTGTCCTGCGGCACCTACGGCAACGTGCTGCGCTTTCTGATGCCCTTGACCGTGCCGGACGAGCTGCTCGAGCGCGGCCTGGCGATCCTCGCCGAGTGCTTCGACGAGCTGGCCTGAGCCGGCCCGCCGCGGGACAGGGCGGCGCGCCGCCCTTGCCGCCCCGGCGGTGACGCGGGAAACTGCACCTCTTTGCCGCAAGTCGCTCCGAGGTCTCCATGCAACCCTTCGCCATCGCCCCGTCGATTCTCTCCGCCGACTTCGCCCGTCTGGGCGAAGAGGTGGACAAGGTCCTCGCCGCCGGCGCCGACATCGTCCACTTCGACGTGATGGACAACCACTACGTGCCCAACCTGACCATCGGCTCGATGGTCTGCACGGCGCTGCGCAAGTACGGGATCAGTGCGCCGATCGATGTGCACCTGATGGTCAAGCCGGTCGACCGCATCATCGGCGACTTCCTCGAGGCCGGCGCCAGCTACATCACCTTCCACCCGGAGGCCTCCGAGCACATCGACCGCTCCCTGCAGCTGATCAGGGACGGCGGCGCCAAGGCCGGCCTGGTGTTCAACCCGGCGACCCCGCTGGACTGCCTGAAGTACGTGATGGACAAGCTCGACATGGTGCTGCTGATGAGCGTCAACCCTGGCTTCGGCGGGCAGAAGTTCATCCCCGGCACCCTCGACAAGCTGCGCGAGGCGCGCGCCCTGATCGACGCCAGCGGCCGGGACATCCGCCTGGAGATCGACGGCGGGGTCAACGTCAAGAACATCGGCGAGATCGCCGCGGCCGGCGCCGACACCTTCGTTGCCGGCTCGGCGATCTTCGGCCAGCCGGATTACAAGGCGGTGATCGACGCCATGCGCGCCGAGCTGGCCCGGGTGCGCCCATGACGCCCCTGCACGCCCTGTTCGGCGGACGCCTGCCGAAGCTGGCGATGTTCGATCTCGACGGCACCCTGGTGGACTCGGTGCCGGACCTGGCGGCGGCGGTCGACCGCATGCTCGTCCAGCTTGGCCGGGCGCCGGCCGGCGTCGAGCGGGTGCGCCTGTGGGTCGGCAACGGCGCGCCGGTGCTGGTGCGCCGCGCCCTGGCTGGCGACCTGCGCCACGACGGTGTGGACGCAGCCGAGGCCGAGGCGGCGCTGGCGCTGTTCATGGACGCCTACGCCGACAACCACGCGCTGACCCGCGTCTATCCCGGTGTGCCGGAAACCCTCGACTGGCTGCGCGAGCGCGAGGTGCAACTGGCGCTGATCACCAACAAGCCGGCGCGCTTCCTGCCCGAGCTGCTGGCCGACAAGGGCCTGGACGGCTATTTCCGCTGGGTCGTCGGCGGCGACACCCTGCCGCAGCAGAAGCCCGATCCGGCGGCGCTGCGCTGGGTGATGACGGAGGCCGGCGTGCTGGCGGAGGAGTCGCTGTTCGTCGGCGACTCGCGCAACGACGTGCTCGCCGCCCGGGCGGCGGGCGTCGCCTGCGTGGCGCTGTCCTACGGCTACAACCACGGTCGGCCGATCGCCGAGGAGGGGCCGGCGCTGGTGCTCGATGCGCTGTCCGTGCTGGTTGATTCGACACCCGCGGCTGCGCTGATGTGACCACTCGCGGGGCGACACGCATGCTCGTGTCGTTGCTTGGCTGGACGGTTTCCCTGATCATCGATCAAGCCTGAGAGTGCAACGCTCTGCACGGATCACACTGAATCTGCGATGTACTCGCGCAGCCATTGATGGGCGGGGTCGCCATGAGAGCGCTCATGCCAGAACATGGCCATCTCGAAGCCCGGTACATCAACCGGTGGCTCGACAACCTGCAACGCACTGGTATTGCGAACCAGGCGCGAAGGTAACATCGCCACGAGATCAGTGCTTGCCAGGACCGACATCACGAACAGGAAGTGCGGAACGGAAAGCACCACCCGGCGTGTCAGGCCCACCTCCGCGAGCGCCTTGTCCGTGATGCCGCGAAATCCCCCGCCATCCGGCGACACCATCAGGTGCTCGAGTTCGCAGAACTGCGCCAGCGTTGGTCGTCTTTTCAGGCGCGGATGACCCGCGCGGCTCACCAAAACATAGCGTTCCGTAAAGAGCGCGCGGCGATGCAGGCCGGACGGCGCCTCCTCACTGGTATGCAAGGCAAGATCGATCTCCCCCCGTTCCGCCTGCCTGGCGATGCGTGACGGCACAACTTGAAGGACTGCCAGTCGCGTACCGGGCGCCACCGAACGCAGGCCGCTCAGGGCTGGCAGCAGGATCGTCGACTCGCTGTAGTCGGACGCGGCGACGCGCCACGCATGACGGGCCTCGGCAGGGTCGAAGGGACTGGCGGGCGATACCGCGCGCTCGAGCGCCTCCAGTGCTTGCCGCAAGGGTTCGCGCAGCTCGTCGGCCCGCGCGGTGGGCCGCATGCCTCGCGGCCCCGGCAGCAACAGGGGGTCCCCGAAGATGTCCCGCAGCTTGGCGAGGTGGACGCTGACCGAGGGTTGGGCGAGGTTCAGGCGCTCCGCCGCACGGGTCACATTGTGCTCCGAGAGCAACACATCGAGCGTCACCAGCAGGTTGAGATCCAGCCGCCTGAGATTGTTCATGACAATACCTGGAATATTGGATATTCATTTCCAATATACCCGGCAAGGCCCCACTCTGCTCCTGTCCAGCAACGGAGGCCCAGCCATGAATATTCTGCTCGTCCATGCCCACCCTGAACCCCAGTCATTGAACGGCTCGCTCAAGGACTTTTCGGTCAAGCGCCTCGAGAAGGCCGGGCACGTCGTCCAGGTATCGGACCTGTATGCCATGCACTGGAAGGCGACGTTCGACGCCGACGACAGCACGGACCGGCGGGCCGATACGCGCTTCGATCCCGCCCTCGACTCCAGGCGGGCGTTCGAGAGCGGCACACAGAGCCAGGACATCGCGCGCGAACAGGACAAGCTGCGCTGGGCGGACGCCCTCATCCTGCAGTTTCCCCTGTGGTGGTTCTCGATGCCGGCGATCCTCAAGGGCTGGGTGGAGCGCGTCTATGCGTATGGCTTCGCCTACGGCGTGGGGGAACACTCCGACAGCCACTGGGGCGATCGATACGGGGAAGGCACGCTGGCGGGCAAACGAGCGATGTTGATCGTCACGGCGGGCGGCTGGGAGTCCCATTACGGCCCGCGGGGCATCAATGGCCCGATCGACGATATCCTGTTCCCCATCCAGCACGGGATTCTGTTCTACCCCGGTTTCGAGGTCCTGCCGCCGTTCGTGATCTATCGGACCGGCCGCATGGGCGAAGTCCGGTTTTCCACAATCTGTGAGGCACTCGGACAGCGTCTCGACGACCTTTGGAAGACGGCGCCGATACCCTTTCGCCCGCAGAACGCCGGTGCGTACCTCATCCCGGAGCTCACCCTGCGACCCGATATCGCGCCGGACCGGTCCGGCTTCGCCGCGCACGTCGTGTAGACACTGCGCCGTCACGCACTCCTGCGTTGTAGGCGATCGGCGAACGATGCCACTCGGGTTTCGGCGTTCCAGGGCGTGTCATCAATTTCCCGCTTGCGTTGCCGCCTGAGCCGGGCCCAGACAAGCCGCAGCCTTTGGCAATGGTCATTCCCTTGCCAAAGGCCGCCCTGGCGGAAGGTGCGGGAGATCATCAAGGGTTGTCGTCAGGCGGGTGGACGGCGGACCGGATACCCTGAGTAATCGCGTGCTGCTGCACCCGGACTGCCCTGTACTGCTCCACAGCGGCTTATAAGTGATATAGTCGCGCGCAACGTTCGTGCGTTGCCGGCCGAGTCTCTTGGCTTGAGCCGTATGCGGTGAAAGTCGCACGCATGGTTTTTAAGGAGGATGAGGCAGGAGTGGCCCGTCCTTGCCCGGCTCGTCCATTTTTCGCCTCGAGGGAAGCGTGATCGTGGTGGTTTCCCGCAAACTCTGGATGAAGGTCATCAAGGCCCTGGCCCGCTGGCGCTGGCGCGCCTGACGACATCCCCTGCCGGTTCGCCGGCGCGTTTGCCCCTTTCCCGTATTCCTGCCCGCCACGAGGCTGATTCATGACCCGCGAAGAATTCCTGCGCCTGGCCGCCGAAGGCTACAACCGCATTCCGCTCGCCTGCGAAACCCTCGCCGACTTCGACACCCCCCTGTCGATCTACCTGAAACTCGCCGACGCGCCGCACAGCTACCTGCTGGAGTCGGTGCAGGGCGGCGAGAAGTGGGGCCGCTACTCGATCATCGGCCTGCCGGCGCGCACCGTGCTGCGCGTCCATGGGCACTGCGCCTCGGTCAGCGTCGACGATGTCGAGGTGGAGCGCCACGACTGCGAAGACCCGCTGGCCTTCGTCGAAGCCTTCAAGGCGCGCTACCGGGTGCCGACCCTGCCGGGCCTGCCGCGCTTCAACGGCGGCCTGGTCGGCTACTTCGGCTACGACTGCGTGCGCTACGTCGAGAAGAAGCTCGCCCATTGCCCGAACCCCGACCCGCTGGGCACGCCGGACATCCTCCTGATGGTCTCCGATGCGGTGATGGTGTTCGACAACCTGGCCGGCAAGATGCATCTGATCGTCCTTGCCGACCCGGCCGAGGCGGACGCCTTCGAGCAGGGCCAGGCCCGCCTGCAGACGCTGCTGGAGCAACTGCGCCAGCCGCTGGCGCCGCGCCAGGGCATCGATCTTTCCGCCCAGCCCGGCGCCGAGCCGGCATTCCGCGCCAGCTTCGGCCGCGAAGACTACGAGCGCGCGGTGGACACCATCAAGGAGTACATCCTCGCTGGCGATTGCATGCAGGTGGTGCCCTCGCAGCGCATGTCGATCGACTTCAAGGCCGCGCCCATCGACCTGTACCGGGCGCTGCGCTGCTTCAACCCGACCCCCTACATGTATTTCTTCAATTTCGGCGACTTCCACGTGGTCGGCAGCTCGCCGGAAGTGCTGGTGCGCGTCGAGGACGGCCTGGTCACGGTGCGCCCGATCGCCGGCACCCGCCCGCGCGGCGCGACCGAGGAAGCCGACCTGGCGCTGGAAAAGGACCTGCTCTCCGACGCCAAGGAGCTGGCCGAGCACCTGATGCTGATCGACCTGGGCCGCAACGACGTCGGCCGGGTCGCCGACACCGGCTCGGTGAAGGTCACCGACCAGATGGTCATCGAGCGCTACTCCAACGTCATGCACATCGTCTCCAACGTCACCGGCCATCTGAAGGAAGGGCTGACGGCGATGGACGCGCTGCGCGCCATCCTGCCGGCCGGCACCCTCTCCGGCGCGCCGAAGATTCGCGCCATGGAGATCATCGACGAGCTGGAGCCGGTCAAGCGCGGGGTCTACGGCGGCGCCGTCGGCTATCTGGCGTGGAACGGCAACATGGACACGGCGATCGCCATCCGCACCGCGGTGATCAAGGACGGCGAGCTGCACGTGCAGGCCGGCGGCGGCATCGTCGCCGACTCGGTGCCGGCGCTGGAGTGGGAGGAAACCATCAACAAGCGCCGCGCCATGTTCCGCGCCGTGGCCCTGGCCGAGCAGGGCAAGGCCTGATCCGAAGCCGCTGGGGTTGTAGGGTGGACAACGCCGCAGGCTTGTCCACCATGGTGGATGGCTTCGGCCATCCACCCTACCCGGCTCGGGGTACAGATCGTAGGGCGGGTTTCAACTGCCCTACGGCACTGTAGGGTGGGCAACGGCGCAGCCTTGCCCACCAAGAGCGCTGTATCCCTACGCCGGATCGAGCGCCCGGCGCAGGGGAATCATCGGCGAGCGGGCGAAGCCCTGGCGGGCGTAGAAGCGCTGGGCGTCGAGGTTGTCGGCGTCGGTCAGGAGAGTGATGCGCAGGCAACCGTGCTGCCGCGCAGTGGCGATGGCTGCCTCCAGTAGCTGCGTGCCGAGGCCCCGGCCGCGCGCCGCGGCGTCCACCACCATGTCCTCGAGCAGTGCCACCGGCGCGCCCAGCGCGGTGGAAACCGTATAGAGCAGGTTGACCATGCCGAGGGGCCGCCCGTTCTCCTCGGCGAGCAGGATCCCGCCGACCTCCGGGCTTTCGATGATCGCCGCCAGGCCGCGCTGCTGCGCCGCGCGGTCGGGCGTGAATTCGGCCTCCTGGGCGAACAACTGGTCGAGCAGGAAGCACAATGCCGGGATATCGGCGGGCGTGGCGGGGCGAATCTCCATGGGCGCTTCTCCGAAGGGGACAGGGACCGGCAGCCCGGCATCATAGCGCCTGGCGGCCTCCCGGGCCTTCCTTCCTGCCCCCTTTCAAGGGGCGAAGCGTGCGGATGCCTTCAAGCGGTGCCTGCCGCGCGGACGATCCGGCCGGCGGCAGGCGAGCGGTCAGAAGGTCTTGGACACCGAGGCGACGAGGTTGGCGTCGCAGTAGGTGTCGTTGCCGGTGTAGTTCTCGCACTCCTCGTCCTTCAGGTCGGTCTGGGTATAGGCCAGGCCGAACTGCAGGCCGACGAACTCCTTGGTCACCCCGACGTACCAGTCGTAGTAGGCGTCCTCGCCCTTGGTCGCGCCGTCCTTGAAGAAGGTGTCGTCCTTGAAGTCGTACTTGCCGACACGCATGGACAGGCCGATTCCGTAGGGCAGGTCGCGCTTGTAGCCGATGTAGGAGTAGACGACGTTGTTGTCGCTGTTGACGTCGTCGGAGTAGTTGATGCCGACCTTGAAGCCGTAGGCCGAGAGGCTGCCGTAGAACTCGCTGTAGTTCAGGTCGGCGTTGTCGAGGTGGTCCTTCACATAGTCGTACTTGAGCCAGCCCACGTCGAAGGTCAGGTCTTCGGTGATGTTATTGCTGAAGCCGATGTAGTAGTCGCGCTCCATGGTCGCATCGGAGGTTTCGTAGTCGGTGTTGGAAACCCAGGCGCCGACGTACAGGCCGCTCTCGTGAACGATGTCCAGCCCGCCCTGGAGGGCCGGGTCGCCCTTGGTCTGCGAGATACCGCGGAAGATGTACTCGGAGGCCAGGGTGACGTTGGCGCTGGCGCTGAACTCGCCGAGCGGCGTGTCCACCGTTATCCCCGCCACGGCGATGCAACTGCCGGCCATGGCGCCGGCGGCGGTGAGGGCGAGGGTCGTTTTCTTGAGCATGACTCTTCTGTCCTTGGTAGTTGCGTTGCGCTGTTCCGCGCAGGTCTTGAGTGATTCGATAAAGCTTCCCTGAGATAAGCACAGGGCTTGCCAACCATCAAAGAAGCCCTGAAAAAAGCATTTCCTTGCGCTTTTCAGGGGATTCCTGCACCAAACTGAGCGTATTGCGATTAACGGTGCATCGTCCCGGTGCGCTGCCTGGGCGCCTGCCCGCAAGGCAGCCTGGCTGCACCGCCGGGAGACATTTTCGAGCCCCGCCAGGGGGCATGGGCCGAGGGAAATGGCCCGGCAGCCAGGCGCAGCCTGGTGCTGCTGCAACGGGCCGGGCTGGTGCGGACTGTTGGTGAACTGCTTCGCAAAGGGGCGGGCCTCGGAGCCCGTGCCCGATTCGAAGCCACCGATGCGCTTCGACCGTCGCGGCGAAGCGGCCGAAGCCTGACGGGGCACCCGGGCGGATTCCGATGGACGGTAGCCAGGCCCGGCGGAAATGCCCGTCTCTTGCGCCGGGCGCCTGTGCTTTCGGCCGCCAGGCATCGTCGGCATGCCGTGCGTCGGACTGGAAGGCGCTCCGTGCGGCTGCGAGCCGGTCCGCCCATGGCCCGGCAGCATTGAACCGGCCAGCCCGTCGGCCAGTCGTACCTGATGAAAGGCATCGAACACGAAGCATTCGCCGCGATTCGAGGACCGATCCGCATGCACGAGCCGTCAGCGACGCCCTGGTGGAAAAGTGCCGTCATCTATCAGGTCTATCCGCGTTCCTTCGCCGACGGCAATGGCGACGGCATCGGCGATCTGCCGGGCCTGATCGGTCGCCTCGACTACCTGCAGCGGCTCGGCGTCGACGCCCTCTGGCTGTCGCCGATCTATCGCTCGCCGATGGCCGATGCCGGCTACGACATCAGCGACCATCGCGCGGTCGACCCGCTGTTCGGCCGCCTCGAGGATGTCGACCGCCTGCTCGCCGAGGCCCATGGGCGCGGTCTGCGCGTGCTGCTGGATTTCGTGCCCAACCACACCTCCGACCGGCACCCCTGGTTCGTCGAGTCGCGCGCCTCGAGGACGAGCCCCCAGCGCGACTGGTACCTCTGGCGCGACCAGCCGAACAACTGGCGCGCGGCGATCGGCGGCGGCAGCGCCTGGACCTGGGACGAGGGCAGCCAGCAGTACTACCTGCATTTCTTCCTGCCGCAGCAGCCGGACCTGAACTGGCACAACCCGCAGGTGGTCGAGGCGATGCACGGGGTGCTGCGCTTCTGGCTGGAGCGCGGCGTCGACGGCTTCCGCATCGACGTGGCCCACTGCATCGGCAAGGACCCGCGCTTCGCCGACGACCCGCGCTGCCTGGCTGGCGAAGTGATGGCGCACATCAACGACCAGCCCTACAGTCACGAACTGCTGCGCGGCCTGCGCCGTCTGGTGGACGGCTATCCCGGCGAGCGGGTACTGGTCGGCGAAGTCAACATCCGCTCCACCGCGCGGATCGTCGAGTACTACGGCGCCGGCGACGAGCTGCACATGGCGTTCAATTTCCTGCCGCTGGACGCCCTCTGGGACGCGGTGACCTTCCGCCTGTGCATCCGCGAGGTCGAGGTCCTGCTGGGCGCGGCCCGCTCCTGGCCGACCTGGGTGCTGTCCAACCACGACAGCAGCCGCCACCGCAGCCGCTACGGCGGTTCGCTGCGCCGTGCGCGCGCAGCGGCGGTGCTGCTGCTGACGCTGCGCGGCACGCCCTTCGTCTACCAGGGCGAGGAGCTGGGGCTGGAGGACGTGCAGGTCACGCCGCAGACCCGGGTCGATCCCGGCGGCCGCGACGGCAGCCGCGCGCCGCTGCCCTGGCTGCGCGAGCCGCCGCACGGCTGGAGCGGCGCCAGGCCCTGGCTGCCGTTTCCGCCGGATGCCGCAGCGCTGTCCGTCGAGGCGCAGGAGGCGTCGGAGCATTCGACGCTCCGGCTCTACCGCCGGCTGCTGGCGATTCGCCGCGCCAGCCCGGCGCTGCGGCTGGGCGATTGGCAGGAGCTGCCTTCGCATCCCGAGGTGCTGGCGTACCGCAGGCAGCAGGGCAGCGACCTGCGCCTCGTCTGCACCAACTTCGCCGGGCGGCCGCACGCCTTTCCCCTGGCCGGCGACTGGCAGGTCGAGATCGCCAGCGACGGCCAGGGCGACGGCGCGTCCTTCGGCGGCACGCTGGCGGCCGAGCAGGCACTGATCCTCAAGCCGAGGGAGGGCTGAACATGCGACCACTCTGGTATCGCAACGCGGTGATCTACCAGATCGATCCTTCGCTGTTCCGCGACAGCGACGGCGATGGCTGCGGCGATCTGCGCGGCGTCACCGAGCGCCTGGACTACGTGCGCGGGATGGGCGCCACGGCGATCTGGCTGATGCCGATCTACGCCTCGCCGTTCCGCGACGCCGGCTACGACGTCAGCGACCACATGGCCGTCAACCCGCGCTTCGGCGACCTGGCCGACGTGGTCGCCCTGCTGGAGAAGGCCGAGGAGCTGGGCCTGCACGTCATCCTCGAGCTGGTCGTGCAGCACACCTCGGACCAGCATCCCTGGTTCCAGCAGGCGCGCCGGGACCGCAACTCGCGCTACCGCGACTACTACATATGGTCCGACACGCCGCTGGAGACGGACGTCGAGCCGATCTTTCCCACCGTCGAGGAGGAGGTCTGGCGCTGGGACGAGGAGGCCGGCCAGTACTACCGCCACCTGTTCTATCGCCACGAGCCGGACCTCAACCTGGCTAACCCGCAGGTGATCGAGGAAATCGAGCGGATCATGTCCTTCTGGCTGCGCCTGGGGGTCTCGGGCTTTCGCGTCGACGCCGCCTCGCACCTGATCGAGCAGGCCGGCCGCGGCAAGGTGCAGGACGGCATCTGGCTGCTCGACCACCTGCGCGACTTCGCCACCCTGCGCCGCCCGGAGGCGATCCTGATGGGCGAGGTGGACATCGAGCCGGAGGGCTATGTCCACTACTTCGGCGCAGGCGACCGGCTCACCCTGCTGCTGGATTTCTGGGTGAACAACCATTTGTACCTGTCCCTGGCCCGCGGCGAGGCCGAGCCCCTGCACCGCGCCGTCGCCAGCCAGCCGGTGCCGCCCGCGCGGGCGCAGTACGCGGTGTGGCTGCGCAATCACGACGAGCTCGACCTGGAGCGCCTGAGCGACGCCGAGCGCGAGGAGGTCATGCGCGCCTTCGCCCCGGACCCTGACATGCGCGCCTATGGGCGCGGCATCCGCCGCCGGCTGGCGCCGATGCTGGGCGGCGACCAGCAGCGCCTGGCGCTGGCCAACGCCATCCTGTTTTCCCTGCCGGGCACGCCGATCCTGCGCTATGGCGAGGAGATCGGCATGGGCGACGACCTCTCGCTGCCCGAGCGCCTGGCGGTGCGCACGCCGATGCAGTGGTCCGACGAGCCCAACGGCGGTTTCTCCTGCGCACGTCCCGAAGCGCTGGTCGCCCCGCCGATCGCCGAAGGCCCGTTCGCCTACGGCACGGTCAACGTCTACACCCAGAGCCTCGTCAGCGACTCGCTGCTGGCGCATACCAGCAACATGATACGCACGCGCATCGGTCTCACCGAGATCGGCTCCGGCACTTACCGCCCGGTCAGGGTCGACTGCCCGAGCGTGTTCGCCATCCGCTACGACGGCGACTCGACCCTGCTGATGCTGGCCAATCTCTCGGCGGAGGAGGTCGAGGTGCAGGTGCAGGAGGAAGACCTGCAGGACTTCGCCGACATCCTCGCCGACAGCCTGTACGAGCAGTCGCAGGGCCATCCGCTGTATCTGCGCCTGCGCGGCTACGGCTACCGCTGGCTGCGGCGCAGGCAGCAGCTCTTTGGATGAGCCCGCGCCGGGGGCGAGCGGCTCGGCCGCCGTCCCGCGATCCGCGCCGCGCGCCCGGGTTTCCCGGCCAGCCGAACAACCGACCAGTGCAAAGTCGAGGTGCCCATGCCGGCAGCTGAGCAGAAGAAGGAGCCCCAGAGCCTCGAGGCGGTGATCGATGGGGTCATCGATCTGGGCAGGCAGAGGGAAGGGGAGAAGGTGTCCATCGGCGACATCCAGGGCCGGATCGGCCAGCGCAGCTTCGGGCCCTTCCTGTTCATCGCCGCCGTGTGCGAGATCAGCCCGCTGGGCGGCGTGCCGGGCCTGCCCACCCTGCTCGCGGTGATCGTGGCGCTGTGCTCGATCCAGATGCTGCTGGGGCAGGAGCGCTTCTGGATACCGGGCCTGCTGCGCAACCGCGCGGTCAGCGGGCAGAAGCTGCAGTCCGGGCTGAAGCGGATCAAGCCCGCGATGCGCTGGCTGGACAAGGTCATCCGCCCGCGCCTGGGCTGGGCGACCGAGAAGTCCTTCGTGCGGATCCTCGCCGTGCTCTGCCTGACGCTGGCGGCCTCGGTCCCGCCACTGGAGCTGCTACCCTTCGCCAGTAGCATTCCCTTCGCCGCCATCGGCCTGTTCGGCCTGGGACTCACCGCCAGGGACGGCTATGTCGTTCTCGCCGGGCTCGTGGTTTCCCTCGCGGGCTTGTTCCTGGCCTTCAGGAGCCTGCTGGGGGGATGAGCCGACCCTGCCACAGCACCCGGCCCTCGCCCCGGCGGGGCCCTACAGCACGACACCAACCAGGAGAAGCGCGATGAGCACGATCGACCTTTCCGCCTGGATCGGCCACAGCCAGACCGTCCACGACCAGCTGACCCTCAACCTGATCGGGCGCCTCGCCGCGACGCTCGGCGAGGCATCGCCGGCCCATGGCCACCCATTGCCGCCGCTGTGGCACTGGGCGTTCTTCCAGGAACCCGTGCCCGGGGCCGGTCTCGGCCCGGACGGGCATCCGGCGCGCGGCGGCTTCCTGCCGCCGGCGGACGATCGCAACCGCATGTGGGGCGGCGGGCGTCTGGAGTTCTTCGAGCCGCTGCGGGTCGGCGGCGAGGCCAGCTGCATGTCGACCATCGCCACGATTGAGGAAAAGGCCGGCAGGAGCGGCGCCCTGCTGTTCGTCACGCTGCGTCACGAGTACCACCAGGACGGCCGCCTGGCGCTGCGCGAGGAGCAGGACATCGTCTACCGCGAGCCAAGCCCGCCGAGGACCCGCTCCGACGAGCCGGTGCCGCCGGGCGGCTGGCGCGAGCGCGTCGAGCCGACCAGCACGCTGCTGTTCCGCTATTCGGCGGCGACCTTCAACGGCCATCGCATCCACTACGACTGGCCCTACGCCACCGAAGTCGAGGGCTATCCCGGCCTGGTGGTGCACGGTCCGCTGATCGCCACCCTGGTGCTCGGCGCCTTCTGTCGCGCCAATCCCGGCGTGCGCCTGCAGCGCTTCGCCTACCGCGGCCTGCGCCCGCTCTTCGCGCCTGTGCCCTTCGAGGTCGGCGGCTTCATCGATGCGCCGGGCCACGCCGGGCTGTGGGCCGGCAATGCCGATGGCCTCGCCCAGCAGGGCGATGTCTGGTTCGACTGACAGACCGCACCGCGGCGGCGCCCGCCGCTACGGCTGCGGCCGCACGGCCAGCGCCTGCGGCCCTTCCTCGGCGGCCGGACCGTCGAAGCGGCCGACATGGCCGCTCCATTCGAGCGGCTGGCCGTCGAGCTCGGCTCGATGCGCCTTGGCCGCATCCGTGTCGTCGGCGATGGCCAGGGTCACCGTCCGGCCGTCGAGCAGCTCGAGCGCGACGAGATCGGCATCCGCGGCGCGGATATGGCGCAGCGCGGCGATCCGGCTGCTGCTGTCGGTGACCGTCTCGGCAGCCGGGTCGTAGCGTCCGTGCGGCTCGAGCACGGCGACGAAGGTGGCGTCGGTGGCGTTCTCCAGGCGCTCGATCAGCACCGGCTCGCGGCGCAGGTTGAAGTGCGGGTCGTTGGCGCCGCTCTCGGCCAGGATGACCTGCGTCCCGGCGGCGGGCAGCAGGCGGTAGGTATAGAAGCGCTCGCCGTTGAGCCAGGTCAGGGTCGCGTTGCCGGTCTGCGGCGTGCCGGTCGCATCCACCCACAGGTGCTGGTAGCCGTTGGCGCTGCCCAGTACCGGCCGCTCGGCCGGGTTCGACTGCAGCGGAAAGCCCACCTCGGTGATGTGTCCCGCGTAGTGCAGGGGCCGGTCGTAGCGCGCCGGCTGGCTGCCCTGGACGCGCAGCAGGTCGACCACCACGGGGCTGGCCAGACCGTCGATCTCCACCTGCGCCAGGCTGCGGCGGAAGCGCACCCCGGGATAGGCGCCCTCGACCTCCGCGGTGCTGACCCGCGTCGGCCCGTCCGCCGAGAAGAACAGCTGGCGGGGCGCGGTTTTCTCGCCGACCTTCCACTGGCCGTCGAAGTGGCTGGTCTCGTTGACCACCAGGGTGTTGTGGGCGACGGTCTGCCGGGCCCAGCTCTGGTTCTCCTTGAGGTAGCGGCCGCCGTCCTTGGACTCGACGTTGAGAAAGCGCGCCGCGCCGTAGTCGGTGACCACCGCGGCGCCGTCGTCGTAGAGCATCCAGCCCAGCTTGTCGAAATGCCCGTGGCCCATGCCCTGGGCGCTGTTCTTGACGACCAGCGTCTGGTCCCGCTCGCCCGGCCCGGCGCGCAGCACCGCAACGCCCCCGCGATCGCCCGCCGGACCGTCGCGAAACAGCCGGGAGGCGAAGGGGAAGGGCTGCGCCTTGCCTTCGGCCAGGTCGCGGGCGACCAGCAGCCCCTCGGGAGTGAGGGTGGTGCGTCCCTGCCACTGGGCGACGGACAGGAAGGCCGGGTCGCGGGTCGCGGCGTAGCCGATGGCGATGGCCTGGTAGAGCTCGTCGGTCTTCAGGCTCTTGTCCAGCAGGGCGTCGTTGAGCGGGAAGAAATGGCCGCCCTGGGTGAGCTGGACGGTGCTGCGGATCGCCTCGAGCAGCACGCCGTCGCGGTACGCGAAGATCTTGCGCGCGGGCTCGTTGGCTTCGATCGCCTGGGCGAAGACCACGAAGGGCAGCAGGGCGTAGCGCTGGTAGTAGGGGCCTTCGGTGTAGTAGCCGTCGGACGAGAAGAGTTGCTCGACCTGGCGCAGGAAGCCGGTGCGGCCGCTCTTGTCGAGACCGTTCAACGCCCTGGCCACCAGCTCGTTGTCGCGCAGCACGTAGCCGGTCATGCCGACCGCGGCGCAGGCCCAGGTCGCGTGGTTGTGGATCAGCTCGAAGACCTGCGGCTGGCCTTCGGAGAGAAGGGCCGCCATCGGGCGGAAGACCTGCTCGTCGATGGTCCGCCGGTCCTCGTCCGAGAGGGTGTCGCGGATCGCGTCGTAGCCCTGCACCGCATAGACCAGCCAGACGCTGTCGTTGAGGCTCTGCCAGAACAGCCGTCCCGGCGAGTCGCCGCTGGCGGCCGGGTGCGGCCCCAGGGTCGGATAGAGTTTCGCGTACTCCAGCAGCAGGCGCCGCGCGTAGTCGGCATAGGCGGCGTCGCCGGTGACCCGGTACAGCAGGCCGGCGCCGTGGATCGCCATGTAGTTGCGCTTGTGCTGCTCGTGGGTGGAACCGCCGCCGGGGTCGCGCGGCACCGGCACGTCGATTCCGGCGCGTCTGGCCGCCTCGACCAGCGCCGTCATGCGCTGCCGCTCGCCGGCGAACAGCGGGTAGTCGGCCTGGATCGGACCCGGGCTGGCGGGTCTGAACAATACCGGCCCGGTGCTTGCGGGGTCCGCGGCCGCGGCGTCGGCCTGTCCTGCAAGCAGCATGGCGGCGACCAGGCCCAGCGTAGTCTGCAGTCTTTGCATCGGCGGTCTTCCTTCTCGTCTGGTTATCCAGCCGGTTGCGGCGCGTCTGTCCGACGGCCGGGCTGGGGCATGGCTGGCAGGGCGAGCATCGCCCCCTGGAGGGCTTCGACGTGCGTGCTGCCATAATGTTCGAACCTGTCGCATCGCGGGGCCGCCCGCCTGCCGTGTCCGGTCGGCTGGACATTGCCTCCCTTCATATGGGACGTTCGTACCTTTCGGGCCGGGACCGGCGGATCGCTCCGCCATCCGGCGTGCCTTCGTGGCGTGCCCTCATACACCGGCCCGGCAGCCTCATTTCCTCGACCGTCTACCCGCCGACTCTCGATTTCGCCGCCGGCCATCCGCCGGAGTACGCGGGGATGAGATTCCGCGCGGAGTTCGGCGTATGTTCGGTTTCACAGCCTTCGGGAGCTTGCAGCAGTCATGACCAATCCCCTCCATTTCGATCTGCAGTCCCTGCGGGTCTTCCTGCTGGCCGCCGAGCTGGGCAGCCTGACCCGGGCGGCGGAGCGCGCCC
This sequence comes from Azotobacter salinestris, assembly GCF_009363155.1. Classification (NCBI taxonomy): domain Bacteria; kingdom Pseudomonadati; phylum Pseudomonadota; class Gammaproteobacteria; order Pseudomonadales; family Pseudomonadaceae; genus Azotobacter; species Azotobacter salinestris. Next base: position 3,339,306 of record NZ_CP045302.1, read on the forward strand.
ACCTCACCCTGTCGGCGGTGAGCAAGCGCATCTGCGATCTGGAAAGGACCATCGACTGCCCGCTGTTCGTCCGTCAGCCGCGCGGGCTGGAGCTGACCCCGGCCGGCCAGGAGCTGCTGGAGCACACCCGCACCATCCTCGACAACGTCAACCGCATGGCCGCCGACATCGGCGAGTTCGCCACCGGCGTGCGCGGCCACCTGCGCCTGTGGGCCAACACCTCGGCGGTGCTGCAGTTCCTGCCGCACGACCTAGCGGCCTTCCTCGGCGAGCGGCCGCAGGTGCGCATCAACCTGGAGGAACGGCTGAGCGAGGAGATCATCGCGGCGCTGGACAGCGGGCGGATCGATCTGGGGGTGTTCGCCGACAACGTGCCGGCGCCGACCCTGGAGCTGCGGCCCTACCGGCAGAACCGGCTGGTCCTGCTGGTGCCGGTCGGGCATCCGCTGGCCAAGTTCGGCCGGATCGCCTTCGTCGACACCCTGGCCTACGACTACATCAGCCTCGCCCACGGCACCTCGCTGCTGCGCCTGCTGATCGACTCGGCGGTGACCGCGCAGCGCATCCTGCGCCTGCGCATGCAGGTCGGCAGCTTCGACGCCATCGGCCGGATGGTCGAGGCGGGGCTCGGGATCGGCGTGGTGCCCGAGGGCGCGGTGCACGACGAACGCCTGAAGGCCGGCCTGCGCGCCATCCCGCTGACCGACGACTGGGCCAGCCGCACCCTGTGGGTCGGGGTGAAGTCGGAGCAGGCCCTGCTGCCCGAGGCGCGCGAGCTGTGGCAGTTCCTGCTGCGCGAAGGGGCTGAGGGTTAGGGCGCTGCTTGGGGGGCGAAAGACTTCGTCGCGATGATCGAGAGTGCCCGAGAGCGCAACGGGGCTTCGGGGTCAGCTTGGCGAAGGATTGTGACGGCGGGAAGTAGAGTTTCGAAAATAGCGTTTCATCCGGGGATGACCGGGAGGATGGGGGCATCGACGAGGCTACGCATCCTCAGCCGGCTCGTTGTGAGAGGCAACAAGCGGCCAGGAGCAGTCATTGAACATCTTCTTTTCGCTGGCTAAAGCATCTGTTAGCGTATCCGTATGAGCGCACTTAGTTTCTTCATTTTTATTATTACCACCGTCCAGTTGATGGTGGGTTAGCGTTCATCTCTGCTTTTACCCGCCTCGAAAGGCGGGCCTCCAAAACCGACCTTCCGAGGCTCCACAGAAGGAGACTGGAATGAGCAAGGCACCCCACGCTGTCAAGCAACTTATCGAAGCTGCTGATCGAGCAATTACGGCAGAAGATTTCGATGCATTAATGGATTTCTATGCTGACGATGCCACTTTGGTCATCAAGCCTGGTTTACAGGCTAAAGGGAAAGAACAGATCAGGCGTGCTTTTATTGCTATCGCAGACCACTTCAACCACAGCTTGATAGTGACTCAGGGTGAAGTGGAAATCATAGAAGGTGCGGATGTGGCTTTGGTCATCATGGAAACGCACCTAAGGAAATCCTGAAAAAGACTTCCCGATTCTGGTGAAATACACCCGCTCCCTTGTCCGAGTTTCCCGATGAAGCAACTGTCCTTCGCCGATGCCGAGTATGCCGGCAAGCGCAAGCAGACCCGCCGCGAGCGCTTCCTGCTCGAGATGGACCAGGTGGTGCCGTGGCAGGGGCTGATCGCCCTGATCGAGCCCTACTATCCCAAGGGCGAAGGCGGTCGGCCCGCCTACCCGCTGGCAGCCATGCTGCGCGTGCACCTGATGCAGAACTGGTTCGGCTACAGCGATCCGGCGATGGAGGAAGCGCTGTACGAAACCACTCTCCTGCGCCAGTTCGCCGGCCTGAGCCTGGAGCGCATCCCGGACGAAACGACCCTCCTCAACTTCCGTCGCCTGCTGGAGAAGCACGAACTGGCCGGGGGAATACTGGAGGTGATCAACGGCTATCTGGGCGAGCGCGGACTGTCGCTGCGCCAGGGCACCATTGTCGACGCCACCCTGATCCATGCGCCGAGCTCGACGAAGAACAAGGACGGCAAGCGCGACCCGGAAATGCACTCGACGAAGAAGGGCAACCAGTACTACTTCGGCGCAAAAGCTCACATTGGTGCCGACGCTGAGTCGGGTCTGGTGCACAGCGTGGTGGTCACGGCAGCCAACGTGGCAGATGTCACCCAAGTCGACCAACTGCTGCATGGCGAGGAAAACGTAGTGAGTGCCGATGCGGGCTATACCGGCGTAGAGAAGCGCCCCGAGCATGAAGGTCGGCAGGTCATCTGGCAGGTCGCGGCCCGGCGCAGTACCTACAAGAAGCATGGCAAGCGTAGCGCCTTATACAAAGCGATCCACAAGATCGAGAAGGCCAAGGCCCAGGTACGAGCCAAGGTCGAACATCCGTTCCGCGTGATCAAGCGCCAGTTTGGCTACACCAAGGTGCGCTTCCGGGGATTGGCCAAAAACACGTCACAGTTGGTGACGCTGTTCGCCTTGTCGAATCTGTGGATGGCGCGCCGATATTTACTGGCGAATGCAGGAGAGGTGCGCCTGTAATGCGGGAAACGGTTGCTGCGACGTGCTCGCGGCAGCTAAAAAACGCAGAAACGAGCGGGTGATCTGATCGTTTTTGATCGATTCTCCGCTTTCAAAGTCGGCGGGGGGCTGAAGTCAGCCAGAAATACATGACTACTTCAGACCATCCCTAAAGGCGATAGACAAAGACGGCTCAGCTATCAAAACCTCGCGCCGAGCCACTTATGTGTTCCGCAGGTATCCTGATGACAAATGGCTCTGTGTCGTCGATAACTCTTATGGAACGGATCTGCTGGGGGGCGAGGCTAATGTCTAGTCCAGGGGCGGTGCTGCACTTGCTGTGCGGCAAGATTGCGTCAGGCAAATCCACTCTAGCTGCGAAACTGGCTAGCCATCCGTAAGCGGCTGGGGATTACACCTTGCTGGCAGGCATCCAGTTGTGCGGCAGCAGCTCGGTGAGCCCACTGGCCTTCTGCGTTGGCAGCCGGGTCAGCACATCTTTCAGATAGGCATACGGATCATGGCCGTTCAACCGCGCTGACTGGATCAGTGTCATCAGCGCAGCCGCACGTTTGCCGCTGCGCAGCGAGCCGGCGAACAGCCAGTTCGCACGGCCGATGGCCCACGGGCGGATCTGGTTTTCACACCCGTTGTTGTCGATGGCGAGCATGCCGTCATCGAGATAGCGCACCAGGGCCGCCCAGCGCTTGAGGCTGTAGTCGAGTGCCTTGGCGATGGCCGTGCCTTCATGCACCAACCGGCGCTGGGCGAGCATCCAGCCGTGCAGGGCATCGGCGATGGGCTTGGCTTTTTCCTGGCGTATTCGCTGTCGCTCATCGGGCAGCAAGTCGTGTACCTCGCGCTCGACGTCATACAGCTGACCGATGTGGCGCAGGGCCTGTTCAGCCAGTTGGCTCTGGTTCGCGACATGCAGGTCGTAGAACTTGCGTCGGGCATGGGCCATGCAGCCGATCTCGGTCACGCCCTGCTCGAAGCAGGCCTTGTAACCGGCGAAGTCGTCGCAGACCAGCTTGCCTTTCCAGTCGCCCAGGAAGGTGCGGACATGCTCGCCGGCACGGCTGGGGCTGAAGTCGTAGACGGCTGCGCGCAGCTCGGCGAACGGGCTGGGAACGTAGGCCCAGACGTAGGCGCGCTGGGTCTTCTTCATGCCCGGCGCGAGCATCTGCACCGGGGTCTCGTCGGCATGGACGACGTTCTGCTCCAGGACTGTGTCCCGCAGCGCATCGACCAGCGGTTGCAGCTGTACGCCGCAGCGGCCGACCCACTGCGCCAGGGTCGAGCGCGGGATGGCCAGGCCGGCCCGGGCGAAGATCCTTTCCTGCCGGTACAGGGGCAGATGATCGGCAAACTTGGCCACCATGACCTGGGCCAGCAGCCCGGCGGTCGGGATGCCCTTGTCGATCACCTGGGCCGGAACCGGCGCCTGGATCAGGGTTTCGCACCGCTCGCAGACCCACTTGCCGCGGATATGCCGCTCCACCGTGAAGACGCCCGGGGTGTAGTCGAGCTTTTCGCTGACATCCTCGCCGATGCGCTTGAGCTGGCAGCCGCAGGAGCACTGCGTGTTGTCCGGCTCGTGATGGATCAGCGTGCGGGGGAACTGCGGCGGCAAGGCCGTGCGCCTGGGCTGCCGGCGTGGCCCGGCAGCGGCGGGAGCTGGAGCCAGTTCCTCGAGCTCGGCTTCGATGGCCGCGATATCGGTATCGAGCAGATCGTCCAGCAGGCTGAGCTGGGCAGCACCGAGCTGCTCGCTGCGCCGGGCAAACCGATGCCGCTTGAGGACGGCAATTTCGTGAGCCAGCTGCTCGCCGCGGGTTTTGTAGTAATGGACTTGCTGCGTCAACTGCGCCGCCAGTTCGCGCAGTTGCTCGGGAGTCAGATGGTCGAAGCAAGCAGAAGTCATGGCGCCGAGTGTGCCTGCCTTGATCGCTCCCGGCGATAGGCCGTTCGGTCAATTGCGCGGCATGGGGCACCTGACGGTCAACTATAAAAGGCGGATTTCGGCCCCCGATCCGACCCGCTGCCAGGGCAGCCCGACCACCAGGGCCTGAAGCTGCTCGGCGCTCAGTTCAAACTGGGCACCCTGCCAGCTGCCCGGCCAGACGAAGCGGCCCCGGTTCAGCCGGCGCGAGGCCAGCCAGACACCGAAACCATCGTGAACCAGCACTTTCATGCGGTTGGCCCGCTTGTTGGCGAACAGGTAGGCGTTGTGCGGCTTCGCCGCACCGAAGACCGCCACCACCCTGGCCAGCGCCGTTTCCGTTCCGGCCCGCATATCCAGCGGCGCGGTGGCGAGCCAGATGGCATCGATGCGGATCATTGCAGGAGCTCGCGGACGAACCGGGCACAGCCTTCGGCATCGCCCGCCGGCCAGTGCACGGTCAAGCTTGTACGGCGATGGGGAATCTCGATGCGGATCTCCGCCTGGTCGAAAGTCGCCGACTGAACCAGCGGCTCCAGCGTCACCGGAAGAAAGGCGGGCAGTGTCCCGGTCGACGGGGAGCATGCGGCCAATCTTCTCCAGCGATGAACCACATTGGTATTGATGCCGTGGCTCAGGGCCACGCTGGCAACCGAGTTGCCGGGCAGGCTGCACTCCTGCACGACCTGCGCCTTGAAGGCCTTGGAATAAGAACGTCGCTGCATGATTCCCCGCTTGAAAGCCTTGAAATGGTGTCCACGATAAATAGGTGGACACCATCTCTTAGCCTGGCGGGTTCAAGCCAGATGACTTGGCCGGACGGTTACAGCCATCCTTCGACGTTATTGATAGCAGAAGATATCTGGCTAGGACAGCTCTATCCTGACGAGATTAAGACCGTTACGGATTATGTTCTTCGATCAAAAAGACTGAAGCAAATCTTAGGAAGCCACATTATTGATGTGCTCCGCGCAGAGATTAGTGTTGTACTGGACTTTCCAGCCAACACGGTTTCAGATCGGCAGTGGTTACGTGCGCTGGCTGATCAGGCTAGGGTAAACCATGTTCTCCATTTTCTTGATGTAGATGATGCTACCTGTCTTGCCCGCTTACGCTCTCGTAACTCCACTGGCAATCATGCTTTTCAAACAAGTGACGCGGATTTCGCCCTGATCACAAGTTACTTCATGCCACCTGGGCAAGAAGAAGGATTCCACATCGTGTTGGGTTAGTCATATTAATCCGGCAATACGAAAGCACAAATAAGGCTCATACTAGTATCGGCATATATCCTTGATTTTCAAGGAGAAACCAAAATACAGAAATGCCCTATTGTATTGCCGGATTAATAGTTTGCTTGCTGAGAGGATAGTCTTGGCAAGCAAACGAACGTCTGCTTCGGGTCGATTCTGTTGAAAAAGTAGGTTCAGCGGCAGCCAGCCGTTCAGGTGTGCCTGCTGTCGAAGTGGCTGCAAGTCACTTCAAGTTGCCTTTCGGTATTTCACTGAGCGTCCTTGCTCTGGTTTGAGGGTTAATCCGAGGGTTTCTGCTCGCAGCAGACGTACCTATCCCCTAAGCGGTGGCCCTTGAGGCAAAAGCTTGGCCATGCGGCGCAAGTTCTGCACCATCGCCGCCAAGGTGAATTCGTCAGTGGCACCTGTCAGTCCACGCAGTCGTAAGCGATCGAGTTTCATGATCCGTTTGAGGTGGGCGAAAAGCATCTCCACCTTCTTTCGCTCGCAGCGAGAGACGAGGTATTCCGGTGTTTTGGCGATGCGTCGGGCCACGTCGCGGGCAGCCTCATGGATGCTGCGGACGATCTTCCGATTCGGCGTGTTGGGGCAGCACTTCGCTTTTAACGGACAGGTAGCGCAATCGGTTTGGCTGGAGCGGTAGATGATGGTGTTGGCCTTGGTCACCCGCGATCTTTTCCGGGTGAAGGCGCGCCATTCACTGCGTAGCGGTTTGCCGGCTGGGCAGCGGTATTCATTGGCCTCCTGATTCCAGTAGAAGTCGTTACTGGAGAGGCTGTCGTCCTTGCGCTCGGTCTTGTCCCACACTGGCACGTGCGGCTCGATGTCCTTCTCTTCGACCATCCAGGCCAGCATCGGGGCAGTGCCATAAGCGGTATCGCCAATGAGGCGTTCTGGCGTGAGGTCGAACTGCGCTTCGACGCGCTCCACCATCGTTTGGGTCGAATCGACTTCGGCGGTGCGATGCGCTGGGGTAGCTTCCACATCCAGGATCACGCCGTGCTGAGTGTCGATCAGGTAGTTGGTGGAATAGGCAAAGTACGCCGGGCCACCTGGCGCTGCGGTCCAGCGAGCCAGCGGATCGGTGAGCGAAATCTTCTTGGGGAGGGCTTCGGCCAGCGCTTCTTCATCGAGAGCCTCAAGGTACTCGCGCACGGCGCGGCTGCTGAGCGCTGGATCGCGCCAATCGACCTCATCTCCCGCTACCCCACGTTGCCGGCTGGCATCCGCCTTGATGATGCTGGCGTCGACAGCGAAACCTTCACCCTTGACCAGGCCGGCCGCCATGCAGCGCCGCAGCACCTCATTGAACAACCAGCGGAACAGATCACTGTCACGGAAACGGCCGTGGCGATTCTTCGAGAAGGTTGAGTGATTGGGTACTGTGTCTTCCAGACCCAGCCGGCAGAACCAGCGATAGGCCAGGTTTAGATGTACCTCTTCGCACAATCGCCGCTCGGAACGGATGCCATAGCAGTAGCCGACGACCAGCATGCGAACCATCAATTCCGGGTCAATCGAGGGACGCCCGATGGGGCTATAGAAATCCGCCAGGTAGGCGCGCAGGTCACTGAGATCCAGGCACTGGTCGATGCTGCGCAGGAGGTGTTGGGCCGGGACGTGATCTTCCAGATTAAACGAGTAGAACAGGCGCTGCTGTCCTCCCGGTAACTGTCCCATCATGCTGTTCGCCCCCATGCTCGCTGACAGAGCAATTCTGCCGACGGCATGGGGAAGCAGCTACTTTTTCAACAGAATCGGTCGACAGCCGTCGGTGCCGAGGGGCAAAAGTCAACCCGAAACGGCCAGTTGTTGTAGTAGGCAAAAACCGGCCAGGAGTGGACGTTCCGTGTATTGGGGCCTATTGAGGGCAACCAGCAGGCCCGGATCGGCGGATCGGGCAGGGACATGGCAGACTCCGGGCGGGACGGCCCCATGCTTGCCAATTCCGCCGCACCCGGCAAGGCCGACGGCCGGGTGCCACGCCCGAGGAGACCCCGATGATCGACCATCTCGACCACCTGGTACTGACTGCCACCGACCCGCAGGCCACCACGCACTTCTATACCCAGGTGCTCGGCATGCGCCTGGAGACCTTCGGCAACGGCCGCGTGGCCTTCGCTTCGGCAACCAGAAGATCAACCTGCACGTGCGCGGTCGCGAGTTCGAGCCCAAGGCGCACCTGCCGGTGCCCGGCGCGCTGGATCTGTGCTTCATCGCCAGCCAGCCGCTGGAGGCGGTGATCGCCCACCTGCAGCGGATGAATTGGCCGGTCGTCGAGGGGCCGGTGATGCGCACCGGCGCGACCGGGCCGATCCGCTCGATCTATGTGCGCGACCCGGACCTCAACCTGATCGAGATTTCCGAACCGGCCGCCTGAGCCGCGTGCGGCGGGGAGGGCAGGCGGAGGTACGCCTCCGCGAAGGTGTGGGGATGACCCGGAGCGGCAGGCGCTAGACTGCGGAAAACCTCGGACTCCACACGGAGACGCCATGACCGCCCGCACCCTGCTGCTCACCACCCTCGCCATGCTGGCCTTCGCCGGCAATTCCCTGCTCTGCCGCCTGGCCCTCAGGGACACGGGCATCGACGCCGCCAGCTTCACCGGCATGCGCATCCTCGCCGGCGCGCTGACCCTCTGGCTGCTGCTGCGCACGCGGCAGCAGGGCAGGGCGGGCGGCAGCTGGTCCGGCGCCGTCGCGCTGTTCGTCTACGCCGCCGGCTTCTCCTTCGCCTACCTGCAGCTGGATGCCGGCGTCGGCGCGCTGCTGCTGTTCGGCGCGGTGCAGCTCGGCATGCTGCTCTACGGCCTCTCGCACGGCGAGCGCCTCGGCCCCTGGGCGAGCTTCGGCCTGCTGCTCGCCCTCGCCGGGCTGGTGGCGCTGCTGCTGCCGGGGGCCGACGCGCCGGAACCGGGCAGCGCCGCGCTGATGCTGCTCGCCGGCCTGGCCTGGGCGGTCTACTCGCTGCTCGGCCGCGGCAGTGCCGACCCGCTGGCGGCCACCGCCGGCAACTTCATCCGCGCGATTCCCCTGGCCCTGCTGCTCGGCCTGCTTCTCGTCGCGCAGAGCCGGCCGGATCCGCTGGGCCTCGTCTATGCGCTGCTCTCCGGCGCGCTGACCTCGGGGCTCGGCTACGCCGTCTGGTACAGCGCCCTGCGCGGCCTCGGCGCCCTGCAGGCGGCGACCGTCCAGCTCAGCGTGCCGATCCTCACCGCCCTGGCCGGCGCCCTGCTGCTCGGCGAGGCCCTGAGCCTGCGCCTGAGCCTCGCCGCCCTGGCCGTGCTCGGCGGCATCGCCCTGGTGCTGAGCGCCGAGCGCCCCGCCCCGCTGGCGTCGCGCCAGGCCTGAGGGGCGCCTACCCGGCAGATCAGACGAACAGCAGCCCCTCGAAGCCGCTCAGGGTGTCGGTGCCGCCGCCGGACAGGCTCTGCACGGTGATGACGCCCTCGGCCTCGCTGACGCTGTAGTCCTCGGCGCGGCCGTGGAAGACCGCCGTGTCGTTGCCCTCGCCGCCGATCAGGGTGTCGTCGCCGCGCATGCCGTAGATGAGGTTGTCGGCCGCGTTGCCCTCGATGCGGTCGTTGCCGTCGCCGCCGATGGCGTTCTCGATGAGGGTGTCGGTGGAGATGGTCAGGAAGGGGGTGCCGCCCAGGGTGGAGGTCTGTCCGGCCACCAGGCTGAGCGACAGGTCCTGGAGCACCGCGGCGGCATCGATCCAGTCGCTGCCGCCATCGGCGTCGACCAGCGTCAGGCGCTCGCTCTGGCCGGGCAGGGCCCGCACGGCGAGGGCTTCCTCCGTGTAGTGGTAGACATCGGCGTTGTCGGGCGCCGAGCCGTAGCCGCTGAAGCCGACCGAGTGCAGCGTGCCGCTGTCGCCCGGTAGCGCATCGCGGATCTGCAGGGTCCAGGTGCCCTTGCTGCTCTCGCCGCGCAGCCCGTCCACGCCGAAGGTGTAGGTGAACATGCCGTCGGCGTCGCTGGCCTCGCCCGTGCTGCCGTCGTAGAGCGACAGCCGCGTGCCGCTCGGCGAGATCAGGGCGATGCGCAGGTCGGTCAGGTCGGAGTGGTTGAGCGAGACCGTCAGGGCGACGTGCTCCAGGTCGATGTCGTCGTTCAGGGTGAAGCCGTAGTCCAGGGTGGCGTTGTCGGCGATGGTCGCGTTCGCTGCGATGCGGCTGTCGATGCGGGCTTCGTTGGCCGAGGTGGCGGCGGGCTGGAGCGCGCTCCAGACCTCGGCCATGCGCACGGCGCTGAGGGCGTTGACCATGCCGTAGCCGTAGTCCTCGCTGAAATGCAGGCCGCCGCCGTTCCAGTCGTCGGCGCCGTTCCATTTCCAGGCGAAGTTCTCGTTGCTGCGGGTCCCGTTGTGGAGGCTGCCGGTGCCGGTCGCCGAGTAGGCGAGGATGTTCTGCACGTCGCGCCAGCCGAGGCCGGGGTTGGCCTCGAGCATCAGGGCGATGACCCCGGCCACCAGCGGGCCGGCCGCCGAGGTGCCGCCGAAGGTGTTGGTGTAGTCGCCGGCGAGCAGGCCGTTGTAGCCGTCCGCGCCCAGCAGGTCGGTGGTCACCGAGCCGGCCGGCGCCGACACCAGCACATGGGCGCCATAGCTGGAATAGCTGGCGACGTTGCCCGTGGCGTTGTTGCCGATCGCGGCGACGCTGACGGTGAAGCGCGAGGCGCTCACTTCCTCGCCGTTGCCGTCGACGTTGAAGTTGCCGGCCGACCTGACGTTGAGGGTGCCCAGGCCGCCGCGCCCGTCCCGGGCCGCCACCTCGAGCCGGGTGACATCCCCCCAGCTGCCGAAGTCCGGGTAGCTGCTGTAGCTGTGGTTGGTCACGTCGAACCGGCCGAGGCTCTCCAGGGTCTGCAGGTAGCGCGACCAGTTGGCGTTCAGGTCGTCTTCCCCGCCGAAGACGCGCACCGAGGTGATCCTGGAGCCGTAGGCGACGCCGACGCCGCCCTCGCCGTTGTTCTCGGCGGCGATCAGCCCGGCGACCGCGGTGCCGTGGCCCCGGTTGGCGTCCAGCGGCTGGCCGTCGTTGAGGGTGCCGCCGATGGTCAGGTGCCGGCTGGCGTCGTAGTTGGCGTCGAGGTCCCAGTGGCCGCTCTGCACCCCCTCGTCCCAGATGCCCACCGCGACGCCCGCGCCGGTGTACTCGTTCCATACGCGCTCGATGCCCGCCGTGTTGGTGGCGCCGGGCCTGGCGGCGAACCCCGCGGCGCCGATGAAGCCCAGGTGCCACTGGCTGCCGTAGAGTCCGTCGACCGGGGCGTTCTGGACGCGTACGGCCGGCTCCGGGAAAACTTCCGCAAACAGGGGGAAGTTCGTTCTGGAAGATGGCTTCATGTCATGGCTCCTCGACTTTCAGCACTTGCTCCACCTGCAGGGTGCGTTTTCCCTGCATGCAAGGTGAAACCCTGACGAATACGCCGTTCAGCGTCAGACGGGTGGAGGGGGGATAATCACTGCGGCCGATGCCGGTCAGCGGCAGCACTTCACCGTCGCGGGTGCGCAAGAGCGGGCAGACGATGCCGCCTTCGACCAACTGGCCTTCGACTTGCACGTATTTGGCCGGTGCGGAAGTGTCCGCCATGGCGGTCAGTGCATTGCCCATGCATAACAGCAGAAACTTTCGAAAGAGCTTTCTTTTCATAAGCCGAATGTTACTTCTGTGGCTGCCATTCAATCGGAAAAGCCCTTCATAGAGCCATTCTCCTGTATCCGTTGCCTGCCCCGTGCCTGCGGTTCGGCATGTTTTAATGGCAATTGGAAATCAAACTGTTCCTGTATTGATTTTATCCGCCGAGAACTTTTGTGGCGCAATGCGACGAGGCATGGATATTCGCTTAGAACTACCTGCGGAGTATTTATTGTGCGACAGATATATGTTCTTTCGACGACGCTGGAAACTGTCCGGGATAAATGAATAGTTACAGATTAAAAGAATCCTGTTTGTATGGTTGGTTATCAGGCTGCTTTCCGACCAGTGGCGAGCATGGGTGGAATCGAGGCGATGGGTGAGCGTCTGGAACAATGACGCAGAACTTGAAAGTTCGCCGGAAGGCAAGCGCAACTTGTCGGGCGACTGTGAATGCGTGCTGGAAAAAGCATTGTTTTCCAGCCGCGGTTCGCCTTTTCACCCGCCGGCGGAAGAGGAAATGAGCCGGCGCACGCTGCGGCCTGAACGATGGCCTGGAGCGGCCGTCGGGGACTGCCTGGCGCGCCCGCCGGGCCGGGTGACAGGACGCCGGCCGCTATACCGGCCATGGGCCGGCCCCCGTATCATCGGCCCGGCCCGAGCCGTCGCAGACTGCCGGGCAAGCGCCGGCGCAAGGGCGCCGGGACAGGAATCCGGCCATGTCGCGGTCCTGTACCGAGCCGCACGCCCGGAAAGCCCGAGTCAATCCGCAATCAAGGAGTTCTTTCATGCGCGATCCCTTTCTCGTCCGTTTGCTGGGCGTCACGCTGGCGGTCGGTGCGCTGACCGTGCTCTGGCGTGGTCTGCCGGACTTTTCCGGCTGGTCCGGCGGCAACCCGGACTCCACGCCACGAGTGGTCGAGGCGCGGGGCGACCTGGCGGCGGACGAGCAGAGCACCATCGAGCTGTTCGAGAAGTCCCGCAACTCGGTGGTGTTCATCACCACCCGGGCGCAGGTGATGGACTTCTGGACCCGCGATGTCTTCTCGGTGCCGCGCGGCACCGGCTCGGGGTTCATCTGGGACGATGCCGGGCATGTGGTGACCAACTTTCACGTGGTGGAGGGCGCCAGCGAGGCCATGGTCAAGCTGGCCGACGGGCGCACCTTCAAGGCCTCCCTGGTGGGCACCTCCCGCGAGCACGACATCGCCGTGCTGAGGATCGGCGTGGACTTCAAGCAGCCGCCGCCGGTGCCCCTGGGCTCCAGTCAGGATCTCAGGGTGGGGCAGAAGGTCTTCGCCATCGGCAATCCCTTCGGCCTGGACTGGACGCTGACCACCGGGATCGTCTCGGCCCTGGACCGCACCCTGGCCGGCGAGGGCGGCCCGGCGATCGACCACCTGATCCAGACCGACGCGGCGATCAATCCGGGCAACTCCGGCGGGCCGCTGCTGGACTCGGCCGGCCGGCTGATCGGCATCAACACCGCGATCTACAGCCCGAGCGGGGCCTCCGCCGGGATCGGCTTCGCGGTGCCGGTGGACACCGTCAACCGGGTCGTGCCCGAGCTCATCAAGTCCGGCAAGTACGTGCAGCCGACCCTCGGCATCCAGGTGGACACCGGCCTGAACCAGCGCCTCACCGAGCTGAGCGGCATCGAGGGCGTCTTCGTCCTCGGCGTGCGGCCGGACTCCGCCGCCGAGGCGGCCGGGCTGGAGGGCGTGGGCTTCACCCGCGACGGCGGCATCGTGCCCGGCGACGTCATCACCGCCGTCAACGGCAAGGCCGTGGAGTCGGTCGAGCAGCTGCTGGCGATCCTCGACGACTACCGGGCCGGGGAGGTGGTGCGGCTGTCCGTGCGGCGCGGCGACGCGCGGCGCGAGGTCGAGGTACCGCTGCAACCGGGATCGTGATCGTGCCCCGGTTCCCGCGCCGGCCCCGCTCCCTGCGGCAGCCGAAGGCCCGAGGCCGCCCGGCGCGCGCAGGCGGCCTGGCTCATGTCCGGCCCTGCCGGGGCTTCGCCGGCTCCGACGCCGGGGCCTGAACCTGCCCGGCATCGAGCGGCTCGCCCGACACCCGATCCGCCTGGCGAGCGGCAACCGCCCCGGCGGTCATGCCCTCGACGATCTCGACGATCCGCTCGGGGACGGCGTAATGCACCATGTGGCCGGCTCCGGGGATCAGATGCAGATCGCTGCCGGGGAGTTGCGCGTGGAACCACTTGGCGTGTCGCTCATGCCTGACGATCAGATCCTTGGTGCCCGCCATGATCACGATCGGCAAGCGGAGCTCATGATAGCGGCCGCGCATTCTCATCACGGCGGGAATCATGGTGACGGCATCCTGGGCCGCGGCGCGGATCTGCCCCGGCCTGACCGGGAAGCGGTAGGGGAATTCCTGCTTGAAATGCTCCGGGACCGGCAGCGGGGCGAACATGGCCTTGAAGTTCAGCGGCAGCAACGCGCTGCCCATGAGCGGCGACAGGGTGTAACGGAGAAGGCCGCCGAGGATGGGAATCGCCGGTGGAGAGGCGAGCAGCACGTCGGGCCGGGCGGTCGGCGTGTAATAGCCGCCCAGCAGCACGAGACCGGCCACGTGTTCGGGGTGATCCAGGGCCATCCTCAGCGCGACCAGCGTTCCCCAGGAGTGGCCGACCACGATCGGGCGCGCGATACCCAGTTGCACGAGCGCCTGATCGAGCAGGTCGGCCTGTTTCGCCGCGGTCCACAGGCTGCCGAGCGGACGGTCGCTGTAACCGTAGCCGGGGCGGTCGAAGGCGATGACCCGATGATGTTTGGCGAGCCGGTCGAACACCCCGCTCAGCACATAGTCCTCGGCGGTCACCACGTTGCCGTGCAACAGCACCACGGGCGGTCCTTCCCCGCGTTCCAGGTAATGCAGGCGCACCTTGCCCACCTGGGTAAAGGAGCCGCCCGGCGGATGCTCGCGTTCCGCCTGGCGTGTCCGGTAGACGTTGTAGATGGCCAGGGCCACCAGGACGACCACCACTATCAGCAGGACGAGCGTGAAATCCTCATTCATTCGAATCTCTCCTTGATGTCGATGTGCGACAGGTCAGAACGCGCCAGTTGCGCCAGGCGCCCGGGCCCCTCGAGGACTAGATTTCATCCGGCCCCCTTGGTTCAGGCCGGGTTACCGGCGGCGCCGCCCGGGAGAGCGTGCTGGCGAGCAGCGCGGGGGCGGCCAGGCGAGCGTGCCCGGGCCGGGGGCATGGGTGCCGGCCGCAGCGCCTCATTCGAGGCCCGGTTCGTCCCGGCGCCGCTGGCGGCTTTGCATGGCCGCGGCCAGTTCGGCCTGAAGATCCGCCATCGGCTGTTGAGGTGCGATGAAATAGCCGCTCATCGGCCGGTCGAGCGAAGCGATCAGGGCGATCACCACGGCGAACGAGAGCGCCAGGCACGGCGTCGCCCAGGAGCGCCGGGAGCCGGCATTGGCCATCTGGTAGCCGAACCCGGCCATGGCCAGGACCAGCAGGGTGTACTGAACCAGCCAGATGCTGCGCGGCAGCCGGCTTTCCAGCGCGATGTCCACGCGCAGTGCATGGACCCGGATCATCTCGTTCAAGGCGGGGATGTAGAGGTTGGGGATGGGCGGGTTGCTGCCCGTGCGGGCATGCGCGATCGCCATGTCCCAGAGCTGCCGGTGGATCCGCGCCGAGCGCACCAGACCCTGGCGGAGCCTGTCGGGGCCGGGCTCCCGAGCCAGCCTCACACGCAGGTCGACGTATTCGGCGAACAGCTCCGCCGCCTGCTCGCGGTCGGGCTCGGGCAGGAAGTCGGCGCGCAGGAACGCCGTGCGAATCGCGTTGGCGTCCTCGCGCACCAGTGCCTTGCGCGCCTCGTACAGGCCGGACACGATGGCGAAGGTGAAGGCCAGGACGAACGCCAGCAGCCCCATGTTGGCGTTCACTATCGTCGAAACCGCGGATTCCTTTTCATTCTCCCGGTGCCGGTGGACGACATGTCCCGCCCGGTAGCCGGCCTCGATGGCGATCACCACGAGAACGGCGGTGATCGTGAACAGGCCGCCGATGGAGATCGTCTCGAAGTCCATGCACACCTCCGCCGTTGTGGCTTGCGCCCGGTGTCCGGTCCGGCCGGCCCGGGCCCTGCAGTCCATCCCCCCGCCTGAACCTTTCGCCGCTTTCCCGCTGTCCCAGCCCTAACGTCGCCGAGGATGCGGCGATGCCCGAGGCCCGGCCAGGTGGTAGGCGCGAGGGGGATGCTTCGCGTGCTGTCGGGACAACCATCACGAGGGGAGTCATCCATGAAGGCGCTCTGTTGGCATGGCAAGAACGACATCCGCTACGACACGGTCCCCGATCCGAGCATCGAAGATTCCCGCGACGCCATCGTCAAGGTGTCGAGCTGCGCCATCTGCGGCTCGGACCTGCACCTCTACGACCACTTCATCCCCGGCATGGAACACGGCGACATCATGGGCCACGAGTTCATGGGCGAGGTGGTGGAGGTCGGCGCCGACACGAAAAGGCTCAAGGTGGGCGACCGCGTGGTGGTGCCCTTCACCATCGTCTGCGGCGAGTGCGAGCAGTGCCGGCGCGGCAACTTCTCGGTCTGCGAGCGCAGCAACCGCAACAGGGAACTGGGCGACAAGGCCTTCGGCCACGCCACCGCCGGGCTGTTCGGCTACACCCATCTGACCGGCGGCTATGCCGGCGGCCAGGCCGAATACGTGCGGGTGCCTTTCGCCGACACCACCCACGTCAAGGTCCCGGACAGCCTGAGCGACGAGCAGGTGCTGTTTCTCGGCGACATCTTCCCGACCGGCTGGCAGGCCGTGGTGCAGTGCGACGTCCAGCCCACCGACACCGTGGCGATCTGGGGCGCGGGGCCGGTCGGCCAGTTCTGCGTGCGCAGCGCGGTGCTGCTCGGCGCCCGCCAGGTGGTGTGCATCGACCGGGTGCCGGAGCGGCTGTCGATGGCCGCGGCCGGCGGGGCGATCACCATCGACTTCGACGAGGAGAGCGTGCTCGAGCGGCTCAAGGAACTCACCCACGGCAAGGGCCCGGAGAAGTGCATCGACGCCGTGGGCCTGGAGGCGCACGCCACCCGCTCGCTGGACTCCATGTACGACCGCGCCAAGCAGGCGGTGATGCTGGAGACCGACCGCCCGCACGTGCTGCGCGAGATGATCTACGTCTGCCGCCCGGCCGGGGTGCTGTCGGTCCCGGGGGTCTATGGCGGGCTGGTGGACAAGCTGCCGTTCGGCGCGCTGATGAACAAGGGCCTCACCCTGCGCACCGGGCAGACCCACGTCCGGCGCTGGACCGACGACCTGCTGCGGCGCATCGAGGAGGGGCAGATCGATCCGTCCTTCGTCATCACCCACACCGTGGGCCTGGAGCAGGGGCCGGACATGTACCGGGTCTTCCGCGACAAGCTCGACAACTGCATCAAGGTCGTGCTGAAGCCTTGAGGGGAACGCCATGAACCACACGCATACGTCCGCCACCTCGTCGATGGCCACTTCCGACCGGGTCGCCCGCGGCCTGGGCTATTTCAGTATCGGCCTGGGGCTGCTGGAGCTGGCCTCGCCGCGCCTGGTGACCCGCTCCCTGGGCATGGAGGGCGCCGAGACGCTGGTGCGCGCCGCCGGCGCCCGCGAGATCCTCACCGGCCTCGGCGCGCTGGGAGTGAATCCCACGCCGGCGCTCTGGGGCCGCGTGGCCGGGGATGCGCTGGACCTGGCCACCCTGGCCTCGGGCCTGTCGGCGGACAACCCCCGGCAGGGCAACGTCAAGGCGGCGATGGCCGTGGTGCTGGGCACCGCCATGGTCGATGCCATGGCGGCTCGCGCGCTGAGCGAGCGGCATGTCCGCCCCCGACATGCGCACATCGCCGACTACAGCCGCTGCAGCGGCTTTTCCCGCCCGGTGGAGGTCATGCGCGGCGCCGCCAGCGACTTCGAGACGCCGGCCGACATGCGCGCCGACATCGGCAGCGGGCCGCGTCCAACGCCGGTGCCGATCAGGCTGAGCGACAGCGATCGGTGACGGAGCCGGCCTGGCCCCGGGCTTGCCCGGTCGCCCCATGGCCGGTCTTGAGCGCCTCCGCGGTCAGCCGGTTTCGGCGTGCGCGTCCAGCCAGCGCAGGATGTGCGGCCATACCTCCCGGTGCGCCCGCCTGCCGACCAGCACCCCGACATGCTGTAGGGCGACTCCCACGTCGCCCTCGTACCAGAGCAGCTGCGCATCGCCGCTGCCGACGGCGGCGTGAAACGGCAGCACCGCATCGGGTGGCACCACGTGCGAGCGCGGGTCGACCACGCTGAGGACCGGCGTCTTCGCGCCTGCCGGCGTGGCCGGCCGCCCGCCGATCTTCAGGGTTCCGCCCATGAAGCGGTTTTCCCGGTACAAAAGCTCCACGACTTCCTCGAACAGCCGCCGGGGCATCGGCAGCTCGTCCAGGCTCCAGCGTGTGACCAGCAGATGGGTCTGCAGGGCCTCGCGGTCGCTCAGGCTGTTCAGCCAGTCCGTCCAGCGGGCCCGGACGAAGCTGTCCGGGGCGGCGCGGGCGGCCGCCATGCTCAGGAAGGAGCCGGGCACTTCGTGCAGCAGGGCGGTGACCTGCCGGGCGTGGGGGGCACGGGCGACGAACGGGGTGAAGGCGTCTGCTGCCGTGCCGAACTGAATCGGCGCCTCGAGCAGGACGAGACCGCCGACCCGTTCGGGATGCAGCGCGGCGAAGATGGCCGCCAGGGTGCCGCCCAGGGAGTGACCCGCCAGGAGCGCCGGGCGCCGGCCGCGCTCGGCGGCGATCGCCTCCAGGCAGTCGAGGATGCAGCGCTCGGCGTAGTCGGCCAGCCCGAGATCCTGCTCGTCGGCACCGGGCTGCTCCCATTGCAGCAGGTGGACGGCGGCGCCATGCTGCAGCAGCCGCTGCACGACGCTGATCCGCGGGATGAGGTCCCAGATATAGGCGCGCTTGATCGGCGCCGGCAGCAACAGCAGGAGCGGACCGTCCTGCTTGGCCGTGCCATAGGCCTTGAGGGTGAAGGCGGGCG
Source organism: Azotobacter salinestris (assembly GCF_009363155.1). Lineage (NCBI taxonomy): Bacteria > Pseudomonadati > Pseudomonadota > Gammaproteobacteria > Pseudomonadales > Pseudomonadaceae > Azotobacter > Azotobacter salinestris. Next base: position 3,357,703 of record NZ_CP045302.1, read on the forward strand.
TCGAAAGCACCACCCGCGACGGCGTTTCCTGCGGGCCCAGGCCCAGGGCATCCAGCCAGCGGCCCTGCAGTCGGCGAACCTGATCGATCTGTCCATACGCATTCATGACGGGTCCATCCGGTCTCGTTTTTCCGGGGATAGGCGGTTCGGCGCAGCCCCGACACCACTGGGGGCGCCTGCCATCTACACTCGGCAAGAGTAGTTCATGCAGCCTCGGCAAATCGGGGCGGGAGGCACGATGAAAACCTCGAAGGCAGACCCTGTGACGGACCATCCGGGAAGCGCCGGGCGGCGCGGCGATGCGATCCGCTTTGCGCTGGGCGCCTGTTCGCTCGGCGCCATCCTGGTCGCGCAGAGCGGGCGCGGGGTCTGCGCGATCCTGCTGGGCGACGAGCCGGAGGCGCTGCGGCGCGAGCTGCAGGCGCGCTTTCCGGCGGCGCAGCCGGGCGGCGGGGAGGCCGCGCTCGAGCAACTGATCGCCGGGGTGGCCGCCTTCGTCGAGGCGCCGCAAATCGGCCTCGACCTGCCGCTGGACGTCCGCGGCACGGCCTTCCAGCAACGGGTGTGGGCAGTGCTGCGGCAGATTCCGCCGGGAACCACCCTCAGCTATGGCGAGGTGGCGGCGCTGGCCGGGGTGCCGCAGGCGGTGCGCGCGGTGGCCCAGGCCTGCGCCGCCAACGCCCTGGCGCTGGCGATTCCCTGCCACCGGGTGGTGCGCCAGGACGGCGGGCTGTCCGGCTACCGCTGGGGCGTGGAGCGCAAGCGCGCGCTGCTCGGGCGGGAGCGGGCATGAGGACGGCGGCCCGCCGGCTTTCCCGCTCCCTGGCCCGCTTCCCGGTGGAGAGCGGCTGACCGGAGTCCCCCGACAGGAGTACGTGGCCCATGCCCTGGCAGACCTTTTCCCACGAAGCCGACGTCGGCGTGCGCGGCACCGGCGCGACCCCGGCCGAGGCCTTCGCCGGGGCGGCGATCGCCCTGACCGCGGCGATCTGCGATCCGGCCACGGTGGCGCCGCGCGAGGCCGTGACGGTCGACTGCGAGGCGCCGGATCTCGAACTGCTGCTGGTAGACTGGCTGAACGCGCTGGTGTTCGAGATGGCCACCCGGCACCTGCTGTTCTCGCGCTTCGAGCTGGCGATCGACGGCACCCGGCTGCACGCCACGGCCTGGGGCGAGCCTTTGGACGTGGCGCGCCACCAGCCGGCGGCGGAGGCCAAGGGAGTGTCCTTCTGCGAGCTGAAGGTGACGCGGCAGGCCGATGGCCAGTGGCTGGCTCAGGCGGTGGTGGATGTCTGAGCAGCCCTGGGCGGCGGCCGCAGGCCCGTTCGGGCACTGCGGCCCGGGTCAGCAGCGTGCCGAGCTGAAGACCAGGTCGTCGTCGCGCTCGATCTGCACCAGCTTGTCGAGCGCGTCGTCGGCCGCTTCGTCGGCCTCCGACAGCCGGGAGAAGTGGGAGCCGTCGTAGACGAGGTGGAAATGCAGCTCCGACTCGGGGCTGCGGGACTGGGTGACGATGAACGCCAGGGCATGGTCCCCGTTCATGCAGGCCTTGCTCCAGGCGACGTGGTCTGGAAAGTCGCGTCGTTTCATGAGGGCCTCCGTCGAGAGGACAACTCTCGCTTCGAGAACGCCCATTCACTATCCGTCCCTTCGCGACACTCTGCCGGCGCTCGTGGTCCGAAACCGACCAGAGGACATGCAGCCGTCTCCGCAGGCCGGTCGTTCCGCGACGAACGGACCTTGCGTCCTCCGGAGAGTCCGCCAGCGCGGGTATCCACGGCCCTCCCGGACACGCCGGCAGCCTGTTCGCCGGGCAACGCCCGCAATGAACCGCGGGCGTCCAGCCCCGCGGCATGCATGAGCCTGTAGCGGGCGTCGGTAGCGCGGGCGATCTGGAAGCCGCGATCCACGGCATGCAGCGAGGGGGGCGAGAGGTCGGTGGCGGCAAGTATGTGATGAAGCGTCTTCATGGTCGGGTTTCCCTTTGCCGGATCAGTTTCGTCAGGGCGCCCACGGCATAGTCGACCGCGTTGCTCATCGGGTAGAGGACGTGGGCGATGCCCAGCTTCCTGAGCGCCGCGTGGTCGAACTCCTCGCGCGCGACGACCGCCAGCCCGCCGTCGTAGCGCTGTTCGCGCAGGACCCGCAGCAGTTCGCGATTGGATTGCAGGTCGGGCAGGGCGCTGACGATCCAGGCCGTGTTCTTGAGGGGCAGGCTCTCGACGAAGTCGGTCTCCATGCCGTCGCCGAAGCGCACCGGAAAGCCCTTGCGGCTCGCGGCGCGCGCTGCTTCCGGATCGAAGTCGACGCCCACCACCTGCAGGCCTGCGGCCTTCAGGCCCAGCGCCAGCTGGCTGCCGTAGCGCCCCAGGCCGAAGACCATCACGTCCGGATGCTCGCCGTAATGGTGGTCGTGATCCGCGCCGAGCTCCCGGTGCGGGTGCCGGCGCTCGAACACCCGCAGCAGCGGCGCCAGGAACTCGTAGAGCGGGTAGGAGTAGAGAATCATGTAGGTCGAGAGGGCGATGGTGATCAGCCCCACCAGGGTGGTCAGGCTCAGGGCCTCGGTGCCGACGTGTCCCAGCGAGATGCCCATGGCCACGAAGACGATCGAGAACTCGCTGATCTGCGCCACCGTCAGGCCGGCGAGGAAGCCGGTCCGCCTGCGGTAGCCCATGTAGCCCATGATCCCCAGCACGATGAGCGGGTTGCCGATCAGCACGAACAGGGAGAGCGCCAGGGCCGGCCAGAGCTGGTCGCCCAGCATGGAGAAGTCGAGCTTGGCGCCGAGGTCGATGAAGAAGAACAGCAGCAGGAAGTCGCGGATGCCGGTCAGCCGCGCATTGATGGCGTCCCGGTAGTGGGTCGAGGCCAGGGAAAAGCCGGCGAGAAAGGCGCCGGCCTCCTTGGAGAACCCTGCCCATTCGCCGAGGGCCGCAAGACCGGTGCCCCAGGCGATGGCGAAGATCAGCAGCAGCTCCTGGGAGCGCGCCATCATCGCCACCACCTTCGGCAGCACGAAGCGCATCAGCAGGTACAGGGAGGCGGCAGCCACGCCGATGCGCAGCGCGAGCGACAGGGCGAGTTCCGCCAGGGCGGCGTCGCCGTCGCCGCGCATGGCGCTCATGACCATCATGGCGAGCACCACGGCGAGATCCTGCACGATCAGGAAGCCCACCGCGATGCGCCCGTGCAGCGAGTCGATCTCGCGTTTGTCGGAGAGCAGCTTGACGATGATGATGGTGCTGGAGAACGTCAGGGCCACCGAGACGTAGAGGGCCTCCATGAGGCTCTTGCCCATGAGCAGGATGAGCACGAAGCCGAACACGATGGTGAAGGCCAACTGGCCCAGTCCGGTGGCCAGGGCGACGGGGCCGATATGGCGTATGTGCTGCAGATCGAGCTTGAGACCCACCACGAACAGCAGCACGGTCACGCCGACCTGCGCCAGCAGGTCGATCTGGTCGTGGCTGGTCACCAGACCCAGCACCGAGGGGCCGACCAGGATGCCCACGACGATGTAGGCGATCAGGGCCGGTTGCCTGAGCCGCAGGAAGAGGGCGCCGGCGAAGGCGGCGATCATCAGCAGCAGGGAGAACTCGCTGAACACGCTGTGCAAGGTCCGTCTCCTGTCGTCGCCCCGGCCGGGCCGTGGTCCTCAGGAAACTATCAGCCGGTGCCGGGCCTTGCGCCAGCCGGCCGGCGCCTTTTCGGCGTGGCGCGGGAGCGTTTTTCCTGTCCCCGGCGGGAAAGGAGCAGGCGCCCTAGTCCGCCTGCGGGCGGCCGAACACTGCGCTCAGGTGTGCCTGGTAGGCGCGGATGTCGCGCTCCACGTCGGGCGCCTTGATCACGTCGGTGGCGAGGAAGGTGGGCAGGCCCTGCATGCCGAGGAATTCCTGGGACTTGTGGAAGGGGAAGTAGACGCCGTCCACGCCGCGGCCCTCGAAGAAATTGCCCGGCGCGTCGAAGGCGGCCTGCGGCGCGTTCCAGGTCAGGGAGAGCATGTAGCGCCGGCCCTGCAGCAGGCCGCCGCTGCCGTAGTGGCGGCTCGGCTCCTGGCGGCTGCGCCCGTCGTTGGCGTAGAGGCCGCCGTGGCCGGCGGTGAACACCTCGTCGAGGTACTTCTTCACCGTCCAGGGTGCGCCCATCCACCAGCCGGGCATCTGGTAGATCAGGGCATCGGCCCAGAGAATCTTCCGCACTTCCGTCTCGATGTCGTAGCCGGAGGCGATGCGCGTCTCCTCCAGCGCATGGCCCAGCTCGGCGAGCTGGGCGCGTGCCGCGTCGTGCAGGGTGTCGTTGAGACGCCCGCCCGAGTGGGCGAAGCGCTGGCCGCCGTTGATCAGCAGAATTTTCATGGTGGAGTTTCTCCGCATAGAAGATCGGGACCGTCGCCGGGGGACGGCCGGGATGGCGGGCAGTATCGGAGAAACGACCGGCGGCATTAAGCCGGGGAAGCGGAACAGAACCTGTGATTCGAAATCACGAGTCGGCAGGCTTGCCCTTATGGCGCGGTTCGGGACGCGGGCCCGCCGGTGGAAATCGCTGCGCGGGTTTTCCACGGGGAGGCCATCCAGTCTGCGCGGGGGCGGGCCCCGTAGGGTGGGTAACCGCGCAGCGTTACCCACCGGCAGGCAGCATCGATGTCGCCACCGGGCTCAGGCCGCCGCCGGCCATTCCAGGCGCAAGGCCTGTCCCGCGCTGTCGTGCAGGCGGCAGCCGAAGTGCGCGCACTCGCGCATCAGGGCGCCCTGCAGCCACTGGCGGTCCTGGCCCCTGGCGTACTGGAGGCTGAAGCGACACTGGCGGGTGGGCACCAGTTCCAGGGCCTGCAGGCGGCCCTCGGCGTCCAGGTCGGCGAAGTACAGGAGGCCCAGGTCGCCGCGCCAGGCCTCCTGGTCGTCGATGCCCTCGTAGTCGTCGAGCAGGTCGCCGCAGCCGTAGAGGATCAGCCGCTGGCGGTACACCTCGATGCCCTTGACGTGGTGCGAGGAGTGGCCGTGGATCAGGTCGACGCCGGCCTCGTCGATCAGCGCGTGGGCGAAGCGCTGCTGCTCGGCGGGGATGCTGAAGCCCCAGTTGCCGCCCCAGTGCAGGGCGACCACGACCCGGTCGCCGGGCCGCTTCGCCGCGCGGATGCAGCGTGCCACCCGCTCGAGGCTCTCGGTCGAGAGGTCTTCGAGGAAGGCGACGCCCGGCTGCTGCTCGCCGGCCGCCCAGTTATCCGGCACGCCGCAGTCCGCAGCGGCGAAGGCGAATACCAGGAGGCGTTTGCCGTCGGCCAGCGGCAGGATCGCCGGCGCCTCGGCGTGCTGGCGGTCGGTGCCGGCGCCGGCGTGGTGCAGGCCCGCGGCGTCGAGGTTGTGCAGAGTGTCGAGCAGGCCTTCCTCGCCCCAGTCCAGCACGTGGTTGTTGGCCAGCACGCAGCAGTCGAGGCCGGCTGCCGCGAGCACCGGCAGGTTGGCCGGGTTCATCCGGTAGTTGATGCCCTTGGGCACCGGCCAGCCGCGCGTCGTCACCGCGGTTTCCAGGTTGACCAGGCGCACGTCCGGGCGGCGCCGCTCGAACTCGGCCAGGGCCACGCCCCAGACGTAGGCGAAGTCCGCCGGGCGGGGAATGGGGCCGTTGCGCCGTTCGGCCAGCTCCACGTAGTCGTCGGCGTATCTGGCATAAGCTTCGTGGAGAAGGGGATCGCCGGGATGTGGCAGGATGCGGTCGATGCCGCGGGCGGTCATCAGGTCGCCGGCGAGAAAGACTCTGGTGCTGGACATGGGCGCCTCCCGGATCTTGCCGCGTTCCCTTCCAGTCTGGACCGCCCGGGGCGGCCGGCGCCGGGCCGCGGCGACCGGCCGTCGGGCCGCCATCAACTGCACGGGAGAATGCCCATGCCGCTCGATCCGCCACGTCTGGCCGCCCCCGGTGCGCTGCTCACCGACCTCTACCAACTGACCATGCTGCAGGGCTATGTCGAGCACGACATGCTCGACACCGCGGTGTTCGAGTTCTACGCCCGCCAGCCGCCGGCCTGCCGCAACTTCTACCTGGCCGCAGGCCTCGAGCAGGCGCTCGACTACCTGGAGCAGCTGCACTTCACCCCGGCCGAGCTGGACTGGCTGAGCGGCCTGGGCCAGTTCCGCCCGGCCTTCCTCGACTACCTGGCCGGGCTGCGCTTCACCGGCGAGGTGCACGCCATGGCCGAGGGCACGCCGTTCTTCGCCGACGAGCCGATCCTGCGCGTCACGGCGCCCCTGCCCGAGGCGCAGCTGGTGGAGTCGCGGCTGATCAACCTGCTGCATTTTCAGACGCTGATCGCCAGCAAGGCGGCGCGGGTGGTGCTGGTGGCGTCGGGCAAGCGCCTGGTGGACTTCGGCCTGCGCCGCGCCCACGGCGCCGAGGCCGGGCTGCTGGCCGCCCGCGCCAGTTACCTGGCCGGCTTCCACGCCAGCGCCACGGTGCTGGCCGGCGCCCAGTTCGGCATCCCGTTGGCCGGGACCATGGCGCATTCCTTCGTCCAGGCCCACGTCGACGAGGCCGAGGCCTTCGAGCACTTCGCCCGCAGCCTGCCGCAGTCGGTGGTGCTGCTGATCGACACCTATGACACCGAGGCGGGCGCGCAGCGGGTCGTCGCGCTGGCCCCGCGCCTGGCCCTGGCCGGCATCCGCGTCCAGGGGGTGCGTCTGGACAGCGGCGACCTCGGCGCGCATGCCCGCCAGGTGCGCGCCATCCTCGACCGCGGCGGGCTGGGTGGCGTGGCGATCTTCGCCAGCGGCAACCTGGACGAGTACCTGGTGCGCCGGCTGGTGGCCGAGGGCGCGCCGATCGACGGCTTCGGCGTCGGCACCCGGCTGGACACTTCCAGCGACGCGCCCTACCTCGACTGCGTCTACAAGCTGCAGGAGTACGCCGGCCAGCCGCGGCGCAAGCGCTCGGAGGGCAAGGCCACCTGGCCGGGGCGCAAGCAGGTCTGGCGGCGCTACGACGAGGCCGGCTGCTGCTGCGGCGACAGCCTGATGCTCGTGGGCGAGGCGGGCGAGGGACAGGCGCTGATCCAGCCGGTGATGCAGGGCGGCCGGCGCCTGGCGCCCTCGCCGGCGCTGGAGGCGGTGCGCACCCACGCTCTGCACCAGCTCGACAGCCTGCCGCCGGCGTTGCAGGACCTGGAGCCGGCGCCGCCCTATCCGGTGGAGGTGAGCGACGCGCTGCGCCTGATGGCCGCGGCGATCGACCGGCAGGCAGGTTGGGAGTGAGGGGCCAGGACCGTAGGGTGGATGGCCACCCCGTGGAAAACCGCGCAGCGTTTTCCACCACAAGCTCCTCCATGGCCGGCAGGTGGAAAAGACCGGCGGTCGTTTTCCACCCTGCGAGTTCGTGTAGGTGGGTGAAACCCGCCATTGTACGTCGGGCGTTGGCCATGTCCGGCGGGTTGCACCCGCCCTACCCGAGGATCTCCACCCCTGCCGCGCGCATCGCCGTCAGTGCCGCGGCCAGCGAGCCGTCGTGGTCGATGGCGCGGCAGGCGTCCAGCAGCACCACCGTCTCGAAGCCCGCCAGGCGCGCGTCCAGCGCCGTGTAGTACACGCAGAAGTCGGTGGCCAGGCCGGCGAGGAACAACCGGCGCAGGCCCCGTTCGCGCAGGTAGCCAGTCAGGCCGGTGGGGGTGCAGCGGTCGTTCTCGTAGAGCGCCGAATAGGAGTCGACCTCGGCGCGGTAGCCCTTGCGCAGGATCAACTCGGCGTGGGGGATGACCAAGCCGGGATGGAAGTCGGCGCCATGGCTGTTCTGCACGCAGTGATCGGGCCACAGGATCTGCTCGCCGCAGGCCAGCTGGACGGTTTCGAAGGGGCAGCGGCCAGGATGGCTGCTGGCGAAGCTCCGGTGGCCCGGCGGGTGCCAGTCCTGGGTCAGCACCACGTGGGCAAAGGCTTCGGCCAGGCGGTTGATGACCGGCACCAGCTCGTCGGCGCCCGGCACGGCCAGCGTGCCGCCGGCGCAGAAGTCGTTCTGCAGGTCAGTCACTATGAGCAGGTCGCTCTCGCCGATGGCGGGCAGGCGCCTCATGCCGGCAGCTCCCCCATCGGCGCCAGGCGGTATTCCCGGGCCAGCCGCGCGGCCAGCGCCGCGGTCGAGTCGAGGATTTCCAGGCGCTGCGCGGCCAGCTCGGCGGACAGGCGGAACGGCGGCACGCTGTCGCAGATCACGATGCGCTCGAACACCGGGCTGTCGAGCAGTTCCGTGCCGCCGGTGAACAGGCCGTGGGCTGCGGCGGCGAACAGCCGGGTGGCGCCGGCCGCCTGGCAGGCCTGGCCGGCGCGCAGCAGGGTGCCGCCGGTGCTGATCAGGTCGTCGACGACGATCGCCGCCTTGCCGCGCACCTCGCCGACCAGCAGCGAGCCGCTGATCTGGTCGTTGCTGCGGTATTTCTCCATGAAGGCGCTGCCCACCGGGCGGCCGAGGCGTTCCTCCAGCTCCTGGCGGAACTGCTCGGCACGCTTGGCGCCGCCGGCGTCGGGCGACACCGCGACCACCTCCGCCTCGCCCACGAGCGGGGCGAAGTGCTCGGCGAACAGCGCGGCGGCCTCGACGTTGTGGCAGGGCACCCGGAAGGCGTTGTCGAAGGCGGCGACGTTGTGCACCTCCAGGGTGGTCAGCCGGTCGACCCCGCAGCTTTCGATGAGGCCGGCGACGTAGCGGGTGATGATCGGGTCCTGGAACTTGGTGCGGCGGTCCTTGCGCGCGTAGCACAGGTAGGGGGCGACCACCTGCACGCGGCGGGCGCCGGCGTCCTTCAGGGCGGCGCAGAAGAACAGCAGGCGGCACAGCTTGTCGTTGGCGCTGTGCCGGTCGTCGCCGTGCAGCGCATGGAAGACCAGCGCCTCGCGGCCCTCGACCGGCTCCAGCGCGCGGCTCTTGTGCTCGCCGTCTTCGAACTCACGCTCCTCGTGGGCGGCCAGGCTCAGGCCGAGGTGCTCGGCGACGCGGGCGGCATAGGCCTCGCTGCCGTGAAGGGCGAAGAGCAGGGGATGCTCCGTGGACATGGGGGGACTCCTTGTATTCGGTGGAGGATGGACATTGTGCCTGGCCTGTCGTTCGCGCGCTCAGGGCAGGCCATCGCCGCGCAGGCAGGCTGCGGCCCGCTCGAGCAGGGCGCGGGCCTGGCGGGCCTTGTCGGCGGCCAGCGCCGGGTCGTGCTGGCGCCCGGCGCTGCAGGCCAGGGTGAAGCTGCGGGTGGCGGCGCGCAGGGAGAGGAACAGCGGCAGCGGCCGGCAGTCCTCGGGCTCGCCGGCATGCGCCAGATAGCTGTGCAAAAGGCGCGTCGCCAGGGCGTCGAGGCCGTGGTGCTGCAGGTCGAGCAGCAGGAAGGCGAGGTCGTGGAGCACGTCGATGCAGCTCAGCCGGTCGCTGAACTCGATGCCGTCGAAGGGCGTCGGCCGGCCGTCGAGCAGGCAGACGTTGGCCAGCCGCAGGTCGCCGTGGCAGCGCCGCACCCGGCCCACGCGGCGGCGCCGGTCGAGCTCCCCGGCCTGGGCGTCGAGGGCGGCCAGCGCGGCGCGGTGCAGGGCGTTCCGGGCGCCTGGGTCGAGCAGGTCCGGGTAGCGGCAGAGCTCCCGGTGGTTCTCCTCGATGACCAGCCGCAGCGCCGCCGGGCCGCCGAACTGCGGGGTGAGCTCGGCGCCGGCGTGGAAGCGGGCGATCTCCGCGCCCAGGCGATCCATCAGCGTCTCCGTCAGTTGCCCGGCGACCGCCAGGTTCTCGAACAGTGCCGCCTGGGGAAAGCGCCGCATCATCACCACCCAGTCCAGTACCGGCCCGGCGCCATCGAACTGCAGGCCGCCGTCCGCCGCCCGGTTGATCGAGCGCACGTCCAGATACAGCTGCGGCGCGGTACGCCGGTTCAGGCGCAGTTCGGCGCGGCAGGCATGCTCGCGGCTGCTCAGGCTGCGGTAGTCGAGGGCCGCGTAGGCGACCGCGCGCTTGAGCTTGTAGGCGCGCTCGCCGTGCAGGAAGACCAGCGAGCCGTGGCTCTCGATGCGCTCGACGCGGCCGTCGGGCGCGCCGTAGCTGGCGGCCCGGGAGAGAAAGGCGATGACCTCGTCCTGAGCGCTCACGGGCGCTCCGTGACGGCCGGCCGGTCCGTGGCGTGGCGCGGGGCTGGCATGGTCCCGGGTTCTCCCGTTGCTGGGGCCGCCGCAGGGGCGGGCGGCCGTCTGAGCAGTCTGGACCAGCCGCCGGGCAAAGTCCTGCCGCACCGTCGCCGGGCGGCGCCCGTGGCGGTCTACGCTGAAACAGGATCGCTCGTTCCTTCGTTCGAGCCTGCGCGCGGAGGGCAAGCCCATGCGCCCGTCCATCATCGAGAAAAATCCCGCCGATCTGCGTCAGGTGCCCAACTGGCCGGATACCGCCGCGGCCCGCGCGGCCTTTTCCTGGCAGGTCGAGGCGACCGGCCTTTCCGGCCTGCCCGGCGGCGGGCTGAACCTGGCCTTCGAGGCGGTCGACCGGCATGCCGCCGGCCCGCGCAGCGTCCATGTCGCCCTGCGTCTGCTGATGCGCGACGGCCAGCGCCAGCAGATCAGTTACGGCGAGTTGTGCCGCCTGACCAGCCGTTTCGCCAACGTGCTGGGCGGACTCGGCATCCGCCCCGGCGCGCGGCTGTTCGTGTTGTGCAACCGGGGCCTCGAGCTGTACCTGGGCGTGCTCGGCGGGCTCAAGTACGGCTGCGTGGTCGCGCCGCTGTTCGCCGCCTTCGGTCCCGAGCCGCTGGAGACCCGCCTGCGCCTGGGCGAGGGCGAGGTGCTCTTGACCAGCGCGGCGCTGTACCGGCGCAAGGTGGCGGCGATCCGCAAGCAGCTGCCCGCGCTGCGCCACGTGCTGGTCTACGCCGAGGAGGGCGACGCCGTGGAGGAGGGGGACGGCACCCTGGACCTGCACCGCCTGCTGGGCGAGGCCGCCGACGATTTCGCGATCGCCCCGACCACGGCCGACAGCCCCTCGCTGCTGCATTTCACCAGCGGCACCACCGGCACCCCGAAGGGCGCGCTGCACGTGCATGGCGCGGCGCTGACCCATTACGTCTCCGGCAAGTACGCCCTCGACCTGCACCCGGGCGATGTGTTCTGGTGCACCGCCGACCCCGGCTGGGTCACCGGCACCTCCTACGGCATCCTCGCGCCGCTGTTGCTCGGCGTCACCAGCGTGGTCGACTGCGCCGAGTTCGACGCCGAGCGCTGGTATGTCATCCTCGAGAGCGAGCGGATCAGCGTCTGGTATACCGCGCCCACCGCCATCCGCCTGTTGATGAAGGCCGGCGCCGAGCTGGCGCACCGGCACCGCTATCCGAACCTGCGCTTCATCGCCAGCGTCGGCGAGCCGCTCAACCCCGAGGCGGTGTGGTGGAGCCAGGAGGTGCTCGGCCTGCCGATCCACGACAACTGGTGGCAGACCGAGACCGGCGGGATCATGCTGGCCAACACCGCGGCCATGCCGATCAAGCCGGGCTCCATGGGCAAGCCGCTGCCGGGCATCGAGGCGGCCATCGTCGAGCGCCGCGAGAACGGCACGCTGCAGCTGCTGGGTGACGAGGCCGTCGGCGAGCTGGCGCTGAAACAGCCCTGGCCCGGCATGTTCCGCGCCTATCTCGGCCGCGAGGAGCGCTACCGGCGCTGTTTCGCCGGCGACTGGTACCTGAGCGGCGACCTGGCCCGCCGCGACGGCGACGGCTATTACTGGTTCGTCGGCCGCAGCGACGACGTGATCAAGTCCGCCGGCCATTTGATCGGACCCTTCGAGGTGGAGAGCGCGCTGCTCGAGCACCCGGCGGTGGCCGAGGCGGCGGTGATCGGCAAGCCCGACCTGCTGCTCGGCGAGACGGTGAAGGCCTTCGTCTCGCTCAAGGGCGGCTTCGCGGCCGGCGAGGCGCTGCACGACGAGCTGCTCGGCCACGCGCGCAGGCGCCTGGGCGCGGCGGTGGCGCCCAAGGAGCTGGACATCCTGCCGAGCCTGCCGCGCACTCGCAGCGGCAAGCTGATGCGCCGCCTGCTCAAGGCCCGCGAGCTGGGCCTGCCCGAAGGCGACACCTCGACCCTGGAGAACCCGTCATGAGTTTGCCTGTGCCCTATCCCGCCGAGTTCGCCCGGCAGCTATTGCGCGACATGCTGCGCATCCGCCGCCTCGAGGAGCGCGCCGCCGAGCTGTACGGCGAGGGCAAGATCCGCGGCTTCCTGCACCTGTACATCGGCCAGGAGGCGGTGGCGGTCGGCGCGCTGCACGCCCTGGGGCCGGGCGACGCGGTGGTCGCCACCTATCGCGAGCACGGCCATGCGCTGCTGCAGGGCGTGTCGATGAACGCGATCATGGCCGAGATGTACGGCCGCCGGGAGGGCTGCTCGCGCGGGCGCGGCGGCTCCATGCACCTGTTCGACGCCAGGACGCGCTTCTTCGGCGGCAACGCCATCGTCGGCGGCGGCCTGCCGCTGGCGGTGGGCCTGGCGCTGGCCGAGCGCATGCAGGGCGGCACGCGGCTGGCCGCCTGCTTCTTCGGCGAGGGGGCGCTGGCCGAGGGCGCCGCCGCCGAGTCGCTGAACCTGGCCGCGCTCTGGCAGCTGCCGGTGCTGTTCTGCTGCGAGAACAATCTCTACGCCATGGGCACCGCGCTGGCGCGCTCGCAGGCGCAGACCGACCTGTGCGCCAAGGTCCAGGCCTTCAAGGTGCCGGCCCGCTCGGTGGACGGCATGGATGTGGTCGCCGTGTACGAGGCGACCCGCATGGCGGTCGAGCAGATGCACGCCGGCCACGGACCCTGCTTTCTCGAGTTCCGCACCTATCGCTTCCGCGCCCACTCGATGTTCGATCCCGAGCTGTACCGCGACAAGGCCGAGGTGGAGGCGTGGAAGAAGCGCGGGCCGATCCACACCTACAGTGCGCAGCTGAAGGCCCAGGGACTGCTCGACGAGACCGGCCTCGACGCCCTCGAGGCCGAGGCTTCGGCCGAGGTGGAGGCCGCGGTGGCCTTTGCCGAGGCGGGCAGCCTGGAGCCGGTCGAGGACCTGCTGCGCGATGTCTACACCCCGGAGCGGACGCCGTGATCCGCACCACCTATCGCGAGGCGCTGCGCGAGGGCCTGCGCGAGGCGCTCGCCCGCGATCCGCGGGTGTTCCTGATGGGCGAGGACGTCGGCCGCTACGGTGGCACCTACGCGGTGTCCAAGGGGCTGCTCGAGGAGTTCGGCGAGCAGCGCATCCGCGACACGCCGCTGTCGGAGCTGTCCTTCGTCGCTGCCGGCATCGGTGCGGCGCTGGGCGGCATGCGGCCGATCGTCGAGGTGATGACGGTGAACTTCAGCCTGCTGGCGCTGGACCCGCTGATGAACACCGCCGCGACCCTGCGGCACATGTCCGGCGGGCAGTTCTCGGTGCCGCTGGTGCTGCGCATGGCCACCGGCGCCGGACGCCAGCTGGCGGCGCAGCACTCGCACAGCCTGGAAGGCTGGTACGCGCACATCCCCGGGCTGAAGATCCTCGCCCCGGCCACCCTGGAGGACGCCCGCGGCATGCTCTGGCCGGCGTTGCAGGACCCCGATCCGGTGCTGATCTTCGAGCACAGCACGCTGTACAACCTCGAGGGCGTGCTGGACGAGGGCGCGGCGGTGGACATCCATTCGGCGCGGGTGCGCCGCGAGGGCAGGGACCTGACCCTGGTCACCTACGGCGGCAGCCTGGGCAAGGCGCTGGCGGCGGCCGGGCAATTGGCGGGCGAGGGCATCTCCGTCGAGGTGATCGACCTGCGCGTGCTGCACCCGCTGGACGACGCCACGCTCATGGCCTCGGTGCGCAGGACCCGCCGCCTGCTGGTGGTCGACGAGGGCTGGCGCAGCGGCAGCCTGGCCGCCGAGATCATCGCCCGGGTCGTCGAGCAGGGCTTCTACGAGCTGGATGCGCCGCCGGCGCGGGTCTGCAGCCAGGAGGTGCCGGTACCCTACGCCAAGCACCTGGAGGAGGCGGCGCTGCCGCAGGTGCCGGGCATAGTCGCGGCGGCCAGGGAGCTGCTCGGCCGCGGCTGAAGCGTGGGGCGAAAACCGTAGGGTGGAAAACTCGCGCAGCGATTTTCCACCATGGCCCTGCTCGATGGTGGGAAATGCCTTCGGCAGTTTCCCACCCTACGCACTGCCACCCACGGAGGACCGATGATCGAATTCAAGCTGCCCTCCCTCGGCGCCGACATGGACGAGGGCACCCTGCTCGAGTGGCGGATCGCCCCGGGCGATGCGCTCAGGCGCGGCCAGGTGGTCGCCGTGGTCGACACCGCCAAGGCGGCGGTGGACGTGGAGTGCTGGCAGGACGGCAACGTGCTCGACCTGCTGATCCAGCCCGGCGACAAGGTACCGGTGGGCACGCCCATCGCCCTCCTGCTGGAGCCGGGAGAGTCCGCGGAGACGGCGCCCGTGCCGACTGCCGCCGTTCCGGCCGCCGTGCCGACCGGGCGGCCGCGGATTTCGCCGGCCGCCCGCAAGCGCGCCGCCGAGCTGGGCATCGACGCCAGCGTTCTGTCCGGCACGGGGCCGCAGGGCGCCGTGACCCTGGAGGACGTCGAGGCCGCCGCCAGGCAGGCCGCGCCCGTCGACCGCCAGGCCGCCATGCGCCAGGCCATCGGCGCGGCGATGAGCCGTTCCAAGCGCGAGATTCCCCATTACTACCTGGGCGAGACCATCCCCCTGGGCGCTGTCATGGCCTGGCTTGCCACGCACAACGCCGAGCTGGCGCCGGAGCGGCGCCTGCTGCCCGGCGTGCTGCTGCTCAAGGCCATCGCCCTGGCCCTGCGCGACTACCCACAGCTCAACGGTTTCTGGCAGGGCGGCGCTTTCCACCCGGCCCCCGGCATTCATCTGGGCGTGGCCGTCGCCCTGCGCCAGGGCGGGCTGATCGCCCCGGCGCTGCACGACGTCGCCGACAAGCCGCTGGCCCAGCTGATGGACGAGCTGGGCGATCTGGTACAGCGCGCGCGCAGCCATTCGCTGCGCAGCTCGGAGCTCGCCGACGCCAGCCTGACCGTCACCCAGCTCGGCGACCAGGGCGTGGACAGCGTGTTCGGCGTGATCTACCCGCCGCAGGTGGCGCTGGTCGGCGTCGGCCGCATCGCCGAACGGCCCTGGGTGGAGGCGGGCCGGTTGTGCGCGATGCCCACTGCCCACTTCAGCCTGGCCGCCGACCACCGCGCCAGCGACGGCCACTACGGCGCGCGCTTTCTCGCCGAGATCCGCCGCCTGCTGCAAGCCCCGGACAGCCTGTGAGGATTCGAAGATGGACGAAGCACAGATCCGCCGGCAGGTGCTCGAAGCCCTGCAGGGCATCGCCCCGGAAGTCGATCCTGCCACCCTGCGCGGCGAGCGTCCGCTGCGCGACGAGGTGGACCTCGACTCGATGGACTGGCTGCGCTTTCTCGCCGCCCTGCACCAGCGCCTCGGGGTGAGCATCCCTGAGGCCGACTACCAGCGCCTGGGCAGCCTGGATGCGCTGCTGGCCTATCTGGCACAGCGGCTGGAGGGCTGAGCGGCGGGGGCCGATCCCCCCGCGCGGATCGCGGCCATGGCGGTCGATGACCGGTCCGGCCGCATCCCGGACGCTCGCCTATAGTCAGGCAGATCGCTATCTGCAGGAGAGCGCCATGAACCTCTCGCAATTCCGCCAGCGCGGTCCCTTCGAATGGGAACTGCCGGCCCGTGGGGCGATGCGTGTGCCGGGGGTGATCTTCGCCTCGCAAGAACTCGTCGAGGCGATGGACGACAAGGTCGGCGAACAGATCGCCAACGTCGCCAGCCTGCCGGGCATCGTCGAGGCCGCCTACGCCATGCCCGATGCGCACTGGGGCTATGGCTTCCCGATCGGCGGGGTGGCGGCCTTCGATGCCGAGGAGGGCGGGGTGGTGTCGGCCGGCGGAGTGGGCTTCGACATCTCCTGCGGGGTGCGCAGCCTGCATACCGGGCTCACGCTGGCCGACGTGGAGGCGGCCAAGCCGCGCCTGGCCGATGTGCTCTACCGGCACATTCCGGCCGGGCTCGGCAGCACCGGGGCGCTGCGCCTGTCGGCCCGGGAGATGAACGCCATGCTGCGCGGCGGCGCGAAGTGGGCGGTCGAGGAGGGCTTCGGCGGCGAGGCGGATCTGGCGCGCATCGAGGAGTCCGGCTGCATGGCCGGCGCCGATCCTTCCGCCGTCTCGGAGCAGGCGAAGAAGCGCCAGCGCGACGAGATGGGCACCCTCGGCTCGGGCAACCACTATCTGGAGGTGCAGGTGGTCGACGAATTGTTCGATGTCCGGGCGGCCCGGGCCTATGGCCTGGCCGAGGGCGACGTGCTGGCGACCATCCACTGCGGCTCGCGGGGCATGGGCCACCAGATCGGCACCGACTACCTGCGCGCCATGGTGATCGCCGCGTCCCAGGCCGGCATCGCCCTGCCGGACCGCGAGCTGGCCTGCGCGCCGCTGAAGTCCGAGCTCGGCCAGCGTTACCTCGGCGCCATGCGCGCGGCGATCAACTGCGCGCTGGCCAACCGGCAGATCCTCACCCACCTGACCCGGCAGGCCTTCGCCGAGGTGTTCCCCGGCATCCATCTGCCGCTGCTCTACGACGTGTCGCACAACACCTGCAAGGAGGAGCGCCATGTCCTCGGCGGACAGCACCGGCGGCTGTTCGTCCACCGCAAGGGGGCGACCCGCGCCTTCGCCGCCGGGCACGCCGAGCTGCCGGCGGAGTACCGCCAGGTCGGCCAGCCGGTGCTGATCGGCGGCAGCATGGGTACCTTCTCCTGGGTTCTCGCCGGCTCAGCGGGCACCGGGGAGCGCGCCTTCGCCTCGGCCTGCCACGGCGCCGGCCGCGCCATGAGCCGCCACGAGGCGCTGCGCCGCTGGCAGGGCCGCTCGGTGGTGGACGAGCTGGCCTCCCGCGGCATCCTGATCCGCAGCCCGAGCCTGCGCGGCGTGGCCGAGGAGGCGCCGCTGGCCTACAAGGACGTCGGCGCAGTGGTCGAGGCGGCCGAGCAGGCAGGGTTGGCAGTGCGGGTGGCGCGGCTGCGGCCTGTGGTGTGCGTCAAGGGCTAGGGTCTGTTGACGTTTTGGCGTGAGCCGCGTTGCCGCGTCAAATGACACCAGGCCGGGCCGCGTTCGGCAAGGCGCGGGCCGCCGTCGCGGCCTACGGCAAAGCATCAACAGACCCTAGGCGTCAGGAACCGACCAGCCAGGCCCCGGCGGGAAGCTCGCGCTTCAGCGTCCGGCAGTCGCCCGGCGGCGGCTGGTGGCCCGGCGGACGGTCGGGAAACCAGATGCGGCACTGCCCCGGCGGCGGCCAGTGGCTGGCCGGGACCTGCGAGGCGTTCTGGCCATCGACCGGGCCGAGGGCGGCTTGCTGCTCATCGGGCCGGGACCACTGCAGGCGGGCTTCCCCGCGGTTCTGTCCGGTCGCGGCGGAGGGCAGCGGGGCTTGGCTGGATGCCGTGCAGCGCGCCTGCACCTGCTCCAGCCGTTCGCGCAGGGCGGCGATCTCGCTTTCGGCTTGCCGGCGTCGCTCGGTTTCTTCGTCGAGCCGCTGCTGCAGGGCCGCTGGCTGGCCGTCGCTGACCGGCGAATTGCGTTGCTGGCCGGCGGCCTGCCGGGCCGCCGCGATCAGCCAGACGTTGCGCACGCGCAGGGCGTCGTTGTCGCCGATCAGGGTGTTGGACTTGGCGGCCAGGGACTCGGCTTCCTGATGGTGGCCCTGGTGCAGGCGGGTCTGTCCCAGGTAGTGCCAGAGGATGGCGTTGTTCGGCTCGATGCGCAGGGCCCGTTCCAGGGCGGAGGCGGCCTGGTCGGGGCGGCCGGCGCTGAACTCCTCGATGGCGCTTTTCAGCAGGGAGACCACGGCCTGATTCTCCTGCGTGGCCGCATTGGCGGGCAGGGCCGAGCCGAGCGCGCAGAGCAGCAGGGCCGTCCGCAGGCCGGAAAGCCCGAAGGATGTCTTCATCATGTCGGTGAGCTGTCGTCCCGGTTTCAGTGATCTTCCCGCCAGTGCTCCCCGGCATGCTTGTGCCGTTCCCGGTGCATTTCTTCGGCGTGCTTGTGCTGCTCCCGATGCATTTCCCCGGCATGCTTGCGGTGTTCCCGCTGAGCCTCCATCTCGGCTTTTCGGTACTCCCGGTGCATTTCCTGATGGTGTTTCTCGGCCTCGTGGCGACCCTGGCCGTACGAGTCGGCGAAGGCTGCGGGCGTGTTGCCGGCCAGGGCGATCAGGGCTGCCGCCAGTGTCTTGTATGGGGTCATCGGGTTGCCTGTGCAGGTGTGGAAAACGGGCGCGATCATACCGCGCCCGCTCCGCACCGGCGCTGCCGGGCCGCGCGCTCTGGTATAGTCCGGTTGCAGGCCGGTCGGGCCTGGGCTACTGTGCCCCGACAGCAAGACGAGACATTTCCGTGACATCCAGCAGCACCCTTCTGATGCGAGTCGTCAAGGCCCACGCCCGTTGGCGCTGGCGCGCCTGATCCCTTTCCTTTCCGGCCTGGCCGGACGCTTCCTTGCCACCCCGTTCCCGGCTCGCAGACGAGCCCTCCCTGACGGAACAGCGGACCGGGGCCTTTCATCCGACGCAGTGAATCAAGGGGTTACGCCTACCATGCTGCTGATGATCGATAACTACGACTCCTTCACCTACAACGTCGTCCACTATCTCAGCGAGCTGGGAGCCGAGGTCAAGGTGATCCGCAACGACGAGCTGAGCATCGCCGAGATCGAGGCCTTGGGCCCGGAACGGCTGGTGATCTCGCCCGGCCCCTGCACGCCCAGCGAGGCGGGGGTGTCGCTGGAGGCGATCCGCCATTTCGCCGGCAAGCTGCCGATCCTCGGCGTCTGCCTGGGGCACCAGAGCATCGGCCAGGCCTTCGGCGGCGATGTGGTGCGCGCGCGGGTGGCCATGCACGGCAAGACCAGCCCGGTGTTCCACCGGGACCAGGGGGTGTTCGCCGGCCTCAACAATCCGCTCACGGTGACCCGCTACCATTCGCTGGTGGTCAGGCGCGAAACCCTGCCTGAGTGCCTGGAGATCACCGCCTGGACGCAGTTCGAGGACGGCGCCGTGGACGAGATCATGGGCCTGCGCCACAAGACCCTGAACATCGAGGGCGTGCAGTTCCATCCCGAGTCCATCCTCACCGAGCAGGGCCACGAGCTGTTCGCCAATTTCCTGAAGCAGAACGGAGGCGTGCGCTGATGGACATCAAGCAAGCCCTGGCGCGGGTGGCCGAGCGTCTCGACCTGAGCACGGCGGAAATGCAGGACGTGATGCGCCAGATCATGACCGGCCAGTGCAGCGACGCGCAGATCGGCGCCTTCCTGATGGGAATGCGCATGAAGAGCGAGAGCATCGACGAGATCGTCGGCGCTGCACTGGTCATGCGCGAGCTGGCCGCGCCGGTGCGGATCGACGCCGCACACCTGGTCGACACCTGCGGCACCGGCGGCGACGGCATGAACATCTTCAACGTCTCCACCGCCGCGGCCTTCGTCGTCGCCGCGGCCGGCGGCCGGGTGGCCAAGCACGGCAACCGCGCGGTCTCCGGCAAGAGCGGCAGCGCCGATCTGCTGGAGGCCGCCGGAGTCTACCTGGAGCTGAGCCCCGAGCAGGTGGCGCGCTGCGTCGAGTCGGTCGGCGTCGGCTTCATGTTCGCGCCCGCCCACCACGGGGCGATGAAGCACGCCATCGGCCCGCGCCGTGAACTCGGCCTGCGCACGCTGTTCAACATGTTGGGTCCGATGACCAATCCGGCCGGCGTGAAGCATCAGGTGCTCGGCGTGTTCAGCCAGGCGCTGTGCCGGCCGCTGGCGGAGGTGATGGCCCGTCTGGGCAGTCTGCATGTACTGGTGGTGCATGCCCAGGACGGTCTGGACGAGATCAGCCTGGCCGCGCCGACCCACATCGCCGAGCTGCGCAACGGCCAGATCGACGAATACCTCGTCCAGCCGGAAGATTTCGGCATCAGGAGCCAGAGCCTGATCGGCCTCGATGTGGAGGGGCCGCAGGAGTCGCTGACGCTGATTCGCGATGCCCTCGGCCGGCGCAAGACCGAGAACGGTCAGAAGGCCGCCGAGATGATCGTGCTCAACGCCGGCGCCGCGCTCTATGCCTCCGACCGGGCCGGCACCCTGAAGGAGGGTGTGGCGCTGGCCCACGACGCCCTGCACACCGGGCTGGCACGCGACAAGCTGGAAGAGCTGGTATCCATCACCGCCGTCTTTCGTCAGGAGAATCAAGCGTGAGCCTGCCCACCGTTCTGGAAAAGATCATCGCGCGCAAGGTCGAGGAAGTCGCCGAGCGCAGCGCCCGTGTCCCGCTGGCCGAGGTCGAGGCGCTGGCCCGCTCCGCCAGTACCCCGCGCGGCTTCGCCGCGGCCCTGCAGGCGCAGGTCGGGCGCAAGCAGCCGGCGGTGATCGCCGAAGTCAAGAAGGCCTCGCCGAGCAAGGGCGTGTTGCGCGAGCACTTCGCCCCCGCGGAGATCGCCAGGAGCTATGAGGACGGCGGAGCGACCTGTCTGTCGGTGCTGACCGACGTGGACTTCTTCCAGGGCAGCGACGCCTATCTGCAGGAGGCCCGCGCGGCCTGCGGCCTGCCGGTGATCCGCAAGGACTTCCTCATCGACCCCTATCAGGTGGTCGAGGCCCGCGCGCTGGGTGCCGATTGCGTGCTGCTGATCGTCGCCGCGCTGGGCGATGCGCAGATGCTGGAGCTGGCCGCCACCGCCAGGGATGTCGGTCTCGACGTGCTGGTGGAGGTGCATGACGGCGCCGAGCTGGAGCGGGCACTGCAATTGGAGACGCCGCTGATCGGCATCAACAACCGCAACCTGCATACCTTCGAGGTGAGCCTGGAAACCACCCTCGACCTGCTGCCGAAGGTGCCGCGGGACCGTCTGGTGGTCACCGAGAGCGGCATTCTCAACCGCGCCGATGTCGAGCTGATGGAGGTCAGCGGCGTGTATGCCTTCCTCGTCGGCGAGGCGTTCATGCGGGCGGAGAAGCCGGGCGCCGAGCTGCGCCGGCTGTTCTTCCCGGGCTGAGGAGGCGCGGCCCGGCGTGTTGCGCGCCGGGCCGGGGAAAGGCCGTCAGCGGGTGCCGAAGACCACCATGGTCTTGCCCTTGACGTGGACCAGCCCCTGTTCCTCCAGGCTCTTCAGCACGCGGCCGACCATTTCCCGCGAGCAGCCGACGATGCGGCCGATTTCCTGGCGGGTGATCTTGATCTGCATGCCGTCGGGATGGGTCATGGCGTCGGGCTGCTTGCACAGATCGAGCAGGGTGCGCGCCACCCGTCCCGTGACGTCGAGGAAAGCCAGGTCGCCGACCTTGCGGGTGGTGTTGCGCAGGCGGTCGGCCATCTGCCGACCGAGGGCGTAGAGGATTTCCGGATCCTGCTGGGCCAGTTCGCGGAACTTCGCATAGCTGATTTCCGCCACTTCGCATTCGGTCTTGGCGCGGACCCAGGCGCTGCGCTCCTTTTCGCTGCCTTCCTTGTCGAACAGGCCCATTTCTCCGAAGAAGTCCCCGGCGTTCAGGTAGGCGATGATCATCTCGCGCCCGTCGTCATCTTCGATGAGGATGGTGACCGAACCCTTGATGATGAAGAACAGGCTCTCGCACCGGTCACCCGCATAAATGATGGTGCTCTTGGCCGTGTAGCGGCGCCGATGGCAATGGGCGAGCAGTTTGTCGTGGTTGTTGATCTTGGGTGGAAGAAGGGTGAGAGCGACCACGCTGGATTCCCCTTGGAATGAAAATTGGTGTCCTTGTCATCTGGCGTTTTTCTACTTGTGCTGTAAGTGTGCCAGCAAACTGGCGTCAGCTTAACAGAGGCACGGGACACGCCGGCTCCGATTTGTGATGGAGCAATCATCTCCTCTCTCTTTACCAGTCCCTCTGGCGACGGGCGGTGGGCTGGGGACGCTGTGCTAGAATCCGCGGCATTTTCAGCAAGGAGTTTCATGATGAAAGCGCGCATTCAATGGGCCGGTGAAGCCATGTTCATCGGCGAGTCCGGCAGCGGTCATGCGGTCGTCATGGACGGCCCGCCGGAGAATGGCGGGCGCAATCTCGGCATCCGGCCGATGGAAATGGTGCTGCTCGGCCTGGGCGGTTGCTCCAGCTTCGATGTGGTGAGCATCCTGAAGAAGTCGCGGCAGGCGGTGGAGAACTGCGAGGCCTTCCTGGAAGCCGAGCGGGCCGGCGAGGACCCCAAGGTATTCACCAAAATCCACCTGCATTTCGTGGTCAAGGGGCGGGGACTGAAGGAGGCGCAGGTCAAGCGGGCCGTGGAGCTGTCGGCAGAGAAATATTGTTCCGCCTCCATCATGCTGGGCCGCGCCGGGGTGGAGATCAGCCACGATTACGAAATCGTCGAACTCGGCTGAAGCCTCCCGGACATCGTGAGCGCTGCGCGGACACTGGCGCCGCGCCGCGCGGCTCTGCATAATTCGCCCCCATTTTCAGGGGCCTCGGATCCCCGACAGCACAACCATAATCGCCAACGCGAAGAGGTGTTAACCGTCCTACGCAGATGCCTCCCGCGCATCTGACGGGCATGCCCAATCACGCGGCGGGGCCGCATCGACTGAGAGTTTCCATACGGTGAAAAGCAAACTCAAGCTCCACGGGTTCAACAACCTGACCAAGACCTTGAGCTTCAACATCTACGACATTTGCTACGCCGAGACGCCGGAAGACCAGCAGGCCTATATCCGGTACATCGACGAAGAGTACGATGCCCAGCGGCTGACGCAGATTCTCACCGATGTTGTCGACATTATCGGCGCCAACGTGCTGAACATTGCCCGTCAGGACTATGATCCGCAGGGTGCCAGCGTGACCATCCTGATCTCCGAGCAGCCGGTCGAGCCGACCGAGAGCCAGATCGAGGAGTCACCCGGGCCGCTGCCGGAAACCATCCTGGCGCACCTGGACAAGAGCCACATCACCGTTCACACCTATCCGGAAATCCATCCGGTCGATGGCCTGGCTACCTTCCGGGTGGATATCGACGTGTCCACCTGCGGGGTGATCTCGCCGCTGAAGGCGCTCAACTACCTGATCCACCAGTTCGATTCGGACATCGTCACCGTGGACTACCGGGTGCGCGGCTTCACCCGCGACGTGGAAGGGCGCAAGCACTTCATCGATCACGAGATCAACTCGATCCAGAAATACCTCTCCGCGGATACCCGTGCGGCCTACCAGATGACCGATGTGAACGTGTATCAGGAGAATATGTTCCACACCAAGATGCTGCTCAAGGACTTCGATCTGGACAACTACCTGTTCGGCGATGCCACCCGCAACCTGTCCGCCGAGCAGCGCAAGCAGGTGGAGGAGCGTCTGCGCCACGAGATGCTGGAAATCTTCTACGCGCGCAACATGCCGCACTGAGGCGCCGACAGGCGGCAATCCTCGATCTGAAAGCACGAAGGGCGCCGCGGCGCCCTTCGTCTTGCTCGATACCCTGTGGCGTCAGATCCGGTAGGTGGTCTTGGTCATCACCTTGGACAGCAGGGACATGCCAAACTTGACCGGCGCCGGAAAGCGCAGGCCGCCGGCCTCGAGGGCGGTTGCGGCGTGTTGCCGCTCGTCAATGCGCATCTGCTCGAGGATGGCGCGGGATTTCCGGTCTTCCTCCGGCAACTGACCCAGGTGGTCATCCAGGTGCTTGCAGACCTGGTCCTCGGTCGCTGCGACGAAGCCCAGGCTGATCCTGTCGCTGATCAGCCCGGCAGTGGCACCGATACCGAAGGACAGTCCGTAGAACAACGGATTGAGCAGGCTCGTCCGGCTGTCCAGCTCGCGGATACGCTGTTCGCACCAGGCCAGGTGATCGACCTCCTCATTGGCGGCCTGTTCCATGGCGCTGCGCACCTGCGGCAGCCTGGCCGTCAGCGCCTGGCCCTGGTAGAGCGCCTGGGCGCAGACCTCGCCGGTGTGGTTGATGCGCATCAGGCCGGCGACATGGCGGGCCTTGCCGGCATCGAGCTGGGTTTCCGGTTCGCCCTGTGCCGGAGAGGGGCGATAGGGCTTGCCGTTGAAGGGCAGCAGGGTGCGCAGCGCTGCATCGGCCTGTAGCAGCAGGCGATCAGTGGGCGAATAATGGCGTTCGTTGGCCATGGAACCTCCAGAGAATTCATGCCGGGCAGTCTGCCCGGCCAGGGTTGCGCGTGGGGGAGGCACCGGGCCGTTCAGCCCGGGGGCCAGTGCATCTGGCGCTGGCCGAGCACATGCATGTGGATGTGGTAGACGGTTTGTCCGCCCTGCTCGTTGCAGTTCATCACCACGCGGAAGCCTTCCTCGCAACCCTGCTCCCTGGCGAGGCGCTGGGCGGTGAAGAGCATATGTCCGGCCAGCAGCCTGTCCTCTTCGCTCAGGTCGTTGAGGGTGGGAACGTGTCGCTTCGGGATGACCAGAAAATGCACCGGCGCCTGGGGGCCGATGTCATGGAAGGCGACGACCAGGTCGTCCTCATAGAGCTTGCGCGCAGGGATCTCCCCGGCCGCGATTTTGCAAAATAGACAGTCCACGGACGGTCTCCCTGCCTGTTGTGAAGTCTTCCGAGTTTAACGGGGTCGCTCCACAGCAGCCAGTGGGCGGTGTGGAGCGGTCCTGGCGGCGAGGTAGTTCTCGCCATGGCCAGTTAGAACGGGCGCACCACGACCAGGATCACGATGGCCAGCAGGAAGACCACAGGGATCTCGTTGAACCAGCGGAAGAACACATGACCGTGCGGCGTCTCGCCATTGGCGAAGCGCTTGAGCTGGAGGCCGCAGACATGGTGGTAGCCGATCAGCAGAAGGACGGCGGTGAGTTTCGCGTGCATCCAGCCCTGGCTGAAGTAATAGCCCGGGTTCAGCGCGATGAGCCCTATGCCGAGCAGCAGGGTGGCGATCAGCGAGGGGTTCATGATGCCCCGGTAGAGCTTGCGTTCCATGACGCAGAAGCGCTCGCGGCTGGTCAGGTCTTCGCTCATGGCGTGGTAGACGAACAGGCGCGGCAGATAGAAGAGTCCGGCGAACCAGCAGACGACGGCGATGATGTGCAGGGCTTTCAGCCAGAGGTAGAGCATGGGGTTCTCCCGATAGCGATAAAGCCGGAATACTAGTGGCTGCTGGTGATGCACGTCATCCGGGCGGTTGGCCGGGTGCAGGCCGGGGCTTTATCATCGGCACCCTTTCAGTGGCTTGATGCGAGGGCGGGTTATGGTCAAGGTCGGTATCGTTGGCGGCACGGGCTATACCGGGGTCGAACTGCTGCGTCTGCTGGCGCAGCATCCTCAGGCGGAGGTGGCGGTGATCACCTCGCGCTCGGAGGCGGGGGTGAAGGTTGCCGATATGTACCCGAACCTGCGCGGCCATTACGACGAACTGGCCTTCAGTGTGCCGGACAGCGCCGTTCTGGGCGGCTGCGATGTGGTGTTCTTCGCCACGCCACATGGTGTCGCCCATGCCCTGGCCGGCGAGTTGCTGGCGGCCGGCACTCGGGTGATCGACCTGTCCGCCGACTTCCGTCTGCAGGATGCCGAAGAGTGGGCTCGCTGGTACGGTCAGCCGCATGGCGCTCCGCAGCTGCTGCCGGAGGCGATCTATGGCCTGCCGGAGGTGAATCGCGAGCAGATTCGCACCGCGCGTCTGATCGCCGTCCCCGGCTGCTATCCGACGGCGACTCAGCTGGGCTTCCTGCCGCTGCTGGAAGCCGGCCTGGCCGACAACGCACGGCTGATCGCCGACTGTAAGTCCGGGGTCAGCGGTGCCGGCCGCGGGGCCAAGGTCGGCTCGCTGTTCTGCGAGGCCGGCGAGAGCATGATGGCCTACTCGGTGAAGGGGCATCGTCACTTGCCGGAAATCAGCCAGGGCCTGCGTCGCGCGGCCGGGGAAGCAGTCGGACTGACCTTCGTGCCGCATTTGACGCCGATGATCCGTGGCATTCACGCCACCTTGTATGCGACCGTCGCCGACCGTTCCGTGGATCTGCAGGCGCTCTACGAGAAGCGTTATGCCAATGAGCCTTTCGTCGATGTCATGCCGGCCGGCAGCCATCCGGAAACCCGCAGCGTGCGGGGTGCCAACGTTTGCCGCATCGCCGTGCACCGGCCGCAGGGCGGCGATCTGGTGGTGGTGCTGTCGGTAATCGACAATCTGGTCAAGGGCGCCTCCGGTCAGGCCGTCCAGAACATGAACATCCTCTTCGGTCTGGATGAGCGGCTCGGTCTGGCCCATGCGGCCTTGCTGCCTTGAGCGCTAAGGCTGCTTGCCGACGGCCTGTTCCCGGGAGGAGGCCGGCCCGGCAGGGCTCGATGGAGCCTCTGTTGACCGGGTTTTCCGGGCGGGTGGATAATTCGTTTTCAATCAAAGTCAGGGCGCATGGCGCCGGGGAGTCACCAGCATGACCGTTGAAACCTTCACCCCGACTCCGCTGCTCTTTACGCAGGGGGCCGCAACCAAGGTGAAGACCCTGATCAGCGAGGAAGGCAACCCGCGGCTGAAGCTCCGTGTTTTTGTCACGGGCGGGGGATGCTCGGGCTTCCAGTACGGCTTCACCTTCGATGAGGATGTCGCCGAGGATGACACCATTGTCGAGCGTGAAGGCGTCAGCCTGGTCGTCGACCCCATGAGTTTCCAGTATCTGGCTGGGGCCGAGGTCGATTATCAGGAGGGGCTGGAGGGCTCGCGCTTCGTGATCAAGAACCCGAATGCCGCGACCACCTGTGGTTGTGGCCAGTCCTTCTCGGTCTGAAACTGCACCCAGTAGAAACGCCACCCTTGAGGTGGCGTTTTTGTTTGTCTGCCTGTCGCCGCGGGAATCAGGCCGGATAGATTGCCCCGAGGATCCGCGGTCCTCGTGCACCGGTCACGCTCGGCCGGTTGGCAGGAATGCCCTCCAGGCAGCAATGTGCCAGCCAGGCGAAGGCCATGGCTTCGATCCAGTCCGGAGGAACCCCGTAGGCCTCGGTGCTGGCTACCCTGGCGGTTGGCAGCAGCTCGGCCAGCCGTCTCATGAGTGTCCGATTGTGGGCTCCACCGCCGCAGACAAGCAGCTCGTCCGTCCTGGCCTGCGCTCCCCGCAGGGCACCGACGATGCTGGTGGCGGTGAGCTCGAGCAGCGTGGCCTGGATGTCTACCGGCGTCATGGCCGGCAGTTTGGCCAGGTGCCGGGCCAGCCAGTCCATGTTGAACAGCTCTCGGCCTGTGCTTTTCGGGCCCTGGGTCAGAAAGAAGGGGTCGCCAAGCAAGGTCTGCAGCAAAGGCGACTGTACCGCGCCGCCGGCCGCCCAGGCGCCATCGCGATCGAACTCGACACCTTGCTGGTGCTGGATCCAGGCATCCAGAAGAACGTTGCCGGGGCCGCAGTCGAAGCCGCAGACCGGCCTTCCTGGTTCAATCAGGGTCAGATTGCTGAAGCCGCCGATATTGAGAATGGCGCGGTGGCGGTTGTCGGCTGCGAATAGCGCCTGGTGGAAGGCGGGCACCAGCGGAGCCCCTTGGCCGCCAGCGGCCAGATCGCGCCGGCGAAAGTCGCTGACGACGCTGATGCCGGTGCATTCGGCCAGCAAGGCTGGATTGCCGATCTGGATGGTGACGCCTTGGGTGGGGTGGTGGCGGACGGTTTGTCCGTGACTGCCGATGGCGCGAATTCGGGCCGGCTCGATGCGCTGCTGCTTGAGCAGGTTGTCGATGCCCTGGGCGGTCAGGTGCACCCAGCGCTGCTCGACAAGGGCCGCCCGCACCAGTTCGTCGGGGCCGGGAGAGCAGAGGGATAGCAGCTCGGTGCGGAGCTCCGCTGGCATGGGCACATAGTGAGTGTCGAGCAGGCTGGTGGTGGCGCCCTCCTGCTCGACAAGGGCGATGTCGATCCCGTCCAGGCTGGTGCCCGACATCACCCCCAGATAAAGCGCCATGTCAGCGCTTGTCCATGGCCAGCATCGTGGCCTTTTCCTTGTTCATCCGTGCCGTCAGCGGTTGGGTCTGCTGCAGGAAGCGCTGCTTTTCGCTCCGGCTGATCGGATCGGCCATCGTCAATTTCTGCGACAGGGGATCGACATGCGTGCCATTGATCTGGAACTCGTAGTGCAGATGGGGGCCGGTCGATAGGCCGGTGGTTCCGATGTAGCCGATGATCTGCCCCTGCTTCACGGTACCGCCCGTACGGATTCCTTTGGCGAAGCCCTGCATGTGCGCGTACAGGGTCTGCTGGCGGTTGCCGTGCTGAATGATCACGGTATTGCCGTAGCCACCCTTGCGGCCGGCGAGCGTAACCTTTCCATCGCCGGTCGCGCGGATCGGCGTGCCGCGCGGTGCGGCGTAATCCACACCCTTGTGGGCGCGGATCTTGTTGAGAATCGGATGGCGACGGCCGTTGGAAAAGCGCGAGCTGATGCGGGCAAAGTCCACGGGAGTGCGGATAAAGGCCTTGCGCATGCTGTTGCCGTCAGCCGTGTAGTAATTGGTCACACCCTGCTTGTTGGTGTAGCGCACGGCTGTATAGGTCTTGCCCTTATTGGTGAAGCGGGCGGCAAGAATGTTGCCCTGAGGCAGTCGCTTGCTGCCAAGACGTTTTTCTTCGTAGATCACCTCGAACTCATCGCCACGGCGAATGTCTTGAGCGAAGTCGATGTCATAGGCAAAGATTTTCGACAGGGCTAGGGTCAGACCATGGTTTAGGCCGGCCTTCTTGGCTGCATTGAACAGGGAGTTGTCGATCACGCCGCGGGCGTAGACGGTCCGAGCCTCAGGCTTGGTGATCTCATGCTTGGCGGAAAACCCTTGGGCCGATTTGCTAACTTCAACACTTTCCAGTTTGCCCAGCCTGGTGTGCAGGGTCTGCAACTCGCCATTGGCGGAAAAGCTGAATTCAAATTTTTGCCCGGTCTTGATGCGGCCCAAGTGTTTGGCCACCGCCTTGTTGCTGGCGAGGATTTCCTGCAGGGTGGAGGCGGGTATTCCCGCCTTGGCGAAAACGGTTGAGAGGGTATCGCCCCTGCCTGCGGCCACTACTTTTTTGGGGGGCGCTGCGGGTGCGGAAGGAGTGACGGCCACGATGGCGGGGGCGTTGCCTTCTGTCTGCTGCACCGGTTGCTCCACAGAACCGGGTTGGCTATCGGTGGAGTCTTCGAGCACGACAAAAGGCGGTTCCACTTGCTCATTGATGGGCAGCGGCTCTGGCTTTTGGTCGTCTGTTTTTTCGATTTGGGTTGAGACACCCTCTATCTCCGGATGGATGAAGGGCTTCTTCGCCTCGACCTCGCGTGACGGAAACACCAGCAGGGCCAGGCTTAGCAGCGCTGCTACACCACTGGCAGCCAAGATATGGCTTTTGGGGTAGAGCGGGGCTTTGGTGTCTTTTTGAGTCATGGCAGAGGGTGTTTAGGTTACAGTAACTGCCTAAAATATAATCAAATCGCCTATGAGGCAACCCTGAAGCGGGTGTGTGGCTCGCTGCACCTGCCAGGGAGAAAGGTTGGCACGCTTCTCTAGCTCTTGCCTTGGCGAGAGTGCGCTTGTCGTCGGAATGGCCGCAGGTCAGGGGCGCTCGAGCGTGCTTTTCAGCCCTTGCGTCGAGCCGGCAGGAGGCGCCGGCGGCTCGAAGCAGATTGAAAGAGTGCCTTGTGTTCATGGCGAGGAGGGCGTCAGTCGCTGCAGACGGTTATGATAGCGCTCGGCTGGCCTGAGCCTTGTAATTCATGGGCAATCTTGTAATGTTGATACCTTTTCCGTTTGTGGCTGATGGGTTCTCATGAGGTCGATTGAAGAGCAGTTGGCGCTGATCAAGCGCGGTGCAGAGGAAGTCTTGGTTGAAGCCGAGCTGGTCGAGAAGCTGAAAAGCGGCCAGCCGCTGCGAATCAAGGCTGGTTTCGATCCTACTGCTCCGGATCTGCATCTCGGGCATACCGTACTCATCAACAAGTTGCGCCAATTTCAGGACCTGGGGCATCAGGTGATTTTTCTTATTGGCGATTTCACCGGAATGATCGGTGACCCCAGCGGCAAAAGCGCAACCCGACCGCCTCTGACTCGTGATCAGGTATTGGAGAACGCTGAAACCTACAAGGCCCAAGTCTTCAAGATCCTCGATCCGGCCAAGACCGAAGTGGTTTTCAATTCCGCCTGGATCGAGCAATTGACGCCTGCCGACTTCGTTCGGCTTACCTCTCATTGCACGGTTGCCCGCATGCTCGAGCGCGACGACTTCAGCAAGCGCTACGCTGCGAATCAGTCGATCGCCATCCATGAGTTTCTCTATCCCCTGGTGCAGGGATACGACTCGGTTGCCCTGCAGGCAGATGTCGAGCTGGGGGGCACGGACCAGAAGTTCAATCTGCTGATGGGGCGCGAGCTACAGCGCGCCTACGGTCAAAAATCCCAGTGCATAGTCACCATGCCTCTGCTCGAGGGTTTGGATGGCGTGAAGAAAATGTCCAAGTCGCTGGGTAATTATGTCGGCATTCAGGAGCCGCCGGGTGTCATGTATGGCAAGTTGGTGTCTGTTCCCGACTCGCTGATGTGGCGATACTTCGAACTCCTGAGCTTTCGCTCCATGGAGGAGATCGATGGTTTTCGGTCCGATGTAGAGCGAGGCGCCAACCCGCGAGACATCAAGATCAAGTTGGCCGAGGAAATCGTGGCACGCTTTCACGGTGAAGAGGCCGCTGCCAGTGCACACCGCTCGGCCGGAAACCGCATGAAGGACGGTGAGTTGCCGGAAGATCTGCCCGAGATCCATCTGTTGTCCGCAGAGGACATGCCAATCGCTGCCGTCCTCAACAAGGCAGGGCTGGTCAAGAATGCCGCCGCGGCGCGCGACCTGCTCGGCTCTGGAGGGGTTCGTGTGGATGGAGCGGTGATTGATCGCGGATTCCTGTTCCGGCTTGGCTCAACGCATGTCTGTCAGGCGGGTAAGAAGTCTTTTGCCAAGATTGTCCTGAAGGCGGAATAACAGCTTTTCCATCGGAGTGGGGCGGTCCGCCCGTCTCGGTTTGCCTCTCCTCTCCTTTTTCTTGCGCTAGTGTGGTGAATCACAACTACTCAGGATAAGTCTTGTCTACCGCGGAGCTGGCAGAGTTTTTTCGGAGGGCATGCGATGAAAACAGGCCGCCCAGCCGTTCGGATCGAACTGACCGAACAAGAGCATGCCGAACTCACCCGCCGCCGAGCCAGGCACAAGGGGCCTGCCGATATGCAGCTGCGCGCCGAGATCATTCTGTCCTGCGCTCGAGGCGAGTCCGGCTCTTCCATTGCTCGACGGCTCGGCATTACGGCGCAAACCGTTTCGAGGTGGCGCCTTCGCTTCGCCCGTTTGGGCCTGCAAGGCCTCAATGACGAGCCGCGCTCAGGCCGCCCACGCAGCATCAGTGATGAAAAGGTCCAGGAAGTGGTCGACCGGGTGCGGCAGACCCGGCCCGACGATGCCAGCCATTGGAGCTCGCGCCGGATGAGCAAGGCCACCCATATTTCACCGGCGAGCGTACAGCGTATCTGGCGAGCCTTCGGGCTCAAGCCTCACCTGGAGCACACCTTCAAGCTGTCCACCGATCCTGCCTTTGTCGACAAGGTGCAGGATATCGTAGGGCTCTACCTGAATCCGCCGGATAAAGCGCTGGTACTGTGCGTCGATGAGAAAAGCCAGATCCAGGCGCTCAATCGAACACAGCCGGGGCTGCCGCTGGAGCCTGGGTATCCGGCGACCCGTACCCATGATTATCAGCGCCATGGCACGACGTCCTTGTTTGCCGCCCTGGATGTGGCCACCGGCGAGGTGATCGGACGTCTCAAGCGCCGTCACCGCAGCGCAGAATTCCTGGAGTTTCTCAGGGCCATCGAGGAAACGGTCGAGGGCGACAAGGCCATACACCTGATCATGGATAACTATGCCGTGCACAAGACCGACAAGGTGCGTGCCTGGCTTGTCGCACACCCGCGTTATCATGTGCATTTCACCCCGACGTCTGCGTCATGGCTGAATCTGGTGGAGCGCTTTTTCTCGATGCTCACCCAGAAGTGGATAAAGCGCCAGGCCCATACCCGCGTGAAGGATCTCGAGCAGTCCATCGAGTATTACCTGGCGACCTACAACCAGAATCCAAGGCCCTTCCGCTGGCGTAAGGGAGCAGGTGAAATCTTGGCCTCTGTCGACAGGGCTGCTCGAGCCTTGCAAAGAAATAATGAAGCGAACTTGTGATTCACCACACTAGTCTCGCTTCTCGTCTCTATGTATATGGCGGGCTTCCTATCAAGCCGGGCACCGCCATCCCGTCAAGTTGATGCCTTGGTCTGTAGTGCTCGAGAGTAATCGCCAGGTTCCATGGCGCTGTTGTCTGATCCGGCTTGAGTATGCGCGATATGGTCGCGCTTCATTGTCTTCACGAAGCTTGCCGCTATGCCCTTACCTCGCAGGTTGCATACCTGTTTCGCCAGAGGGCAGGCCGATCCGTTGTTACTCGGCATCGTCACGGTGCAGTTCGAAGCCATCGGAGCGCCGGCGGGTATTTGATTCGAGTCGTCAGTGGCGAGTGCGGTGAGGCGAGACTTTCGCTGAGCCGCTCATGGGCACCTCTAAAAACCAGCCCGGCCGCCGGGTAAGATCATCCGCCTGTTGATCACCCGGAGCCTGCTGATGTTCAGTCTTTTTGCCGACCAGGAGCGTGAAGCCAAGCTGGACAGCTTGGGCGACCCACTGGCCCTACTGAACAAGCATGTGGACTTTGCATCCTTGGCCGCCGAAATCGACCGCTGGGCTCCCAGGCCCAGTAGGGCCAAGGGCGGCCGGCCGCCTTATCCAACGGAGCAGATGACGCGACTGCTGGTACTCCAGCAACTGTTCAACCTGTCCGACGAGCAGATGGAGTTCCAGTTGCTCGACCGCATGAGCTTCCAGCGTTTTGCCGGTCTCAAGCACGCCGGCCGAGTGCCGGATCGCAACACGATCTGGCTCTTTCGCGAGCGCCTGGTCAAGGCCAATGTCGAGCACCAGATCTTTGCCGAGGTGCAGCGTCAGTTGCAGGCACACGGATTCCGGGCTCGCAAAGGGCAGATCATCGATGCCAGCATCGTTCGCGCGCCCATCCAGCACAACACAGCCGATGAGCAGGCCGTGGTGAAGGAGCAGGCTGTGCCGGTGGAGTGGTCACCCGCCCAGCGCCGACAAAAGGATGTCGAGGCGCGCTGGACGAAGAAGCACGGCAAATCGTACTTCGGCTACAAGCTGTCGGTCAGCGTGGATCGTCGGCACAAGCTGATCCGCGGCGTGCGGGTGAGCGATGCCAGCGAGGCCGATACCCTGCACCTGGTGGATGTGCTCGACCGAAACAACAGCAGCCGTGACTTCTGGGCGGATCGCGGTTATCACGACAAGCCCAGAGAGCGCTGGCTCAAGCTGATCGGCTGGCGACCGCATATCCAGCGCAAGGGCCAGGCCGGCAAGCCTATCGGAGAGCCGGGCAAGGCCCGGAACAAACGCATTGCCAGCCCCCGGTAAGCGGCTGGGGATTACACCTTGCTGGCAGGCATCCAGTTGTGCGGCAGCAGCTCGGTGAGCCCACTGGCCTTCTGCGTTGGCAGCCGGGTCAGCACATCTTTCAGATAGGCATACGGATCATGGCCGTTCAACCGCGCTGACTGGATCAGTGTCATCAGCGCAGCCGCACGTTTGCCGCTGCGCAGCGAGCCGGCGAACAGCCAGTTCGCACGGCCGATGGCCCACGGGCGGATCTGGTTTTCACACCCGTTGTTGTCGATGGCGAGCATGCCGTCATCGAGATAGCGCACCAGGGCCGCCCAGCGCTTGAGGCTGTAGTCGAGTGCCTTGGCGATGGCCGTGCCTTCATGCACCAACCGGCGCTGGGCGAGCATCCAGCCGTGCAGGGCATCGGCGATGGGCTTGGCTTTTTCCTGGCGTATTCGCTGTCGCTCATCGGGCAGCAAGTCGTGTACCTCGCGCTCGATGTCGTACAGCTGACCGATGTAGCGCAGAGCCTGTTCGGCCAGTTGACTCTGGTTGGCGATATGCAGGTCGTAGAGCTTGCGCCGGGCATGGGCCATGCAGCCGATCTCGGTCACGCCCTGCTCGAAGCAGGCCTTGTAGCCGGCGAAGTCGTCGCAGACCAGTTGGCCGCGCCAGTCGCCGAGGAAGGTGCGGGCATGCTCGCCGGCACGGCTGGGGCTGAAGTCGTAGACCGCCGCACGCAGCTCGGCGAACGGGCTGGGAACGTAGGCCCAGACATAGGCGCGCCGGGTCTTCTTCATGCCCGGCGCGAGCATTTGTACCGGGGTCTCGTCGGCATGGATGACGTTCTGCTCCAGGACTATGTCCCGCAGTGCATCGACCAGTGGTTGCAGTTGCACGCCGCAGCGGCCGACCCACTGCGCCAGGGTCGAGCGCGGGAGGGCGAAACCGGCCCGGCCGAAGATCTTTTCCTGCCGGTACAGGGGCAGATGGTCGGCGAACTTGGCCACCATGACCTGGGCCAGCAGCCCGGCAGTCGGGATGCCCTTGTCGATCACCTGGGCCGGAACCGGCGCCTGGATCAGCGTTTCGCATCGTTCGCAGACCCATTTGCCGCGGATATGCCGCTCCACCGTGAAGACGCCCGGGGTGTAGTCGAGCTTTTCGCTGACATCTTCACCGATGCGTTTGAGCTGGCAGCCGCAGGCGCACTGCGTGTTGTCCGGCTCGTGATGGATCAGCGTGCGGGGGAACTGCGGCGGCAAGGCTGTGCGCCTGGGCTGCTGGCGTGGCTCGGCAGCGGCGGGAGCTGGAGCCAGCTCCTCGAGCTCGGCTTCGATGGCCGCGATATCGGTATCGAGCAGATCGTCCAGCAGGCTGAGCTGGGCAGCACCGAGCTGCTCGCTGCGCCGGGCAAACCGATGCCGCTTGAGGACGGCAATTTCGTGAGCCAGCTGCTCGCCGCGGGTTTTGTAGTAATGGACTTGCTGCGTCAACTGCGCCGCCAGTTCGCGCAGTTGCTCGGGAGTCAGATGGTCGAAGCAAGCAGAAGTCATGGCGCCGAGTGTGCCTGCCTTGATCGCTCCCGGCGATAGGCCGTTCGGTCAATTGCGCGGCATGGGGCACCTGACGGTCAACTATAAAAGGCGGATTTCGGCCCCCGATCCGACCCGCTGCCAGGGCAGCCCGACCACCAGGGCCTGAAGCTGCTCGGCGCTCAGTTCAAACTGGGCACCCTGCCAGCTGCCCGGCCAGACGAAGCGGCCCCGGTTCAGCCGGCGCGAGGCCAGCCAGACACCGAAACCATCGTGAACCAGCACTTTCATGCGGTTGGCCCGCTTGTTGGCGAACAGGTAGGCGTTGTGCGGCTTCGCCGCACCGAAGACCGCCACCACCCTGGCCAGCGCCGTTTCCGTTCCGGCCCGCATATCCAGCGGCGCGGTGGCGAGCCAGATGGCATCGATGCGGATCATTGCAGGAGCTCGCGGACGAACCGGGCACAGCCTTCGGCATCGCCCGCCGGCCAGTGCACGGTCAAGCTTGTACGGCGATGGGGAATCTCGATGCGGATCTCCGCCTGGTCGAAAGTCGCCGACTGAACCAGCGGCTCCAGCGTCACCGGAAGAAAGGCGGGCAGTGTCCCGGTCGACGGGGAGCATGCGGCCAATCTTCTCCAGCGATGAACCACATTGGTATTGATGCCGTGGCTCAGGGCCACGCTGGCAACCGAGTTGCCGGGCAGGCTGCACTCCTGCACGACCTGCGCCTTGAAGGCCTTGGAATAAGAACGTCGCTGCATGATTCCCCGCTTGAAAGCCTTGAAATGGTGTCCACGATAAATAGGTGGACACCATCTCTTAGCCTGGCGGGTTCAAGCCAGATGACTTGGCCGGACGGTTACAGCCCCCGGGCCAGGGTCGAGCATGTATTTGCCAGCCTCGCCCAGATGGGCGGCAAGATGGTCCGGAGCATTGGCTTGGTCCGGGCGGAGTTCGGTTTGGTGGTCAAATCGGCGGTCTACAACCTCAAGCGGATGTCGAGACTGCTGGAAATGGCCTGAGTCAGGTCGCCGGTTGCATACCGCGACCGGCAGCAGGATCTTCTGCGAGACATCAACCCGGTCAACGGATGCCAAGCGCTGGGTTCGTCACTGCTCGACCCAGCTCAGGTGGGTGTTTTTAGAGGTGCCCTCATTGGGCCTTCCGTGACAACAATGGTGAGGGCGCAAGCCACTGTCGCGAGCGGGCTACCTTGTCGCTTCCTTGAGATCCCGCCCCCCCCCCCCCCCCCCCCCCCCCCCCCATGGCCTTCTTGTCCGACATTTGTTGCAGTTCCCTGACTTGTTTCAAGGCATTGGCCGATCCGAGGTGGATATCGCTATCTCGCCGGCAGGCTGCCGTCCTGGTGGGGCTTGCTTTCGTGGAGCGCTTGGTTGGAATTGATGTTATTACGCCGGTCCAGGGTCGAGACGCCTTGCGCAGGCCTCAAGCTCTTGCGCGTCGACGCGAGCTTCCTCTCGACGCTTCAGCGGCGGCATCGCGCCTTGGCGAGGGAGTCGATATGTCTGTCTTTGCTGGCGTGGCGTCATAAATATGACCGTTTGCCTGTCCCTTAGGTAGAGGGGAAATGGAGTCTGGATCTTCAGGGGGGATAGTCTTTGTCTGTGGGGTATTCCGGGAGGATGTTAGGTTGTTGGGTTTTCAGGAGTGCCCCGCTATGATGCCGATCTTATATTGGTTTGGGGCATGAAATGCTGACTTTATTAAAGCTCCTTCAAGATGGTCGCTTTCATTCCGGACAGGCAATCGCCGATGCATTGTGTATCAGTCGAAATGCTGTCTGGAAGCAGATACGTCGCTTGGAGGCTGATCTGGGAATAGAGTTGAACCGGGTGCGAGGGCGTGGTTATCAGCTGGCCAGTCCGTTGATTTTGTTGGATGATGGGGTGTTGTGCGATAAAGGTTTGTCTGATGTTTGGCCTTTTTATATTTATGAATCGTTGGATTCGACAAACGCTGAGGCAACTAGGCTCGTGGCTAAGGGTGTTGAGCCTCCTTTTCTAATACTGGCGGAGAGGCAGACTTCTGGGCGCGGTCGGCGAGGGCGTGTTTGGCAAAGTCCATTCGGGGTGAATGTCTACATGAGTCTGGTGATGCGAGTTCAGGGGGGGGCTCGCCAGTTGGAGGGATTAAGCCTTGTGGTTGGATTGGCAGTATTGCGGGCGCTAAGGGCTTCGGGGCTCGCTAAGGCTGGGCTGAAGTGGCCTAATGATATTCTGGTGCAGGGGAAAAAGATTGCAGGAATTCTCCTGGAGTTGACCGGCGATCCTGCGGATATATGTCATGTTGTCGTAGGTATTGGTATCAACATCAATATGGAAAGCGAAAGTGATATCGAGCAGCCGTGGACTTCCATGAAGTTGGAGCTCCAGCGCCTGATTGATAGAAATGAATTTGTCTGTGAGTTGAGCCGGCAGTTGCACGGGTATTTGACTCGTCATGCGGAGGTGGGGTTTGCTGCGCTGCATGAGGAGTGGGAGTCGAATCACCTGTGGCAGGGATGCGAAGTGGTGTTGATTGCAGGTACGCAGCGGATCGAGGGCTTGGTCTTGGGGGTTGATCGTGTGGGGGCGCTGCGGTTGAGCGTCAGTGGGCGGGAGCAGTTGTTCAGTGGTGGCGAGATCAGCCTGAGGTTGTGTGATGATCATCGAGCTTGACTGTGGTAACAGTTTTATAAAGTGGCGAATCATCAATGTGGCCTCTCAAGTGCTTCTGAGAGGGGTAGTTGAATCGGTCGAGGAACTGGTTCGTGCTTTGGAGGCGGCTCGGGTATCCCATGAGTTCCGCCATTGCCGTATGGTTAGTGTGCGTAGTGATGAGGAAAATGTTTCTCTCGAAAGATGCCTTGCTGAAAGGTTCGGGCTTGATTTGTTGATTGCTCGGCCTGCAGCTTGTTTGGCGGGGGTGCGTAACGGCTATATGGATCATGAAAGCCTCGGGCTTGATAGATGGATGGCTGTTATCGCTGCCTATCATCTTTCGGCTGGCGCCTGTCTGGTGCTGGATTTGGGGACTGCGGTCACGGCTGACTTTGTTGATGCCAATGGTGAGCATAAGGGGGGGTTTATTTGTCCAGGACTGCCGCTGTTGCGTAGTCGGTTGTGCACGCATACCAAGCGCATTCATCATGCTGCCATTGCTTCTAATGGCTTCATGGCTGAGCTGGTTGCTCCGGGTCGTTCCACGGCTGAAGCTGTTGAGCGTGGGTGTTTCTTGATGTTGAAGGGGTTCGTGCGTTCTCAGGTGGACTTGGCTATGGAATATTGGGGTGATGACTATGAGGTTTTTCTGACTGGTGGAGATGCCTCCTTGGTCAAGGATATGTTGCCCCGTGTAAAAGTTGTACCGGATTTGATTTTCGTCGGGCTTGCCATTGCGTGCCCCATTCCTTCCTGAGGTCGTGCATGCGCTGGCTTTTCCTTTTATTGGTGATGCTGAATCTCTTCTATTGGGTCTGGAACGAGCGATTCGCTTCTCGGATGGCAAATGAGAAGCCTGATTCGTCGTTTCGTGATGTGGAGGTGGGAATTCGGCTGATCAGTGAGTCAGGGGTTACCATGCAAGCGAAAGGCGAGGGCAGAAAAGAGGAGTGCTTGTTTCTGGGGGGATTTCAGTCTGAAGAAAAGGGGCATCAGATTGTGCAGCGGCTGCTAAGCCTCGATATTGCCTCCAGGATAGAGCGACAGGAGCGTGTTGTGGCGGCGGATTACTGGGTGTATTTGGCGCCACTGGCATCTCGTCAGGCATCCCGGCAGCAAGTGAGGGAGCTGCAGGCGAAGAAAATTGACAGTTATGTGATTGCTCAAGGGGATCTAATCAATGCTGTCTCGCTGGGGGTTTTCTCTCGCGCTGAGTCCGCCGAAGCTGCAGTGCAGCGCTTCAGGGCGGCTGGCTACGAGCCTGTGGTGCGTGAGCTGCCTCGGGTGCGGCAAGATTACTGGGTCAGGGTGATGCCTGAGAGTGCTCGATTGCTCGATGAACGCCTGATGAGGAGGCTCGGTCGATCCTTTCCCGGGCTGCGGCAGCAAAAAAAGGAGTGCGAGGGGGTTGCGGTCTCTGGGTATCTTGAATAGAATTGCGCCCGCTTTAAGGCGGCAGTGGGTTCGGAAGCTGCCTGAAGTAGCGGTCAAGCGAGCTAAGCTCAGGTTTTTTAAAGAAAAACTCTTGACAGCTAAAGGTCGGCGAAACATAATGCCGGCATGTTCAGGAGGGGTTCCCGAGTGGCCAAAGGGATCAGACTGTAAATCTGACGTCATAGACTTCGAAGGTTCGAATCCTTCCCCCTCCACCAGATTTTCAGCATTAGCCTGATGGCTATGCGGGTATAGTTCAGTGGTAGAACCTCAGCCTTCCAAGCTGATGATGCGGGTTCGATTCCCGCTACCCGCTCCAGGTTTTGCTTGTGTTTTTGCTCATGTAGCTCAGCTGGTAGAGCACACCCTTGGTAAGGGTGAGGTCAGCGGTTCAAATCCGCTCATGAGCTCCAATATTAAAGGCAGATATGAAAATATCTGCCTTTGTTTTGGTGGTGAGATTCTTGCGGGGTGGCTTCGGTGGGTAAAGAAAAATTCGAACGTAACAAACCGCACGTCAACGTTGGCACCATCGGTCACGTGGACCATGGCAAGACCACTCTGACGGCCGCTCTGACCAAGGTTTGCGCGGAGACCTGGGGCGGTGCCGCTCGCGCCTTCGACCAGATCGACAATGCTCCGGAAGAAAAGGCACGCGGTATCACCATCAATACTTCCCACGTTGAATATGATTCCCCGGTCCGTCACTACGCGCACGTCGACTGCCCCGGTCACGCCGACTACGTGAAGAACATGATCACCGGTGCTGCCCAGATGGACGGCGCTATCCTGGTCTGCTCGGCTGCCGATGGTCCCATGCCGCAAACCCGCGAGCACATCCTGCTGTCCCGTCAGGTGGGCGTTCCCTACATCGTCGTGTTCCTGAACAAGGCCGACATGGTCGACGACGCCGAGCTCCTGGAGCTGGTCGAGATGGAGGTGCGCGATCTGCTGTCCGCCTACGACTTCCCGGGCGACGACACCCCAATCATCACCGGCTCCGCCCTGATGGCGCTGGAAGGCAAGGACGACAACGGCATCGGCGTTTCCGCCGTGCGCAAGCTGGTGGAAACCCTGGACTCCTACATTCCGGAGCCGGTGCGTGCCATCGATCAGCCGTTCCTGATGCCGATCGAAGACGTGTTCTCCATCTCCGGTCGTGGCACCGTGGTGACCGGTCGTGTCGAACGCGGCATCGTCAAGGTGGGCGAGGAAGTGGAAATCGTCGGTATCCGTCCGACCACCAAGACCACCTGCACCGGCGTGGAAATGTTCCGCAAGCTGCTCGATGAAGGTCGCGCCGGCGAGAACATCGGCGCCCTGCTGCGCGGCACCAAGCGTGAAGACGTGGAGCGCGGCCAGGTTCTGGCCAAGCCGGGCACCATCAAGCCGCACACCAAGTTCGAGGCCGAAGTGTACGTGCTGTCCAAGGAGGAGGGTGGTCGTCACACTCCGTTCTTCAAGGGCTACCGTCCGCAGTTCTACTTCCGTACCACCGACGTGACCGGTAACGTCGAGCTGCCGGAAGGCGTCGAGATGGTGATGCCGGGTGACAACATCAAGATGGTCGTCACCCTGATCGCCCCGATCGCCATGGAAGACGGCCTGCGCTTCGCCATTCGCGAAGGTGGTCGTACCGTTGGTGCCGGTGTGGTTGCCAAGATCATCGAGTAAGTCATTGATCTTTATTTCTGAGGCTGGCAAGATGGCTGGCCTCGTCAAGGTTCTAGGCCAGTAGCTCA
Organism: Azotobacter salinestris; assembly: GCF_009363155.1. Classification (NCBI taxonomy): domain Bacteria; kingdom Pseudomonadati; phylum Pseudomonadota; class Gammaproteobacteria; order Pseudomonadales; family Pseudomonadaceae; genus Azotobacter; species Azotobacter salinestris. The sequence goes on from NZ_CP045302.1 coordinate 3,398,551, forward strand.
ATTGGCAGAGCGGCGGTCTCCAAAACCGCAGGTTGGGGGTTCGATTCCCTCCTGGCCTGCCAGATTTCAAAGGATTTCTGGCATTTCTTTATAGGGTCTCTCGGATGAATGCCAAGGCTGAAGCTGAAGCTAAAGAGTCTCGCTTTGATTTGCTGAAGTGGCTCGTGGTGGTGGCCTTGGTTGCAGTGGGTGTGGTTGGTAACCAGCTATACTCTGACGAGTCCATCCTCTATCGTGTTGTTGCATTGCTGGTCTTGGGAGGCGTGGCGCTTTTCGTTGCTCTCAGGACTAGTCAGGGGCAGGCTTTTTTCTCTCTGGCGAAAGAAGCGCGTGCCGAAATTCGCAAGGTTGTCTGGCCGACCCGTCAAGAAACCACGCAAACCACGTTGATCGTGGTGGCTGTGGTTCTGGTGATGGCGCTGCTGTTGTGGGGGCTTGATTCCCTGCTGGGCTGGCTGGTCTCCATGATCGTTGGTTAAGGGTGCATTCGTGGCTAAGCGTTGGTACGTCGTTCATGCCTATTCAGGCTATGAAAAGCATGTCATGCGCTCGCTGATCGAACGGGTCAAGCTTGCCGGAATGGAAGACCAATTCGGCGAGATTCTGGTTCCCACCGAGGAAGTGGTGGAGATGCGGAACGGCCAGAAACGGAAAAGCGAGCGCAAGTTCTTTCCAGGTTATGTGCTAGTCCAGATGGAGATGAATGAGGCAACGTGGCACCTGATCAAGGATACGCCTCGTGTCATGGGCTTCATCGGCGGTACTGCCGACAAGCCGGCACCCATTACCGATAAGGAAGCTGAGGCTATTCTTCGCCGAGTGGCCGATAGTGGTGATCGGCCAAAGCCGAAAACCTTGTTCGAGCCGGGTGAGGTGGTGCGTGTGATCGACGGTCCCTTCGCGGACTTCAACGGGGTCGTGGAAGAAGTCAATTACGAGAAGAGTCGCATCCAGGTGGCGGTGCTTATCTTCGGGCGCTCCACGCCAGTGGAGCTGGAGTTCAGCCAGGTCGAAAAGGCGTAGCTGATAAAGTTGCCCCATACCCCGCAGTCGCAGGCTGCGGGGTTTTGTCGTCACTAGGCAATCGCGAAAGCAACAGGGGAGCCTCCGGGCGCTTGAACCCATAACTGGAGTTATACATGGCTAAGAAAATTCAGGCTTATATCAAGCTGCAAGTGAAGGCCGCTCAGGCCAACCCGTCGCCGCCGGTCGGTCCGGCCCTGGGTCAGCACGGGGTCAACATCATGGAGTTCTGCAAGGCGTTCAACGCCAGGACCCAAGGCATGGAGCCAGGCCTGCCGACTCCGGTGATCATCACCGTCTATAGTGACCGCAGCTTTACCTTCGAAACCAAGAGCACCCCGGCGTCCGTGTTGCTGAAGAAGGCGGCCGGTATCTCCAGTGGCTCTCCCCGCCCGAATACCCAGAAGGTCGGCACCGTGAACCGTGCCCAGCTGGAGGAGATTGCCAAGGCCAAGCAGGCCGATCTGACGGCTGCTGACCTGGAGGCTGCTGTGCGTACCATTGCCGGTTCCGCACGCAGCATGGGCCTGAATGTGGAGGGTGTTTAAATGGCTAAGCTGACCAAGCGCCAGAAGGCGATCGCTGCAAAAGTAGAGGCAGGAAAGCAATACGGCTTCGAGGAAGCTGCTGCTCTGCTGGCGGAGCTCTCCACCATCAAGTTCAAAGAGTCTGTCGACATCGCCATCAACCTGGGCGTGGATCCGCGTAAGTCTGACCAGGTCGTGCGTGGCGCCACCGTGCTGCCGAACGGCACCGGCAAGAGTGTACGTGTTGCCGTGTTCACTCAGGGGCCGGCTGCCGAGGCAGCCTTGGCTGCCGGTGCCGACAGGGTGGGCATGGACGAGCTGGCCGCCGAGATGAAAGGCGGCGATCTGAGCTATGACGTCGTTATTGCCTCTCCGGACGCAATGCGTGTCGTTGGTCAGTTGGGCCAGATTCTCGGTCCGCGTGGTCTGATGCCGAACCCGAAAGTAGGCACCGTGACTCCCGACGTGGCCACCGCTGTGAAGAATGCCAAGGCAGGTCAGGTGCGCTTCCGTACCGACAAGAACGGCATCATTCACGCCTCCGTGGGCAAGGTCGATTTCGAGCCGGTCAAGCTGAAGCAGAACGTCGAAGCTCTGCTGGGCGACCTGAAGCGTCTGAAGCCCTCTACCTCCAAGGGGGTCTATGTCAAGCGCGTGACTCTCAGCACGACCATGGGGCCGGGGCTGGTCATCGATCAGGCTTCTCTGGAGGCCTAAGGCATTGAGCGTGGCGGCGCAGTCCGCCACGTCGATTATTGGGGTCCCTGCCTGGCGGGGGCTATCCAAGACCGTAGGCGGCGCAAGCCTTAAACCTTCAGCCTACGCAGATGGTGCTCCCGATTCGTACCGAATCAGACACCAAAGCGCCGTCCGGCTCTGCTGGGCGAAACGGTAACATCCAGGAGTAAACCCGTGGCAATCAAGCTCGAAGACAAGAAGGCCATCGTCGCTGAAGTCAACGAGGCTGCCAAGGCTGCCCTGTCCGCTGTCGTGGCCGATGCCCGTGGCGTGACTGTCGGTGCCATGACCGGACTCCGTAAAGAGGCCCGCGAGGCTGGTGTGTACGTGCGAGTCGTGCGTAATACCCTGGCCCGCCGCGCTGTCGCAGGCACTCAGTTCGAGATCCTGAACGACGCGTTCAAAGGCCCGACCCTGATCGCTTTCTCCAATGAACATCCGGGCGCTGCAGCCCGCATCTTCAAGGAGTTTGCCAAGGGTCAGGACAAGTTCGAGATCAAGGCTGCTGCATTTGAAGGGCAGTTCCTTGCAGCCAACCAGATCGACGTACTGGCTACCCTGCCGACCTACAACGAAGCCGTTGCACAGCTGATGAGCGTGATTCAAGGCGCTACCAGCAAGCTGGCTCGTACCCTGGCGGCAATTCGCGACCAGAAAGAAGGTGTGGCTGCCTGACCGGCACCCAGGTTCTTTCGATTTCATATTTAATTTTGATGGCCGCATAAAGGTCGTCTATCCCTAACAGGAATTAGAGTCATGGCTCTGACCAACGAAGATATCATCAACGCCGTTTCCGAAATGTCCGTCATGCAGATCGTCGAGCTGATCAAGGCGATGGAAGAAAAGTTCGGCGTGACTGCTGCCGCTGCCGTGGCTGCCGGCCCGGCTGCCGCTGCTCCGGTCGCTGAAGAGCAAACCGAGTTCACCATCGTTCTGGCCGAGGCTGGCGACAAGAAAGTGAACGTGATCAAGGTCGTTCGCGAACTGACCGGCCTGGGTCTGAAAGAGGCCAAGGCTGTTGTCGATGGCGCTCCGGGCGTAGTCAAGGAAGGCGTCTCCAAGGAAGAGGCCGAGGCTGCCAAGAAGGCCCTGGAAGAAGCTGGCGCGAAAGTCGAGCTCAAGTAAGCGACGATCTTGCGTCTACGGCCTGCGCGCCTTGCGTAAGGCTGATGGCTGGTGGCTGGAGCCACCGGCCTTTTTCCGTTATGGGTGGCTTGCTGTCTGCTGCCGCCCATGACCTACCACCTCAGAGGTGGCGCAGGCAATCGAATCGGCCTGCACGATTTCTGGCAGCTCCCCTTCGGAGAGGCCAAACAAGCAGGTGACCAAGCTGGGGAACGCTGATGGCTTACTCATACACTGAGAAAAAACGTATCCGCAAGGACTTTAGCAAGTTGCCGGACGTCATGGATGTGCCTTATCTCCTGGCTATCCAGTTGGATTCCTATCGCGAATTCCTGCAGGCCGGTATGAGCAAGGACAAGCTCCGCGACGTTGGCTTGCATGCAGCCTTCAAGTCCGTTTTCCCGATCATCAGCTATTCCGGCAATGCTGCCCTGGAATACGTTGGCTACCGTCTGGGCGAGCCGGCCTTCGACGTCAAGGAGTGCGTGCTGCGCGGCGTGACCTTCGCTGTACCGCTTCGCGTGAAGGTGCGCCTGATCATTTTCGACAAGGAATCTTCGAACAAGGCGATCAAGGACATCAAGGAGCAGGAGGTCTACATGGGGGAAATCCCCCTGATGACCGAGAACGGCACCTTTATCGTCAACGGTACCGAGCGCGTGATCGTTTCCCAGCTGCACCGTTCCCCAGGTGTGTTCTTTGATCACGACCGCGGCAAGACCCACAGCTCGGGCAAGCTGCTGTATTCCGCGCGGATCATTCCCTACCGCGGCTCCTGGCTCGACTTCGAGTTCGATCCGAAGGATGCCGTGTTCGTCCGTATCGACCGCCGCCGCAAGTTGCCGGCCTCGGTACTGCTGCGTGCGCTTGGATACACCACCGAAGAAGTGCTGGGCATTTTCTACGATACCAATGTGTTCCATGTGACGGAGCATGGCCTCAGTCTGGAGCTGGTGCCGCAGCGTCTGCGTGGTGAAATCGCCGCCTTCGACATCAAGGATGTCTCCGGCAAGGTCATCGTCGAGCAGGGGCGACGCATTACTGCTCGTCACATCAACCAGTTGGAGAAGGCCGGCATCAAGGAGCTGGATGTCCCGCTGGAGTACGTCCTGGGACGTACTACGGCCAAGGCCATCGTGCACCCGTCGACCGGCGAAATCATCGCCGAGTGCAACAGTGAGCTGACCCAAGAGCTGCTGGTGAAGATCGCCAAGGCTCAGGTCGTGCGCCTCGAAACCCTCTACACCAACGACATCGACTGTGGTCCGTTTATCTCCGACACGCTGAAGATCGACTCGACCACCAATCAGTTGGAGGCACTGGTCGAGATCTACCGCATGATGCGTCCGGGGGAGCCGCCGACCAAGGATGCTGCTGAGACCCTGTTCAACAACCTGTTCTTCAGTGCTGAGCGGTACGATCTGTCCGCTGTCGGCCGCATGAAGTTCAACCGCCGCATCGGGCGCGAAGAAATCGAGGGTCCAGGCGTACTGAGCCGCGAGGACATCGTCGATGTGCTTAAGACCCTGGTGGGTATCCGCAACGGCAAGGGTATCGTCGATGACATCGACCATCTGGGCAACCGTCGCGTGCGCTGTGTCGGTGAAATGGCCGAGAACCAGTTCCGTGTCGGCCTGGTACGCGTCGAGCGTGCCGTCAAGGAGCGTCTGTCGATGGCGGAGAGTGAGGGCCTGATGCCTCAGGACCTGATCAATGCCAAGCCGGTGGCTGCAGCAGTCAAGGAGTTCTTCGGCTCCAGCCAGCTGTCGCAGTTCATGGACCAGAACAATCCACTGTCGGAGATCACGCACAAGCGCCGTGTCTCCGCCCTTGGCCCGGGTGGTCTGACTCGCGAGCGTGCCGGTTTCGAGGTGCGTGACGTGCACCCGACCCACTATGGCCGCGTGTGCCCGATCGAAACGCCTGAAGGCCCGAACATCGGTCTGATCAACTCCCTGGCTGCCTATGCCCGCACCAACCAGTACGGCTTCCTGGAGAGTCCGTACCGTGTGGTCAAGGAGGGGCAGGTCACCGACCAGATCGTGTTCCTGTCCGCCATCGAGGAAGCCGACCATGTGATTGCCCAGGCTTCCGCGACGCTGGACGAGAGTGGCCGGCTGATTGACGAACTGGTAGCGGTCCGCCATCTGAACGAGTTCACCGTCAAGGCTCCGGAAGACGTCACCCTGATGGACGTCTCGCCGCGGCAGGTGGTGTCCGTTGCGGCCTCGCTGATTCCGTTCCTCGAGCACGACGACGCCAACCGTGCGCTCATGGGGTCCAACATGCAGCGTCAGGCCGTGCCGACCCTGCGTGCCGACAAGCCGCTGGTGGGCACCGGGATGGAGCGCAACGTGGCGCGCGACTCCGGCGTCTGCGTGGTGGCCCGCCGTGGCGGGGTGATCGACTCGGTCGACGCCAGCCGCATCGTGGTGCGCGTCAACGACGACGAGGTCGAAACCGGCGAAGCCGGTGTGGATATCTACAACCTGACCAAGTACACCCGTTCCAACCAGAACACCTGCATCAACCAGCGTCCGCTGGTCAGCAAGGGTGATCAGGTCTCGCGCGGCGACATCATGGCCGACGGCCCGTCCACCGACATGGGCGAGCTGGCCCTGGGGCAGAACATGCGCGTGGCGTTCATGCCCTGGAACGGCTTCAACTTCGAGGACTCGATCTGCCTGTCCGAGCGCGTGGTGCAGGAAGATCGCTTCACCACCATCCACATCCAGGAACTGACCTGTGTGGCGCGGGACACCAAGCTCGGTCCGGAGGAAATCACCGCGGATATCCCGAACGTCGGCGAGGCTGCACTGAACAAGCTGGACGAAGCCGGTATCGTCTATGTCGGTGCCGAGGTCATGGCTGGCGACATCTTGGTTGGCAAGGTCACTCCGAAGGGCGAGACCCAACTGACTCCGGAAGAGAAGCTGCTGCGGGCGATCTTCGGCGAGAAGGCCAGTGACGTGAAGGACACCTCCCTGCGCGTGCCGACCGGCACCAAGGGCACCGTCATCGATGTCCAGGTTTTCACCCGCGATGGCGTCGAGCGCGATTCCCGTGCCTTGGCCATCGAGAAGATGCAACTGGACGAGATCCGCAAGGATCTCAACGAGGAGTTCCGCATCGTCGAAGGCGCCACCTTCGAGCGTCTGCGGGCCGCCTTGGTCGGCGCCATGTGCGAAGGCGGGGCCGGCCTGAAGAAGGGCACCGAGATCAGCGATGAAATTCTCGACGGGCTCGAGCGTGGTCAGTGGTTCAAGCTACGCATGACCGACGACGCCCTCAACGAGCAGCTGGAGAAGGCGCAGGCCTACCTGGCCGACCGCCGTCAGCTGCTCGACGACAAGTTCGAGGACAAGAAGCGCAAGCTGCAGCAGGGGGACGACCTGGCTCCGGGCGTGCTGAAGATCGTCAAGGTCTATCTGGCCATCAAGCGCCGCATCCAGCCGGGCGACAAGATGGCTGGCCGCCACGGCAACAAGGGTGTGGTGTCGGTGATCATGCCGGTCGAGGACATGCCCCACGATGCCAACGGCACTCCCGTGGATATCGTCCTCAACCCGCTGGGCGTGCCGTCGCGGATGAACGTCGGGCAGATCCTCGAAACCCACCTGGGGCTGGCAGCCAAGGGCCTGGGCGAGAAGATCAACCGGATGCTTGAGGAGCAGCGCAAGGTCGCCGAGCTGCGTCAGTTCCTCGGCGAGGTGTACAACGAGATCGGCGGGCGCAAGGAGGAAGAGCTGGACTCTCTGAGCGATACCGAGATCCTCGACCTGGCGAACAACCTGTGCGGCGGCGTGCCGATGGCTACGCCGGTGTTCGATGGCGCCAAGGAAAGCGAAATCAAGGCCATGCTGAAGCTGGCCGATCTGCCGGAAAGCGGTCAGATGCGCCTGTTCGATGGTCGGACCGGCAACCAGTTCGAGCGTCCGACCACCGTCGGTTACATGTACATGCTCAAGCTGAACCACCTGGTCGACGACAAGATGCACGCGCGCTCCACTGGTTCCTACAGCCTGGTGACCCAGCAGCCGCTGGGCGGCAAGGCGCAGTTCGGCGGTCAGCGTTTCGGGGAGATGGAGGTCTGGGCGCTGGAAGCCTATGGCGCCGCCTACACCCTGCAGGAAATGCTCACCGTGAAATCGGATGACGTGAATGGCCGGACCAAGATGTACAAGAACATCGTGGACGGCGATCACCGCATGGAGGCCGGTATGCCCGAGTCCTTCAACGTGCTGATCAAGGAAATCCGCTCGCTCGGCATCGACATCGAACTGGAAACCGAATAACCACGCACCGTCCATGCGGTGCCCGGCGCTAGCCGGCCACCGCCGGTTCGTGAGGAGGAAAGGCCTTGAAAGACTTGCTGAATCTCTTGAAAAACCAGGGTCAACTCGAAGAGTTCGATGCCATTCGTATCGGTCTGGCTTCGCCCGAGATGATCCGCTCCTGGTCCTTCGGTGAAGTGAAGAAGCCGGAGACAATCAACTACCGTACCTTCAAGCCTGAGCGCGATGGCCTGTTCTGCGCCAAGATCTTCGGGCCGGTGAAGGACTACGAGTGCCTGTGCGGCAAGTACAAGCGCCTCAAGCATCGTGGTGTGATCTGCGAGAAGTGCGGGGTGGAGGTTGCCCTGGCCAAGGTGCGCCGCGAGCGCATGGCGCACATCGAGCTGGCCTCGCCGGTCGCCCACATCTGGTTCCTCAAGTCGCTGCCGTCGCGCATCGGCCTGCTGCTGGACATGACCCTGCGCGATATCGAGCGTGTGCTCTATTTCGAGAGCTACGTGGTGATCGATCCGGGCATGACCACCCTGGAGAAAGGGCAACTGCTCAACGATGAGCAGTACTTCGAGGCACTCGAGGAGTTCGGTGACGACTTCGATGCGCGCATGGGTGCCGAGGCGGTTCGCGAACTGCTCAACCAGATCGACCTGGAGCACGAGATCGGCCGCCTGCGCGAGGAGATTCCGCAGACCAACTCGGAAACCAAGATCAAGAAGTTGTCCAAGCGCCTGAAGCTGATGGAGGCCTTTCAGGGCTCCGGCAACCTGCCGGAGTGGATGGTGCTGACCGTGCTGCCGGTGCTGCCGCCGGACCTGCGTCCGTTGGTGCCGCTGGATGGTGGCCGCTTTGCGACCTCCGACCTGAACGACCTGTACCGCCGGGTGATCAACCGCAACAACCGCCTGAAGCGCCTGCTCGATCTGGCCGCACCGGATATCATCGTGCGCAACGAGAAGCGCATGCTGCAGGAGGCGGTGGATGCCCTGCTGGACAACGGTCGCCGTGGCCGGGCCATTACCGGCTCTAACAAGCGCCCGCTGAAGTCCCTGGCCGACATGATCAAGGGCAAGCAGGGCCGTTTCCGCCAGAACTTGCTGGGCAAGCGCGTCGACTACTCCGGTCGTTCGGTGATCACCGTGGGCCCGACCCTGCGTCTGCACCAGTGCGGCCTGCCGAAGAAGATGGCGTTGGAGCTGTTCAAGCCGTTCATCTTCGGCAAGCTGGAAACCCGCGGCATGGCCACCACCATCAAGGCGGCCAAGAAGATGGTCGAGCGCGAGCTGCCCGAGGTCTGGGACGTGCTTGCCGAAGTCATTCGCGAACATCCGGTACTGCTCAACCGTGCGCCGACCCTGCACCGTCTGGGTATCCAGGCGTTCGAGCCGGTGCTCATCGAGGGCAAGGCAATCCAGCTGCACCCGCTGGTCTGCGCCGCCTACAATGCCGACTTCGACGGCGATCAGATGGCCGTGCACGTCCCGCTGACCCTCGAGGCCCAGTTGGAGGCGCGTGCGCTGATGATGTCGACCAACAACATCCTCTCGCCGGCCAACGGTGAACCGATCATCGTGCCGTCGCAGGACGTGGTGCTGGGTCTGTACTACATGACCCGTGAGGCAGTGAACGCCAAGGGAGAAGGGCGCATCTTTGCCGATCTGCAGGAGGTCGACCGTGTATTCCGGGCTGGCGAGGCATCGCTGCATGCTCGCGTGAAGGTGCGGATCAACGAGACTGTCAAGCAGAAGGATGGCAGCCTGGTCCACAACACCCGCATCGTCGACACCACCGTCGGCCGGGCGCTGCTGTTCCAGGTCGTGCCCGCTGGTCTGCCGTTCGATGTCGTCAACCAGCCGATGAAGAAGAAGGCGATCTCCAAGCTGATCAACCACTGCTATCGCACCGTGGGGCTGAAGGATACCGTCATCTTCGCCGACCAGCTGATGTACACCGGCTTTGCCTTCTCGACCCTGTCGGGCGTTTCCATCGGTGTGAACGATTTTGTCATTCCGGCGGAGAAGGCGCGAATCATCGAGGGCGCCACCGAGGAAGTGAAGGAGATCGAGAGCCAATACGCCACCGGCCTGGTGACCCAGGGCGAGAAGTACAACAAGGTGATCGACCTGTGGTCCAAGGCCAACGACGAAGTATCCAAGGCGATGATGGCCAACCTCTCGAAAGAGAAGGTCATCGATCGCCATGGCAATGAGGTCGAGCAGGAGTCGTTCAACTCCATGTACATGATGGCGGACTCCGGTGCGCGGGGTTCCGCTGCGCAGATCCGTCAGCTGGCCGGCATGCGCGGTCTGATGGCCAAGCCCGACGGCTCGATCATCGAAACGCCGATCACCGCGAACTTCCGCGAAGGCCTGAACGTACTGCAGTACTTCATCTCCACGCACGGTGCACGGAAGGGGCTGGCGGATACCGCACTGAAAACCGCGAACTCCGGTTACCTCACCCGTCGTCTGGTGGATGTGGCCCAGGATCTGGTTGTGACCGAGATCGATTGCGGCACCGAGCAGGGCCTGCTGATGACCCCGCATATCGAGGGCGGCGACGTGGTCGAGCCGCTCGGCGAGCGGGTGCTCGGGCGGGTCATCGCCAAGGATGTGTTCCGTCCCGGGACCGACGAGGTCATCGTGCCGGCCGGCACCCTGATCGACGAGAAATGGGTCGAGTTCATCGAGATGAACACCATCGACGAGGTGGTTGTGCGTTCGCCGATCACCTGCGAGACCCGTTACGGCATCTGCGCCAAGTGCTACGGTCGCGATCTGGCGCGCGGGCATCAGGTGAACATCGGTGAAGCGGTAGGCGTGATCGCCGCGCAGTCCATCGGTGAGCCGGGCACCCAGCTGACCATGCGGACCTTCCACATCGGCGGTGCGGCCAGCCGGACCTCGGCCGTGGACAACGTCCAGGTGAAGAACGGCGGCAACATCCGTCTGCACAACCTGAAATACGTCGAGCGGGCCGATGGTGCGCTGGTTGCAGTGTCCCGCTCCGGCGAGCTGGCCGTGGCCGACGATTTCGGCCGCGAGCGTGAGCGCTACAAGCTGCCGTACGGTGCGGTGATTTCGGTGAAGGAGGGCGACAAGGTCGACCCGGGTGCCATCGTTGCCAAGTGGGACCCGCATACCCACCCGATCGTCACGGAAATGAAGGGTACTGTGGCCTTCGTCGGCATGGAGGAGGGCATCACCATTAAGCGCCAGACCGACGAACTGACCGGTCTGACCAACATCGAGGTGATGGATCCGAAGGACCGTCCGGCTGCCGGCAAGGATATCCGTCCGGCGGTCAAGCTGGTCGATGCCAATGGCAAGGAACTGCTGCTGCCGGGTACCGACGTGCCGGCCCAGTATTTCCTGCCGGCGAACGCCCTGGTCGGTGTGGCTGACGGCGCCGAAGTAGGGGTGGGCGACGTGATTGCCCGTATTCCTCAGGAGACTTCGAAGACCCGCGACATCACCGGCGGTCTGCCGCGCGTTGCCGACCTGTTCGAAGCGCGCCGTCCGAAAGAGCCATCAATCCTTGCGGAAGTCAGCGGTACCATCAGCTTTGGCAAGGAAACCAAGGGCAAGCGTCGTCTGGTCATTACCCCGAACGATGGCAGCGATCCGTACGAGGAGCTGATCCCGAAATGGCGTCACCTCAACGTCTTCGAGGGCGAGCAGGTAAACCGTGGCGAAGTGATCTCCGATGGTCCGAGCAATCCGCACGACATTCTGCGTCTGCTGGGGGTCAGCGCGCTGGCCAAGTACATCGTCAACGAGATCCAGGATGTGTACCGCCTGCAGGGCGTGAAGATCAACGACAAGCACATCGAGACCATCCTGCGGCAGATGCTGCGCAAGGTAGAGGTCAGCGAGGCGGGAGACTCGAGCTTCATCAAGGGCGATCAGGTGGAGCTGACTCAGGTCCTCGAGGAAAACGAGCAGTTGGCGACCGAGGATCGCTTCCCGGCGAAATACGAGCGTATTCTGCTGGGCATCACCAAGGCGTCGTTGTCGACCGAGTCGTTTATTTCCGCCGCCTCCTTCCAGGAGACTACCCGCGTTCTCACCGAGGCTGCGGTTACCGGCAAGCGTGACTACCTGCGTGGCCTGAAGGAGAACGTAGTGGTGGGCCGGCTAATTCCTGCCGGTACCGGCTTGGCCTATCACAGCGAGCGCAAGCGCAAGCGTGATGCCGAGAAGCCGGTGCGGGTGAGTGCGGAGGAGGTCGAAGCCGCCTTGACTGAGGCCCTCAACACCAGCGGTAACTGACAGACATCGCCCGGCCCTGCGCCGGGCCTTGCCTTGACTGGGATCGGGAGTCTCTTTAGACTAACGGACCCTAAATTTGGCAGGGCGAATCGCTCTGCCATTTTGTTTATGTCGAAAGACAACAGTGGAGCTAGTAGATGGCAACTATCAACCAGCTGGTGCGTCAGCCGCGCAAGCGTCTCGTCGACAAGAGCGACGTGCCTGCGCTGCAGAACTGCCCCCAGCGCCGTGGCGTGTGCACCCGGGTGTACACCACCACGCCGAAAAAACCGAACTCGGCACTGCGTAAGGTCTGCCGTGTGCGCCTGACCAACGGTTACGAGGTCACCTCCTATATCGGCGGCGAGGGGCACAACCTGCAGGAGCACAGTGTAGTGCTGATCCGTGGCGGTCGTGTCAAGGACCTTCCGGGTGTCCGTTACCACACCGTGCGCGGTTCGCTGGATACCACCGGCGTGAAAGACCGCAAGCAGGGTCGTTCCAAATACGGTACCAAGCGTCCGAAGTAGTTCGGCGCGCCAATTTTCTATTTGTTGAGTCGATAAGAGTAAGGTCGGACGTGGCCTTGGTGGCTACCGTTCCGAGCTAACCTGAAGACCGTTTGAGGGCTTATCAATGCCAAGACGTCGTGTAGCAGCCAAGCGTGAGATTCTGGATGATCCGAAGTACGGAAGCCAAATTCTTGCCAAGTTCATGAACCACGTGATGGAAAGCGGCAAGAAGGCGGTTGCCGAGCGCATCGTTTATGGCGCGCTGGATACCGTCAAATCCCGCAAGAACAGCGATCCCCTGGAAATCTTCGAAAAAGCACTCGACGCCATCGCTCCGCTGGTCGAAGTGAAGTCCCGCCGCGTGGGTGGTGCGACTTACCAGGTTCCGGTCGAGGTTCGTCCGTCGCGTCGCAATGCGCTGGCCATGCGCTGGCTGGTGGACTCCGCACGCAAGCGTGGCGAGAAATCTATGGCCCTGCGTCTCGCTGGTGAGCTGCTTGACGCCTCCGAGGGCAAGGGCGCTGCTGTGAAGAAGCGTGAAGACGTGCATCGCATGGCCGAGGCGAACAAGGCGTTCTCGCACTATCGTTTCTGAATTCAGCTTCCATCTACGAGGACCTCATTGTGGCCCGTACAACCCCTATCAATCGCTACCGTAACATCGGTATCTGCGCCCATGTGGACGCAGGCAAGACGACGACTACGGAGCGGATCCTGTTCTACACAGGCGTCAACCACAAGATGGGCGAGGTGCATGATGGCGCCGCCACCATGGACTGGATGGTGCAGGAGCAGGAGCGCGGTATCACCATTACCTCCGCTGCGACCACCGCCTTCTGGCAAGGCTCGACCAAGCAGTACGACAACTATCGCGTAAACATCATCGATACCCCCGGTCACGTGGACTTCACCATCGAAGTGGAGCGCTCACTGCGTGTGCTGGACGGCGCTGTGGTGGTGTTCTGTGGTACCTCCGGTGTCGAGCCGCAGTCCGAAACCGTATGGCGTCAGGCCAACAAGTACGGCGTGCCGCGTATCGTCTACGTGAACAAGATGGACCGTGCTGGTGCCAACTTCCTGCGCGTCGTCGAGCAGATCAAGAAGCGTCTGGGCCACACTCCGGTCCCGGTACAGCTGGCCATCGGCGCGGAAGAGAACTTCCAGGGTCAGATCGATCTTCTCAAGATGAAGGCGATTTACTGGAACGAAGATGATCAGGGTATGACCTACCGCGAGGAAGAGATTCCGGCGGAGTTGCAGGGGCTTGCCGAGGAGTATCGCTCCAACATGGTGGAGGCTGCTGCCGAGGCCAACGAAGAGCTGATGAACAAGTACCTTGAGGGGGGCGAGCTGTCGATCGAAGAGATCAAGGCTGGGCTGCGTCAGCGCACCATCGCGTGTGAGATCGTCCCGGCTGTATGCGGTTCCTCCTTCAAGAACAAGGGTGTTCCGCTGGTTCTCGACGCCGTTATCGAATTTCTTCCGGCTCCGACCGAGATCCCTGCAATCAAGGGCGTGCATCCCGATAACGAGGAAATCGTCGACGAGCGTCATGCTGACGATAACGAGCCGTTCTCGGCGCTGGCGTTCAAGATCGCTACCGACCCGTTTGTGGGTACCTTGACGTTTGCTCGAGTGTACTCGGGTGTTCTCAGCTCTGGCGACTCGGTTATCAACTCGGTCAAGGGCAAAAAAGAGCGTGTAGGGCGTATGGTGCAAATGCACGCCAACACTCGCGAAGAAATCAAGGAAGTGCGTGCTGGTGATATCGCGGCGCTGATTGGTATGAAGGACGTCACAACTGGTGACACCCTGTGCTCGATCGAGAAGCCGATCATTCTCGAGCGTATGGACTTCCCGGAGCCGGTAATCTCCGTGGCGGTCGAGCCGAAGACCAAGGCTGACCAGGAAAAGATGGGTATCGCCCTTGGCAAGCTGGCACAGGAAGACCCGTCTTTCCGCGTCAAGACCGATGAGGAAAGTGGACAGACCATTATTTCCGGTATGGGCGAGTTGCATCTGGACATTCTGGTCGATCGCATGAAGCGCGAGTTCGGTGTCGAGGCTAACATCGGCAAGCCTCAGGTGGCTTATCGCGAGACCATTCGCAACAAGTGCGAGATCGAAGGCAAGTTCGTGCGTCAGTCCGGTGGTCGTGGCCAGTTCGGTCATTGCTGGATTCGTTTCGAGCCGGCTGACGAGGGTCAGGAAGGGTTGCTCTTCACTAACGAGGTTGTGGGTGGTGTGATTCCGAAGGAATACATCCCGGCGATCCAGAAGGGTATCGAAGAGCAGATGAAGAACGGTGTGGTTGCGGGTTATCCGCTGCTTGGTCTGAAAGCCGCCGTATTCGATGGCTCCTACCATGACGTTGACTCCAATGAAATGGCGTTCAAGATTGCGGCCTCCATGGCGACCAAGCAGCTGTCCCAGAAGGGCGGTGCGGTGCTGCTCGAGCCGATCATGAAGGTCGAGGTGGTTACTCCGGAGGACTACATGGGTGATGTCATGGGCGACTTGAATCGTCGTCGTGGTCTGATCCAGGGTATGGAGGACACCGTCTCCGGCAAGGTCATCCGCGCCGAAGTCCCGCTGGGCGAGATGTTTGGTTACGCTACCGATGTACGTTCGATGTCCCAGGGACGCGCCAGCTACTCCATGGAATTCTCGAAGTACTCCGAAGCTCCGGCCAACATCGCCGAAGCTATCGTCAAAAAACAAGGTTGATTCAGCCCTTTAAGTAAGAGGTTTACTGTCGTGGCTAAGGAAAAATTCGAACGTAACAAACCGCACGTCAACGTTGGCACCATCGGTCACGTGGACCATGGCAAGACCACTCTGACGGCCGCTCTGACCAAGGTTTGCGCGGAGACCTGGGGCGGTGCCGCTCGCGCCTTCGACCAGATCGACAATGCTCCGGAAGAAAAGGCACGCGGTATCACCATCAATACTTCCCACGTTGAATATGATTCCCCGGTCCGTCACTACGCGCACGTCGACTGCCCCGGTCACGCCGACTACGTGAAGAACATGATCACCGGTGCTGCCCAGATGGACGGCGCTATCCTGGTCTGCTCGGCTGCCGATGGTCCCATGCCGCAAACCCGCGAGCACATCCTGCTGTCCCGTCAGGTGGGCGTTCCCTACATCGTCGTGTTCCTGAACAAGGCCGACATGGTCGACGACGCCGAGCTCCTGGAGCTGGTCGAGATGGAGGTGCGCGATCTGCTGTCCGCCTACGACTTCCCGGGCGACGACACCCCAATCATCACCGGCTCCGCCCTGATGGCGCTGGAAGGCAAGGACGACAACGGCATCGGCGTTTCCGCCGTGCGCAAGCTGGTGGAAACCCTGGACTCCTACATTCCGGAGCCGGTGCGTGCCATCGATCAGCCGTTCCTGATGCCGATCGAAGACGTGTTCTCCATCTCCGGTCGTGGCACCGTGGTGACCGGTCGTGTCGAACGCGGCATCGTCAAGGTGGGCGAGGAAGTGGAAATCGTCGGTATCCGTCCGACCACCAAGACCACCTGCACCGGCGTGGAAATGTTCCGCAAGCTGCTCGATGAAGGTCGCGCCGGCGAGAACATCGGCGCCCTGCTGCGCGGCACCAAGCGTGAAGACGTGGAGCGCGGCCAGGTTCTGGCCAAGCCGGGCACCATCAAGCCGCACACCAAGTTCGAGGCCGAAGTGTACGTGCTGTCCAAGGAGGAGGGTGGTCGTCACACTCCGTTCTTCAAGGGCTACCGTCCGCAGTTCTACTTCCGTACCACCGACGTGACCGGTAACGTCGAGCTGCCGGAAGGCGTCGAGATGGTGATGCCGGGTGACAACATCAAGATGGTCGTCACCCTGATCGCCCCGATCGCCATGGAAGACGGCCTGCGCTTCGCCATTCGCGAAGGTGGTCGTACCGTTGGTGCCGGTGTGGTTGCCAAGATCATCGAGTAATCGATGAGGTGATAGAAAAAGCCCCTTTTGGGGCTTTTTCTATTGCTGATCATTTTATTGACACTCTGGGGGGGGCATCCGTACAATTGCGCCTCCTTTTATCGGGTGTATTCCGCTCGGTAGGGTGGCAACTTCGAGTCTGAGGTCAAAATGCAAAACCAACAAATCCGTATTCGGTTGAAGGCTTTTGACCATCGCCTGATTGATCAATCTACCCAGGAAATCGTGGAAACCGCGAAACGTACTGGTGCTCAGGTGCGTGGTCCGATTCCTCTGCCTACTCGCAAAGAGCGGTATACCGTTCTGGTTTCGCCGCACGTCAACAAGGATGCGCGTGATCAGTACGAGATTCGTACCCACAAGCGTGTGCTGGACATCGTTCAGCCGACCGACAAGACCGTCGATGCGCTGATGAAGCTCGATCTGGCGGCTGGCGTGGAAGTGCAGATCAGCCTCGGCTAAGACCGTTCAGGTTTTGGTCGTGTAACGCTCTGAAATGGGCGGCCATAGCGGGTGAAAGCCCCGTACACTCGAGAGGTTCAAGAAATGACTATTGGTGTAGTCGGTCGTAAGTGCGGCATGACCCGCATTTTCACCGAAGAAGGTGTCTCCATTCCGGTTACGGTCATCGAGATCGAGCCGAATCGCGTGACCCAGTTCAAGAATGAAGAAAGCGACGGCTATCGTGCAGTGCAAATCACTGTTGGCGAGCGCCGTGCTTCGCGTGTGACCAAAGCGCAGGCTGGTCACTTCGCCAAAGCGAATGTCGCTGCTGGTCGTGGTGTCTGGGAGTTCCGCCTCGAAGAGGGCGAGTACCAGGCTGGTGATCAGATCACTACCGAAATTTTCCAGGCAGGACAGTTGGTGGATGTCACCGGTCAGTCCAAGGGTAAAGGCTATGCCGGTACCATCAAGCGCTGGAATTTCCGTGGTCAGGACAATACCCACGGCAACTCAGTCTCCCACCGTGTTCCGGGCTCTATCGGCCAGTGCCAGACTCCTGGCCGTGTGTTCAAGGGCAAGAAGATGTCCGGTCATATGGGTGCCGAGCGCGTAACTGTGCAGTCCCTGGAAGTGGTTCGTGTCGATGTCGAGCGCAATCTGCTGCTGGTCAAGGGTGCTGTTCCCGGCGCTACCGGCGGCGATGTGATCGTGCGTCCGGCGGCCAAGGCTCGCGGTTAAGGGGGAAGCTGAGATGCAATTGAATGTGAATGGCGCTCAGGCGATCGAAGTCTCCGAGCGCACCTTTGGCGGCGAGTTCAATGAGACCCTCGTGCACCAGGCTGTCGTTGCCTATCTGGCGGGTGGTCGCCAGGGCAGCAAGCAGCAGAAGAACCGTTCCGACGTGAGCGGTGGCGGCAAGCGCCCTTGGCGTCAGAAGGGTACTGGTCGCGCCCGTGCTGGTACTACCCGTGGTCCGATCTGGCGTGGCGGTGGCGTGACCTTCGCCGCTCGTCCGCAGAATCACGAGCAGAAGCTCAACAAGAAGATGTACCGTGCCGCCCTGCGCTCGATCCTGAGCGAGCTGGTGCGTCAGGAGCGTCTGGTTGTTGTTGAGGACTTCATTGTTGATGCGCCAAAGACCAAGAGCCTGGTGAGCAAGCTGGGCAGTCTGGGTCTGAATGACGTGCTGATCGTCTCCGATGCGGTCGATCAGAATCTGTATCTGGCTGCACGCAACCTGCCGCACGTTGATGTACGTGATGTCCAGGGTTCCGATCCGGTCAGCCTGATCGCATACGACAAGGTGCTGGTCACCGTGTCGGCGGTGAAGAAATTCGAGGAGCTGCTGGGATGAACCAGGAACGCGTATTCAAAGTGCTGCTTGGCCCGCATGTCTCCGAGAAGGCCACCGTGCTGGCGGAAAGCAAGAAGCAGTTCGTTTTCAAGGTTGCCACCGATGCAACCAAGCTGGAAATCAAGAAGGCTGTCGAAGCTCTGTTCGAAGTGAAGGTCGCCCGTGTCACCACCCTGAATGTCCAGGGCAAGACCAAGCGCACCGCTCGCGGTCTGGGCAAGCGCAACGACTGGAAGAAGGCATACGTCGCTCTTCAAGCCGGCCAAGATCTCGATTTCGCCAGCAGCGCTGAGTAAAGGGGTGCATCATGGCAATCGTTAAATGCAAACCGACTTCCGCTGGCCGCCGCTTCGTGGTCAAGGTGGTCAACCAGGAGCTGCATAAGGGTGCCCCCTATGCGCCGCTGCTGGAGAAAAAGTCCAAGTCCGGTGGCCGTAACAACAACGGTCGCATCACCACCCGTCATATCGGTGGTGGTCACAAGCAGCACTATCGCCTGGTCGACTTTCGTCGCAGCAAGGATGGCATTCCTGCCATCGTCGAGCGGATCGAGTACGACCCGAACCGCACCGCACATATCGCGCTGCTGAAGTATGCCGACGGCGAGCGTCGTTACATCATCGCGCCGAAGGGCGTGGCGGCTGGTGATCAGCTGATCTCCGGCGTGAACGCACCGATCAAGGCGGGCAATACCCTGCCGTTGCGCAACATTCCGGTCGGTTCCACCATTCACGCTATCGAGCTGAAGCCGGGCAAGGGTGCGCAGATCGCCCGTTCTGCCGGTGCTTCCGTGCAGTTGGTTGCGCGTGAGGGTGCCTACGTGACCCTGCGTCTGCGCTCTGGCGAGATGCGCAAGGTCCTGGCTGATTGCCGTGCGACCCTGGGCGAGGTGTCCAATTCCGAGCACAGCCTGCGCTCGCTGGGTAAGGCCGGTGCCAAGCGCTGGCGTGGCGTTCGCCCGACCGTTCGTGGCGTGGCGATGAACCCGGTCGACCACCCGCATGGTGGTGGTGAAGGTCGTACCTCGGGTGGTCGTCATCCGGTGTCGCCGTGGGGCTTCCCGACCAAGGGTGCGAAGACCCGGTCGAACAAGCGCACCGACAACATGATCGTCCGCCGCCGTAAGTAACTAGAGGGATACGACTGTGCCGCGTTCTCTGAAAAAAGGTCCTTTCATCGATCTTCACCTGTTGAAGAAGGTCGAAGTGGCGGTGGAAAAAAACGATCGCAAACCGGTCAAGACCTGGTCGCGTCGTTCGATGATCCTGCCGCAGATGGTCGGTCTGACCATTGCTGTGCATAACGGCCGTCAGCATGTCCCGGTGCTTATCAGCGAGGATATGGTCGGTCACAAACTAGGCGAGTTTGCTGCTACCCGTACCTATCGTGGTCATGCGGCAGACAAGAAAGCCAAGCGTTGAGGGGTAAGGAAAGATGGAAGTAGCCGCTAAGCTGTCGGGCGCTCGAATCTCCGCCCAGAAAGCCCGCTTGGTCGCCGACCAGATCCGCGGGAAGAAGGTGGGCGATGCGCTCAACCTCCTGGCTTTCAGCAGCAAGAAAGCCGCCGAGATCATGAAGAAAGTGCTGGAGTCGGCCGTTGCCAACGCCGAGCACAACGAGGGCGCAGACGTGGATGACCTGAAGGTTTCCACCGTTTTCGTCAACGAGGGGCGTTCGCTTAAGCGCATCATGCCGCGCGCCAAGGGCCGTGCTGATCGCATCGTCAAGCGGTCTTGCCATATCACTGTCAAGGTTGCGGACAAGTAACGGAGTCGATCAGATGGGTCAGAAAGTACATCCCGTTGGCATCCGCCTGGGAATCGTCAAGGAGCATACCTCGGTCTGGTATGCAGATAAGCGCACTTATGCCGATTATCTGTTCGCCGACCTCAAGGTGCGTGAGTACCTCCAAGACAAACTAAAAAGCGCGTCCGTGAGCCGTATCGACATCGCTCGTCCGGCCCAAACCGCACGCATCACCATCCACACCGCTCGTCCCGGCATCGTGATCGGCAAGAAAGGTGAGGATGTCGAGAAGCTGCGTCAGGACCTGACCAAGCAAATGGGTGTGCCGGTGCACATCAACATCGAAGAGATCCGCAAGCCGGAGCTTGACGGTATGCTGGTTGCTCAGAGCGTAGCCCAGCAGCTTGAGCGTCGCGTAATGTTCCGTCGCGCCATGAAGCGCGCCGTGCAGAACGCCATGCGCATTGGTGCCAAGGGCATCAAGATCCAGGTGAGTGGTCGTCTGGGCGGTGCCGAAATCGCCCGTACCGAATGGTATCGCGAAGGCCGTGTGCCGCTGCACACCCTGCGCGCAGATATCGATTACGCCACCTACGAAGCGCACACCACCTATGGTGTGATCGGCGTCAAGGTTTGGATCTTCAAGGGCGAGGTCATTGGTGGCCAGCATGAAGAGCTCAAGCCGCAAGCGCCTGCGCCTCGCAAAAAAGCTGCTAAGTAAGAGGAGTACGCAACATGCTGCAACCCAAGCGTACAAAATTCCGCAAGCAGATGACCGGCCACAACCGTGGCTTGGCTCACCGTGGTAGCAAGGTCAGCTTCGGCGAGTTTGCCCTGAAGTCCGTGAGCCGCGGTCGTCTCACCGCTCGCCAGATCGAGGCTGCACGTCGCGCCCTGACCCGTCACGTCAAGCGTGGCGGCAAGATCTGGATCCGCGTATTCCCCGACAAGCCGGTTACCAAGAAACCCCTCGAAGTTCGTATGGGTAAGGGTAAGGGTAACGTCGAGTACTGGGTAGCCCAGATCCAGCCGGGCAAGGTGCTCTACGAAATCGAGGGTGTTTCCGAAGAGCTGGCGCGCGAGGCTTTCGCCCTGGCAGCAGCCAAGCTGCCGCTCGCCACCACTTTTGTTAAGCGGACGGTGATGTGATGAAAGCGAATGAACTTCGTGAAAAATCGGCTGAGCAACTGAGCGAGCAATTGCTCGGCCTGCTGCGTGACCAGTTCAATCTGCGCATGCAGAAGGCAACTGGCCAACTGGGGCAGAGTCACCTGCTCTCGCAAGTGAAGCGCGATATCGCTCGCGTCAAGACTGTGCTCAACCAGCAGGCAGGTAAGTGATTATGGCTGAAGCTCAGAAAACCGTTCGTACGCTGACCGGCCGTGTCGTAAGCGACAAAATGGACAAGACCATCACCGTCCTGATCGAGCGCCGCGTGAAGCACCCGATCTACGGTAAATACGTGAAGCGTTCGACCAAGCTGCACGCCCACGACGAAACCAACCAGTGCCGTATCGGCGACACGGTCACCATCCGCGAGACCCGTCCGCTGGCTAAGACCAAGTCCTGGATGCTGGTGGAAGTCGTCGAGCGCGCGGTGGAAGTCTAAGAGACTAAGGGTCGGAGAAAGTTATGATTCAGACTCAATCCATGCTCGACGTGGCCGACAACAGCGGTGCCCGTCGCGTCATGTGCATCAAGGTGCTGGGTGGCTCTCATCGCCGTTACGCCGGCATCGGCGACATCATCAAGGTGACCGTGAAGGAAGCGATTCCGCGCGGCAAGGTCAAGAAGGGCCAGGTCATGACGGCTGTGGTGGTTCGCACCAGGCACGGCGTGCGCCGTCCCGATGGCTCCATCATCCGCTTCGACGGCAATGCGGCAGTCCTGCTGAACAACAAGCAGGAGCCGATCGGCACTCGTATCTTTGGGCCGGTTACTCGCGAGCTTCGTTCCGAGAGGTTCATGAAGATCGTCTCGCTCGCCCCTGAAGTGCTGTAAGGAGAAGCCGTCATGCAAAAGATTCGTCGTGACGACGAGATCATCGTCATCGCCGGCAAGGACAAGGGCAAGCGTGGCAAGGTGCTCAAGGTTCTCGCGGACGACCGTCTGGTCGTCGGTGGGGTCAACCTGATCAAGCGCCACAGCAAGCCGAATCCGATGCTGGGTGTCCAGGGCGGTATCGTCGAGAAGGAGGCGCCTCTGCACGTCTCCAACGTGGCCATCTTCAATGTCGAAACCAACAAGGCTGATCGCGTCGGTTTCAAGGTCGAAGACGGCAAGAAAATTCGTGTCTTCAAGTCGACCCAAAAGCCGGTTGATGCTTGAGCACTGCTAGGTAGATAACCATGGCACGACTAAAAGAGATTTATCGGAAAGAAATCGCGCCCAAGTTGAAGGAAGAGCTTCAGCTGGCCAACGTGATGGAAGTTCCGCGCGTTACCAAAATCACCCTGAACATGGGTCTTGGCGAAGCTATCGGCGATAAAAAAATCATCGAGAACGCCGTTGCTGACCTGGAGAAAATCACTGGTCAAAAGCCGATCGTCACCTATGCTCGCAAGTCGATTGCGGGCTTCAAGGTTCGTGAGGGCTGGCCGATCGGTGTCAAGGTGACGCTGCGTCGCGATCGTATGTACGAATTCCTGGATCGTCTGCTCGCGATTTCCCTGCCACGTGTGCGTGACTTCCGCGGTCTGAATGCCAAGTCCTTCGATGGTCGCGGCAACTACAGCATGGGTGTCAAAGAGCAGATCATCTTCCCGGAAATCGATTACGACAAGATCGATGCGCTGCGTGGTCTGGACATCACTCTGACCACCACTGCCCGCACCGATGATGAAGGTCGCGCTCTGCTGCGTGCCTTCAACTTCCCATTCCGCAACTGACTGGAGCAGGCAATGGCCAAACAGAGCATGAAGAACCGCGAGCTGAAGCGTCAGCAAACGGTTGCCAAGTACGCCAAGAAGCGTGCCGAGCTGAAAGCTATCATCGCCAACCCGAACTCTGCTCCGGAGCAGCGTTGGGAAGCCCAGGTCGCCCTGCAGAAGCAGCCGCGTGATGCCAGTGCCTCGCGCCTGCGCAACCGCTGCCGTTTGACCGGTCGTCCTCATGGCGTCTACCGCAAGTTCGGCCTGGCTCGCAATATGCTACGCCAGGCAGCCATGCGTGGTGATGTCCCGGGTCTGGTCAAGGCCAGCTGGTAAGTACAGCTCGGGCTCTCGAGCATATCGACCGAGCCTGGGTTCTCCGAATCAAGCCCCTTATGGGGCTTGATTCTTTTTTAGACGGCCTATAGGATGTTCGGCTCTCCTGACTCTTGATTTTTTGTGTTAGTCAAAGTCCGGAGTTCAGGCCGCAAGGCTTTCTTTCTGTATCAGGAGCAATTAGCCCATGAGTATGCAGGACCCGTTAGCGGACATGCTAACTCGTATCCGTAATGCCCAGATGGCTGAGAAGACCGTCGTGAGCATGCCGTCTTCCAAGCTGAAGGTGGCCGTGGCCAATGTTCTCAAGAACGAGGGTTACATTTCGGATTATCAAGTCAGCAGCGATATGAAGCCGTTGCTGTCCATCGAGCTCAAGTATTTCGAGGGCCGTCCGGTCATCGAGGAGCTCAAGCGCGTGAGCCGCCCCGGCCTGCGTCAGTACAAGTCTGTCGATCAGCTGCCGAAAGTACGTGGTGGTCTGGGCGTTTCGATCGTATCCACCAATAAGGGTGTGATGACCGATCGTGCGGCTCGTGCTGCCGGTGTTGGTGGCGAAGTGCTCTGCACCGTGTTCTAAGGGGGGGTAACAGCATGTCTCGCGTTGCTAAGAACCCCGTCAAGCTGCCCGCTGGCGTGGAGATCAAGCTGGCTGGTCAGCAGCTTTCGGTGAAGGGAGCGAAAGGCTCCCTCGAATTGAATGTGCATCCCTCCGTCGAGGTCATCCAGGATGCTGGTGAGCTGCGTTTTGCTGCCCGCAATGGCGATCAGCAGAACAGGGCCATGGCCGGTACCACCCGCGCCCTCGTCAACAACATGGTGATTGGCGTCAGTCAGGGCTTCGAGCGCAAGCTGCAACTGGTTGGCGTTGGTTACAAGGCGCAGGCCAAGGGGCAAATCCTGTCCCTGGCGCTTGGCTTCTCCCATCCGGTGGATTACGAGCTGCCGCAAGGCATCACCGCGGAAACCCCCAGCCAGACCGATATCCTGATCAAGGGCGTCGACAAGCAGCTGGTTGGTCAGGTGGCAGCCGAAATTCGCGATTTCCGCCGTCCCGAGCCGTATAAGGGCAAGGGTGTGCGGTATTCCGACGAAGTGGTCCATCGTAAAGAAGCCAAGAAGAAGTAGGGCATAGCAAATGAGCGTAAAGAAAGAAACTCGTCTGCGTCGCGCTCGCAAGGCACGCCTGAAAATGCGCGAGCTGGAAACTGTACGCCTTTGCGTGTACCGCTCTTCCCAGCACATCTACGCCCAAGTCATCACGGCCGACGGCGGCAAGGTTCTGGCTTCTGCCTCGACCTTGGACAAAGAACTGCGCGACGCTGCCACCGGCAACGTCGACGCGGCCAAGAAGGTTGGTCAACTGGTGGCCGAGCGTGCGAAGGCCGCTGGTGTAACCCAGGTGGCATTCGATCGTTCTGGCTTCAAGTACCACGGTCGTGTCAAGGCACTGGCCGATGCTGCTCGTGAAGGCGGGCTGGAGTTCTAAGTTATGGCAAATAACGAGCAAAAGCGCGACGAGGGCTACATCGAGAAGCTGGTCCAAGTCAATCGCGTTGCCAAGACTGTCAAGGGTGGGCGCATCTTTACCTTTACCGCGCTGACGGTCGTCGGCGATGGCAAAGGCCGCGTTGGCTTCGGTCGCGGCAAGTCCCGCGAGGTTCCGGCTGCCATTCAGAAAGCTATGGAAGCCGCTCGCCGCAACATGATTCAGGTTGATCTGAGCGGCACCACTCTGCAGTATCCGGTCAAGTCTGCCCATGGCGCTTCCCGGGTTTACATGCAGCCTGCCAGTGACGGTACCGGGATCATCGCTGGCGGTGCCATGCGTGCCGTCCTCGAAGTCGCAGGTGTCCAGAACGTTCTGGCCAAGTGCTACGGCTCGACCAATCCGGTGAACGTGGTTTATGCCACCTTCAAGGGGCTGAAGGAAATGCAGTCCCCCGAGGCCGTGGCAGCCAAGCGTGGCAAGAGCGTCGAGGAGATTCTCTGATCATGGCAACTGTCAAAGTCACTCTGGTCAAGAGCCTGAATGGTCGTCTGGCCAACCACAAGGCCTGCGTCAAGGGGCTGGGCCTGCGTCGTATCGGTCACACCGTCGAGGTCCAGGATACTCCTGAAAATCGCGGGATGATCAACAAGGCCTATTACCTGCTGCGTGTGGAGGGTTAATCCATGCAACTGAACGATCTGCGTTCCGCGCCGGGTGCCCGGCGCGAGAAGCTGCGTCCGGGTCGTGGCATCGGCAGCGGTCTCGGCAAGACTGGTGGTCGCGGCCACAAGGGCCAGACCTCCCGCTCCGGTGGCAAGATCGCACCCGGCTTCGAAGGCGGTCAGCAGCCTCTGCACCGCCGCCTGCCCAAGTTCGGCTTCACTTCTCTGAAGGCCTTGGATCGTGCAGAAATTCGCACCTCCGAACTGGCTAAGGTGGAAGGTGATGTCGTGACTCTGCAGGCGCTGAAGGATGCCAATCTGATCAATCAGAACGTCCGTCGCGTGAAGGTCATGCTGTCTGGTGATGTGAGCCGGGCCGTTACTCTGAAGGGAATCGCCGTCACCAAGGGTGCGCGTGCGGCCATCGAAGCAGCTGGCGGTAAAATCGAGGACTAAATGGCTAAGCAAGGTGCTCTCTCCGCACTCAGCAATGGCGGGCTGTCCGAGCTCTGGACTCGGTTGAGGTTCCTGTTCCTGGCGATCATCGTCTATCGCATAGGCGCGCATATCCCAGTGCCCGGAATCAATCCCGACAGGCTGGCGGAACTGTTCCAACAGAACGAGGGAACCATTCTTAGCCTGTTCAACATGTTTTCCGGTGGTGCGCTGGAGCGGATGAGCATCTTTGCGCTGGGGATCATGCCGTACATCTCGGCATCGATCATCATGCAGCTGATGACCGTGGTCAGCCCCCAGCTGGAGCAGTTGAAGAAGGAGGGCGAGGCCGGTCGGCGCAAGATCAGTCAGTACACCCGTTACGGGACACTCGTTCTGGCGATCGTCCAGGCTTTCGGCATGTCCGTCGGCCTGGCCAGTCAGGGTGTGGCCTTCGCCGCCGACTTCGGTTTCTACTTCGTGGCGGTGAGCACCTTCGTGGCTGGTGCCATGTTCATGATGTGGCTGGGGGAGCAGATTACCGAGCGGGGTGTTGGCAACGGGATCTCGATGCTGATCTTTGCCGGGATCGTCGCCGGTCTGCCGGCTGCGATCGGTCAGTCGTTCGAGTCTGCCCGTCAAGGCGATATCAATATCATTGCTCTGCTTGCTGTCGCGCTCCTGGCTGTGGCGATCATCGGGTTCGTGGTCTTTGTCGAGCGTGGTCAGCGTCGTATCGCGGTGCACTACGCCAAGCGTCAACAAGGTCGCAAGGTTTTCGCTGCGCAGACCAGCCACTTGCCGCTGAAGGTGAATATGGCAGGCGTGATTCCGGCCATTTTTGCTAGCAGCATTCTGCTGTTTCCGGCTTCGCTGGGCTCCTGGTTCGGTCAGTCGGAAGGCATGGGTTGGTTGCAGGACATAGCCCAGGCCATCGCGCCCGGTCAGCCGTTGAACATCATCCTGTTCAGTGCAGGAATCATTTTCTTCTGCTTCTTCTATACTGCGCTGATGTTCAATCCCAAGGATGTGGCGGAAAACCTGAAAAAATCGGGTGCCTTCATTCCTGGCATCAGGCCGGGTGAGCAGTCGGCACGCTATATCGATGGTGTGCTGACCCGCTTGACCATTTTTGGTGCTCTCTACATGACGGCGGTCTGCCTGCTTCCGCAGTTCCTAGTGGTGGCAGCCAACGTGCCGTTCTATCTTGGCGGGACTTCGTTGCTGATCGTGGTAGTGGTTGTGATGGACTTTATGTCGCAAGTACAATCGCACCTCGTTTCGCACCAGTACGAATCCCTGATGAAGAAAAGCAACCTGAAGGGCTATGGCGGCGGCATGCTCCGCTGATCTGTCCATAAGGTTCGAGGAGTTGGTGATGAAAGTTCGTGCGTCGGTGAAGAAGCTGTGCCGCAACTGCAAGATCATCCGTCGCGACGGCGTCGTGCGCGTGATCTGCAGCGCGGAGCCGCGTCACAAGCAGCGCCAAGGCTGAGTGTGATCCTCGCGTGATGAGCCCGGCAGCTAGTGTGCTGTCGGGTTGATTCTTTTTTATTACAGCGCTAGTATCCTGCGCCCTATTTCTTGGCTTCCAGGGCGTGGGTAGCTGTCAATTGGAGTTCCACTGAATGGCCCGTATCGCAGGCGTAAACATTCCGGATAACAAGCATACTGTTATCTCGCTGACCTACATCTATGGTGTCGGTCGTACCACTGCACAGGCTATCTGTGCTGCTACCGGTGTCAATCCGGCAGCAAAGATCAAGGATCTCTCGGACGAGCAGATCGAGCAACTGCGTGGCGAAGTGGCCAAGTTCACTACCGAAGGTGACCTGCGCCGTGAAGTCAACATGAAAATCAAGCGCCTGATGGACCTGGGCTGCTACCGCGGTCTGCGTCATCGCCGTGGCCTGCCGGTTCGCGGTCAGCGCACCAAGACCAACGCCCGTACCCGCAAGGGCCCGCGCAAGCCGATCCGCAAGTAATCGCATTCGCGAATCGACAGGAATCTAATCATGGCAAAACCTGCTGCTCGTCCTCGTAAAAAAGTCAAAAAGACCGTGGTGGATGGTATCGCCCACATCCATGCGTCTTTCAACAACACCATCGTGACCATCACCGATCGTCAGGGTAACGCCCTTTCCTGGGCCACCTCCGGCGGCTCCGGTTTCCGTGGCTCGCGCAAGAGCACCCCGTTTGCTGCCCAGGTGGCTGCCGAGCGTGCCGGCCAGGCCGCCTTGGAATATGGGCTGAAAAACCTCGACGTGAACGTCAAGGGGCCTGGTCCGGGTCGTGAGTCCGCTGTGCGTGCCCTCAATGCCTGCGGTTACAAGATTGCCAGCATCACCGACGTGACCCCGATCCCGCATAACGGCTGCCGTCCGCCGAAGAAGCGTCGCGTGTAATAGGAGACAGTGAAGAATGGCACGTTACATTGGTCCCAAATGCAAGCTGTCCCGTCGCGAAGGCACTGACCTGTTCTTGAAGAGCGGCTCCCGTGCGCTCGAATCCAAGTGCAAGGTCGAGTCGGCCCCGGGTATCCATGGCCAGCGTCGTGGTCGCCTGTCCGAGTACGGCACCCAGCTGCGAGAGAAGCAGAAGGTCCGCCGCATCTACGGCGTGCTGGAGCGCCAGTTCAGCGGTTACTACAAGGAAGCCAGCCGTCGCAAGGGTTCCACCGGCGAGAACCTGCTGCAGCTGCTTGAGTGCCGTCTGGACAACGTCGTCTACCGCATGGGCTTCGGCGCTACTCGTGCCGAATCTCGCCAGCTGGTTTCGCACAAGGCCATTACCGTCAATGGCCAAGCCGTGAACATCCCGTCCTACCAGATCAAGGCTGGTGATGTCGTGGCCGTTCGCGAAAAAGCCAAGAATCAGCTGCGCATTGGCCAGGCTCTCGAACTCTGCGCCCAGCGCGGCCGTGTCGAGTGGGTTGAAGTGGATACTGAGAAGAAGTCTGGCGTGTTCAAGAGCGTGCCGGCTCGCAGCGACCTGTCCGCCGACATCAACGAAAACCTGATTGTCGAGCTCTACTCCAAGTAAGGGCTAGAAAATAGGTATATCCATGCAGAGTTCGGTAAATGAGTTCCTGACCCCTCGCCACATCGATGTGCAGGCGGTCAGTCCGACCCGCGCCAAGATCACGCTCGAGCCTCTCGAGCGCGGTTTTGGTCATACCCTGGGCAATGCCCTGCGTCGCATCCTGCTGTCTTCCATGCCCGGCTGTGCAGTGGTCGAGGCGGAGATCGACGGCGTGCTTCATGAGTACAGCGCCATCGAAGGCGTGCAGGAAGATGTCATCGAGATCCTGCTCAACCTGAAGGGCCTGGCCATCAAGCTGCACGGGCGCGACGAAGTCACGCTGAGCCTGAGCAAGAAGGGCCCTGGCGCGGTCACCGCTGCCGATATTCAGCTGGATCATGATGTCGAAATCGTCAACGGCGGCCATGTAATCGCCAACCTGGCGGACAACGGCGTACTGAACATGAAGCTCAAGGTGGCTCGCGGGCGTGGCTATGAGCCCGCGGATGCCCGTCAGAGCGATGAGGATGAAAGCCGCAGCATCGGTCGTCTGCAGCTGGACGCTTCCTTCAGCCCGGTACGTCGTGTTGCCTACGTGGTGGAAAACGCCCGTGTCGAGCAGCGCACCAACTTGGACAAGCTGGTCATCGATCTGGAAACCAACGGTACCCTGGATCCTGAAGAGGCCATTCGCCGGGCCGCGACCATTCTGCAGCAGCAGCTGGCCGCGTTCGTCGACCTCAAGGGGGACACCGCACCGGTAGTGGTGGAGCAGGAAGACGAGATCGATCCGATCCTCCTGCGTCCGGTCGACGATCTGGAGCTGACCGTGCGTTCGGCCAACTGCCTGAAGGCGGAAAACATCTACTACATCGGTGACCTGATTCAGCGCACCGAAGTGGAGCTGTTGAAGACTCCGAACCTGGGCAAGAAGTCCCTGACCGAGATCAAGGACGTTCTGGCTTCTCGTGGTCTGTCCCTCGGCATGCGCCTCGACAACTGGCCGCCGGCAAGTCTTAAGAAGGACGACAAGGCTACGGCCTGAGCGTCATAACCACCGAACGAATAAGTTTGGTAAGGAATTGAACCATGCGTCATCGTAAAAGTGGCCGTCATCTGAGCCGCACCAGCGCACATCGCAAGGCCATGTTCCAGAACATGGCGGTGTCGCTGTTCGAGCACGAACTGATCAAGACCACCCTGCCCAAGGCCAAGGAACTGCGTCGCGTTGCCGAGCCGCTGATCACCCTGGCCAAGGAAGACAGCGTCGCCAACCGCCGCCTGGCCTTCGACCGCACCCGTTCGAAAGCAGCTGTCGGCAAGCTGTTCAACGATCTGGGCAAGCGCTACGCCAATCGTCAGGGCGGTTATCTCCGCATCCTGAAGTGTGGTTTCCGTGCCGGCGACAACGCGCCGATGGCCTATGTCGAGCTGGTTGACCGTCCGGTCGCTGGTGAAGCTGCAGCTGCCGAATAAGGGCTGTTGCGTTAGAAAACCGGGCTCAGGCCCGGTTTTTTATTTTTCATGTTTTCGTCCTGTCCAAGGCCTTGAAATGGCAGGAATAGAAAATGCCATCAGCCTTACCTTCAGAGGGCAGGGCGCGAGGATTTTCACTTTCTTCGAAGAAGGTCCGTGTCAGCCATAAGGGGCGTCCCAATCTATCGGCAGGCAAGCCCTGCGGTGCCAAAGCCTGCCTCCTCGCGGCCGACTCGGCGTATGCGAGGGTGTCGCAGGGCTGGAGGAGTCAAGCTTGGCAGATCGCCTGGTTGCCCAGTGGCAAGCGAGAAACCGGCTCCCTCAGGAGCCGGCTCTTGCCCTGGTTGTCCCGATCAAGCCCGGTCGCGCTCCAGCAGTGGCTTGAGAAAACGTCCGGTATGGGAATGTGCCATCCGGGCGATCTCCTCGGGCGTCCCCGCGCCGATGATCCTGCCGCCTCGCGAGCCCCCCTCGGGGCCGAGATCGACGATCCAGTCGGCAGTCTTGATTACGTCCAGATTATGCTCGATCACCACCACGGTGTTGCCGTGGTCGCGCAGCCGGTGCAACACGTCCAAGAGCTGCTGGATGTCGGCGAAATGCAGGCCCGTGGTGGGCTCGTCGAGAATGTACAGGGTCTTGCCGGTATCCCGTTTCGACAGTTCGCGGCTCAGCTTGACCCGTTGCGCCTCGCCGCCGGACAGGGTCGTGGCGCTCTGACCCAGGCGAATGTAGGAGAGACCAACATCGATGAGCGTCTGCAGCTTGCGCGCCACGGCCGGTACGGCATCGAAGAAGTCGCGGGCTTCCTCGATAGTCATTTCCAGCACTTCGTGGATGTTTTTCCCTTTGTATTTCACTTCGAGGGTTTCGCGGTTGTAGCGCTTGCCCTTGCAGACATCGCAGGGAACGTAGATGTCCGGTAGAAAGTGCATCTCCACCTTGATCACACCGTCACCCTGGCAGGCCTCGCAGCGTCCGCCCTTGACGTTGAAGGAGAATCGCCCGGGGTTGTAGCCGCGCGAGCGCGACTCCGGCACTCCGGCGAACAGCTCGCGAATGGGCGTGAACAGTCCGGTATAGGTGGCTGGATTCGAGCGTGGCGTCCTGCCGATCGGGCTCTGGTCGATATCGACCACCTTGTCCAGATGCTGCAGGCCGTCGAAGCTGTCGTGGGGGGCAGTTTCCAGCGCGCTGCTGCCATTCAATGCCGTGGCGGTGAGGGGAAACAGGGTGTTGTTGATCAAGGTCGACTTGCCCGAACCGGACACCCCGGTAATGCAGGTGAGCAGGCCCACCGGGATCTCCAGGTCGACGTTCTGCAGGTTGTTGCCACGGGCCCCCTTGAGCTTGAGGAGCCTTTTGGCGTCGCGGGGGGTGCGCTCGGCCGGGACCTCGATCTTCATGCGGCCGGAGAGGTACTTGCCGGTCAGCGACGCGGGGTGGGCCATCACTTCGGCCGGCGCGCCCTCGGCGACGATCTGTCCGCCATGCACGCCGGCCCCCGGACCTATGTCGACCAGATAGTCGGCCAGGCGGATGGCATCCTCGTCGTGCTCCACCACGATCACCGTGTTGCCCAGGTCGCGCAGGTGGGTGAGGGTGGCCAGCAGGCGCTCGTTGTCGCGCTGATGCAGGCCGATGGAGGGTTCGTCGAGGATGTACATCACGCCGACCAGGCCGGCGCCGATCTGGCTGGCCAGGCGAATGCGCTGCGCCTCGCCACCGGACAGGGTGTCGGCACTGCGATCCAGGGTCAGGTAGTCGAGGCCGACGTTGACCAGGAACTGCAGGCGCTCGCGGATCTCCTTGAGGATCTTCCCGGCGATCTCGCCGCGCCGGCCGCTCAGCGACAGGTCGGAGAAATAGCTGCAGGCCTCGCCCACCGGCAGGGCGGTGACCGCCGGCAGGGTCTTTTCACCGACCCAGACGTGTCGCGCCTCGCGGCGCAGGCGGGTGCCGCGGCAGTCGGGGCAAGGCTGGCTGCTGAGCAGCTTGGCAAGTTCCTCGCGGACGCTGGCGGATTCGGTTTCTCGATAGCGACGCTCGAGGTTGGAAATGATGCCCTCGAACGGATGGGCGCGGACCACGATGTCACCACGGTCGTTGAGATAGCGGAACTCGATGCTTTCGCGGCCGCTGCCGTGTAGCAGGGTCTTCTGTACAGTGGCAGGCAGGTCCGCGAACGGTTCCTCGAGGCTGAAGCCATAGTGTGCGGCCAGCGAGCCGAGCATCTGGAAGTAGTAGACGTTGCGCCGATCCCAGCCGCGGATCGCGCCTGCGGCGAGGGACAGCTTGCCATCGACCAGTCGGCGCGGATCGAAGTACTGCTTGACGCCCAGGCCGTCGCAGGAGGGGCAGGCCCCGGCCGGGTTGTTGAAGGAGAACAGCTTGGGTTCCAGCTCACCGATCGAGTGCCCGCAGTGGGGGCAGGCGAAGCGTGCGGAGAAGATCAGCTCTTCGCCGGCCTCGCCCTCCATCGGTACCGCCAGGGCGATGCCGTCGGCCAGTTTCAGCGCAGTCTCGAAGGATTCGGCCAGGCGCTGCTGCAGGTCGCCGCGCACCTTGAAGCGGTCCACCACCACGTCGATGCTGTGCTTCTTCTGCTTGTCCAGCTTGGGCAACTCGTCCAGCTCGAAGAGCCGGCCGTCGACTCGCGCGCGGACGAAGCCTTGGGCGCGCAACTCGTCGAACACCAAGAGGTGCTCGCCCTTGCGCTCGCGGACCACAGGAGCCAGCAGCATCAGCTTGCTGCCTTCCGGTAGCGCCAGCACCTGATCGACCATCTGGCTGACGGTCTGCGCCTCCAGCGGCACGTCGTGCTCTGGACAGCGCGGTGTGCCGACGCGGGCGTAGAGCAGGCGCAGGTAGTCGTAGATCTCGGTGATGGTGCCGACGGTGGAGCGCGGGTTGTGCGAGGTGGATTTCTGCTCGATGGAAATCGCCGGCGACAGGCCCTCGATGGCATCGACATCGGGCTTTTCCATCATCGACAGGAATTGCCGGGCGTAGGCCGAGAGGGATTCCACGTAGCGGCGCTGGCCTTCGGCATAGAGGGTGTCGAAGGCCAGCGAGGATTTGCCGGAGCCGGACAGGCCGGTGATGACGATCAGCTTGTCGCGGGGCAGGGTCAGGTCGATGTTCTTCAGGTTGTGGGTGCGCGCCCCACGGATCAGGATCTTGTCCAAAGCGGCCTCGCATGGCGGGCGGAAATCCGCGAGTATACGGCGCACCGCGGGAAGCCGGGAAACGCCCGGCCGGCTGGCATGTGCTGGCCGAACGGCGGCTGGTAGAATCGCGCATTTTCACGAGGACTGGAGCATGCACGATCGCGAGCGCATGAGTGGCAGCGAAATCCGGGCGGGCGGCGGACTGGCGCTGGTATTCGCCTTTCGCATGCTGGGCATGTTCATGGTGCTGCCGGTGCTTGCCACCTATGGCATGGACCTGACGGATGCCACGCCAACTCTGATCGGCCTGGCAATCGGCGCCTACGGCCTGACCCAGGCGGTGCTGCAGATCCCGTTCGGCATCCTTTCCGACCGCATCGGCCGGCGTCCGGTGATCTATGCCGGTCTGGTTATCTTCGCCGCCGGGGCGGTACTGGCGGCCAATGCCGACTCCATCTGGGGCATCGTCGCCGGCCGCGTGCTGCAGGGGGCCGGGGCCATCTCGGCAGCAGTGATGGCGCTGCTCTCCGACCTGACCCGCGAGCAGCATCGCACCAAGGCCATGGCCATGATCGGCATGAGCATCGGCCTGTCGTTCGCCGCCGCCATGGTGATCGGCCCGCTGCTGACCCGTGCCTTCGGCCTGTCCGGGCTGTTCTGGGCGACCGCCGGCATGGCCCTGCTCGGCATCCTGATCATCGCCATGTTGGTACCTGCGGCGCCGCAGGTCCTGCAGCACCGCGAGTCGGGCGTAGCGCGCCAGGCGCTGGGCATCACCCTGCGCCATCCCGACCTGCTGCGCCTGGATTTCGGCATCGGTGCGCTGCATGCGATTCTGATGGCCACCTTCGTCGCCCTGCCGCTGGCTCTGGTGGAGCAGGGCGGCCTGCCCCGGGAGGAGCACTGGTGGGTCTACCTGGTCGCGCTGCTGGTGGGCTTCTTCGGCATGGTTCCGTTCATCTTCTACGCTGAGAAGAAGCGTCGGATGAAGCAGGTGTTCTGCGCGGCAGTAGCGGTCCTGCTGTTCTGCGAGCTGTACTTCTGGCTGCTTGGCGGCAGCCTTATGGCGTTGGTGCTGGGGGCGGTGGCGTTTTTCACCGCCTTCAACCTGCTGGAGGCGTCCCTGCCGTCGCTGGTCAGCAAGGTCGCGCCGGCCGGGGGCAAGGGCACAGCGATGGGCGTGTATGCCACCAGCCAGTTCCTCGGCGCGGCGTTGGGCGGCATCTTCGGTGGCTGGCTGTACCAACAGGGTGGGCTCGGGGCGGTATTCGTCGGCTGTGCGCTGCTCTGCGCCCTGTGGCTGGCGATAGCTGTTACCATGCGCGAACCTCCCTACGTCACCAGCCTGCGCTTGCCGCTGTCGCCTGCGGCCCTGCGCGATGCGGCCCTGCGCGAACGCCTGTTGGCCGTGCCCGGAGTGGCGGATGCCATGGTGGTGGCCGAGGAGGCCGCCCTCTATATCAAAGTGGATAGTCAAAAACTGGACCGCACGTCCCTCGAGCGCCTGATCGATCCGGCGCCGGTACGTGCTGAAGCCTAGGAGAACGTTATGGCCCGTGGGGTTAACAAAGTCATTCTGATCGGCAACGTCGGCGGCGATCCGGAAACCCGGTATCTGCCCAACGGCAATGCGGTCACCAACATCACCCTGGCCACTACCGACAGCTGGAAGGACAAGCAGACCGGTCAGCAGCAGGAGCGTACCGAATGGCACCGCGTGGTGTTCTTCGGCAAGCTCGCCGAGATCGCCGGCGAGTATCTGCGCAAGGGCTCGCAGTGCTACGTCGAGGGCCGTCTGCAGACCCGCAAGTGGCAGGGGCAGGATGGCCAGGATCGCTATACCACCGAGATCGTCGTCGACATGAACGGAACCCTGCAACTGCTCGGCAGCCGCGGCGGCAACTCCGACGACGCGCCGCGCGCTCCGCGCGCCCCGCGCGAGCCGCAACAGCAGGCCCAGGCTCCGCAGTCGCGCCCTGCGCCGCAGCAGGACCGGCAGCCGCCGGCGCCGGACTACGATAGCTTCGACGACGACATTCCGTTCTGACCGGCTTTCCCGCCTGCCGCAGTGCAGGCGGGCCCCATCTCTCCTGGCCCCTGCAGTGGGGCCATGGCGCCCCAGTGGTGGAGCGACCGTGGCATCGAATACCCACTGCTGATGATGTTTCTATCGATCTACATTGCCTTCAGGGGAGCAGGCTGCTATTCGCTCGAGCTTCTCTTCAGAGCAGGGGACTGAAAGAGCGTGCGGCGGTGCGGGATACGTCCTCTGCTCCATCCGTCCTGGATGTATTCGTCGCTATGGATAGAATCATGCTCCGGCGCGCCAGACGGCCGGCGCCATGGCACGGGCAGTAGTGACGTGCACGGGCGAAAGCCGCACAATACCGCCCAATTGCCGGGGATGGCTTGGCCGCCTTGGCACCGATCAGTGCCGATGATGGACCGTTTTCACTCTCTCCATGCTTGCATTCCTTCCGCCAACCCAAGGTAGTCTCATTCCATGCATATGCGTCTGATGCTGCTGGGCGGTGGCAGCGCCTTGGGTCGGGCCCTGATACACCTGGGCGCCGAGGCCGATGTCAGCTTCCTGGCGCCCCGCCCCCCGGAGCAGGGCTGGGATTCGGCCAGCCTGACCCAGCTGCTCGACGAGACCCGTCCCGATGCGCTGTTCAATCTCGCCTACTACCATGACTGGTTCCAGGCCGAGACCCTCGATGCCGACCGCCTGGC
Organism: Azotobacter salinestris; assembly: GCF_009363155.1. Classification (NCBI taxonomy): domain Bacteria; kingdom Pseudomonadati; phylum Pseudomonadota; class Gammaproteobacteria; order Pseudomonadales; family Pseudomonadaceae; genus Azotobacter; species Azotobacter salinestris. The sequence goes on from NZ_CP045302.1 coordinate 3,434,705, forward strand.
CAGCCAGGAGCGCGCGACCGAGCGCCTTGCCGAACTCTGCCGGCATCACCAGATCATTCTGCTGCAACCCTCCAGTTACCGGGTCTTCGACGGTACCCGGGCCACGGCCTACAGCGAGAAGGACGAGCCGATGCCCCTCGGGCTGCGCGGGCAGTCCTTGCTGCGCATCGAGCAGAGTGTGCGGGCGATCTGTCCCCGGCATGTGCTGCTGCGCTTCGGCTGGCTGTATGACGAAAGTCCCGACGGAGTGCTCGGGCGTTTTCTCCTGCGTGCCGAACGGGAAAGCGTACTGGCTCTGGCCGATGACCGCCGCGGCAACCCGACGCTGGTGGACGATGCCGCACGGGTGATGCTCGCCGTGCTCAAGCAACTGGATTGCCGCGCGCCGCTGTGGGGCACCTATCATTACGGCGGCCATGAGGCGACCACCGCCTTGGCATTCGGCCAGGCGGTTCTCGGCGAAGCGCGCGTCTATCGCCGGCTGGCCGTCGAGGATATCCAGGCCCTGCCGCATGGCGCGAGTCCGGATGCGGGCGAGGAACCGCAGCATGCGGTGCTATCCTGCAAGAAGATACTCAACACCTTCGGCATCAAGCCGCGTGCCTGGCGTGCTGGTTTGCCGAGCCTGCTGGATCGTTATTATCGCCATGTCTGACCTGTCCGTTCTGGTAACCGGTGGAGCCGGCTTCATCGGCTCGCACCTGGTCGATACCTTGCTCGCCGGGGGATATTCCGTGCGCGTGCTGGACAACCTGTCCAGCGGCAAGCCGGACAATCTGCCGCTTGGCCATTCCCGACTCGAACTGATCGAAGGGGATGTCGCCGACGCAGCTCGGGTGCGGGAGGTTATGGCCGGTTGTGGAGCCGTGGTCCATCTGGCTGCCGTGGCATCGGTGCAGGCCTCGGTGATCGATCCGGTGGGCACCCACCGCAGCAATTTCATCGGCACCCTGAACGTCTGCGAAGCAATGCGCGAGCATGGCGTCAGGCGCGTGCTGTTCGCCTCCAGCGCGGCCGTCTACGGCAATAACGGTGAAGGCGAGGCGATCGACGAGGACACCCCGAAAGCACCGCTCACCCCTTATGCGGCGGACAAGCTGGCCAGCGAGCATTACCTCGAGTTCTATCGCCGTCAGCATGGGCTGGAGCCGGCGATCTTCCGCTTCTTCAACATCTACGGGCCGCGGCAGGATCCTTCATCACCCTATTCGGGGGTGATCAGCATCTTCACCGAGCGGGCCGCGAAGGGCCTGCCCATCACCCTGTTCGGCGATGGCGAGCAGACCCGCGATTTCGTCTATATCGCCGATCTCGTCGAGGTTCTGCTGCAGGCCCTGGAGGCGCCGCAGATCCTGCCGGGAGCGGTGAACGTCGGCTTGAGCCGCAGCCTCAGCCTGAACCGGCTGCTCGAAGAAATCTCGGCCTTGTTCGGCGGCTTGCCGGAGGTGCGTCGGGAGGCTGCGCGACCGGGCGACATCCGCCATTCGCGGGCGAACAACTGGCGCCTGCGGGAGCGCTATCGACTGTCCGAGCCGACGTCGATGGCTGCCGGCCTGGCGTGTCTGCTGGGGCAGGCGCGGCCCTGACGGCAGTGCGGCCGGAGCCATCCTTGCGCTGCTGCCGGAGGGCAGGCAAAAGAAAAAGGCGCCGAATCGGCTAATGCCAGTCAGTTAAGCTGACTGGCATTTTTATTTCTGGATTGATACTTGGACGGCTTTGGTCTGACCGCACGAGGGTAGCAACGATCTTCCCGCCGATGCGGCAGTACGTAGTGCATGGCTGACGCATGCAGCTCTGCCAGGTATTTGGGGATATTGCCCGGATGCCGCAGGGAAAGGCCATTCAGTAACCCCAAGATCGCCCAGGTGCAGGCGGTGAAGCTCATCTCGCAGGGGTAGATCCCCGGGCAGTGGCGACTCATCTCCAGCATCTGGTAGCGCAGCAGGTTGTAGCCCAGCAGTACTCCCCATCGCTTCTGCTCGATCATCTCCGGCGTCTTGCTACGCAGCGTGTAGCGGCTGGCCAGCATGCTCTGCTTCATCTCCCGGTAGCCCAGCTCGATTTCCCAGCGCTGACTGTACAAATCGACGATCTCCTCTGGAGGGAAGCGCAGGGGATCGGTCATCGAGGTCAGGATCTGGCGCACCTTGCCCTTGACCGTCTTGCTCAGGAGGCGCGCCTGCAGGGTTTCCGGCAGGCCCGGCCATTGCTTTCGCGCTTGCGGCGAGGTCGGCAGACTGACGATGGCATCCTGGCGCCCCAGTCGGTGAATGACTTCATGGCGGGCCCCCTTGCGCAGCGGAATCAGCCAGTGACGCTGGGTGCCGGCCTGCTGTCAATGGAGCAACAAGCCCTGTGAGTAGAAGCCACGGTCGAACAGGGTCAGCGAGTGATCGGGCGTAGTGACGACCAGTTGCTCGGCCAGTTCCATCTCATTGCTGTGGTAACCGGCGAAGCTGCTGCTGACCAATAGGTGACTGGTCAGCTCTATCTGGCACACCATGCGTATCTGTGGAAAACCGGTATCGCCATGCTGGTTGGTGGAGCTGCCGTAGCGCTCACGGTTCTCCTGCGTATCGGGCGTGCGCCAGCCCACCCCATCGACACTGAGCAGGCGTAGCCCCATCCAGGTCGGATGGTTGGCCAAGGCATGCCAGCGCTGCTGCGTCAGCGCGAAGACTTCACGTACAGCCTGGCTACCCAAGCGCTGACGCCCTTGAACCACAGCGCTGGGGGCCACCAGGGGGCGCTGCCCGGGCAGCATGATGTCCATCTGGTTGACGACATCCCAGGCCGACATTCGGCGAAACAGCGGCATGCCGATCACGCACCAGATCATGGACTCCAAAGGCAAGCGGCGCTTGCGCAGGGTAGCTACACCAGCGGTCCCGAAGGCAGATTTGACCAGGTCGGGGTCAAGCAACTCGCCCAGCCCATCGAGTGCATGGGACGTAGCAGCAATATCGTGAGTGATGGCCAGTGCACGCGAGAGCCGCATAAAAAATCCGATGCCTAAAACAGGCATCGGATTTTGCTTTCAGCCCATCAAAGGTCAAGGCGACGGCCTTACTAGCCTTTTTTAAAGTAATGTCATGCTGCTGCATATCGGCAGTCCGGGTGGCGAAAAAACGACTTCACCAACTCCGGTAACTTCTGGATTCTACGCAGCGCACCCAGTGCCAACCTCTTCATCTCTTCCCGGTTCTGCACAAGACGCCTGGACACACTGCGCTTGACGTGCCCCCAGACCTGCTCGTCCGGGTTCAACTGCGGCGAGTACGGCGGCAGATAGAAGAGTTTCAGGCGCCCCGCCTGTTCTTCGACGAACGCCCTGACCAGCCGGGCCTTGTGCGCCGGATGGCCATCGACGATCACGAAGACCGGCTGCTCGGCACCGATCAGCAGGCGCTTGAGAAACTCGCGGAACACGCTGGCCGTCACCGTCCCGTCGTGCAGCATGAAGCGGAACTCGCCGCGCGTCCCGACCGCCGACAGCATGTTCACCGAGAAGCGTCGGCCGGTCACCTCGACCACCGGCGTTTCCCCCTGCGGTGCCCAGGTCGTGCCGGCATGGTAGTCGGAGCGCAGGCCCGACTCGTCCGCGAAGTAGATCCTTGCCCCCGCTGCACGGGCCTCGGCCCGAATCGCCGGCCAGGTCTCGTTTTCCCACTGGCGCACCAGCGCCGCATCCTGCTGCCAGGCGCGATGCAAGGGTTTCTGCGCGGTGAAGCCGAGCAGCTTCATGATCCGGCTCACGGCGGACAGCGACAGCGTCTTGCCGAACTGGCGGCGGATCAATTCGGCGATCAGCGACAAGGTCCACAGGCCGAACTCGAAACGGTATTGCAGCGGCGAGTGGTCCCGAACGGCCTGTGCCAGCCAGCGCATTTCCTCGGCACCGATCCTGGGGGGACGTCCGGGAACCGGCTTGGCGAGCAGGGCGTTCTGTCCGCCATTGGCGAAGTCGGACAGCCAGCGAAAGACGCTGCGGATATTGACGCCGAAGGCGGCCGCCACGCTTTGGACGGTCTGCCCTTCGCGAACGGCCTTGATCGCCTGCTGACGCATGACCTGAAGGGAATGGTGGTCGATTGCTCGACCGTCGGAGTTTCGTTTGCATTTCATCGGAGTATTATCCCTCAATATGACAATACTTTCGATAAAATTAGTAACTGACCGGCATTAGCCGAATCGGCGCCTTTTTCGCTGGAGGGGGAGGCTCAGAACTTGTAGCCCAGGGCGACCATGTAGACCCAGGGGTTGACGTCCACGTCGACGGTGACCTTGCTGTCGTTCAGGTAGGTGGTGGCCTTGGTCTCGATGTCGATGTAGCGCACTTGGGCGTTGAGCATGAGGGTGTCGGTCAGCATGTAGTCGACACCAACCTGCGCGGCCAGGCCGATGGAGTTCTGCATGTCCAGGCCGCTGAAGCCCTTGCCCTCGGCCGCCTTGCCCAGTTTGGTCTCGAAGATGTAGGTGTAGTTGATGCCGACCCCGACGTAGGGCTGGATGGTGGCGTTGGGCGAGAACGGGTAGTAGACCAGGCTGACGGTCGGCGGCAGCTGCTTGAAGTCGCCCAGGCGGCCGTCCAAGTTGGCCGGAAGGCCCTTGCCCTTCACTTCATGGGTGAAGGGGGTGGCGGCCAGGTATTCGATGCCGACGTGGTCGGTCAGCATGTAGAGGTAGTTCAGACCGAGCTGGGTATCACTGTCGAGCGTGGCCTTGGTGCCGGACAGCTTGCCTGCGCCGGCGAGGCGGATGTCCTCGCTGTCCTCGCGCGGGTCGACGGTGACCGCGCCGGCCCGCAGGACGATGTCGCCGCGCTCGTGCGCGGTGGCGTAAGGGGCTGCGAGGGCCAGGGTGACCAGGGAGAGGGCGAACAGTGAGTTGCGCATGGTCTTGCTCCTAAAGGCCCGCGGGTGGTGTCGGCCTTTAATATGTTTGGTTCTTGGAGCTCATATTAGGCTGCTCGTGCCAGGCTGTTTTGATTCAACTCAATAAATAATGGCCATTATGTTCATGCCAACTTTTTGGGTATTGGAAGGGTTGTTTGAGGTTGCTTGATTCGCGTCAAGCGGATGGACTGGTTCTGTCGAGCGGTCTGTTTCGGGGGCTGTTTCTTGACGTGAATCAAGATGAGCCTCGGGCGGATTTCACTGTGCTCCCGGAAAGTTTCGGATGCGCTTGCGTGTAATATTCATCGGAAAACTTGCCTAAAGAGGCGTGTTCTTGATCTGTGTCAATGTGGGCGTGAAGCTGCTTGTTGTGAAGGAGGGTGCCGCAGGCGGCTTGTTGTTGTGCGGATGGGCAGCGCTGGCTGGAGTTGAAAAAGAAAAAGGCGCCGAATCGGCGCCTTTTTCGCTGGAGGGGGAGGCTCAGAACTTGTAGCCCAGGGCGACCATGTAGACCCAGGGGTTGACGTCCACGTCGACGGTGACCTTGCTGTCGTTCAGGTAGGTGGTGGCCTTGGTCTCGATGTCGATGTAGCGCACTTGGGCGTTGAGCATGAGGGTGTCGGTCAGCATGTAGTCGACACCAACCTGCGCGGCCAGGCCGATGGAGTTCTGCATGTCCAGGCCGCTGAAGCCCTTGCCCTCGGCCGCCTTGCCCAGTTTGGTCTCGAAGATGTAGGTGTAGTTGATGCCGACCCCGACGTAGGGCTGGATGGTGGCGTTGGGCGAGAACGGGTAGTAGACCAGGCTGACGGTCGGCGGCAGCTGCTTGAAGTCGCCCAGGCGGCCGTCCAAGTTGGCCGGAAGGCCCTTGCCCTTCACTTCATGGGTGAAGGGGGTGGCGGCCAGGTATTCGATGCCGACGTGGTCGGTCAGCATGTAGAGGTAGTTCAGACCGAGCTGGGTATCACTGTCGAGCGTGGCCTTGGTGCCGGACAGCTTGCCTGCGCCGGCGAGGCGGATGTCCTCGCTGTCCTCGCGCGGGTCGACGGTGACCGCGCCGGCCCGCAGGACGATGTCGCCGCGCTCGTGCGCGGTGGCGTAGGGGGCTGCCAGGGCCATGCCGATCAGGGAAAGGGCGAAAAGGGATTTGAACTTGGCCATGGCGAACTCCCGAAGAAGTATTTGCGTGTTGAGTCGATATTAGTAACTCGGAGGTGGCCGGCCTTGACTTGTCTCAATAAAACTATTGGATTCGGTTTTGCCTGGACGAGTGGATGAAAAGTCTTTGTCCACGACCCAGGGAGCAAGGACTCAAGTCTTGAAGTAAATAATTTTGATAGTCGAGAAAGTTTGCCTGGTAAATAATTCGGGCAACTTTTTGAGAGTGGTTGTCGGTATCGGGAAGTACCGGCAATCAACTGGCAGGAAAGTAGAGGAAGAGATGTGGCTTGCGGGATCGGGCAAGTCGGAGGTCGAGGCTCATATATTCTTTTAATGGTGAAGAAGCATAGTGCTTCCGGCTGCGCCCGTGATTGACTTGGCGCAAGAAAAGTTCCGTAGATTTTTTGTTTTCTGAGAAAATTGTGACGCAGGTCACGGGAGGGGGCGTCCCCCGTTCCAGGCTCAAAGAGCTGCGGCGGTCTGTCGCGGTTTCGGTCGGAGGCCCTTCCCAGAGCCTCGCCAGGGGGCTGCAATGGGTTGCTTTGGGCGGCTCTTTTGCGGATGATAATGTTTCTCTTTTGTGATGTGCCTTGTCGAGGACGCCCCGTATGAATCCCTATCCCCCCCGTCTGCTGATGGCTGCCTTGCTGCTGGCCAGCCTGCCGCTGTCGGCGGCGTCGCTGGAGGCTGCGCTGGATGAGAGCCAGCGTCTGGCCGAGGAGGCGAAGGCCTCGCAAAACCGTATCGAGGCGCTGGACGACGCCAGCCGGGACATGCTCAACGAGTACCGTACCGCCATCCAGCAGGCCGAGGCCTTGAAGGCCTACAACGCCCAGATGCGTGAAATGACTGCCGCCCAGAGCAAGGAGCTGTCCGGCTATCAACGGCAGTTGGACGGCATCGAGCACACCCAGCAGGCAATGGCGCCGCAGATGCAGCGCATGATTCAGGTGCTCGGCGAGTTCATCGCGGCCGATCTGCCGTTCCTCCCCGAGGAGCGCGGTGATCGTCTGGCGCAACTGCAGGAGCTGCTGCCGCAGCCGGATGTCTCCCTGGCCGAGAAATACCGGCGGATCCTCGAGGCCTACCAGATCGAGAGCGACTATGGCCGCACCCTGGAGGCATGGCGTGGCGAGCTGCAGGCGGAGGGCGGCCTGCGCAGCGTCGAATTCTTCCGCCTGGGCCGGGTGATGCTTTATTACCAGACCCTCGACGGCCATGAGAGCGGCTGGTGGAACCCGCAGGCGCGCCGCTGGGAAGTGCTCGATGGCAGTGCCCGTCGCCCGCTCGCCCAGGCCATCGCCATCGCCCGCCAGCAACAGGCCCCTGTTTACCTGCAACTGCCCGTCAAGACCCTGGCCCTGGAGGCCAAGCAATGATTCGTCGTCTCGCTTTCGTCCTTGCCCTGAGTCTGCCGGTCTTCGCCCTGGCGGCGAACACCCTGAGTCCCGATCAGTTGCTCGAGCGCATTCGCAGCGAGCGCGCCGCCGAAGTCAGCGCCATGGCCGAGCGGGAAAAGGCCTTCCTCGCCGGGCGTGGCGAGCAGGCCAGGCTGCTGGCTGCCGCCCGTGCCGAGCTGAATGCGCAGAAGGCCGAAGCCGAGCGCCTGAAGGTCGAATTCGACCGTCAGGCGGCCCAACTGGCCGAGCAGGAAAAACAACTGGCCCAGCGCGTCGGCAGTTTCGGCGAGCTGTTCGCCGTGGTTCGCCAGAGTGCCGGGGATGTCGCCGGGCACTGGCAGGACAGCCTGCTCAATGTGCAGTATCCGGAGCGTCTGGCGCGTCTCAAGGCACTGGCGGAAAGCCGCGCCCTGCCGTCCAGCGAGGATCTGGAGGGCTACTGGATGGCTCTGCTCGAGGATCTCGCGGCCAGCGGCCGGGTCGAGCGGGTGGAGCTGCCGGTGGTCGGCGGCGACGGCCGGCAGGTGACCCAGCCGGTGCTGCGCGTCGGTACCTTCTCCGCCTTCGGCGAAGGTGGCTTCCTGCGCTACGACGCCGATAGCGGCGAGCTGTTGGCGCCGCCACGCCAGCCTGCCGGCGACAGTCTGGTGAAAAGCTATCTGCAGAGTGGCGATGCCCTTGCCGCGTTACCCATCGATCCCTCGCGCGGCTCCCTGCTGGCTCAGCTGCAGCGCGAGCCGGGGCTCTGGGATCGCGTCCAGCACGGCGGTCTGGTCGGCTGGGTGATCCTCGGCCTCGGCGTGCTCGGCCTGTGTCTTGCCGCCTGGCGAATGATCTATCTCTCCGGTGTGTCGCGCAGCATCAAGGTGCAGCTGCAGGATCTGGGTACGCCGCGCGACGACAACCCGCTCGGCCGGGTGATCGGCGTGCTGGGGCCGAAGCCGCAGCTGGCCGATCTGGAAACCCTGGAGCTCAAGCTGGACGAGGCGATCCTTCAGGAGACGCCGCCGCTGGAGCGCGGCCAGGGCCTGCTCAAGCTGTTCAGTGCCGTGGCCCCGCTGCTCGGCCTGCTCGGTACCGTGACCGGCATGATCGTCACCTTCCAGGCCATTACCCAGAGCGGCGGCGGCGATTCGCGGCTGATGGCCGACGGCATCTCCCAAGCCCTGGTGACTACCGTACAGGGGCTGGTGGTGGCCATTCCGCTGCTGTTCCTGCATGCCCTGCTGGCCAGCCGCAGCAAGGCGCTGGTCCAGTTGCTGGAGCAGCAGAGCGCCGGCCTGGTCGCCCTGCACCTGTCGGGAGCGCCGCGCCGTGACTGATCTGCATGCCTACTGGCTGCGCCTGGTCGACAGCGGTCACGCGCTGCTCGACCTCATGGCTGCGGGCGGGATGGTGATGTGGGCCCTGGCCGGGCTCTGCGTGATCTACTGGACGCTGGTGTTCGAGCGCCTGTGGTTCATGCACCGGATCTTTCCCCGCTGGGTGGAGGCGCATCGCCAGGCCTGGGAGCAGTTTGATCATCTTTCCGGCACCTGGCAGCGCTCGGTGCGCACGGCCTGGCTGGCCCAGGCGCAGCATCGGCTGGGCGGTCCCCTGCGCCTGGGCAAGACCCTGGTGGCGCTGTATCCGCTGCTCGGCCTGCTCGGTACCGTCAGCGGCATGATTGCGGTATTCGACGTACTGGCCATGAGCGGCACCGGCAATCCGCGCGGCATGGCCGCCGGTGTCTGGCAGGCGACCCTGCCGACCATGGCCGGCATGGTACTGGCCATCACTGGACTGTTCAGCCTGGCGCGCCTCGAGCGCTCCGCCCGTTTGGCCCTCGAGCAACTGGCCGACCAGTTGCGACACGATTGAGCCCGTTCGTTCTATAGAGAGATTGACGATGAGAATGCGTCGCCATCATTACCAGCAGGATGAAGAAACCGGCATCGACCTGACGCCGATGCTTGATGTGGTCTTCATCATGCTGATCTTCTTCATCGTCACCAGCTCCTTCATCAAGGAGTCCGGCGTCGAGGTCCAGCGTCCGCAGGCGGATACCGCCAGCCCGCAGGACAAGGGCAACATCCTGATCGCGGTGACCGCCGACGGCCAGGTCTGGATCGACAAGAAGGCCGTGGACGTGCGCAGCGTGCGCGCCCATGTCGAGCGCCTGCGTGTCGACCAGCCGGAGGGCGTGGTGGTGGTCCAGGCCGATCGCGACGCACGGACCGGACTGGTCGTGCAGGTGATGGACCAGGCGCGCCAGGCCGGGGTGGCCGACGTGGCGCTGGCTGCCGGTACGGGAGTGCAGTGATGCGCCTGCCGCTGTCCTTTGCCGCAGCCTGCCTGGTAACCCTGGCGCTGTTCCTGCTGATGCTCAGCCTGATCGCTCCGCCGACCAACAAGGTGCCCGAGGATCCGCTTACCGTCGGCCACTTCGTGCGGATGGGGGCGACCGAGCAGAGCAGCGCGAGCGCCAGCCGGCAGCCGGCACCGGACATGCCGCAGCCCAAGACGCAGCCGCAGCCTCCGACCCCGGTGACGCCGACGACTGCCGCGCCTACGCCCAAGCTGCCCACCCTGGACCTGGAGATGCCGACCCTGTCCAGCAAGATCAGCGTCGCCAGTGCGCCTGCGCCGACCCTGGAGGGGCTCGCTGCCGCCCCGGCCGCCCCCAGCTCGGCATCGGCCGCCGCAGCGGCTTCCGGTGCGCCTGCCGGAGCCAGCGGGGCGACCAGCGGGGCCGAGGCCGGCGCCGGCAGTGCCGGCCCGGTCGGCGGTCCGGAGAGCGAGGTCATGCCGCTCAACGACGTCCGCCCGCGCTATCCCCAGATGGCCCTGCGGCGTGGTATCGAGGGGCACGTCAAGCTAGCCTTCACCATCAATCGCGCCGGCGCGGTGGAGAACATCCGCGTGCTGGAGGCTTCGCCGCGCAACGTCTTCGAGCGCGAGGCGCGCAGCGCTGCTGCCCGCTGGCGCTTTGCTCCACGTACCGAGAACGGCCTGGCAGTCAACCGCGAGGCAGTCAAGACCCTGTATTTCAAAATTCAGAAAGGAGATTGAGATGCGTCGCCTGTTCCTTTTGCTGCTCCTGCTGGCTGCTTCGGCGCAGGCTGCGCAGAACGTCGATCCCGCTGTGTTCCAGGCCCTGCAGGAGGCGCAGGCGGCGCAGCAGAAGGGCGACCACGCGGCTGCCCGACGAGCCCTGGAGGGTGTCAAGGCTGCCTCGGGCAGCCTCGAGGAGGCGCTGCTCTGGCGCAGCCGCGGCTATCTGGCCTGGGCCGAAGGCAACAACGGGCGGGCCATCGAACTGCTCTCCAAGGCCCTGGCCAGCGGCAAGCTCGACAAGGAGGTGGCGGCCAACGAGCGCCTCAACCTGGCCAAGCTGAGCGCCGTCGAAGGGCGCCATGCCAAGGTGGTCGAGCTGCTCGCGCCGATTTCCGCCAAGGCCGGCGAGGAGATCCTGCTGATGCTGGCGCAGGCCTATCAGGGGCTGGGGCAGCACGACAAGGCCCTGCCGCTGGCCGAGCGCTACGTACAGGCCAATCCGTCGGCGGCCGACAACTGGCTGCGCTTCCTGGTCGCCGCCAATGCCGATCTCAAGCGCTGGGCCGCCGCCGAGCGCTGGCAGCGCCGGTTGCTGCTGCGCCATCCCGACGAGGCTGGACAATGGCGCCAACTGGCCGCCCTGCAGCAGATGAGCGGTGCCCAGCACAAGGCGCTGGCAACCCTGCGCACGGCCTACGGCAAGGGCCTGCGCTTCAGCGAGAGCGAGCTGGACAACCTGGTGCTGCTGGCCAATGCTGCCGGGCAGCCCTGGCAGGGTGCCAAGCTGCTTGCCGCCCTGATGCAGGATGGCATCCTGGCGCACACCCCGGTCCGCGAGGAGCATCTCGGCCAGCTCTGGTGGCAGGCTCGAGACCGCCAGCGGGCGAGCGAGGTGTTCGGTCGTCTCGCCGCCAGTTCCGGCAATCCCAAGCACTGGCTGAGCCTGGCTCAGCTGGAACTGGAGCAGGGGCACTGGCGTCCGGGGCTGGAAGCATTGACACGCGCCGAGCAGGCCGGCGCGGAACGCAGCCAGGTCCGTGCCTGGCGCGAGTGGGCGGAAGGTGAGCTGGCGTTCGAGCGCGAACGCCAGCTCGCCAGAGTTGACTGAAGAGCAATAGTCTTTCAACCCTTTCGAAGGGGTGCCTCACAGGATGGGCGGGGCAGTCGGCGAACCAGATTCGCCGGCTGCCCCGCCCGTATTCATCTGATTTTGCGCGGGAAACCCCGGACTTCTAGTGCGGGGAGGGATAGCGCGGCGCTCGCAGAGCGCCCCTGTTCCCGCTTCCTCCGTTTCGGTGTGGCCATCTTCACATTGCGGATGGCAAAATGTGATGCATGAACCGTGCGTACAAATACCGTTTCTACCCGACACCTGAGCAGGCGCAATTGCTGGCTCAGACGTTCGGCTGTACGCGCTTTGTCTATAACCATGTCCTGCGCTGGCGAACCGATGCATTCTTCCAGCGGCAGGAGAAGGTCGGGTATCTGGAAGCCAATGCGGAACTCACCAGGCTCAAGCGCTCCGGTGAGTTGCCGTGGCTGAACGAGGTGTCGTGCGTCCCGCTGCAGCAGTGCCTTCGCCATCAGCAGACCGCGTTCAGGAACTTCTTTGCGGGCCGCACGAAGTACCCGGCATTCAAGAGCAAGAAGCATCGCCAGTCCGCCGAGTTCACCCGGTCGGCGTTCAGCTACCGGGACGGCAAGCTGTACCTGGCCAAGTCCAGGACGCCGCTGGATATCCGCTGGAGCCGGCCGCTTCCTGGCGAGCCGTCCACCGTCACCGTTTCCAAAGACTCTGCAGGCCGGTACTTCGTGTCCTGCCTGTGCGAGTTCGAACCTGAGGCCTTGCCCGTCACGCCGCAGATGATCGGCATCGACCTGGGCCTGAAAGACCTGTTCGTCACCAGCGAGGGCGAACGCATCGGCAATCCCCGCCATACGGCCAGATACGCCACCCGGTTGGCCCTGGCGCAGCGCCGGCTGAGCAGGAAAAAGCTCGGCTCGAAGAACCGCGCCAAGGCCCGGCTGAAGGTGGCCCGTATTCACGCCAGAATCTCCGATTGCCGCATGGACCGCTTGCACAAGCTGTCCCGCAGACTGATCAACGAGAACCAAGTGGTCTGCGTCGAATCCCTCGCCGTGAAGAACCTGATCCGCAACCCGAAGCTGAGCAAAGCCATCGCCGATGCCGGCTGGGGCGAGTTCGTTCGCCAGCTGGAGTACAAGGGTGGCTGGGCTGGGAGGCAGGTGGTCGGCATCGACCGCTGGTATCCCAGCTCAAAGCGTTGCTCGTGTTGCGGGCATATCCTTGAGCGGCTGCCTCTGCCGGTCCGCTCCTGGAGCTGCCCGGAGTGCGGAACCGAACACGACCGCGACGTGAATGCCGCGATCAACATTAAAGCCGCCGGGCTGGCGGTGTTAGCCCTTGGAGAGAATGTAAGTGGCATTGGTCAAGTACCGCTGTCCGGTTCTCGGTGAATTGGGAATCCCCTTCCTTCAGGGAGGGGAGCAGTCAATGCTCCAGCTGGTATGGATAGACCTTGCTGGTGGTTATCCGATAACCCGCCGCGGCCAGCTCGCTGCTGATGTGCTCGACCTGCAGCCTGCCCTCCACCCAGTACGGCTGGTACAACACCTCGAGCTGCACACCCGGTTCGTTGCGCACATGCACGATCTGGTTCGACGGCGGCGGCGGCACATGGATGCAGGCGCCGAAGTAGGGCACCAGCAGGAACTCGCGGACACGGCCGTCGCTGTCGGTCTCCAGCGGAACCAGGTAGCCGGGCAGACGAACCAACTGGCCGTCCAGCGCCTTGACGACCGGCGCTGCCGGCGACATCTGGGCTGCCGGGGGCCCGGACTCGTCACCCGGCCCGTCGTTCCCCTGGCTCTCGTGCATCGGCGCCTGGGATTCCGGTGCCGATGGCGCGCCCTCCGGAATCATCTCGGTCCAGGCCAGGTCGCGAGGCTCGGCCGCCCACAGCGGCGTGGCAAGAACGAGTAGCAGGAGAAGCAGAGGGCGTCGCATCGGAATTCCTCACAGACGAATGGACAGGCCGTCGGCCAGCGACTGGCGATAGGCGCGCCAGGCCGGCACACTGCCCAGCGGCAGGGCGGCGAGCAGAATGGCGCCGAGCAGCAGCCATTCGTAGGCGCTCGGCACAGCGAACGGCAGATGGAGCCCGTAGGCCGCCTGCAGTGGCCCCTGGGCCAGCAGGATGCCGAGATAGAGCAGGGCCAGGCCGAGCAGCACGCCGGCCAGGGTCAGTGCGAAGGCTTCCAGCACCAGCAGTCCGGCGATGTGCCAGGGCCGGGCGCCCAGCGAGCGGAGGATCGCCATCTCCCGGCGGCGCTCGTTGAGGCTGGCGAGGATCGCCGTGAGCATGCCGATCAGCCCGGTCAGCACGACGCACAGCGAGACCACGAACAGCGCCTGCTCCGCGGTGCCCATCAGGCTCCACAGCTCCTGCAGGGCGACCCCGGGGAGGATCGCCAGCAGCGGCTCGCCCGGATAGTCATTGATTTCCCGCTGCACGGCGAACGTGGCGATCCGGCTGTCGAGGCCGAGCAGGAAGGCGGTGATCGCCTTCGGCTGCAGATCCATCCGGCGCGCCTGCTCGGCGTCGATGCGCGCCTTGCCCTGGGCCGGCACACCGCCTCGCCAGTCGACGTGCAGCGTTTCCATGCCGGCCAGGTTGATGTGCAGGGTGCGGTCGACCGGCGTGCCGGTGCGGCCGAGGATGCCGACCACCCGGAACGGCTTGTCGTCATGGCGGGTCAGGCTGACCTTGGCCACGCCGTGGGCCAGCACGAGCTCGTCGCCCAGCTTGTAGTGCAGCGCCTCGGCCACCTCGGCGCCGAGCACCACCTCGAACGGATCGGCGGCGAAGGCGCGGCCCTCGATCAACTGCAGTGGTTGCTGGCGGCCGTAGCGGTAATGCTTGAAGTAGGCCGCCGTGGTGCCCAGCACCCGGTAGCCGCGGTGCGAGTCGCCGAGCGACAGCGGGATCGCCCATTTCACTCGTGGATGGTCGGCATAATGCCGAAAGCTCTCCCAGCGGATGTTGTTGGTGGCATTGCCGATGCGAAACACCGAATAGAGCAGCAGGTTCACCGGGCCGGAGCGGGCGCCGACGATCAGATCGGTGCCGCTCAGGGTGCTGGCGAAACTGGCACGGGCCTCGGTACGCACCCGCTCGACGGCGAGCAGCAGGCAGACCGAGACGGCGATGGCGAACACCGTGAGCAGGGCGGTGGAGCGGCGGTTGGCCAGACTGGCCAGGGCCAGTCGCAGCAGGTGCATGTCAGATCTCCTGGGGCCGGGCGGCGCGGTTCAGGTCGAGCAGCGACAGGCTGCGTCCGAACAGCCCGGCCAGACTCTGGTCGTGGCTGACGAACAGCAGGCTGGCCGAAGCCTCGCGGCACTCGGCGAAGAGCAGGTCGAGGAAGGCCTGGCGGGCATCGGCGTCCAGCGCCGAGGTGGGCTCGTCGGCGATCACCAGCTCCGGCTGGCCGATCAGCGCACGGGCTGCGGCGACCCGCTGCTGCTGGCCGATCGACAGTTCCGCGGCGCGCCGCTCCAGCAGCGCTGCGTTGAGACCCAGGTGTTCCAGCAGGCGGGCGGCCGCGCGATCGACGCTGCCGTGGCGCTGACGGGCGTGCTCGGCGCGCAGCCTGGAGAAATGGCAGGGCAGCTCGACGTTGGCGCGCACAGAGAGGAACGGCAGCAGGTTGAACTGCTGGAAGATGTAGCCGGTGTGATCGACCCGGAAGCGGTCGCGGGCCGTGGCGGAGAGCGCGCCGAGGTCGGTGCCGAGCAGGCGGATGTGGCCGCGGGCCGGCCTCTGCACGCCGCCGAGCAGGCCGAGCAGGGTGGTCTTGCCGCTGCCGGAGGGACCCTTGAGAAACAGGGTCTCGCCGCGTCGCAGGTGGAATTCGGGGATGTCCAGCAGCTCGGGCTGGCCCGGCCAGGCGAAGCCGAGGTCGGACAGTTCGATCAGGGGTGTGCTCATGATGTCGGCCGGAACGATCGATGGGGCGCCCGGCCTTGACCTCAGAACGTCAGGCCGCTGCGCTCGGGGCTGAGTTCCAGGCCCTGCTGGCCGCGGGGGCCGATCAACTGCACCTGGATCTTCTGCGTGGCCGGAAATGTGCCGAACAGCGCCGCGAGATTCAAGCCCTGCAGCGCGTCTGGCGTACTGCACTGCAGGCGGTAGCGGGCCTCGATTTCGCTGTGCTCCTGGCGGGCGGTTCCGGTTGCCTCGAAATGGGCGCCGTGCAGGCTGTGCTCGCGGACCTGGCAGCCGGCCGCGGCAGGCACGCCGAACAGGTCGAGCGGCTGTTCTAGGCGGGCGCGGGTCGCCTCGACCCTGGTCCGATCCTCGTCGCCACGCGCTGCGTGCTCGAAGCCGAGCAGGTTCATGGCCGGACTGGCAAACTCGATTTCCAGGACATCGCCGTCCAGCGCCAGGTTGAGCAGGGCGCTGCCGTGCTCGTGGGCGGCGAGGGCTGCCTCCTGTCCTGGCTCGTGGTGGCGGCCAGGTGAGTGATGGTGGGCATCCTCCGCCTGGGCGAAGGTGGTCAGCAGGGCGAGGGGCAGGGCGAGCAGCAGGCGGGGCATAAGAGTCTCCGGGCCGGGTTTTGTTACTTTATAACGAGTTTGCCCGGGGCTCGCCAGCCGCGCTTGGCGGAGCGCAGGCAGCGTGGGAGCATGGTGCCCTTCATCGCGAGGAGTTGTGCCCATGCTGAGAATACGCGGACAAATCGGCGACTGGCCGGTGGACTTGACTCTGGAACTGGACGACGAGGACTGGGCGCGCCTCGGCGCCCGGCTGGCCACCGGCAATGCCGGCGCACCTGCCGCTCCGGCGGCGGAGCCGGCCGACCGGCTCTGGCAGACCGCCCAGCAGTTGCTGCGCAGCACCGGGCAGATGGAAGGTCCCGCGCTGCTCAACCAGTTGCAGGCGCTGGCCGGAAGCGCCGAGGCCGGCAAGCGTCTGCTGGTGCGTCTGCGCCACTGCGCGCAGGTGCGCATCGAGAACGCTCCGGATGCGCCGATCTATCACTGGGTGGAGTGAAGAACGCCTCTCAGTAGAGGGCCTGATACAGCTTGCGGCGGTAGGTGGCGACCAGCGGGTGGTCGCTGCCCAGCAGGTCGAACACCTGCAGCAGGGTCTTGTGCGGCAGGCCGTCGGCATAGCTGCGGTTGCGCACGAACAGCCGCAGCAGGCCGTCCAGCGCCGCCTCGTACTGTTGCCGTGCCAGTTGCTGGATCGCCAGTTGGTAGGCCGCTTCGTCGTCATTGGGGTTCTGGGCCAGACGGCTTTTCAGGGCGGCCACTTCCGGCAGGTCGGCGGCCTGGCGCAGGAAGGTCAGCTGGGCGCGGGCGCCGGCCAGGGCCTGCTTGTGTTCGTCGCCCTTCACGGCCCCCAGCACCGCCTCGGCCTCGCTCAGCTCGCCGCGTTCGGCCAGGCAGCGGGCATAGAGGATCAGTGCGGCGCCGTTCTCGTTGTCCTCGCTCAGCAGTGCCTCGAGCAGGTTCTCGCTCTCGCCGATCTGGCCGGCGGCGAACAGCTCCAGGGCAACCTCCAGCGGGTCGGCCTCGGGGGCGGCGGGCATCTGCACATGGGGGTCGAGCATGGCGCGGATGGCCGACTCCGGCTGGGCGCCGGCGAAGCCGTCCACCGGCTGGCCGTTCTTGAACAGCACCACGGTCGGCAGGCTGCGGATGCCCATGCGCATCACGGTCTGCTGCTCGACGTCGCTGTTGACCTTGGCCAGCAGCAGTTCGCCCTGGTAGCTCTCGGCGATCTTCGCCAGAAGCGGCATCAGCGCCTTGCAGGGGGCACACCATTCGGCCCAGAAATCCACCAGCACCGGCTTGTGGAAGGAGTTTTCGAGGACCAGCTGGTCGAAGCTGGCGTCGGTGACGTCGAAGATGTAAGGGATTTCGCTCATCGGAACTCTCGGCAGTGGGCTGGAATGGAATCCTGCATGGTAAGTGGGGGCGCGCAGCGGGGGAAGCAAGACAGGCGCGGATAAGGTGCCCTCAGGCAGCGCGCCGGGCGTGGTACAGGCTGGCCTGGCGAAACTCCGCCGGCTCGGCCAGGTCCGGCCAGGTGCAGGCCTCGAGGGTGGCCAGGCGCCGATAGCGCGGATGGGCGAAGTCGCGCACCCGCGAGTCCGCCACCAGGGCTTCGCGGCCGCGGCCGAGGAACTGGTCGAGCAGCGGCAGGTTGGCGCGGTCGTAGAGCACGTCGGCGACCAGGATCAGGTCGAAGCGGTCGGCCTCGCCGAAGAAGTCCGCCGAATAGCCCAATTCGATGCCGTTCAGCTCGGCGTTCGCCCGGCAGGCCGCGAGCGCCAGCGGGTCGAGATCGCAGGCCACCACCTCGGCGGCGCCCAGCCGGGCTGCGGCGATGGCGGCGACGCCGCTGCCGGCGCCGAAGTCGAGGACGCGCCGGCCATGCACCCACTCCGGGCGCTCGGCCAGCCAGCGGGCGAGCGCCAGGCCACTGGCCCAGCAGAAGCTCCAGTAGGGCGGCTCCTCGAGGATGCGCCGGGTTTCCTCCGGGCTGAAGGCGCGATCCATGTTCGCCGGATCGATCAGCCAGAGGCGCAGGTCGCTGCCCGGCAGCTGCTGCGCGACCAACCGGGCGTCGCCGAGCAGCCCGGCGAGCGCCGCCTGCAGGGCGGGCGGTGCGCTCACGGTGCGGGCACCAGCTGCAGGGTGCCGAGCGTCTGGCTGTCCAGGCCGGAAAGGGTGCGTGGCGGCAGGCGCAGGATCAGCCGACCGGACTGGCTGGCCCGGCCGCGCAGTTCGACCCGCAGATCGGGAGCGAAGGGCTGCGGCACGAAGCGCAGGCTGAACGGCAGCGCCTGGCCGTTGCCGAGCAGGCGGGTGGTGCCGAGTTCCCCGCGCGGCCGGCCGCGCGCGTCGACCAGCAGCAGCGCCAGCTCCACCTCGCTGTTCGCCGGGGCGCCGAGCAGGTTGCCGCGCAGTTCGCGCTGGCCGGCCTGCAGCGGTTGGGAAGGGGCGGTGGCAGTGAGCTCCGACGGGGGCGAGGAGGCTTGTGGGGTGTCGTCCTCGGGCTGGCTGGAGCAGGCGGCGAGCAGGAGGCTCAGGCCGAGGAGGGCAAAAAGGCGCGGCGACATGGGGGCTCCTTGGCGGGGTTGCAGCTGGGCGTCTGTATAGCGCAAAGCCTGCAGCTTGTCTTGGGGGCGGGATGCGCTACCATGACCTTCTTTTTGTAATAGCCCCGCGCCCATGCATTGTCCTTTCTGCAGTGCCCACGACACCAAGGTCATCGATTCGCGGCTGGTCGCCGAGGGCGATCAGGTGCGCCGCCGTCGCGAGTGCCAGGCCTGCGGCGAACGCTTCACCACCTTCGAGACCGCCGAGCTGGTCATGCCCCGGGTCATCAAGCAGGACGGCAGCCGCCAGCCGTTCGACGAGGACAAGCTGCGCGCCGGCATGCAGCGGGCGCTGGAGAAACGACCGGTGAGCATCGAGCGGTTGGAGGCGGCGATCGGCCGGATCAAGCACGAGCTGCGCGCCACCGGCGAGCGGGAGGTCAAGTCGCGGGTGCTCGGCGAGCTGGTGATGGCCGAACTGCGCAAGCTCGACGAGGTCGCCTACATCCGCTTCGCTTCCGTCTACCGGCGCTTCCAGGACCTCAACGAGTTCCGCGAGGAAATCGAACGCCTGTCCCGCGAGCCGTCCAAGCCATGAACCACCATCTCTACATGGCCCGCGCCCTGGAACTGGCGCGTCGGGGGTTGTATTCCACCCATCCCAATCCGCGGGTCGGCTGCGTGATCGTCGCCGACGGCGTGCTGGTCGGTGAGGGCTGGCATGTGTGCGCCGGCGAGCCGCACGCCGAGGTCCACGCCCTGCGCGAGGCCGGCGAGCGGGCGCGTGGCGCCACCGCCTACGTCACCCTGGAGCCCTGCAGCCATCATGGGCGCACGCCGCCCTGTGCCGAGGCGCTGGTCGCCGCCGGCGTCGGCCGGGTGGTGGCGGCCATGCAGGACCCCAATCCGCAGGTGTCCGGGCGCGGTCTGGCGCGTCTGCGTCAGGCCGGCATCGAGGTCGAGGTCGGCGTGCTGGAGGCCGAGGCTCGCGCGCTCAACGCCGGCTTCGTCAAGCGCATGGAGCATGGCCTGCCGCTGGTGCGGGTCAAGCTGGCGATGAGTCTGGACGGCCGCACGGCGATGGCCAGCGGCGAGAGCCAGTGGATCACCGGGGCGCCGGCGCGCGGCGCGGTGCAGCGTCTGCGCGCCCGCTCCAGCGTGGTGCTGACCGGCGCGGACACGGTGCTCGCCGACCTGGCCCGGCTCACCGTGCGCGGCGAGGAGCTGGGGCTGGCGCCCGAGCAGGTCGCCCTGGCGTTGCAGCGCCCGCCGCTGCGCGTGCTGGTCGACGGCCGCCTGCGGGTACCGCTGGAGGCGCCCTTCTTCCAGGCCGGGCCGGCCCTGGTGGCGAGCTGCACCGCCGGGCGCGAGGCTGCCTACCGCGAGGCCGGCCACGAGCTGCTGGCCGTGCCGGACAAGGCCGGTCGGGCCGATCTGCCGGCGCTGCTGGCCGAGCTGGCCGCACGCGGCGCCAACGAGGTGCTGGTGGAGGCGGGGCCGCGCCTGGCCGGGGCCTTCGCCCGGCTGGGGCTGGTCGACGAGTACCGGATCTTCGTCGCGCCCAAGTTCCTCGGCTCAACTGCCCGGCCGTTGCTGGAGCTGCCCTTGGCGCGCATGGCCGAGGCGCGCGAGCTGAAGATCCGCGACATCCGCGCGGTGGGTGACGACTGGCAGATCGTCGCCGTGCCCGCTGCCTAGCCTGTCCCTCGCCACACCAGCGGAGCCAGACGCCGGTGGCCTGCGGCGCGCGCCTTGTGGTAAAAAGCGCCTCCGGGCCGCACGGCCCGACGTTCTCAGGGCGGGGTGGAATTCCCCACCGGCGGTGATGACGCCTGGCGTCCAGCCCGCGAGCGCTTGCCACGGGGCATCCCGCGCAAGGTCAGCAGATCCGGTGCGATTCCGGAGCCGACGGTCAGAGTCCGGATGAGAGAGAGCGGGATGTTCCGCCACGCGCAGTTCGCGCGCGCGATCCCTTTCGATCTGCATGCCCTGTTTTTTCGAAACAGGAGATCGTTCCATGCACCATTTTTCGCAGCGTTGCGCCAGGGGGACAGCATGTTCACCGGCATAATCGAGGCCATCGGCACCGTCCGCGCACTCACCCCCAAGGGCGGCGACGTGCGCGTCTACGTCCACACCGGCAAGCTGGACCTGTCTGACGTCAAGCTCGGCGACAGCATCGCCGTGAACGGCATCTGCCTGACCGCGGTGGAGCTGCCCGGCGACGGCTTCTGGGCCGACGTCAGCCGCGAGACCCTGGCACGCACCGCCTTCATCGATCTCAAGGCCGGCAGCCGGGTCAACCTGGAGAAGGCCCTGACCCCGACCAGCCGCCTCGGCGGCCATCTGGTCAGCGGGCACGTCGACGGGGTCGGCGAGGTCATCTCCCGCGAAGACAATGCCCGCGCCGTGCAGTTCCGCATCCGTGCACCGCGCGAGCTGGCCCGCTACATCGCCCTCAAGGGCTCGATCACCGTCGACGGTACCAGCCTGACGGTCAACGCGGTCAACGGCGCCGAATTCGAGCTGACCATCGTGCCCCATACCCTGGGCGAAACCATCATGGCCGACTACCAGCCGGGCCGGCAGGTGAATCTGGAGGTGGACCTCCTGGCACGCTACCTGGAGCGCCTGATGCTCGGCGACAAGGCCGCCGAGCCCAGCGCCTCCGGCCTCACCGCAAGCTTTCTGGCCGAGCACGGCTACCTGAAGTAATCGAGGAGTGGCCTGATGGCTCTCAACAGCATTGACGAACTGATCGAAGACATCCGCCAGGGCAAGATGGTCATCCTCATGGATGACGAGGATCGCGAGAACGAGGGTGATCTGATCATGGCCGCCGAATGCGTGCAGGCCGAGCATATCAACTTCATGGCCAAGCACGCCCGCGGGCTGATCTGCATGCCGATGACCCGCGAGCGCTGCGAGACCCTCAAGCTGCCGCTGATGGCGCCGCGCAACGGCTCCGGCTTCGGCACCAAGTTCACCGTCTCCATCGAGGCGGCCGAAGGCGTCACCACCGGCATTTCCGCCGCCGACCGGGCACGCACCGTGCAGGTCGCCGCGGCGAAGGGCGCCAGGGCCGACGACATCGTCAGCCCCGGACACATCTTCCCGCTGATGGCCCAGCCGGGCGGCGTGCTGGCCCGCGCCGGCCACACCGAGGCGGCCTGCGACCTGGCGCGGATGGCCGGCTTCGAGCCTTCCGGGGTGATCTGCGAGATCATGAACGACGACGGCAGCATGGCGCGCCGTCCCGAACTGGAAATCTTCGCCGAGCAGCACGGCATCAAGATCGGCACCATCGCCGACCTGATCCACTACCGGCTGATCCATGAGCGCACCATCGAGCGCATCGCCGAGCAGGAGCTGGACAGCGAGCTGGGCCGCTTCCACCTGGTGACCTACCGCGACGCGGTGGAGGGCGACGTGCACATGGCGCTGATCATGGGCGAGATCCGCGCCGACGAGCCTGCCCTGGTGCGGGTGCACAACATGGACCCGCTGCGCGACCTGCTGATGGTCCGCCAGCCGGGGCGTTGGAGCCTGCGCGCGGCGATGGCCGAGGTGGCCCGGGCCGGCAGCGGCGTGGTGCTGCTGCTCGGCCATCCGCTGGACGCCAACGAGGTGCTGACCCTGCTGCGCGAGGGGACGCCCAAGTCGCCGAGCACCTACAGCACCGTCGGCGCCGGCTCGCAGATCCTGCGCGACCTCGGCGTGCGCAAGATGCGCCTGATGAGCGCGCCGATGAAGTTCAACGCGATATCCGGGTTCGACCTGGAGGTTGTAGAATACCTGCCCGCCGAATGATCCCCACCGGAGCCGCCCGCCTTTCCCATGCCCTTGCCGGCAGGGGGCGGGCGGTTCCGTCTGGACGGTCGGGACCGACTGATTGCGGAGCCGCCTGTGGCGCTCCGGTTCTTTAACGAGACGAGATTCGCCATGACCCTGAAGACCATCGAAGGTACCTTTACCGCCGCCAAGGGCCGCTATGCCCTGGTGGTCGGCCGCTTCAACAGCTTCGTCGTGGAAAGCCTGGTGCAGGGCGCCATCGATACCCTGGTGCGCCATGGCGTCGACCAGAGCGAGCTGACCATCATTCGCGTGCCCGGCGCCTTCGAGATCCCGCTGGTGGCGCAGAAGGTCGCCCAGCGCGGCGAGTTCGACGCCATCATCGCCCTCGGCGCGGTGATCCGCGGAGGTACCCCGCATTTCGAGTACGTCGCCGGCGAGTGCACCAAGGGCCTGGCCCAGGTGTCCCTGCAGTTCGGCGTGCCGGTCGCCTTCGGCGTCCTTACCGTCGACTCCATCGAGCAGGCCATCGAGCGCTCCGGCACCAAGGCCGGCAACAAGGGCGCCGAAGCGGCCCTGTCCGCCCTGGAAATGGTCAGCCTGATGGCGGCCCTGGAGGCCAAGTGAGCGCGAATCGCGACGACGGCCAGAGCGGGCAGGGCGCCAAGCCGGCCAAGGGCAAGATAGCCGCGCGCCGACAGGCGCGCGTCCTGGCCATGCAGGCGCTCTACCAGTGGCACGTGGCGGGGCAGCCGCTCAACGAGATCGAGGCGCAGTTTCGCGTCGACAACGATTTCAGCACGGTCGACGGTGCCTACTTCCACGAGATCCTGCACGGCGTGCCGCGTCAGAAGACCGAGATCGACGAGGCCTTCGCGCCGCTGCTCGATCGTCCGCTGGCGGAGGTCGACCCGGTGGAGCTGGCCATCCTGCGGCTCTCCACCTACGAGCTGAGCAACCGTCTCGACGTACCCTACCGGGTGGTGATCAACGAAGGCATCGAGTTGGCCAAGGTGTTCGGCGCCACCGACGGGCACAAGTTCGTCAACGGCGTGCTGGACAAGTTGGCACCGCGCCTGCGCGCGGCCGAAGTCCGCGGCGGCAAGCGCTGAGCGGGCGCCGATGGGCGAGTTCGAGCTGATCCGCCGCTACTTCGCCGCCGCCGCCTGTGCGCAGGCGACGCCCGGCGTGGCCCTCGGCATCGGCGACGACTGCGCCCTGCTGGAGGTTCCCGCCGGCGAACAGTTGGCGATCTCCACCGATACCATGGTCGCCGGGGTGCATTTCCCCGATCCCTGCGATCCCTTCCTGCTCGGCCAGCGTGCGCTGGCCGCAGCTGCCAGCGATCTGGCGGCGATGGGCGCCACGCCCCTCGGCTTCACCCTCGCCCTGACCCTGCCGGCGGCCGATCTGGGGTGGCTGGCTTCCTTCGCCCGCGGTCTGGACTACAAGGCGCGCGAATGCGGTCTGGCGCTGATCGGCGGCGACACCACCCGCGGCTCCCTGTGCATCACCCTGACGGTGTTCGGCCGGGTGCCGGCCGGCCTGGCACTGCGCCGGGACGGTGCGCGGCCCGGCGACCTGCTCTGCGTCGGCGGTCCGCTCGGCGATGCCGCCGGCGCGCTGGAATTGGTGCTCGACCGGCGCCAGGCTCCCGTCGAGATCGCCAGTCCCCTGCTCGCGCGCTACTGGTCGCCGCGGCCGCAGCTATCCCTGGGGCTGGCGCTGCGCGGTCGGGCGAGCGCGGCGCTGGACATCTCCGATGGCCTGCTCGCCGACTGCGGGCACATTGCCGCGGCGTCCGGCGTGGCAATGTGCATCGAGCGCCGCCGCGTGCCGCTGTCGATGCCATTGCGCAGCCTGCTCGGCGAGGCGGTGGCGCTGGCCTGCGCCCTCGGCGGCGGCGACGACTACGTGCTGGCCTTCGCCCTGCCGCCGCGTTTCCTCGCCGCCCTGCAGGCCGACTGGCCGCTGCAGGTGATCGGCCGGGTCGAGGCCGGCTCGGGCGTACGCCTGCTGGACGACACCGGCCGCGAGGTCGAGCCGCCGGCCGGAGGTTATCAACATTTTGGGAGTCCGCGTGACTGAATCCGTGCGCGTGCCGCCGTCGGTGTGGCGCAATCCCTGGCACTTCCTGGCCTTCGGCTTCGGCTCCGGGACACTGCCGAAGGCCCCCGGTACCTGGGGCTCGCTGGTCGCGCTGCCATTCGTGCCGCTCTGGCAGACGCTGCCGGACTGGGGCTACTGGCTGCTGCTCGGGCTGACCATGCTGTTCGGCTTCTGGCTGTGCGGCAAGGTCGCCGCGGACCTCAGGGTGCATGATCACGAGGGTATCGTCTGGGACGAGATGGTCGGCATGTGGATCACCCTCTGGCTGGTGCCGGAAGGCTGGCAGTGGCTGCTGCTGGGCTTTGCGATGTTCCGGGTGATGGACATCCTCAAGCCCTGGCCGATCCACTGGATCGACCGCCACGTGCACGGCGGCGTCGGCATCATGCTGGACGACGTGCTGGCCGGGGTTTTCGCCTGGTTGGCGATGCAACTGCTCGTCTGGGGGCTGGCCTGGTTATGAGGCTGGCCTGGCTGAAGCTGGTGTTGTGCTGCTGCCTGCTGAGCGTCACCTCTGCACGGGCGGAGGAGGCGTCGTTGGCCGGGGTAGGGCAGAGCGAGGAAATCCTGCTGGTCGGCGTCGAGCGCAAGGGGCATACCGGCGCCGATGCCAGCGGCCTGGTCTGGGAAGTTTTGCGCCTGGTCTTCGAACCGGCCGGATTGCGGGTGCGCACCAGTACCGTGCCCTATACCAGGGCGGTCGGCCTGGTCGCCCGCGGCGACGCCGACGCCTGGGTCGGCGCCTATCCAGAGGAAACCACGGGGGCGCTGTTTCCCAGGTGGCACTATGCTGCCGAGGTGATCGGCGCGCTTGGCCTGGCCGAGGCGCCGGCACCACGCCTGCAGGATCTGGGCAAGTTCCGCCTGGCCTGGATGCGCGGCTATGCCTTCGACAAGTACCTGCCGCAGCTGCGCCGCTACCAGGAGATCCAGCGTTACAACGGCGCACTGGCGATGCTCCGGCTCGGCCATGCCGATTACCTGATCGCCGCCCGGGCCGAACTCGAGGGCGTGCTCACCTGGGCAGAGACGCCCGACGCCTACCGCATCACCGACCTGACCCTGCTGCCCCTGTACCCTGGCTTCGCCGATACGCCGCGCGGGCGCGAACTGGCCACGCTGTACGACCGGCGCATGGCCGAGCTGGTGCGCTCCGGCGAACTGCGGCCGATCTTCGCCCGCTGGCAACAGCCTTATCCATTCGATTGAAGCTTTCCGGAGGCAGGGATGCTGAGTTTTCGCTGGTTCACCGCCGTGCTGCCGCTGGCTTTGGCCCTGGCCGCCGGCCTGGCGGCTGCAGCCGAGGTCCGGGTGGTGGGGCTGTTTCCCGGTGCCGCGGTGATCAACCTGGAAGGCCGTCGCCAGATTCTCAGGATCGGCCAGGAGGGGCCCGGCGGCGTACGGCTGCTGGAAGCCGACAGCCGCGGCGCACTGTTGCAGGTGGATGGCGTGGCACGCCGCTACGAGCTGACCCGTGACTATGGCGCGGGTGAGGGTTTCGCGCCGCCGGGCAGGGCCTCCCTCGGCATCGCCCGTGGCGAGGGCGGCCACTACTGGGTCGCCGGCTCCATCGGCGGGCAGCCGGTGCAGTTCCTGGTGGACACCGGGGCGACCACGGTGGCGCTCAGCGAGAGCCAGGCCCGGCGCCTGGGCATCGACTATCGCAGAGGCGGGCGGCCAGTACGGGTGAGCACCGCCAACGGCATCGCCCAGGGCTGGCAGGTCAAGCTGGAGCGGGTCAAGGTCGGTGCCCTGGAAGTGCTCGGCGTCGAGTCGGTGGTCCTGCAGGGCGACTCGCCGGGCACCGCCCTGCTCGGCATGAGTTTCCTGAACCGCGTGCGCTGGCGGGAAGAGCAGGGGATGCTGATGCTGGAGTCGAAGCTGTAGCGACGGCGCTTCCGGTCGGTCATCGGCAATTCCGGCTGCGCCGCCGGGCGGCGTGGCTGTTACAATGACCGCTTGCCGCATCTTTCAGGAGTCTTCCGGTGTCCGTCGTCTTCGTCGCCGCATCCAAGCTGCCCACGCCGTTCGGCGTCTTCACCATGCATGGCTTTCTCGACGAAGCCACCGGCAAGGAGCATGTGGCTCTCACCCTGGGCAGGGTGGACGACGGCGCACCTGTGCTCGGCCGCCTGCATTCCGAGTGCCTGACCGGCGATGCGCTGTTCAGCCTGCGCTGCGACTGCGGCTTTCAGCTGGAAGCGGCGCTGCGCGCCATCGCCGCCGAGGGCCGCGGCGTGCTGCTCTACCTGCGTCAGGAAGGACGCGGCATCGGCCTGCTGAACAAGATCCGCGCCTACAAGCTGCAGGATGCCGGGGCCGATACCGTCGAGGCCAACGAGCGCCTGGGCTTTCGCGCCGACCAGCGCGACTACGGGATCTGCAAGCCGATGCTCGAGCACCTGGGCATCGCCGCGATCAAGCTGATGACCAACAACCCCCGCAAGGTCAAGGCGCTGGAGGGGGCTGGCATCCAGGTGACCGAGCGGGTGCCACTGCAGACCGGGCTCAATCCGCACAACCAGAAATACCTGGCCACCAAGGCCGGCAAGCTCGGCCATCTGCTCGGCAGCCTGCATCAGGGCGAGGTGGAGACTCCGGCCGAGAGCTGAGATGGAGCACGCCGCGCCGCCCGATGCCCGCCGCCGCTGGCGTGTACGCCTGTCGCTGAGCTGGTGGCTCCAGCCGGGGTTGTACCTGCTGCCGGCACTGTTGCTCGGCGTATCGCGCGGATCGTTCGGCACTCCGCCGGTACAGCTGGGCCTGCCCCTGTTCGGCCTTGGCCTGCTCTCGCTGTTCGTCAGCCTGGCGCTGTTCCGCACCTACAAGCATGCCCTGATCGCGACCGGAAACGCCCTCGGCAGTGCCGCCGAGCCGGATGCCTGGACGCGCCTGGCGGCCTGCCGGCGGCGCGCGCTGCTCGCGGCCGGGCTGCCGGCCTGGATCGGCGCACTGGGGTTGTGGTTCGGCCTGGAGGGCATCGCGGTACTGCTGCTGTGCGCTGCCAGCCTGACCCTGTGGCTGCTCTACCGCCTGCCCCGGCAGCTGGCCTGATGCGCCTCTGGCCTGTCTTGCTGCTGTGTCTCGCCCTGCCTCTGGCGGCGGCCGAGCGGGTGGTCAGCCTGGCGCCGTCGCTCACCGAATTGATGCTGGAGCTGGATGCCGGCGACCGTCTGGTCGGTGTGCTCGACGGCGGCGAGCGGCCGGCGGCAGTGGCCGGGCTGCCATCGCTGGGGCGCTGGGGACGGCTGGAAATGGAAACCCTGCTCGCCCTGCGTCCGGACCTGATCCTGCTCTGGCCGGACAGCATCGGCGCGGCTCAGCGCGAACAGTTGCGCAGTTTCGGCATTCCCCTGTTCGAGGCGCAGCCCCGACGCCTGGAGGACATCGCCGTGCAGCTCGAGGCACTCGGCGCCCAGGTCGGGCGTGCCGAGCGGGGACGTGAGCTGGCCGCGCAACTGCGTGGGCAGCTCGACGAGCTGCGTCGCCAGTATCGCCGCGAGGTGCCGCTGCGGGTCTTCTATCAGGTCTGGGACCGGCCACTGTACAGCATCGGCGGACCGCAGATCATCGGCGATGCCCTGCAGGTCTGCGGCGCGGTGAACGTCTTCGCCGACCTCGACCTGCCCGCCCCGCAGCTTTCCCTGGAGGCGGTGCTGGCACGCGATCCCGAGGTGATCCTGGTCAGTCAGCCCGAGCAGCGCGACGCCTGGCAGGCCTGGCCGCAGCTGGAGGCGGTGCAGCGTGGGCAAATCTGGGCCGTACCCGATCGCGGCCTCGAACGGCCCAGCCTGCAGATGCTGGAGGCCACCCGCCAGCTGTGCGAGCTGCTGCGTCGGGCCCGTTAGCTGAGCGCGGCGATCAGCTCGTCCTTGCGCATCCGCGAGCGGCCCCGTATGCCCTGTTCGGCGGCGCGCTCGAGCAGGTCGGCGCGGGTCATGGCGCTCAGCGAGGTGCTGCCCGACTGCTCGCGGGCACTGGCGGAGCCGCGGTTGGGCGACTGTCCGCGGCGGCTCGCCGCGGCGCGCCGTGCCGAGTCCTTGCGGTCGGCGCGCTTGGCGGTTTCGCTCTTGCGCCGCCCGGAGCCGCTCTTCTCGCCGCCGCCGGATTGCTTGTTGACGGTGGCCCAGGCGCGGGCTTCCGCCTCCTCTTCGGGAACGCCGCGGGCCTCGTAGCTTTCCTCGATATGTGCGGCCTTGCGCTTCTGCTTGTCGGTGTAGCTGGACTTGTCACCTTGGGGCATGACGGCTCTCCTGTGACGATGGATTACAGATGTTTCGACTGGCTCGTGGCGAAAGGTTTCCTTGCTCGCCAAGGACGATCGGCAATCGGTAATCGGGATAGTCTTGATGGACTGGCAGGTCGGTGACTGGGAGGAAAGCCCATGGGGACAGGCTGCAGGACCCGCTACCCCATCGTGCTGGTGCATGGTCTGCTCGGCTTCGTGTGCCTGCCCGGCCATTCCTACTGGAACGGCATCGATATGGCATTGTGCTAGCGTGGCGCGGAGGTCTATCCGGTACGGCTTTCCGGCGTGCACGACAACGAGGCGCTGGGCGCGCCCAGTGGCTCGAGCGCATCGTCGCGATCCGCACCGCCAGTGGCGCGCGTCGGGTCAATCTGCTCGGCCACAGCCAGGGCGGCTTGAGCGCCCGCTATGCGGCAGCGCTGCGTCCGGATTGGGTGGCTTCGGTGACACCGTGGCCACGCCCAATCAAGGCTCCGAGGTGGCCGATCGGCTGCGCGACCTCTTGCCGCCCAGCGGCCGTCGCGAGCGTCTGCTGGTGCGCGGCTTCGAAGGTCTGGCACGATTGATGGAGCGGCTGGAGTGTGCCGAGCGGGGACTCTGCCGGCCCCTCGACGGAGCGGCCTCGCTGCTGGCGCTGACCTGCGAAGGCATGGCCGGCTTCAATGCCCGCTACCCACAGGGGCTGCTCGGGCGCTGGGGCGGAGAGGGCGCCGGAGAGGTCGACGGGGTGCGCTACTATTCTTGGAGCGGCATCCTGCAGACCCGCATCGATGCCGCGCCGGGCCTCGACCCCGGGCATGTCCTGTGCCACCAGTTGGCCCGCTGCTTCGCCCGCGAGGCCGGGCAGAACGACGGTCTGGCGGGACGTTTCAGCTCGCATCTGGGCATGGTGATCCGCTCCGACTATCCCTTCGACCACCTGGATGTCATCAACCGCTGCCGGGGACGCCGAGTGGGCGCGGTCAGGCCGCTCGGCGTGTTCTTCGAACACCTGGTGCGACTGGCCGAGGCCGGGCTCTAGCTAGCGCAGCTCCAGCGTGCGTCCGTCGAGGATGAGCCGCTCGGCACGCATCTCGGCGCTGCCATCCTTGCGCGGGTAACCGACCAGGATCACCGGCCTTCCCGGGCGCAGATCGTTCCTGATCACGCCGCGCGACAACAGGCGCGAGGAGGAGCCCAGAACCACGTTCCATTCCGCGCCCCGGTAATCGACCCGCACCTCGGTCTGGGGACGGCGATACAGCACCTGTTTCAGGGGGGCCTCGATGGTCAATCTCTGCCCGGTGTCGTAGGCGTCCCACCCCTGGCTCGCCAATCCCAGGGAGGCGCCGAACAGCAAGGAGGCAAGGAGCAGCAGCGCAAGGAGGAGGACCAGCAGGAGGCGGTTGTTGTGCATGATGGGCACCCTGGTTCGAAGCATCGGTGACCCCAAAACCATAGGCCAGAATCCTGCGGCCGGTATCCGGCTCGACCGGACGTGCAGGCCTGCAGTCGACGGGGCGGGTCCGGGCGAAACCTGGAGACCGCTCCGCCGCCCGGCTCCTTTCAGCTGTAGCGCCGGCGTGCCTCGATGGCCAGGCCGCTGCCGATGCTGCCGAAGCGGTCGCCCTCGACCAGCCGGGCGTTCGGCAGCAGCGCGGAGACACACCGGCGCAGCGCCGGCACGCCGCTGGAGCCGCCGGTGAAAAACAGCGTGTCGATCCGCTCCCGGTCGACTCCGGCACCGGCCAGCAGATTCTCCAGGCTGGCGCGCACGCGCTCCAGCAGCGGCTCGATGGCCCGCTCGAGGAGTGTCCGGTCGAGGTCGGCGGCCAGTTCCGCCTCGATGCGTGCCAGGTCGATGCGGTGCCGTTCGCTGTCGCCGAGGGCAATCTTGGCGTCCTCCACCTGCATCGCCAGCCAGTGCCCGGCGCGCTGTTCGATCAGGCGGAACAGGCGGTCGATGCCGGTGGGATCGAGGATGTCGTAGCGCATGCTCGCCAGGGCCCGCTGCGAGGCCTGGGCGTAGACGGCATTGATGGTGTGCCAGGTGGCCAGGTTGAGGTGAACGCCGGTCGGCATCGGCGCGTCGCTCTTCATCCGGCTGCCGTAGCCGAACAGCGGCATCACCCCCTGCAGGTTGAGCTGCCTGTCGAAGTCGGTGCCGCCGATGTGCACGCCGCCGGTGGCGAGGATGTCGTCCTGCCGTTCGGCCAGAGCACGGCGTTCGGGGGCCAGGCGCACCAGGGAGAAGTCCGAGGTGCCGCCGCCGATGTCGACGATCAACACCAGTTCCTCCTGCACGATGACCGACTCGTAGTCGAAGGCCGCGGCGATGGGCTCGTACTGGAAGGACACCTCCTTCAGGCCGAGGCCCTTCGCCACCTCGATCAGGGTGTCCGCGGCTTCCCGGTCGGCCTGCGGGTCCTCGTCGACGAAGAACACCGGGCGGCCGAGCACCGCCTCCTCGAAGGGCCGTCCGGCCTCCGCCTCGGCGCGCCGCTTCAGTTCGCCGAGAAACAGCTTGAGGATCTCCTTGAACGGCAGCGCACTGCCGAGCACCGTGGTCTCGCTCTTCAGCAGCCTGGAGCCCAGCAGGCTCTTCAGCGAGCGCATCAGGCGCCCCTCGTAGCCCTCCAGGTATTCGTGCAGGGCGTGCCGCCCGAATACCGGGCGGCGCTCTTCGAAGTTGAAGAACAGTACCGAGGGCAGGGTGGTCCGGCCGTCCTCCAGAGGAATCAGCGTCTCCCTGCCGGGACGCTGCCAGCCGACGGTGGAGTTGGAGGTGCCGAAGTCGATGCCGCAGGCGCGGGCGGGCAGGGCGGTGGTCATGGCGCGGGCTCGGGCGAAAAAGGGGCGCGCATTCTAGCAGGCCGCCCGGCCGGCGGGCGCCGCTCAGGGATGAAGCGCGTGGCGGTACGCTTCTTCCTTGTGCTCGACCCAGTGTTCGATCAGGGCGCGCAGTTGCGAAAGCTCCACCGGCTTGGCCAGGTGGCCGTCCATGCCGACTCGCAGGGCATGCTCGCGGTGCTCGCTGAGGATATGCGCGGTGAGAGCGACGATCGGCGTGTGCGGGCGAAGCTCGCGGGCCTCCCAGGCACGCAGCTGCTCGGTGGCGGCGAAGCCGTCGAGGACCGGCATTTCGCAGTCCATGAGCACCAGGTCGTACTGCTTGGCCTTCATCGCCTGCAGGGCTTCCTCGCCGTTGCTGGCAGTGTCCGGTTGCAGGTTGAGCTTGCGCAGCATGCCGCGGATGACCTTGGTGGAGATGCTGTTGTCCTCGGCGACCAGAATGCGGAAGTCGCTCGGCACTTCCAGGGGAGCGTTCTCCTCCAGGCCGGTGGCCGGCGGGCGGGCCTCGCGGCGCTTGCCGAGCTCCTCGGCGAGGGTGGTCTTCAGCGTGTAGCCGGCCACCGGCTTGGCCAGGTTGCAGGTGATGCCGGCGTTGCGCGCATAGATCCGTCCCGGTGCATCGCTGAGGCCGGTCAGCATGATCAGCAGGATGTCGTGATTCAGGCCGGGGTCTTCCTTGATCCGCTGTGCCAGCTGCAGGCCGCTCATGCCGGGCATGTTCTGGTCGAGCAGCGCCGCGTCGAAGTATTCGCCCAGATGGGCCTTGGTGCGCAGCAGGGCCAGGGCCTCCTTGCCGGAGGACACCGCACTGACCTTCATGCCCCAGGCGCTGCACTGCTGCAGCAGGACCTTGCGGCAGGTGTCGTTGTCATCCACCACCAGCAGGCGGGCATCCTGCAGCGGGCTGTCCAGGTCGACGACCGGATGCTCCAGGCGGGCCGGGTCGAGGGGCAGCGACAGCCACAGTGTGGTGCCGCGACTCGGACCGGCATCGATGCCGCAGACGCCGTGCATCAGGGTGACCAGCTGGCGGGCGATGATCAGGTTGAGGCTGCCGTCGATCTGTGCGGCGGAGAGCAGGTCGCTGCTCTGCACGCGGCTGTTCAGCAGCGCTTCGCGCCTGGGCTCCGGCATCGGTTCTCCGCTGTCCTGCACGGCGATGAGCAGGCGCGGCTGGGGGCCGTCGGTGTCCAGCGATACCTTGAGCAGGATCTCGCCTTCGTCGGTCTGCCGGAAGGCGTTCTCGATCAGGGTCAGCAGGATCTGGCGCAGCCGCGTCGGGTCGCCGCTGATCACCCGCGGCACCTGCGGCTGGATGAAGCTGATCAGCTCGACGCGGCGCCTTTCCGCCTTGGCGCGGAAGATGCCCAGGCAGTCCTCGATCAGGCCGTTGAGGTCGAACTGCACGTCGTCCAGCTCGATCTGGCCGGACTCCAGGCGAGAAATGTCGAGGATGTCGTTGATCAGGCTGAGCAGCTCGTTGCCCGAGCTGTTGATCGTCTGCACATAGTCGTACTGCTTGGCGGTCAGCGGCGTGCCGAGCAGCAGTTCGGTCATGCCCAGGACGCCGTTCATCGGGGTGCGGATCTCATGGCTGAGCTTGGCCAGGAACTCGCTCTTGGCACGCAGCTCCGCGCTGCTTGCCGCCTCGCTGGTGCGCCAGGCGGCGCGGTCCTGCTCGATCTTGCGTTGCCGTTCGGCCAGGGCGAAGCCGAGCACCAGGCCGCTGGCGGCACTGAAGGCGAAGAGCGCGAAGACCTGCCAGCAGGGGCCGAACTGGCCGAAGTCCAGCAGCATCGACAGATAGGCGCTGAAACCCAGGTGGAACAGCAGCATCCCGACCAGTACCAGGCGCGCCGGGCGATAGCCGCGCAGCCAGTGATAGAACGTGCAGCCGGTTGCGGTCAGGCTGGCGACCAGGATCAGCCCGCTGCGCAGCCCGTCGTGGGGCGAGGGGCCGTCGAGCACGGCGGCCAGCGCCAGCACGGCGATCTCGCCGCGCAGCAGCCAGTCGAGCAGGCGCGGGCGCTCCACCTGGTCGAAGAAGCTGCTGGTGAACTGCAGGAGGAAGAGGAAGCTGAGCAGGGCGGCGATGTCCGCCACCGGGATCTGGTAATGCCCGAGTTGCGGCAGCCAGGAGCCGAGCAGGCCGAAGTGCGCGATGGCGCTGATCAGGAGCGCGCCCTGCATGGCCGCCAGCCAGAGGTTGCAGAGCGCCTTGTTGTAGCCGAAGCGGATCAGGTTGTAGAGCATCCCCAGGACCAGGGCGCTGAGCAGGGCGCCCAGGGCGTAGGCCAGCTTGTCCTTGTCCTGCAGCCCGGCCGTATCGATGTAGTCGAACCAGGCCGGCGCGGCTTGCCGCGGTGCCAGCCGAAGCCAGACCTCACGTGCTGTCTGATCCGTCGGCAGGGCGAACAGGTAGGCCTGCCCGGACGTGGAAAGGCCGTCCGGGAGCGTGGCTCCGGTTTCGATCCTGCGCTCCGGCACGCCCCGATTGGTCAGGAAGAAGTCGACCCGATCCACGCGTGGGGCGAGCACCCAGATCCAGCGCGGGGTGTCGTGGCCGGCGATGGGGAGGTGCAGCCAGGCGGCCTGATCGGCCGGCAGGCTGAGGGAGTGGTGGTTGAGCGGGGCGAAGTGGTCGCGACGCTCGATGACATCCTTCAGCGTCAGGCTGGCTGATTCGTCGAGAAGAATGCGCCAGTCGCCGTTCGGCGTACCGTAACCGAGCGGGCCGGGCTGTCCGTCCGGGTGCAGCAGGCTGCCTGCCAGGGTCGGCAGGGCCGCGAGTACGACCAGCAGCAGACTGACAATGAGCGTTGTGGCATTCCAAAGCCGGCGCACGACGAAGTCCCTTCCTGAGTGAGTGGCTAAATTATAACCAATGGCCTGAAGATAAGGTAATGGGCAAAAGGCTACCATCCGATAGCCTTTTCGAGCGATCTGCTGTTTTCCCGACGATTATCGCAGGCTTTCAGCCTTCCCGGGCGATGGCGCGGTAGCCGATGTCCTTGCGGTAGAAGCAGCCGTTCCAGCGAATCTTCTCCGCCAGACGGTAGGCCTGCTGCTGGGCTTCGGACACGCTCGCGCCGATGGCGGTGGCGCACAGCACGCGGCCGCCGGCAGTGACGATCCGGCCGTCCTGCAACGCGGTGCCGGCGTGGAACACCTTGCCGTCCAGCATGGCGGCCTCGTCCAGGCCCTCGATCGTCTCGCCCTTGGCATAGTCGCCGGGGTAGCCACCGGCAGCCAGCACCACGCCCACGGTCGGACGCGGATCCCAGGTTGCCTCGACCTTGTCCAGCGCCCTGGCCTGCGCGGCCTCGACCAGCAGCACCAGCGAGGACTGCAGACGCAGCATCACCGGCTGGGTTTCCGGATCGCCGAAGCGGCAGTTGAATTCGATGACCTTGGGCGTGCCCGACTTGTCGATCATCAGGCCGGCATACAGGAAGCCGGTGTAGACGTTGCCCTCGGCGGCCATGCCGCGCACGGTCGGATAGATGATCTCGTCCATCACCCGCTGATGCACCGCCGGGGTGACCACCGGGGCCGGGGAGTAGGCGCCCATGCCACCGGTGTTGGGGCCGGTGTCGCCGTCGCCGACGCGCTTGTGGTCCTGGCTGGTGGCCATCGGCAGCACGTGCTCGCCGTCGACCATGACGATGAAGGAGGCCTCCTCGCCGTCGAGGAACTCCTCGATCACCACGCGCGCGCCGGCGTCGCCGAAGGCGTTGCCGGAGAGCATGTCGCGCACCGCGGCCTCGGCTTCCTCGAGGGTCATGGCGACGATCACGCCCTTGCCGGCGGCCAGGCCGTCGGCCTTGATCACGATCGGGGCGCCCTTCTCGCGCAGATAGGCCAGTGCGGGCTCGACCTCGGTGAAGTTCCGGTAGGCGGCGGTGGGGATGTCGTGACGGGCCAGGAAGTCCTTGGTGAAGGCCTTGGAGCCTTCCAGCTGGGCGGCGCCGGCGGTCGGGCCGAAGATGGCGAGATTGCGCGAGCGGAACAGGTCGACCACGCCCTTTACCAGCGGGGCCTCGGGACCGACGATGGTCAGCTGCACATTCTTTTCGGCGAAGTCGGCCAGTTGCTCGAGGGCCAGCACGTCGATGGCCACGTTCTCGCACTTGGCTTCCCGGGCGGTACCGGCATTGCCCGGAGCGACGAAGACCTTCTCGACGCGCGCATCCTGCGCCACTTTCCAGGCCAGGGCGTGCTCGCGGCCGCCGCTGCCGATGATCAGTACGTTCATTGCGTTCTCCTTGGGGAGTCGGGCCTGTGGCCCGATTGGTGGACAGCTGCGGCTGTCCACCCTACGAAAAAAGGCGCCTCGGCACGAGGTCGCAATGGAGCCGGTAGTAGATGCAAGGCGCCCCGGGTTTCGACAAGCGCAGTTGCCTGATGGCAATGAGCATTGGCGGAATCCGGGGCAACGCCGCAGATGCCGGCTACAGTGCGGCCGGAATCAATGCCTGAAGTGGCGCATGCCGGTGAACACCATGGCGATGCCCGCTTCGTCGGCCGCGGCGATCACTTCGGCGTCGCGCATCGAGCCGCCCGGCTGGATCACCGCGGTGATGCCGGCCTGGGCCGCGTTGTCGATGCCGTCGCGGAAGGGGAAGAAGGCGTCCGAGGCCATCACCGCGCCCGGCACCGGCAGGCCGGCGTGCTCGGCCTTGATCGCGGCGATGCGCGCGGAGTTGACGCGGCTCATCTGGCCGGCGCCGACGCCGACGGTCTGGCGGTTCCTGGCGTAGACGATGGCGTTGGACTTGACGAACTTGGTCACCTTCCAGGCGAAGATCAGGTCGTGGAGCTCCCGCTCGGTGGGCGCGCGCTGAGTGACGACCTTGAGGTCGGCCTCGGTGATCATGCCGATGTCGCGGCTCTGCACCAGCAGGCCGCCGTTGACGCGCTTGAAGTCCAGGCCGGCACTCCGCTCGGCTGGCCACTGGCCGCACTCGAGCAGGCGCACGTTGGCCTTGGCGGCCACCGCCTCACGCGCTTCGGCGCTGACGCTGGGGGCGATGATCACCTCGACGAACTGGCGCTCGACGATGGCCCTGGCCGTGTCGCCGTCCAGTTCGCGGTTGAAGGCGATGATGCCGCCGAAGGCGGATTCGCTGTCGGTGGCGTAGGCCAGGTCGTAGGCCTTGCGGATGCCGCCCTCGTCCTCCGGCACCACGGCGACGCCGCAGGGGTTGGCGTGCTTGACGATCACGCAGGCCGGTTTGACGAAGCTCTTCACGCATTCCAGCGCGGCATCGGTGTCGGCCACGTTGTTGTAGGACAGCTCCTTGCCCTGCAGCTGGCGTGCGGTGGCGACGGAAGCCTCAGCCGGGTTGGCCTCGACGTAGAATGCCGCCTGCTGGTGCGGATTCTCGCCGTAGCGCATGTCCTGGGCCTTGATGAACTGGCTGTTGAAGGTGCGCGGGAACTCGGCGCGGCCTGCGGTGGACAGGGTCTCTGCCTGCTGGTCGATGGTGCCCAGGTAGTTGGCGATCATGCCGTCGTAGGCGGCGGTGTGTTCGAAGGCCTTGAGGGCCAGGTCGAAGCGCTGGGCGTAGGTGAGGCCGCCGTTCTTCAGGCCCTCGACCACGCCGGTGTAGTCGGAGGCGTTGACCACGATGGCGACGTCCTTGTGGTTCTTCGCCGCCGAGCGGACCATGGTCGGCCCGCCGATGTCGATGTTCTCGATGGCCTCGGGCAGGGTGCAGCCGGGTTTGGCCACGGTGGCGGCGAAGGGGTAGAGGTTGACCGCGACCAGATCGATCGGCTGGATGCCGTGCTCGGCCATGACCGCACCGTCGAGATCGCGGCGGCCGAGGATGCCGCCGTGGATCTTCGGATGCAGGGTCTTCACCCGACCGTCCATCATTTCCGGGAAGCCGGTGTAGTCGGCCACTTCCACGGCGTTGACGCCGTTGTCGCGCAGCAGCTTGAAGGTGCCGCCGGTGGAGAGGATCTCGACGCCGAGGGCGGCGAGCTCGCGGGCGAAGTCGACGACGCCGGTCTTGTCGGACACGCTGATCAGCGCGCGGCGGACGGGAAGGCGGGTAGTCTGGTCGGTCATCTCGGGTTCCATCAGGGCAGGATTGAATGGAAACGGGAGCAGCCGGGCCGCTCCCGTTTCAGACAGATAGGGTTACAGCAGGTCGTACTGCTTGAGCTTCTTGCGCAGGGTGCCGCGATTCAGGCCGAGCAGTTCGGAGGCCTTGGTCTGGTTGCCCTTGACGTACTGCATCACGGTTTCCAGCAGGGGGGCCTCCACTTCGGAGAGCACCAGGTTGTAGACATCCGTGACGGCAGCACCCTCGAGATGGGCGAAGTAGTTGCG
Source organism: Azotobacter salinestris (assembly GCF_009363155.1). Taxonomy (NCBI): domain Bacteria; kingdom Pseudomonadati; phylum Pseudomonadota; class Gammaproteobacteria; order Pseudomonadales; family Pseudomonadaceae; genus Azotobacter; species Azotobacter salinestris. Next base: position 3,472,652 of record NZ_CP045302.1, read on the forward strand.
CAGCGCCTTCTCCACGCTGTCGCGCAGCGTCTGGCCCGCCTCGCTCGGCGTGTTCAGGTGCTGTTTCAGATTGGCGTTGTCGCTCACGGGTGTCGTTCCACTCTCTAAGGTCTCGGTCATCGTCGTCATGCGGCCACCCCTTCTCCATCTTCATGACGTTCGGCAAAGAATCGTCGAACGTGGGCGCTCTGCGCGTCCGTGGTATCCAAGCGGTTGAACTGGGCTCGAAACTCCTGCGCGCCGGGCAGGGTCGCCAGGTACCAGCCGACGTGCTTGCGGGCGATGCGCACGCCCTGCTCCTCCCCGTAGAAACGGTGCAGCGCAGCCAGGTGCTCGAGCAGGATGGGCTCCACCTCGGCTGCCGTCACGGCCGGCAGGTGCTCGCCGGTTCGCAGGTAGTGTTCGATCTCGCGGAAGATCCATGGTCGCCCCTGGGCCGCGCGGCCGATCAGCAGGCCGTCGGCACCGGTGGCCTCGAGCACCCGACGGGCCTTCTCCGGCGAGTCGATGTCGCCATTGGCGAACACGGGAATGGACACTGCCCGCTTGATGGCGGCGATGGTTTCGTATTCGGCCTCGCCCCGGTACTGGTCGGCGCGGGTCCGTCCGTGCACGGCGAGGGCGGCGATACCGGCCTGCTCGGCGAGCCGGGCGACGTTGACGCCGTTGCGATTGGCCTGGTCCCAGCCGGTGCGGATCTTCAGGGTCACCGGCACCTCGACGGCGGCCACCACCGCCTGGAGGATTTCGGCGACCAGGGCTTCGTCCTTCATCAGCGCCGAGCCGGCGGCCTTGTTGCAGACCTTCTTCGCCGGGCAGCCCATGTTGATGTCGATGATCTGCGCGCCCAGCTCGACGTTGCGCCGAGCCGCCTCGGCGAGCATCTGCGGGTCGCCGCCGGCGATCTGCACCGAGCGCGGCTCCGGCTCGTCGCCGTGTGGCAGGCGCAGGCGGGACTTGCGGCTGTTCCACAGGCGAACGTCGCTGGTGAGCATTTCCGAGACCGTCATGCCGGCGCCGAGCCGGCGGCACAGCGCACGAAACGGTCGATCGGTGACGCCGGCCATGGGCGCCAGGATCAATCGGTTGGGCAAAGTGTAGGGGCCGATACGTACCGCCGACATAGGTCTTCCCTGCTGGAGACTGGTTTCAGGTCGAACGGGGACCGCAAAAAAAGGGTGGGCATGATACCTGCTCTCCATGAATGGATAAAGGCTATCCTGCACAAAATATGAGCAGCAGACAGGCAGGCAACCGCAGCCGGAGGGCAGCCAGGCGGCTGCCCTCCAGGCAGCAGCGTCACTCCGGAGAGTGAAAGCTTAGGCTGTAATTCACCGCCTGTGTGCCGGGGTCGAGAATCTCCAGCGAGATGTGGATCGGCGTCTGTGGCGGCATTTCCTGCTGCCCGGCCAGTTCGCCGCTCAGGTATTCGCCGGGCTTGAAGCGCCGGGTGGCGACGGTCTGGCCGTTGATGTCGGCGAAGCGCAGCTGGAGCAGGGGGAAGGGCTGGGCGAAGGTGGCGCGGTTGTAGAGGATCGCGTCGACCACCAGGGCGCCGGCGAATTCGGGGTGATCGCGCACCACCAGGTTGCTGCTCTTGATCTGGCCGATGTCGACCAGCGGCGGCAGGCTGCAGCCGAGGACAGGGCACAGCCGCTCGAACCAGGGCCGGTAGCTGTCCTGGCGGACCAGCTCGTCATAGTGGAACCAGACGTACTGTCCGGCCAGGACACCGATTGCCAGCAGGTTGAGGGCGATCCAGCCGAGGCGGCGGCCCCAGGGTTGGCGCGGTTTCCGCCAGTCGAGGCGGAGGGGTTCGTCGGCCAGCTCGAGCAGTCCTTCCTCGGGGCGCTCCGGCGTGTTGCGCGGTGGTGGACTGGTGGGGGCGGGCTGGTGCGGCTCCGCCCGGGATTCGGGCGGCGGCGAGCGGCGCGGCTCGTCCTGCGCGACGTGCGGTTTCAGGGTCAGAGGCGGCTCGGGGCGTTCGCCCTGGCCGCTCGGCGTGACGAGCAGACGGCTGGCGGGCGGCAGCTGCGGTTCGACGGGTCCCGGACGGGGGCAGGCGGCGGGGCGTGGTGTCGGGGGCGGCGCGTCGGCGCTCTGCAGGCGCGCCATCAGCTGGCGCTCCTGGCTTTCCAGCTTGGCCAGCTCCTCGTCCAGGTCAAGGGTGTCCAGGTCCAGATCGCCCAGGTCGAGTTCGTCGTAGTCCCAGTGGGAGGGGGGCGCCGGCGGATGATCGTCGGCCGGCGGCGCTGCCGGAGGCGCGGCGGCCGGTGCCGCGGCGATCGTGGCCTGGGGCGGGGCCGGTCGCTCGATCAGGTGCTTGGCGGCGTTGAATACCTGCAGGCAGGAGCCGCAGCGCACCGCACCGCGGGCGGCATCGAGCTGCGCGCGGTTGATGCGGAAGCGGGTCTGGCAGTGCGGGCACTGGGTGGCGAAGGTATCTGTCATGCGGCGAGCCGGCAGTCGGCGGTCTGGACTGAACGGGGCGCTAGTCTAGCGCAGCCGTAGGCCCGGGGGCAGGGCGTCAGCGACGCACGCCGCTGATGCGTACCCAGCCGTCCTTCTCCGCGCTGGGATCGAGGGCGAAGGCGCCCTGGTAGGCCGCGCGCACCTCCTCGGCCTGCTCGGCGAGGATGCCGGACAGCGCCAGGCGGCCGCCCGGCTTGATCTGCGAGGTGATGGTCGGCGCCAACTGCACCAGCGGACCGGCGAGGAGGTTGGCCACCACCACGTCGGCCGGCTGCTGCGGCAGGTCGGCCGGCAGATAGAGTGGAAAGCGTGCCGGATCGATGCCGTTGCGCGTGGCGTTGTCGCGCGAGGCCTCCAGCGCCTGCGGATCGATGTCGGTGCCGACTGCCCGCTCGGCGCCGAGCAGCAGCGCGGCGATGGCGAGGATGCCCGAGCCGCAGCCGAAGTCCAGCACGCTGCAGCCGGCGAGATCCTGGTCGTCCAGCCATTCCAGGCACAGCGCGGTGGTCGGGTGGGTGCCGGTGCCGAAGGCCAGGCCCGGGTCGAGCAGCAGATTGACCGCTTCGGGCTCCGGCGCCTGGTGCCAGCTCGGCACGATCCACAGGCGGCGGCCGAAGCGCATCGGCTGGAAGTTGTCCATCCAGCTGCGCTCCCAGTCCTGATCCTCGATGCGCTCGATCTGGTGCTCGGGCAGCTCGCCGCCGCGCAGCAGGCGCAGATGGGCGAGCAGGGCGTCTGCGTCGGTATCGGCCTCGAACAGCGCCAGCAGGTGGGTGTGCGACCAGAGCGGGGTGGTGCCGAGATCCGGCTCGAAGATCGGCTGGTCCTCGGCGTCCATGAAGGTCACCGAGACCGCGCCCAGCTCGAGCAGCTGATCCTCCAGTGCGCCGGCCTGGTCGGGGGTGATGGCGAGACGGATTTGCAGCCAGGACATGGGGAGGCCTCTTCGGGAATGGGCGGAAAGGCGCGCAAGCTTACTGGAGGGGCGGAGGCTCTGCCAGCATGCGCCTCTGGTAGGGAAGGAAACGGCCGCAGGCCTTTCCCACCGGAAGAGGTGGAAGATCCCTGCGCGAGTTTTCCGCCCTGCGATAATAATCGATGCAGCGGAAACGACAGGGGTCGCCCGAAGGCGACCCTGTCATGCGGCGCTGGCGCGTGGCTCAGTGCTTGTCCAGACCCAGTTTCTTTTCCAGGTAGTGGATGTTCACGCCGCCCTGGCAGAAGCCGGGATCGCGGGTGAGCTCGCGGTGCAGGGGCACGTTGGTCTTGATGCCGTCGACGACGATCTCGTCCAGGGCGTTGCGCATGCGCGCCATGGCCTCGTCGCGATCCTTGCCGTAGGCAATCAGCTTGCCGATCAGCGAGTCGTAGTTCGGCGGTACCGCATAGCCGCTGTAGAGGTGCGAGTCGACGCGGATGCCGTTGCCGCCCGGGGCGTGGAAGTGATTGACCTTGCCCGGGCTGGGCATGAAGGTCGCCGGGTCTTCGGCGTTGATCCGGCACTCCAGCGCATGGCCGCGGATCACCACGTCCTCCTGGCGGATCGACAGCGGCTCGCCGCCGGCGATGAGCAGCATCTCCTTGACGATGTCGACGCCGGTGACCATCTCGGTGACCGGGTGCTCCACCTGCACGCGGGTGTTCATCTCGATGAAGTAGAAGCGGCCGTCCTCGTAGAGGAACTCGAAGGTGCCGGCGCCGCGGTAGCCGATCTCGATGCAGGCGCGCACGCAGCGGTCCAGCACTTCGGCGCGGGCCTGCGGATCGATGCCCGGCGCGGGAGCCTCTTCCAGGACCTTCTGGTGGCGGCGCTGCAGCGAGCAGTCGCGGTCGCCCAGGTGGATGGCGTTGCCCTTGCCGTCGGACAACACCTGCACTTCCACATGGCGGGGGTTCTCCAGGAACTTCTCGAGGTAGACCATGCCGTTGCCGAAGGCCGCCTCGGCCTCGGTGCGGGTCAGTCGCGCCGACTTGATCAGGTCCTCTTCCCTGCGCACTACGCGCATGCCACGTCCGCCACCGCCGCCGGCGGCCTTGATGATCACCGGATAGCCGACCTCGCGGGCGATCGCCAGGGCGGTTTCCTCATCTTCCGGCAGCGGACCGTCGGAGCCGGGCACGGTGGGCACGCCGGCCCGCTTCATGGCGTCCTTGGCCGAGACCTTGTCGCCCATCAGGCGGATCACCTCGGCGGTCGGGCCGATGAAGGCGAAGCCGGATTTCTCCACCTGCTCGGCGAAGTCGGCATTCTCGGCGAGAAAGCCGTAGCCCGGGTGGATCCCGGTCGCGCCGGTAACTTCGGCGGCGGCGATGATGGCCGGGATGTGCAGATAGGATTTGGCCGCCGGGGCCGGGCCGATGCACACGCTCTCGTCGGCGAGGCCCAGGTGCATCAGTTCGCGGTCCGCCGTCGAGTACACAGCCACCGTCTTGATGCCCAGCTCCTTGCAGGCGCGCAGGATGCGCAGGGCGATCTCGCCACGGTTGGCGATCAGGACTTTTTCCAACATCGCAGGATCTCCGCGGTTCAGACGATGGTGAACAGCGGCTGGTCATACTCCACCGGCTGGCCGTTTTCCACCAGGATGGCTTCGATGACGCCGCCGACTTCAGCCTCGATGTGGTTCATCATCTTCATGGCTTCGACAATGCACAGGATATCGCCCTTCTTCACGCTCTGGCCGACCTGGACGAAGGAGGGAGCGCTCGGCGACGGCGAGCGGTAGAAGGTGCCGACCATCGGCGAGCGGACCACATGGCCGCTCAGCTTGGGCGCGGCCGGTGCAGCGGCTTCGGCCGGTGCGGCAGCCGGGGCGGCGATGGCCGGCGCAGGCATGGCGGCCATTGCCGGTGCGGCGGCATAGATCGTCTGGGGAGCGTTTTTGGAGTGGCGGCTGATGCGAACCGATTCTTCGCCTTCGCGAATCTCCAGCTCGTCGATACCGGACTCTTCCAGCAGTTCGATCAGTTTCTTGACTTTGCGGATATCCATTCGAAATAACTCCGGTTGCGAATCAGGGACGTTCAAGTTGTTCGAGGGCGGCTTCCAGGGCCAGCCGGTAGCCGCTGGCGCCCAGACCGCAGATCACCCCTACGGCGATGTCGGAAAAGTAGGAGTGATGGCGGAAGGGCTCGCGTTTGTGCACGTTGGACAAGTGCACTTCGGTGAATGGGATGCTCACCGCCAGCAGCGCGTCACGTAGGGCGACACTTGTATGGGTGAAAGCCGCCGGATTGAAGATGATGTGGTCCACGCCTTCCTGACGGGCGGCATGGATGCGCTCGATCAGCACATGCTCGGCATTGCTCTGCAGGTGGAGCAGGCGATGGCCGGCCTCGCTGGCGCGGCGCTCCAGGTCCTGGTTGATCTGCGCGAGGGTGGTGGCGCCATATACGCCGGGCTCGCGGGTGCCCAAAAGATTGAGGTTGGGGCCGTGCAGCACCAGTAGGGTGGCCATGTCGGTTGTTGTCCTTGCGTACTGAGTAAGGGGCACGGCAACGAGCCGGCCCATCCCGCAGGCTGCGGGCTGGCTGGGGCTCCGTTCCGTCGAGACCTTCAGCCGGGCATTTTAACCGGAATTTCCTGCATATTACCTGCGATTCCTCGCAGATGTCTTGCAAGATCAGTGTTGGGATTGACTTTCCCGCAGGCGTTGCGCAAAAGCGGCGGCGTCGATCTCACCGACCACCCGCAGCGCCTCGTGCTCGGTGCCGTCGGCAGCGAAGAACTGGATGGCCGGCGGGCCGAACAGCCGGTAGCGATCCAGCAGCGCGCGCTGTGCCGGGGTGCCGGCGGTGATATCGAAGCGGATCAGCCGGTAGCCGCCGAGCTGCGCGGCGACCTGCGGGGCGGCAAACACCTCGCGCTCGATCACCTTGCAGCTGATGCACCAGTCAGCATACCAGTCGAGCAACAGCGGCTGGGCGGCATTCTTCGCTTCGGCCAGGACGGCGTCCAGTGCCTCCGGCGTGCTGAGGGTCTGCCAGGCGCCGGCGGCCCGGGCCGCGGGTGCGGCGGACAGGGATGTGCCGCCCAGCGGGCGCAGTGGGTCGGACTCGCCGCGCAGCGCGCCGGTCCAACTGGCCAGGGCGTAGACCAGCAGGACCAGCCCGGCCAGCTGGCCAAGCTTCTGCCGGTGGCTCTTCGCGGTAAGTTCCAGCGCGCCGAGAAACAGCGCCACCCCGCCTGCCAGCAGCCCCCACAGGGCCAGCGCCAGCGGGCCAGGCAGCACCCGCTCGAGCAGCCACACGGCGACCGCCAGCAGCAGCACGCCGAAGGCGTTGCGCACCATGAGCATCCATGGGCCGCTCTTGGGCAGCAGGGCGCCGCCGCCGGTGGCGAACAACACCAGCGGCGCGCCCATGCCGAGCCCCAGGGCAAAGAGCTTCAGACCGCCGCCCAGGGCATCGCCGCTCGAGCTGATGTACAAGAGCGCGCCGGCCAGCGGAGCGGAGACGCAGGGCGAGACCAAAAGGCTGGACAGCACGCCGAGGACGGCGGCGCCCCACAGCGAGCCACCGCGCGTGTTGCCGGCCAGGCGCTCCAGCGGCGCGGCGAGCGCCTGCGGCAGGCGCAGCTCGAAGACTCCGAACATGGCCAGGGCGAAGAGGCCGAAGAAGGCGGCGAAGGGCACCAGCACCCAGGACGATTGCAGGCGCGCCTGCAGGTTCAGCTCGGCGCCGAACAGTCCCATCAGCGCGCCGAGCACGGCGAAGCAGGCGGCCATCGGCAGCACGTAGGCCAGCGACAGGGCGAAGCCGCGCGCGCCGCCGATCTCCCCGCGCAGCACCACGCCGGAGAGGATCGGCAGCATCGGCAGCACGCACGGGGTGAAGGTCAGGCCGAGGCCGGCGAGGAAGAACAGGGCCAGCTCCCGCCAGCTCCAGCCCGGCGCGCCGGCGGGCAGGGCGGCCCCGGCTGTGGGGGCTGCGGCGGGAGCGCCAGCGGCGCCGATCTGCAGCCGCTCGGTCTCCGGCGGATAGCAGAGGCCCTTGTCGGCACAGCCCTGGTAGCCGACCTGCAGAGTGAAGGGGCGCCCGTCAGGGTTGTCCAGCGGCAGCTCGACGTCGAGCACGCCGTAATAAACCTCCGTCTCCCCGAAGTACTCGTCGGTCTTGCGCACGCCGTCCGGCAGGCGCGACTCGCCCAGTGCGACCCCGGTCGTCTCGCTGCGGAACTGCAGGCGCTGGCGGTACAGGTAGTAGCCCTCGGCGGCGACGAAGCGCAGCGTCACCGCCTGCGGCGTGCTGTCCACCAGGCTCAGGCGGAAGGCCTCGCGGACCGGCAGGAAGTCGCCGCGGTTGTCCAGGCCGCCCAGTGTGGAGCTGGGCCGGCTGTCGAACAGGCCGGCGGCGGCGGGCAGGGCGAGCAGCAGCAGGAGCAGGGGCAGCAGGCGGCGCATGGCGTTCTCGCAGAAACGTGCAGAAATACAAAGAGGCGGATGATACCGGAGGCGGCGAAGCGCTGCAGGCTGCGGCCGGCGTGCGACAGGCGCGGTGTCGGTGTCCGGCCCGCATCGAGGCCGGGCGCCGCTCTGTCCCGGTGTGCTTTCCATTAATGCTAGGCTTGCGCGGCTGGCCCTGTGGGCCGGTCGACTTTTCGAATCACGAAGGATTTTGCCATGCTGGACTGGAAAGAAAGCGCAAGCCGTGCGTACGGTGGGGCCGACAGCGCCCTGCGGCGTGTCGTCGGCAACCACTGGCTGGGCCGTGCCCTGGCGCTGCTGCTCGCCCTCTACCTGCTGGTGACCGGGCTGCTGGGCTGGTACTGGAGCCAGGAGCCGGACGCCTTCCCGGTACGAGAGAACGCCCAGGCCGCAGCCGAACAGGCGCAGCGCAAGTTCGTCAAGGGTTACACCACCGTCGAGACCCTGAAGACCGTGGCCGGCACCCTGCTCGACAAGCCGGGCGGCTACCTGACCAACGATCTCTCCCCGCCCGGCATCTGGCTGGATAACATGCCCAGCTGGGAGTTCGGCGCGCTGGTCCAGGTGCGCGATCTGGCACGCTCGCTGCGCAAGGAAATGGCCCGCTCACAGTCGCAGTCCACCGAGGACCCAGACCTGGCCAAGGCCGAGCCGCGCTTCAATTTCGACAACCGCAGCTGGGCGCTGCCGGCTTCCGAAACCGAATACCGCGCCGGTCTCAAGCTGCTCGACAGCTACCTGGCCCGCCTGGCCGACCCGGTCAAGCCCAGCGCGCAGTTCTTCTCCCGCGCCGACAACCTGAACGGCTGGCTGGGCGACGTCTCCACCCGTCTCGGCTCGCTCTCCCAGCGGCTCTCGGCGAGCATCGGCCAGGAGCGCCTGGATGCCGACCTGGTGCCTGACGAAACGACCGGTCAGGTGCAGCAGGGAGAGATCGTCGAGACGCCCTGGCTGCAGATCGACAACGTGTTCTACGAGGCGCGCGGCCAGGCCTGGGCGCTGGCGCACTTCCTGCGCGCCATCGAGGTGGACTTCGGCGACGTGCTGGCGCGCAAGAACGCCACCGTCAGCCTCCAGCAGATCATCCGCGAACTGGAGGCGGCGCAGGAGCCGCTGTGGAGCCCCATGGTGCTGAACGGCGGCGGCTACGGCGTCCTGGCCAACCACTCGCTGGTGATGGCCAACTTCATCTCCCGGGCCAATGCCGCGCTGATCGACCTGCGCGCGCTGCTCTCCCAGGGCTGATGGAAATCTCCGCACGGGAAGCGGCCCACCGGGCCGCTTCCGATGCCGAGCTGATCGTCTGGGTCGACGCCGACGACCGCCCGCTCGGCGCATTGCCCCGCGCCGAGCTGCGCGAGCGTGGACTGATCGGTCGCGGCACCTTCATCCTGTTGTTCGACGGCGCCGGGCAGCTCTGCGTGCACCGGCGCACCCTGAGCAAGGCGATCTATCCCGGCTACTGGGATGTGGCCGCCGGCGGCATGGTGCAGGCCGGGGAGGAATACGGCGAGTCCGCCGCCCGCGAACTGGAGGAGGAACTCGGCATCGCCGGCGTGGCGCTGCACGAGCACGGGCGTTTCTTCTTCGAGCAGCCGGACAACCGCCTGTGGTGCGCGGTATTCTCGGCGGTCTCCGACGCCCCTCTGGTGCTGCAGCCCGAAGAAGTGCTGGAGGCCCGCTTCATCCCGCCCCACGCGGCCCTGCGCGAGGCCCTGGAACGCTCCTATTGCCCGGACTCCCTGCAGGCCCTGCGCCTCTGGCTCGGGATGCGCTGAGGCTTCGGCGACCGACCGCCGTTCATTTCGTCCGATTCCGCCCTGCAGGGTGAGGCCTGCCGGGCAGCCTTCGTCTGTTCGTCTACGATCTTGTGGGGCCGGGTCTGGTGCTTGCCTGGCTGCCGCCCTCCAGGAGGGTGACGGTTGCCGGCGCCGTTCTCGGTCGGTGCATGTCGTGCTCTGCAAGCCCATGTGCGAGGGAAGGGATGACTACTGGAAAACGGCCGGATGCCGAAGAAGTGCATGCTCGTCCAGGCGTTTCGTGCCGGCTCGAGGAGGGTTCGACGTGAGCACCGCTCCTCTCGTCATCGATCTGGATGGCACGCTGCTGCGTTCGGATCTTCTGCTGGAGACCGGGCTGTGCTTTTTCCGTCGCCAGCCGTTGAGTCTGCACAAGCCGCTGGGCTGGCTGGGCAAGGGCAGGGCCATGCTGAAGGAGAAGCTGGCGCAGGGCGCACAGATCGAGGTCGGCAGCCTGCCCTACGATCCGCAGGTGATCGCCCTGATCGAGGCCGCGCGGCGCAATGGACGGACGGTGGTGCTGGCCACCGCCAGCCACCAGAGCCTGGCCGAGCGCATCGCCGGTCATCTGCAGCTGTTCGACCGGGTGCTGGCCACCTCGGCCGGACACAACCTTTCCGCCCAGCGCAAGCGCGACGTTCTGGTCGAGCAGTACGGGGAGGGCGGCTTCGACTATGTCGGCAACTCCCGGGACGACATTCCCGTCTGGGCGGTGGCGCGCAAGGCCTACGTGGTCAACCCCGAGCGGGGTGTGGAGCGCCGGGCCAGGGCGCTGGGCAATGTCGAGCAGGTCATCCGCTCGACCCCTTCCACCCTGAAGGAGTGGCGCAGGGCCCTGCGCCTGCACCAGTGGCTGAAGAACCTGCTGATCTTCGTGCCGCTGCTGGCCGCGCACCGGCTGACCGATCCCGTGCTGCTCGGGCAGGCCATCCTGGCTTTCCTGCTCTTCGGGCTGTGCGCCTCCAGCGTCTACCTGCTCAACGACCTGCTGGACCTGCCGGACGACCGGCTCCATCACACCAAGCGGCATCGGCCCTTCGCCTCCGGCCGGTTGTCGCTGCGCAGCGGCCTGCTCGCCTGTCCACTGTTGCTGGCGGCGGCCTTCGCCGGCGCCCTGTGGCTGCTGCCCTGGACGTTCGCCCTGACCCTGGCCGCCTACTACGCCCTGACCCTGGCCTATTCGCTGGCCCTCAAGCGCTGCATGGCGGTCGACATCATCGCCCTGGCACTGCTCTACACCCTGCGCATCGTCGCCGGAGCCGCCGCGTTCGACCTGCCGTTGACCTTCTGGATCCTGGCCTTCTCGATGTTCATCTTTCTCAGTCTGGCGCTGGTCAAGCGCTATGCCGAGTTGCGCGAGGCGCGCAGCCGGGGGCGGACCGAGAAGACCCGCGGGCGCGGCTACTACCCCGACGATCTGCCAATGATCGCGTCGCTCGGCGCGGCCTCCGGCTACCTGGCGGTGATGGTGCTGGCCCTGTACATCCACGATCAGGCCACCGTCTCCCTGTACCGCTATCCGCAGGCGATCTGGCTGGCCTGCCCGCTGCTGCTGTTCTGGATCAGCCGTGTGTGGATGCTCACCCATCGCGGACAGATGAACGAGGACCCGGTGGTGTTCGCCGTCCGCGATCGCGTCAGCCTGCTGGTCGGCGTCCTGTTCGGTCTGGTGTTCTGGGGGGCGGCATGAGCGCACCGCTGCGCTCCTGGGGGGGCTATCCAAATGCGCCGCAGGGCGCGCTGGCCTGCCACTGGCGCGAGCGGCTGGCCGCCGATCTGGAGGCGGTCGTCCGCGCCCGGGGCGGCACGCTGCCCTACGGCAACGGGCGCAGCTACGGCGACAGCTGCCTGGCGGCCAGCGACCGGGTCCTGCACATGCGCACGCTGGACCGCTTCATCCAGGCCGACTGGCAGCAGGGAACCATGGTGGCCGAGGCTGGCGTCACCCTGGCCGAGATCCTGGCGCTGGCGATTCCCCGCGGCTGGTTCCTGCCGGTTACCCCGGGCACCCAGTACGTGACTCTGGGCGGCGCCATCGGCAACGACGTGCACGGCAAGAATCATCACCGACGCGGCACCTTCGGCAACCATGTGCTGCGTTTCGGCCTGCTGCGCCAGGGCGAGCTGCTGGCCTGCTCGCCCGCCGATCATCCCGAACTGTTCGCCGCCACCATCGGCGGGCTGGGGCTGACCGGGGTGATCGCCTGGGCGGAGATCCGCCTGATGCCGATCCGCTCCAGCCAGGTCGACAGCACCCGGGTGCGTTTCGAAAGCCTGGGCGAGTTCTTCGCCCTGTCCGCCGAGCTGGACCCGCGCCACGAATACAGCGTGGCCTGGATCGACTGCCTGGCCCGGGGGCGCCAGGCCGGCCGGGGGGTGTTCAGTGTCGGTGACCATGCCCGCTACGGGCGGCTGGAGGTGGACGGGCGGAGCAAGCGGCAGGTGCCCCTGACGCCGCCGTTGTCGCTGGTCAACCGCCTGTCCCTGCACGCCTTCAACGCGCTCTATTGGCGGATGCACCCGAGCCGGCGCATGGACAGGCGCGTCGACTACGAGCCCTTCTTCTACCCGCTGGACCGCCTCCTGCACTGGAACCGCATCTACGGGCGCCGGGGATTCCAGCAGTACCAGTGCGTGATTCCCGAGGCCGTGGCCGAGCCGGCCCTGCACGAGCTGCTGGGTACCATCGCCGCCTCCGGCCAGGGCTCCTTCCTCGCCGTGCTCAAGCGCTGCGGCGCCATCGCCTCGCCCGGTCTGCTGTCCTTCCCGCTGCCGGGCACCTCGCTGGCCCTGGACTTCCCGCACAGGGCCGAACTGGCGCCCCTGTTCGCCCGGCTGGACGCCATCCTGCGCGAGGCCGGCGGACGCCTGTATCCGGCCAAGGACGCGCACATGAGCGGCAGCGACTTCCGCCGGGCCTATCCCGCCTGGGCGCAGCTCGAAGCCCTGCGCGATCCGGCCCTGAACTCCCGCTTCTGGAGGCGAGTCACCGCATGAGACGCATACTGATCATCGGCGCCACCTCGGCCATCGCCGGCGCCTGCGCCCGCCTGTGGGCAGAGCAGGGCAGCGAGCTGTTCCTGGTCGCCCGCAACTCCGAGAAACTGGAGCAGGCCGCCGCCGACCTGCGCATCCGCGGCGCCCGGGCAGTCACCACCCACTGCCTGGAGGCCACCGACGTCGCCGCCCACCCGGCCATGCTCGAACAGTGCCTGGCCACCCTGCAGCAGATCGACGTCGTCCTGGTCGCCCATGGCACCCTGCCGGACCAGCGGGCCTGCGAACGGGAGGTGGACGTGGCCCTGCACGAGTTCGCCAACAACGGCACCTCGGTCATCGCCCTGCTGACCCTGCTGGCCAACCAGTTCGAGCTTCAGCGCTGCGGCAGCCTGGCGGTGATTTCCTCGGTGGCCGGCGACCGCGGCCGACCCTCCAACTACCTGTACGGCAGCGCCAAGGCTGCCGTCTCCACCTTCTGCGAGGGACTGCGCGCCCGCCTGTTCAAGGCCGGCGTGCATGTCATGACCGTCAAGCCGGGCTTCGTCGACACGCCGATGACCCGCGGGCTGGCGTTGCCGACGGCGCTGCTGGCCAGTCCGGAGACGGTGGCGCGGCACATCCTCCGCGGGCTCGAGCGGCGCACGGCGACCCTCTACACCCCCGGCTTCTGGGCGGCGATCATGCTGGTCATCCGCAGCATTCCGCAGCCGCTCTTCAAGCGGCTGAGCCTGTGAGCGAGGCCCTGTACCTGTCCGGCTGGCGCTACCGGGCGGTCATTCTCTCGGTGGTGGGCGCGGCGTTCGGCTATCTGGGCTTTTCGCTGTGGGCCGGCTGGCAGGCGGTCGGCAGCGCCGTGGCCCGGGTCGGCATGGGCGGCATCGTCCTGGCCCTGCTGCTGTCGCTGGTCAACTACGGGCTGCGCTTTCTGCGCTGGCAAAGCTACCTTCGCGCATTTGGCCATACGGTGCCTTGGTGGCCCAGTCTCAGGATATACCTAGCCGGCTTTGCTTTGACCACCACGCCCGGCAAGGCGGGCGAAGCCCTCCGTGGTGTTCTGCTCAAGCCTTGGGGGATGCCTTATCCGCAGAGCTTCGCTGCTTTTTTCAGCGAGCGCCTGTCCGATCTGTTTGCCGTGGTCCTGCTCGCCCTGTTCGGCCTAACCCTGTATCCCAATGCTTGGCCCCTAATCGGCCTTGGAGTCGGATTAGTCGTGAGCGGATTGTTCGTGCTCTCACAGCGCAGGTTGCTTGAGCGGTTGCTTGAGCTGTTTTCTTGGCAGCATGGGGCAGTGCTTGGCCTGATCAAACATTTGCCCCAAGTATTGCTGGAGGCTCAACGCTGTCATCGGCTGGAAATGCTAATCGGGGCTACGCTGCTAAGTGTGATTGCCTGGAGTGCCGAAGCACTGGCTTTCCACTGGATATTGCAATGGATGGGGGCCGAGAACTCGTTGGCTTTCACAGTGTTTGTCTATGCATTATCTATGTTGGCTGGTGCATTAAGTTTCATGCCGGGGGGCTTGGGCGGTGCCGAGGCATTGATGGTGACCTTGCTAGTCTGGAAAGGAATGCCAAATGGCGATGCAGTCGCGGCGACTGTATTGATTAGGCTGGTCACGCTGTGGTTTGCAGTGGGGATTGGGGCGGTGTTTCTATATTTTGGAAATAGAATGGTTCTTGGTAGGGGTTAATCACTTTATTGTTGGCTGTACATTTCTAAGGATAAGATTTTTATGAAGGCAAATAGCGAAAAATATTTTTTGGCGGGGGTGTCTATTTTTTCGATTTTGTCCTTCAATTCAATTTTTGGGTTTCGCTTCTTGGATATTAGGTATATAGATTGGTTGTTTCGCCATGGCGATACTGCTATGGGGCAGATTGCTTGGCAGTATTTTAGTGCAGACTCATGGCGTTGGCCTCCTGGTGTCAATCATAACTATGGCGTGGAGCTCTCGTCTGGGATCTTGATGTCCGACTCCAATGCGTTTTTTGCGTTGATTTTTAAGCTCCTGCCCATTGATGGGCCTTATCAGTATTTTGGAATATGGTTATTTATTTGTTTTTTGCTCCAAGGATGGGTTGCTTTTAAGATTGCTCGCTCTTTGAGTATTTCTCTGGTTGGTGCTTCTTTGTTTGCTGCTTTTTGTGTCGTGTCTCCGATCATGGTTTGGAGGATGTATGGCCATTTTAATTTGGTTGGACATTGGTTGATTCTGATGGCGTTGTATTTCTACTTCTCTAAAGTTGATTTCTTTTTTGATGTATGGCGTTGGGCTCTGTTGATTCTTGTTTCAATTTTGGTACATCCCTATATAGGGGTTATGTGTTGTCTGGTTTTTGCTGGCTATTTAGGGGAGGTGTTGCTGGCTAAGAAGTATACCTTTTTTAATGTGGCCTTAATGGGGGGAGGAGGCGTTTTCTCTTTTCTGTTTGCGCTCTGGCTAGGAGGGTATTTTTTGTTGGGTAGGGCGGGGGGAGAAGGGGGATTTGGTTTCTTTAGAATGAATCTTCTTTCGTTTATTCAGCCGGTGCCGGCTGAATGGAGTAAATTTTTCAAGGCAAGGGATGGATTTGGTGCCGGAGACTATGAGGGTAATGCTTATATGGGGCTTGGCTTCTTGTTGTTGCTTCTTGTAGGGTTGCCCTATTTTTGGAGGAATGTTTGTGGTTCATGGCGTAAGCATGTTGCGCTGATTGGGGTGTGCTTCATTTTAATCATGTTTGCAGTTTCAAATAATGTTGGTATGGGGGCTTTAAACTTTTCTTTTTCTCTTCCTGTAGTGCTTGTCGATGTGTTTGGTGTGCTGAGGGCTTCAGGGCGCTTTATTTGGCCTGTATGGTATTTGGTCCTGCTTTTCGCTTTTTATGTGCTTTTTAAGGAATTAAATGGGAGGCAGTTTTTATCTGTGATTTTGCTGGGTTTTCTCCTTCAGGTGTATGATACAAGTGATGGGCTTGCCTCAATAAAGGCACGCTGGGATCATCCATTTCAAGGAAATTTAAAGTCATCTCTTTGGGGTGATATTTGTAAGGAATATTCTTCTGTCAAAGGTTTTGTTTCGCCAGGTGGTTCCAGTGGTGAGTTGTGGCTGGATTTAGGAGTTTTTACTTCGGTTTGCGGGCTTCCGACAAATATTGTACGTTATGCTAGGTCGACATTCTCTGAAGATGCTTATTTGAGGAGGTGGTCCGAATTCTTGAGTCAAGCGGAGAGGGGGAGGCTTGATAAGGATGCCCTGTATATTTTAGATGAAAATAGTGCTGCTCTTTATCGGTTGGCTATTCAAGGTTCAAATTATGGTTTGATTGGTGTTGATGGTCTTTATGTTTTGCAGCCTCTTGAGACTGGGGCTGGGTTGTTAGTGAAATAGTTTATTTTAAATATAAGCGAAGAGAGGGGGTTTTAAGGTATAGCCCTTGTGAGAGGTTTTAGTCAGAGAATTGTAGGGTTGCGGTCAGCTATTAATCCGGCAATACAATAGGGCACTTTCTGTATTTTGGTTTCTCCTTGAAAATCAAGGATATATGCCGATACTGGTATGAGCCTTATTTGTGCTTTCGTATTGCCGGATTAATATGTGGGTGAAGGGAGAGGACTCTTGGGCATCTAGGGATGGTCTGAAGTAGTCATGTATTTCTGGCTGACTTCAACCCCCCGCCGACTTTGAAAGCGGAGAATCGATCAAAAACGATCAGATCACCCGCTCGTTTCTGCGTTTTTTAGCTGCCGCGAGCACGTCGCAGCAACCGTTTCCCGCATTACAGGCGCACCTCTCCTGCATTCGCCAGTAAATATCGGCGCGCCATCCACAGATTCGACAAGGCGAACAGCGTCACCAACTGTGACGTGTTTTTGGCCAATCCCCGGAAGCGCACCTTGGTGTAGCCAAACTGGCGCTTGATCACGCGGAACGGATGTTCGACCTTGGCTCGTACCTGGGCCTTGGCCTTCTCGATCTTGCGGATCGCTTTGTATAAGGCGCTACGCTTGCCATGCTTCTTGTAGGTACTGCGCCGGGCCGCGACCTGCCAGATGACCTGCCGACCTTCATGCTCGGGGCGCTTCTCTACGCCGGTATAGCCCGCATCGGCACTCACTACGTTTTCCTCGCCATGCAGCAGTTGGTCGACTTGGGTGACATCTGCCACGTTGGCTGCCGTGACCACCACGCTGTGCACCAGACCCGACTCAGCGTCGGCACCAATGTGAGCTTTTGCGCCGAAGTAGTACTGGTTGCCCTTCTTCGTCGAGTGCATTTCCGGGTCGCGCTTGCCGTCCTTGTTCTTCGTCGAGCTCGGCGCATGGATCAGGGTGGCGTCGACAATGGTGCCCTGGCGCAGCGACAGTCCGCGCTCGCCCAGATAGCCGTTGATCACCTCCAGTATTCCCCCGGCCAGTTCGTGCTTCTCCAGCAGGCGACGGAAGTTGAGGAGGGTCGTTTCGTCCGGGATGCGCTCCAGGCTCAGGCCGGCGAACTGGCGCAGGAGAGTGGTTTCGTACAGCGCTTCCTCCATCGCCGGATCGCTGTAGCCGAACCAGTTCTGCATCAGGTGCACGCGCAGCATGGCTGCCAGCGGGTAGGCGGGCCGACCGCCTTCGCCCTTGGGATAGTAGGGCTCGATCAGGGCGATCAGCCCCTGCCACGGCACCACCTGGTCCATCTCGAGCAGGAAGCGCTCGCGGCGGGTCTGCTTGCGCTTGCCGGCATACTCGGCATCGGCGAAGGACAGTTGCTTCATCGGGAAACTCGGACAAGGGAGCGGGTGTATTTCACCAGAATCGGGAAGTCTTTTTCAGGATTTCCCTAGGTGTTTGGTCCCGGGGAGTACTGGTTTATGATATGAGCCTCTCTCGGAGGAGGATCCATGGCTCAGGTACTTCACAAACGCGCCACGACCACGCACGCCATTCGAGCAGAAATACAGTGATCGCCAGATTCGATCGCGACGCTGAGCCGGCGCTATCACCTCACCCCCAAGACCGTACGCAAATGGCGCGAAAGCGATCCATAAACCCTGTCTGTTGACGGCCGAGCCGGTCGTTTACAGTGGCGCCGTCGGCGTGCAGTTCCACGGCAGCAGCGCCTCGTAGTCTTCGACGCCTTGCGCTGCCGGCAGGCGTTCGAGGACGTGGCGCAGCCAGGCGTAGGGCTCCTGCCCGTTGGCCCTGGCGGTTTCCACCAGGCTGTAGAGCTGCGCGCTGGCCGTCGCGCCTTTGGGCGTGTCGCTGAACAGCCAGTTCTTGCGCCCGATGACGAACGGGCGAATGGCCCGTTCGGCACGGTTGTTGTCGATCGGCAGGTAGCCCGCCTCGGTATAGCGGATGAGCCGGCTCCAGTTGCTGGCCAGGTAGTTCACCGCCTTGCCCAGCGCATTCTGCGCCGTGACCTGCGGCAGGGTCTTGTCCAGCCAGGCCTTGAGCTGGGCGAGGACCGGCAGGCTGTGTTGCCGGCGCGCCTCCAGGCGCTCGGCATCGCCGGCCTGTCGGAGGTCGCGCTCGATAGCGTAGAGCCGGTTGATCCAGGCCAATGCCTGGTCGGCGCGCCCGGTCTTGCCTTTGGGCTGCACCTGCTGCGCCTCGACGAACTTGCGCCGGGCATGGGCCCAGCAGCCCTGGCGCTCGATGCCCGGTTGCGCGGCCAGGGCGTTGTAGCCGGCGTAGTCGTCGGTCTGGCGCGACCCGGTCATCAGGTAGCCGCGGTAGCCGGCGAGCAGGCGCAAGGGCACCTCCTGTGCCCGGCTGGGGCTGTAGTCGAAGAGGACGACCGGCTGCTCCGGCGGGCCGCCGGTCTGCACCCACATCCAGGACTGGCTGGAGGGATCCCGGTCCGGCTCCTTGAGCACCTGCACCCGCGTCTCGTCGCAGTGGATCACCGGGCTTTCCAGCAGCCGGTCGCGCATCAGGTTGAGCAAGGGTTGCAGCTGCCCGGCGCACTGGATCGCCCAGCGCGCCAGGGTCTGCCGGGGGATCTCGACGCCGTGGCGGGCGAGCACCTTCTCGAAGCGGTGCAGCGGCAGGCCGTCGACGTACCTGGTGGTCAGCAGCATCGCCAGCACGCCGGGACTGGCCAGGCTTTTCTCGAGTAGCTGCGCCGGCTTGTCGGCGGTGGTCGGTGCGCTTTCGCAGCCCCGGCAGGCGTAGACCTTGCGGATATGCCGGATCACCCGGATCTGCATCGGCACGATGTCGAGCTGCTCGCTGACTTCCTCGCCGATGGCCTGCTTGCGGCAGCCGCAGGCGCAGCTCAGTTCGTGCTCGGGCAGTTCGTGGACGACCTCGACCCGTGGCAGTTCGGCCGGCAGCGGCTGGCGTTTGCCACGGTGCTTGATC
Source organism: Azotobacter salinestris (assembly GCF_009363155.1). Classification (NCBI taxonomy): domain Bacteria; kingdom Pseudomonadati; phylum Pseudomonadota; class Gammaproteobacteria; order Pseudomonadales; family Pseudomonadaceae; genus Azotobacter; species Azotobacter salinestris. Next base: position 3,491,679 of record NZ_CP045302.1, read on the forward strand.
GGGGCGACGCCTTCTTCGGCCTCGGCGATCTCTTGTGCTTCGGCTTCAACGGCAGGCGCCGGCTCTTCGGCCAACTGCTCGGCTTCGTTGAACATCGCCAGTTGCGGTGAGTCCGGATCGATACTGCGCTCGGATTTCGAGCCGAACAGGCGTTGACGCAGCAGGGCGACCTGTTCCTGAAGCTGTTCTATGCGAGCATCCTTTGCCGACATCTGCTCGTTCGCCGACAGCAATAACTGCTTGAGCAAAAGCGGATCGTCGGGAAGGGTGTCGGGCATGAAATTCATGGAGCCGGATTATACCGGCTCAGGCCACATAGCGCGGCCTCAACACCCGCTGCGGGCGGTTGCGCCAGAGGTCGAAGCCATCCAGCAGCCAGTTCAACTCCTCGGCGCTGAGGACGATGGCCTCGTCGCCGGGCTCCGGCGGCGCCTTGAAGCGCTCGGCCTCCAGGCGCTCGAGCCAGAGACAGAAGCCGTTGCGCTCCCAGTACAGGATCTTCACCCGATTGCGCGCCCGGTTGAGAAACACGAACAACACCGGATCGAACACCGCTACCTGGATGTCCAGCTCGACCAGGGCGGCGAGGCCATCGATGGATTTTCGGAAATCGACAGGCTTGGGATAGAGGTAGACCTTTTCGACCTTGGCGTCGGGTCGCATCATGGTGACGGGCTCCAGAAAGAAATCGGGAGCACAGCATCGGCGGGCCTTTACCTCGGTTGAAGATGGGGTTCATGGAGCGCTTTCAATGGCGCAGCCGCGACACGGTCGAGGATGCGCCCATGGGGCCCAGCACCCCGCGCTCGACCTCCCTGACACCGCTGCAGGAAGCCGCCGCACTGGTGTTCCGAGAGAAGATGCTCCTGCCGCTGGATGACTGCCTGCATGCGCTGCAACGAACCATTCCCACGCTGACCCGCTCGAGCCTGCACCGCATCTTCCAGCGCCACGGCGTCAGCCAGCTGCCTCGTGCGAGCGAGCCGGGCCGGGAGAAAAAGCCCTTCAAGCGTTATCCGCTGGGTTATCTGCACATCGACATCACCGAGACGCGGACCCCCGAGGGCAAGGCCTATCTCTTCGTCGCGATCGACCGCACCAGCAAGTTCGTCCATGCCAGGCTGTACGCGCAGGCCACCCGCAAGACCGCCGTCGACTTCCTGCACTCCACCCTGAAGGCCTTGCCGTATCGCGTCCACACGGTCCTGACCGACAACGGTATCCAGTTCGCCAAAAAGGCCGGAACCGAGGCTTACCGGGCACATCCGTTCGATGCGCTCTGCCAGCGGCACGGTATCGAACATCGCCTGACCAAATCCTTCCAGCCCTGGACCAACGGCCAGGTCGAGCGGATGAACCGGACGATCAAGGAGGCCACGACCAAGGCGTTTCACTACACCTCGCTCGAGGAGCTCCGGTCGCATCTTAGGGACTACCTCTGGGCGTATAACAGCACTCGTCCGTTACGCGCACTGAAAGGACGTACGCCGATTGGCTTTATCCTGGGACAGTGGCATAAGGATCCGCAGCCCTTCAAAGGCGATCCTGGCCACTACTTCTTCTCGGGACCAAACACGTAACGTTTTGCCAGAATGCCGGTTGGCTAATCCGATCAGGCGATTTCAGCACGAACGACGGGGGTACGGGCTTGCAGATGAATCTGTGGCATCAAGGCGTTTCCCAGGCAAGCGCTTCGAAGCAGGGTGCATGCGCTATCGCCCAGCTTGCCTGATCTCAATGACATCTCATAACCAGACAGCTAAGCCGCAGCGCTCCGATACATACGCCTTTTGACCCAGCACATCTAACAGCCGGCACCGACTTCCTACACTGTCTGCGATTTCCACAGCAACCGGCCTGCCGGGATTGGCGGCGCCGGTCGAAAACGGCAGGAGCTTTCCCCCATGAAGATTGTAATGTTCAGTGCGCAGCCCTACGACGAGCGCTCTTTCGACGAGGTGTTGCAGCGGGAGTACGCCTCCCGGGATTGCGAACTGGTCTACCAGAAGGCCACGCTGTCCGCGCAGACCGTGGCGCTGGCCCAGGGCTGCGAGGTGGTGTGCGCCTTCGTCAACGACCAGCTCGATGCCGCGGTGCTGGAAACCCTGCATGGCTACGGCGTGCGGGCGATCCTGCTGCGCTGCGCGGGCTTCAACCACATCGATCTGGAGGCTGCCCGCCGGCTGGGGCTGTTCGTCGCCCGGGTGCCGGCCTATTCGCCGGAGGCGGTGGCCGAGCACACCATCGCCCTGATCCTGACCCTCAACCGGCATACCCACCGCGCCTACAACCGGGTCCGCGAGGGCAACTTCATGCTCGACGGCCTGCTCGGCTTCAACCTGCACGGCAAGACCGTGGGGGTGGTCGGCACCGGCAAGATCGGCCTGGCCACGGCGCGCATCCTCAAGGGCTTCGGCTGTCGGGTGCTTGGCCACGATCCGTACGAGACGGCCGAGTTCGCCGCACTCGGCGAGTACGTGGCGCTCGACAGCCTGCTCGCCGAGTCCGATGTGATCAGCCTGCACTGCCCCTTGAGCGACGCTACCCGGCACCTGATCGATGCCGCTCGCCTGGCGCGGATCAAGCACGGCGCCATGCTGGTCAACACCTCGCGCGGTGCGCTGATCGACACCCGCGCGGTGGTCGCCGCGCTCAAGTCGCGGCGCCTCTCGGCGCTGGCCATTGATGTCTACGAGCAGGAGAGCCAGCTGTTCTTCCACGACCGCTCCTCGGACATCATCGACGACGACATCTTCTCGCGGCTGATGACCTTTCCCAACGTGATCGTCACCGGCCACCAGGGCTTCTTCACCGCCGAGGCGCTGCGCGAGATCGCCGAGACGACCCTGCACAACCTCGACTGCTACGCCGGCGGTCGTACCTGCGGCAACGTGCTGGCCGGCAACGCCTGAACGCTGCCGGCGAGCCGGATTGGGGGATGACGCCCGCGCATCCCCCGCACCCGGGCAGGCGGAGCCGGGCTGGCTGGGCAACTCGCCGCGCCCGGGGCCCCGCCCGCAGGTCGGCTTCATCCCGGTGCCGACTTCGGTATTTCATGCGCTTGCCGCTACACTGCCCCCTCGTTTCCCGCGCATTTCCGAGGAGCCAGCCTTGGCCAAGAAAGCCTCTTCCTTCGCCGCCCTGGGCGGTCTGGTCTATTCCACCGACGGCGGCCGCCATTGTCCCGACTGCGGCCAGCCGGTCGCTGCCTGCGTCTGCAGGCAGGCTCAGCTGCCGGCCGGCGACGGCATCGCCCGGGTACGCCGCGAGACCAAGGGCCGCGGCGGCAAGACGGTGACCACCGTCAGCGGCCTGCCGCTGGCCGGCGACGAGCTGAAGGAGCTGGCCAGCGCCCTGAAGCGCCGCTGCGGTACCGGCGGCGCACTCAAGGACGGCGTCATCGAGATCCAGGGCGAGCACGTCGAGCTGCTGCTCGAAGAACTCGCCAAGCGCGGTTTCAAGGCGAAGAAATCCGGCGGCTAGTCCCAGGGCCTGTTGACGTTTTGGCGTAGGCCGCGACGGAGGCCCGTTTGGCGCAGAACAAGGAACGAGGAGAGAAGTTTGGTCATTCCAAATGAACGACGAGCGACGCCGTGCTGCGCCAAACGGGCCCCGTCCCTGCGGGTGGGGCCGCCGCGGCAACGCGGCTCACGTCAAAACGTCAACAGGCCCTAGTCTCTAACGGAACACATCTCTTCTCTGCACAGGAGAAACCCATGGCACGACGTACACGCAAGGACGACGGCAGCCAGTGGACCGTGGCCGACAGCCGCGCCGTCTACGGCATCCGTCACTGGGGTGCCGGCTATTTCGCGATCAACGAGCGGGGACATGCGGAGGCGCGGCCGAACCGGGCCGCCGACCGGCCCGTCGACCTGGTCGAGCTGGTCGGCCAGTTGCGCGAGGCCGGCCTGTCGCTGCCGCTGCTGGTGCGCTTTCCGGACATCCTGCAGGACCGCGTGCGCCAGCTGACCGGGGCCTTCGACGCGCACATCGAGCGCCTCGGCTACCAGAGCGGGTACACCGCGCTGTACCCGATCAAGGTCAACCAGCAGGAAGCGGTGGTGGAGAACATCATTGCCACGCCGAACGTCTCCATCGGCCTGGAGGCCGGTTCCAAGCCGGAACTGCTCGCCGTGCTGGCGCTGGCGCCGAAGGGCGGCACCATCGTCTGCAACGGCTACAAGGATCGCGAATTCATCCGCCTGGCGCTGATCGGCCAGAAGCTCGGCCACTCGGTGTTCATCGTCATCGAGAAGGAGTCGGAGGTGCAGCTGGTCATCGAGGAGGCGGCCGAGCTCAAGGTCGTCCCGCAGCTCGGCCTGCGCGTGCGGCTGTCCTCGCTGGCCTCCTCGAAATGGGCCGACACCGGCGGCGAGAAGGCCAAGTTCGGTCTCTCGGCGGCGCAGCTGCTGCGCGTCGCCGAGCGCCTGCGCAGCGCCGGGCTGGAGCAGGGGGTGCGCCTCCTGCACTTTCACATGGGCTCGCAGATCGCCAACCTGGCCGACTACCAGGGTGGCTTCAAGGAGGCTATCCGCTACTACGCCGAGCTGCGTGCCCTCGGCCTGCCGCTCGACCACGTGGACGTCGGCGGCGGCCTGGGCGTCGACTACGACGGCACCCACTCGCGCAACCCCAGCTCGATCAACTACGACCTGGACGACTATGCCTCCACCGTGGTCGGCATGCTCCAAGAGTTCTGCGACGCCCACGGCCTGCCGCATCCGCACATCTTCTCGGAAAGCGGCCGCGCCCTGAGCGCCCATCACGCGCTGCTGGTCGTGCAGGTCACCGACGTGGAGCGCCACAACGACCAGCTGGCGGAGGTCGCCGAGCCGGAGCGCCTGCCGGAGACGCTGCGCTGGCTGCTCGAGCTGCTCGGTCCGACCGACGACGAGATGGTCACCGAAACCTACTGGCGCGCCACCCAGTATCTCGGCGAGCTGTCGCGCATGTACGCCGACGGCAAGCTGGGCCTGGCCGACAAGGCGCTCGCCGAGCAGTGCTACTACGCGCTCTGCCGGCGCCTGCACGACTCGCTGAAGGCCCGCCAGCGCTCGCACCGCCAGGTGCTCGACGAACTCAACGACAAGCTGGCGGACAAGTACATCTGCAACTTCTCGGTATTCCAGAGCCTGCCGGACACCTGGGCGATCGGCCAGGTCCTGCCGATCCTGCCGCTCGACCGACTCGACGAGGAGCCGTTGCGCCGCGCCGTGCTGCAGGATCTGACCTGCGACTCCGACGGCAAGATCCGCCAGTACGTCGACGAGCAGAGCATCGAGACCAGCCTGCCGGTGCACGAGCTGCGCGCGGGCGAGGAGTACCTCCTCGGCATCTTCCTGGTCGGCGCCTACCAGGAGATCCTCGGCGACATGCACAACCTGTTCGGCGACACCGACTCGGTGAACGTCTACCAGCGCGCCGACGGCAGCATCTACCACGCCGGCATCGAGACCCACGACACCATCGAGGACATGTTGCGCTACGTGCACCTGTCCCCCGAAGAGCTGATGACCTACTACCGCGACAAGGTGGCCGGCGCGCCGATCAGCGCCCGCGAGCGCGCCCAGTATCTGGACGCCCTGCGCCTGGGGCTGACGCGCTCCTCCTACCTGTCGGGCTGAGCGCCGCTTTCGGTGGAAAACCGCTGTGCGGGTTTTTCACGGGGTGGCCGTCCACGGGGTGGCCGTCCACCCTGCGCCAAAGACCGCCTAATGGGCCTGAGGCTCCGGCGCCTGCTCTGCCAGCCCCTGACGCCACAGGCGCCGGGCGAAGGCCGCCATGCTCAGGGCGCGCAGTGCCATGAAGGCGAGGAAGGCCAGCCACAGACCGTGGTTGCCCAGCCCCTGCAGCAGCCAGGCGAGCGGCAGCGCCAGAGCCACGGCGAGCAGCATGGCGTCGCGCATCTCGCGGGCGCGGGTGGCGCCGATGAACAGGCCGTCGAGCAGGTAGCTCCACACCGCGACCGGCGGCAGTGCGGCCAGGTAGGGCAGATAGCTCTCGGCCAGCTCGCGCACCGCCGCGATGTCGGTCTGCAGGCGGATGAACAGTGCGCCGCCGGTCAGGAAGAACAGCGCGAAGCCCAGGCTGGCCAGCAGCGACCAGAGCCCGGCGACCGCCAGCGCCCGCTGCAGGGCGGTGCGGTCGCGGCGGCCGATGGCATGCCCGCACAGCGCCTCGACGGCGTGGGCCAGACCGTCCAGGGCATGAGCGGTGAGCAGCAGACCGTTGAGCAACAGGGCGTTGGCCGCCACCGTGGCGTCGCCGAGCCGGGCGCCCTGCACGGTGATCAGGAAGAACACCAGTTGCAGGAGCAGGGTACGCAGGAAGATGTCGCGGTTCACCGCCAGCAGCGGGCGCCAGTTCGCCCAGCGGCGCAGGGCATCCCAGGGCAGGCGGCCGGGATGGCGGCGCAGCGCCCGACGGGCCAGGGTCAGGCCGAGCAGGGCGCCGCTCCACTCGGCGATCACCGAGGCGCGGGCGGCGCCGGCCACGCCCCAGTCGAGGCCGAGGATGAACCACAGATCGAGCGCCACGTTGCCCAGGCTGGTGAGCAGCAGCATGGCCAGCGGCGCCCGGGCGTTCTGCGTGCCGAGCAGCCAGCCGATCAGCGCGTAGCTCGCCAGTACCGCCGGCAGACCGAGCAGGCGGATGTGGAAGTACTCGCGGCTCAGCACATCCAGCGCCGCCGACGGCTGCATCAGGCCGAGGGCGAGTTCGCCGAAGGGCAGGGCGAGAAGGCCCAGCAGCAGGGCGAAGGCGGCGGCGAGCAGCAGGCTCTGCAGCAGCACCTGGCGCAGCGCGGCGCCGTTGGCGCGGCCGCAGGCCTGGGCGGCGAAGCCGGTGGTGCCCATGCGCAGGAAGCCGAAGGCCCAGGCGAGCAGGGTGAACAGGCTGCCGCCGACCGCCACCGCGCCGAGCTGGTGGGCGTGCGGCAGGTGGCCGACCACCGCGCTGTCGACCAGGGTCACCAGCGGCGTGCAGAAGTTGGAGAGGACCATGGGCGCGGCCAGCGCCCGGACCCGGCGCCGGGTCGGTTTGTGGCGCCAGGCCGTGGTCAGGGCGAGGACGCTCACTGGATCAGCCAGCTGAGCACCCAGAGCCCGAGCAGCACGCCGATCGTGCCGCCGACGAAGGCGCGCTTGAGCAGCGCGCGTATTCCGCCGGCCAGCAGCACCAGGCCGACGACCAGGGCGACAAGGCCGAGCAGCGTGGGGTCCATGCCGAGGGTGCGCGACAGGCCTTCGAGAAAGGAGGCGCCAGCCCTGGCGATCGCGCCGAACAGGCCGCCCAGCCCCTCGACGAGGTGGCGGAGCACCGCGCCCACCGCCTCGCCGAGCCATTCGAAGAAGCTTTCCTCTTGCATTGCATCCCCCAGGCGAACGAAGAAAGGTGCCGGATCTCCCCTCGAGCCGTCGCGGTGGAGGGGAGGGCGGGCCAAGGATAGCGCGCCGTTCAGCGCAGCAGCAGCAGCGACGTCAGCGAGGTGTGCAGCATGTGGCTGGTGGTACTGCCGAGGAGGAAGCGGCGGATCCGCGAATGGCCGTAGGCGCCCATCGCCAGCAGGTCGATGGCGCGCTCCTGCTGATAGGCGTGCAGCACCGGCTCGATGTCGCCCTCGCGAATCGCCGGGATCACCACGAAGCCGGCGACCTCCAGCAGCGCCTGGGCCTCGTGCAGGGCGGTACGGCTCAGCGCATTGTCCTCGCCGACCATCAGCAGGTGCAGCGGCAGGCCCTTGACCAGCGGGCTTCCAGCCAGCATGCGCACCGCCTGCTCGGCGGTCGGGCTGGCGTCGTAGGCGAGCAGCAGGCTGCCCGGCTCGCGGAAGTCGTCCGGCACGATCAGGATCGGCCGGGCCAGGGCGCGGGTCACGTTCTCGAGCTGGCTGCCGATGGGCTGGCCGGCGTGCTGCCGGCTGTCCTCGCCCTGGCGGCCGATCACCAGCAGGCGGATGCCGTCGGCCATCTCGGCGAGGGTTTCGACCAGGCTGCCATGACGCTGGCAGAGCTCCGGCGCCTGCAGGCCCGCGGCGACGGCGCGGTCGCGGGCTGCCTCCAGCACCGCCTGGCCATGCTCCAGCGCCACCTTGGCGCGCCGCTCGTCGAGGCGGGCCAGCTCGTCGAGCAGGTGCTCGCGGCTGCCCAGGCCGATGGCGCCGCTGAGGTCGCCCGGCTCCGGATAGCGCCCGCGGTCCAGCACGTGCAGGAAGGTCAGCGGCAGGCCGAGGCGCCGGCTGGCCCAGATGGCGCCGTCGCAGACCGCCGCGGTGGACGGGGAGCCGTCGATGCAGGCTAGTACTCGAGTCATGGGGTGGCTCCTTTCTCAGTGTTCCATGAGGGTGTCGATGGCGTCGGGTTTGTCGTGCACGGCGAAGCGGTCGACGATGGTGGCGCTGGCCTCGTTGAGGCCGAGCACCGTCACTTCGGTCCCCTCGCGGCGGAACTTGAGCACCACCTTGTCCAGCGCGGCCACCGCGGTGATGTCCCAGAAGTGGGCATGGGACAGGTCGATGGTGACCCGGTTCAGCGCCTCCTTGAAGTCGAAGGCATCGACGAACTTGCTCGACGAGCTGAAGAATACCTGGCCGACCACCCGGTAGGTGCGGGCATGGCCATCATCCTGGCCGATGCTGTCGATGCGCAGGAAGTGGCCGACCTTGTTGGCGAAGAACAGCGCCGCCAGCAGCACGCCGACCAGCACGCCGTAGGCCAGGTTGTGGGTGTAGACCACCACGGCGACGGTGGCGAGCATGACGATGTTGGTGGACAGCGGATAGCGCCTGAGGTCGCGGATCGAGGTCCAGCTGAAGGTGCCGATCGACACCATGATCATCACCGCCACCAGCGCGGCCATGGGGATCTGGCTGACCCAGTCGCTGAGGAACACCACCATCAGCAGCAGCACCACGCCGGCGATCAGGGTGGAGAGGCGGCTGCGGCCGCCGGATTTCACGTTGATCACCGACTGGCCGATCATCGCGCAGCCGGCCATGCCGCCGAACAGGCTGGCGACGATGTTGCCCAGGCCCTGGCCCTTGCACTCGCGGTTCTTGTCGCTGGGGGTGTCGGTCAGCTCGTCGACGATGGTGGCGGTCATCATCGACTCGAGCAGGCCGACCACGGCCAGGGCCGCTGAGAAGATGATCGCCAGGGTCTCGAAGGTCAGCGGCACGTCAGGCCAGAGGAAGACTGGCAGGGTATCCGGCAACTGACCCATGTCGCCGACGGTGCGAATATCCAGGCCCAGGAGCATGGCGACGACGGTCAACACGACGATGCACACCAGCGGCGAAGGGATGAGGTTGCCGATCTTGGGCACATAGGGGAACAGGTAGATGATCCCCAGGCCGACGACGGTCATGGCGTAGACGTGCCAGGTGACGTCGGTCAGCTCCGGCAGCTGGGCCATGAAGATCAGGATCGCCAGGGCGTTGACGAAGCCGGTGACCACCGAGCGCGAGACGAAGCGCATCAGGCTGCCGAGCCGCAGGTAGCCCGCGCCGATCTGCAGCAGACCGCAGAGCAGCGAGGCGGCCAGCAGGTACTGCAGGCCGTGCTCCTTCACCAGGGTGATCATCAAGAGGGCCATGGCGCCGGTGGCGGCGGAGATCATCCCCGGGCGGCCGCCGGCGAAGGCAATCACCACCGAGATACAGAAGGATGCGTAGAGGCCGACCTTGGGGTCGACCCCGGCGATGATGGAGAAGGCGATGGCCTCGGGGATCAGCGCGAGGGCCACCACCAGGCCGGCGAGGACGTCACCGCGGACGTTGAACAGCCAGGTGTCTTTGAGGGTTTTCAGCATGGTTTTTTCCTGTCGGAACGAACAAAAACAAAAGGAAACGCAGCCTTCCCGGGCGGGAATGGACGCTTCGAACGGCAAGATTTTTCGTCAGGCAAGCAAAACGAGCGGCGCGTCGGCGGGGCGAACGGGCGCTCGGGCACCTGCGGCGGGCGCAGATCGGGGGAGGGGGCGAAGCGCTATGGCGGCGTGGGCAGCCAGCGGGCGGTGGAGCTTTCGGTCATCGTCGGTACGGGTGTTCGGATTCTTGCGACGGGGCGGACCTTAGGGTTTGTCTGAAAAGTCGATTTGGCTAAAATGCCGCCTCCGTTGTTCCGAGCGCAGCCATGTCAGGCCGTTACGAGATTTCTGCCCAGCGCTGGGCGATGATCGAAGCCATCGTTTCTCCCCCTCAACGCATGGGCCGCCCCCGGCGAGATGACCGCCAGATGCTCAACGGCATCTTCTGGATTCTGTGCTCAGGGGCCAAGTGGCGCGATCTTCCCGAGCGTTATGGCCCCTGGAAGACGGTATATCAGCGCTTCAGGCTGTGGCGTGACAACGGCACCTTCGAGCAGGTGCTGCGGCATCTGCATCTGCGTCTGCGTGAGGACGGCTTTATCGACCTGGATACCTGGATGGTCGACTCAACGTCGATTCGGGCCACCAGAGCCGCCAGCGGTGCGAGAAAAAAAGGGGCCTGCAAGAGCCGCAGCACCAATGTCTCGGCCGAAGCCGTGGTGGGCTGACCACCAAGCTTCATCTGGCCTGTGACAGCAACGGGTATCCGCTGGCAGTGATGCTTTCACCCGGGCAGGACGCCGACTCGCGCTATTTCATGCCCTTGCTTGAGCAGATCAGCCTGCCTGGCAGCCAGGGTCGTCCGCGCAAGCGCTGCCGGTATGTACTGGCTGACAAAGGCTACGACAGCGAAAGCCTGCGCCAATACTGCGACCGGTATGGCATGAAGCCCATCATTCCCTTACGCAAGATGCACCGTAAGCCTCGACCGGGCTTGCCTCGCCTATTTGACAGACCGCAGTACCAAAAGCGCAACGCCATTGAACGACTGTTCAGTTGGCTCAAGGAAAAGCGCCGTCTTTGCACCCGTTATGACAAGCTGGCCAGCAGTTTCAAGGCCATGGTCACGCTGGCCTGCATCGAAAAATGCTTACGTGCCGACTTTTCAGACAAACCCTAGTGTGGTGAATCACAACTACTCAGGATAAGTCTTGTCTGCCGCGGAGCTGGCAGAGTTTTTTCGGAGGGCATGCGATGAAAACAGGCCGCCCAGCCGTTCGGATCGAACTGACCGAACAAGAGCATGCCGAACTCACCCGCCGCCGAGCCAGGCACAAGGGGCCTGCCGATATGCAGCTGCGCGCCGAGATCATTCTGTTCTGCGCTCGAGGCGAGTCCGGCTCTTCCATTGCTCGACGGCTCGGCATTACGGCGCAAACCGTTTCGAGGTGGCGCCTTCGCTTCGCCCGTTTGGGCCTGCAAGGCCTCAATGACGAGCCGCGCTCAGGCCGCCCACGCAGCATCAGTGATGAAAAGGTCCAGGAAGTGGTCGACCGGGTGCGGCAGACCCGGCCCGACGATGCCAGCCATTGGAGCTCGCGCCGGATGAGCAAGGCCACCCATATTTCACCGGCGAGCGTACAGCGTATCTGGCGAGCCTTCGGGCTCAAGCCTCACCTGGAGCACACCTTCAAGCTGTCCACCGATCCTGCCTTTGTCGACAAGGTGCAGGATATCGTAGGGCTCTACCTGAATCCGCCGGATAAAGCGCTGGTACTGTGCGTCGATGAGAAAAGCCAGATCCAGGCGCTCAATCGAACACAGCCGGGGCTGCCGCTGGAGCCTGGGTATCCGGCGACCCGTACCCATGATTATCAGCGCCATGGCACGACGTCCTTGTTTGCCGCCCTGGATGTGGCCACCGGCGAGGTGATCGGACGTCTCAAGCGCCGTCACCGCAGCGCAGAATTCCTGGAGTTTCTCAGGGCCATCGAGGAAACGGTCGAGAGCGACAAGGCCATACACCTGATCATGGATAACTATGCCGTGCACAAGACCGACAAGGTGCGTGCCTGGCTTGTCGCACACCCGCGTTATCACGTGCATTTCACCCCGACGTCTGCGTCATGGCTGAATCTGGTGGAGCGCTTTTTCTCGATGCTCACCCAGAAGTGGATAAAGCGCCAGGCCCATACCAGCGTGAAGGATCTCGAGCAGTCCATCGAGTATTACCTGGCGACCTACAACCAGAATCCAAGGCCCTTCCGCTGGCGTAAGGGAGCAGGTGAAATCCTGGCCTCTGTCGGCAGGGCTGCTCGAGCCTTGCAAATAAATAATGAAGCGAACTTGTGATTCACCACACTAGGGTCTGTTGATGTTTTGGCGTGAGCCGCGTTGCCGCGCCAAATGCCGCCAGGCAAGGCGCAGGGCGCCGGCAATGGTCATTCCCTTGCCAAGCCCTGCAACGCCGCATGGCGGCATTTGGCGCGCAACCCGCAGGGACGGGGCCCGTTTGGCGCAGCACGGCGTCGCTCGTCGTTCATTTGGAGTGACCAAACTTCTCTCCTCATTCCTTGTTCTGCGCCAAACGGGCCTCCGTCGCGGCCTACGCCAAAATGTCAACAGACCCTAGCATGGACATATCCGCTAATGCGACCTGAAGCTAGGCGACGACCGATAAACCTTTGGTTAGTATGGTCTTAGCAAATCTGCAGTATTGACGATGCGCACTGCATCACCATTTCGTTTCGCTGCGAGCGTACTGCCATGATCGCGATTGCCAAGGGGTTGCTGGGACGGCTGCCGGTAATACACCCACGGATATGGATCGCGCTGTTGCTGAGTCTGCTGCTGGTGCAGCAGGTGCAAGACCGGCAACTCGACGAGCGCCTGTATTTCTGGGCGAAGAACGCCTGGCTCGAGGTCTGTGCCCAGGGTCTCGACTTCTGCCTGTCGGACTACGAGGTGCGCCTCGAGGCGCTGCCGGTCGCCGGCGTGCGCAACAACCTCTCCGGGCTGAGCTACGACGACGAGCGCAATCACCTGTGGGCGGTGATCAACAATCCCGAAGAGCTGCTCGCCCTGAGCACCGAGGGCGAGGTGCTGGCGCGCTATCCGCTGGAGGGCTTCAAGGACGTCGAGGGTGTGGCCTACCTCGGCGGCGACCTGCTGGTGTTCACCGAGGAGCGCGACCAGGCGCTGGTCGCCGTGCCGGTGCCGACCGCTCCCGGCGCTCTGGTGCGCAAGGATTACCGGGCGCTGGCCCTGGGCTTCGACAATCCCGACGGCGACAACCGCGGTTTCGAGGGCGTCGCCTATGACCGCCGCGGCGACCGCCTGTTCGTGGTCACCGAGCATTCGCCGCTCAAGCTCTACGAGATCCGCGGCTTCAAGGCCAGCCTGTCCGGCAACTTCAACCTCAAGGTGCTCGACCGTTCCGCCTGGCTGAACGAGAAGTTCGTCGGCACCGGCCTGTCCTCGGTGGAGTACGACCAGAGCAGCGACCACCTGATCCTGCTCAGCGACGAGTCGCGGATGCTGGTGGAGCTGGACGACCGGGGAGACACGGTCAGCCTGCGCTCCCTGTGGCACGGCTCCGCGGGGCTCAAGAAAAACGTCCCCCAGGGCGAGGGGCTGGCCCTGGACGAATACGGCCGGCTCTACATGGTCAGCGAGCCGAATCTGTTCTACGTCTTCGATCGCGAGGACTGACCCGCTCGCCGTTTCCGCCGCTGTTGCCGGCTCGTCCGGCAGTTCTCCTTTCCCGCCTTCGCCACTGTCCGCCCATGTCGGGCAGGCGTCTGCCGCTGCCTCCAGGAAAGTTACCCCCTGTTCTTGAGTACCTTTGCGGGTTAGATTAATTTTTGGAATGTGATTCTATAATTTTTATAGGGCTCCCGCCTGCCTGTCCGGCGTGCAGGGCGGCGGGCGTCCGGCTTCCCGAACCGCCAGAGGACCCATAACAATGAGAACGAGCCTTCAAGAGATTCAGGACGGCGAGCGCTTCGACATCGTCGGTGCCGATGGCGCCGGGATGTCGGCCGCCCCGAACTTGAAATAAGCGGCGCCGATCTACAGCAGGCCGTGCTTCTTCTCCAGGGTGATCATCGGCAGCGCCATGGCGCCGGTGACCACGGCGATGCGGAGGGAGGTGTGGAAGCCGACCCTGGGGCGCTTCGCGGGCGAGGGGCGGGGGAGGGGGAGCGCTATGGCGGCGTGGGCAGCCAGAGGGCGGTGGAGCGGTCGGGCGTGAGTGCTTCGATTTCCGGCTGGCCGGATCTTGTACGGAAACACTCGGTAACGCGACCGACGGTGGCGATCGCTAGCAAATCTGTAGCATGCAGAGTGTCTAGTACATCACGACTTCTTCCGCTGCGAGCGATGACTTCATGGGCGCCATCATCAAGGGGCTGCTGGGAAGTACGAGGCTGTGGGCAGGCAAGCGGCTTTTGCGAGGCAGGACACTGCTGGGAAGGCGGCCAGTCGCTCGCCTCTGGGTCTGGGGGCTGTCGTTCCTGGGCCTGGCGCTGGCGTATCAGGTGCGTGCCGAGCACCTCGACGAGCGTCTGTATTTCTGGCTCAAGACCTCCTGGCAAGCGGAGCGCTGGGAAGGGCACAGCCTCTGGCTGCCGGACTACCGGGTGCGGATCGAGGCCATGCCGATCCCCGGCATGCATCACAATCTCTCCGGCCTGACCTATGACGACGAGCGCCACCACCTGTGGGCCGTGCTCAACAATCCGGAAGAGCTGATCGCCCTGAGCGTCGCGGGCGAGGTGCTGGCGCGCTATCCGCTCGAGGGGTTCAGGGACGTCGAGGGCGTGGCCTACCTCGGCGACGGCCTGCTGCTGTTCACCGAGGAGCGCGACCAGGCGCTGGTCGCCGTGCCGATACCGCAGCAGTCCGGCGCGCTGCGGCGCGAGGACTACCGGGCGCTGACCCTGGGCCTCGGCAACGACGACGGCGACAACCGCGGCTTCGAGGGGGTCGCCTACGACCGCGCCGGCGACCGCCTGTTCGTGGTCAAGGAGCACTCGCCGCGCAAGCTCTACGAGATCCGCGGCTTCAAGGCCAGCCTGTCCGGCGACTTCAACCTCGAGGTGATCGATCACGACGCCTGGCTGCGCCGCAAGAATCTGGCCAGCGACCTTTCCTCCGTGGAGTACGACCGGAGCAACGGCCATCTGGTCCTGCTCAGCGACGAGGCGCGGCTGATGCTGGAGTTGGACGGCAAGGGGAAAATGGTCAGCTTCCGCTCCCTCAGGGGCGGTTTTGCCGGGCTGAAGAAGAGCGTCCCGCAAGGCGAGGGCATCGCCCTGGACGAGCGCGGCAACCTGTATGTCGTCAGCGAGCCGAACCTGTTCTACGTCTTCAAGCGCAAGGATTGAGCCAGCCGGCGATGCCTGCGCTGGCCAGACCTGTCCCGGAAGCCGTCAGTCTTCCCACCGTTCATTTCCTTCTGCGTGTCGTCTCTCTTGCTCGCCGTGGTCCGTTCCCGCCATCGGCGGGCATCGGCAGTGTCCTGAAAAAGTGGAACTCTGTTCTTGAAGGCTTGCCAGGCTTTGTTTGTTTTCTGGAATGAAATTCCAAAAATAAAAAGCTCGCCTGTCCTGCAGGGCGGCGGACAGCCGGCTTCCAGACCCGCCAGGAGACCCATAACAATGAGAACGAGCCTTCAAGAGATTCAGGACGGCGAGAGCTTCGACATCGTCGTCGTCGGCGCCGGCGGCGCCGGTATGTCGGCCGCGCTGTTCGGCGCGCTGCAGGGCGCCAAGGTGCTGCTGCTGGAGAAGACCGAGTACGTCGGCGGCACCACGGCGTTTTCCGCCGGCACCACCTGGATTCCGGGCAGCCACCATGCGGCCGAGATCGGCGTGCACGACGACAGCCTGGCCAAGGCCGGCGGCTACCTCGATCTGGCGGTCGGCGAGCGTTCCCGCGCCGAGCTGCGCCGGGCGTTCCTGGAGAACGGGCCGAAGGCGGTCAAGGCCATCGAAACCGGCACCTCGGTGCGCTACCGCGCCCGTCCGCTGCACCCGGACTACATCTCCGACCTCGAGGGCTCGACCCTGCGCGGCCGCGCCCTGGAGCCGCTGCCCTTCGACGGCCGGCTGCTCGGCGAGCGCTTTCGTCTGATACGCCCGCCGATCCCCGAGTTCACCGTGCTCGGCGGGATGATGATCGACCGCGACGACGTCAACCACCTGCTCAAGCTGACCCGCTCCTTCGCCTCGTTACGCCACGCGGTCAAGCTGCTCTCCCGGCATGCCCTGGACCGCCTGCGCCATCCGCGCGGCACGCGCCTGGTGATGGGCAACGCGCTGATCGCCAGCCTCCTGCATTCGCTGGACGCGCGCGGCGTGCCGGTGCTCACCGAATGCCGGCTCGAGCGCCTGGAGCGCGACGCCGGCGGCATCGAGGCGGTCGAGGTGACGCAGAAGGGCGTGAAGCGGCGGATCGTCGTCAAGGGCGGGGTGATCCTCGCCTCCGGCGGCTTCAACCGCCATCCCGAGCGGCGCCGGGCGCTGCTGCCGGGCAGCGAGCCGCAGTGGTGTCCGGGGGCTCCGGGGCACACCGGGCAGGCCCACGATCTCGCCGAAGCGGTGGGCGCGCGCTACGGCACGCCGGGGCTGAGCCATGCCTTCTGGGCGCCGGTGTCGATCCGCAGGCGCGCCGACGGCAGCACCGCGGCGTTCCCGCACTTCATCCTCGACCGCGGCAAGCCGGGGATGATCACCGTCGACCGCGACGGGAAGCGCTTTCTCAACGAGTCCACCTCCTACCACCTGTTCGGCCTCGGCATGCGCGAAGCCGGGGTGGCGCCGGCCTATCTGGTCACCGACGCCGAGGGCCTGCGCAAGTACGGCCTGGGCATGGTGCGCCCGGGCGGCAAGGGGCTGAAGCCATTCCTCGCCGACGGCTACCTGACCGAGGGCGCGACCCTGGCGGAGCTGGCCGGGCGGCTGGGCATCGACGCCGCCGGGCTGCAGGACAGCGTGCGCAAGATGAACGAATACGCACGTACCGGCGTCGACCTGGACTACCGGCGCGGCACCACCGACTACCAGCGGGTCAACGGCGATGCCGCGCAGCAGCCCAACCCCAACCTCGGGCCGATCGGCAGCGCGCCCTTCTATGCGGTGCGTCTGTATCCCGGCGACATCGGCGCCGCCACCGGCTTCGCCACCGATACCGATGCCCGCGTGCTGGACAAGGCCGATGCGCCGATCGACGGCCTCTACGCGGTCGGCAACGACATGCACTCGATCATGGGCGGCACCTACCCGGGACCGGGCATCACCCTGGGGCCGGGCCGGGCCTGGCCTTCGCCTATCTCGCCGCGCAGCACGCCGTGGCGCGGGCCCGGGCGCCTCGCGGCGAGGACGTGAAGTCCGCCGTCG
This sequence comes from Azotobacter salinestris, assembly GCF_009363155.1. Classification (NCBI taxonomy): domain Bacteria; kingdom Pseudomonadati; phylum Pseudomonadota; class Gammaproteobacteria; order Pseudomonadales; family Pseudomonadaceae; genus Azotobacter; species Azotobacter salinestris. The sequence goes on from NZ_CP045302.1 coordinate 3,508,886, forward strand.
CCTGAGTGGCGTCACACCGAAAAAAGCCCCGCCGGGATTCCCGGCGGGGGCTTTTTCATTCAGTGGGTTTTCCCTTCAGCCGCGCACGCCCTCCACCAGCGCCCTGGCCGCCTGCAGGGCGGCGCGGGCCCAGGCTTCGGGGCCCATTTCGGCGACGCGCCGGTCGTTGGGGATCTCGATGCTCACCGGCAGCCCGACCGGCAGCTCGCGCCACAGGCGGCGCAGGTCGATGCCGCCCTCGCCGGGCAGCAGGCGCTCGCCGCGGGCGGCCTGGATCAGGGCCTCGGTGGTGGTCGGGCGCTCGGCGGGGCCGTCGCAGATCTGCGCGTAGTGCAGCCACTCGGCAGGGATCTCGGCCAACTGCTCGAAGCGGCTGGCCGAGCGGTCGAAGTGCAGGGCGTCGACCAGGATGCCGCCGTTGCGGCGGTCGGCGCGGCGGACGATGCGCAGGGCGCTGTCCAGGTCGCGCACCGGAGTCCAAGGCATGAACTCCAGATCGGCCGACAGGCCGAACGGCAGCATGGCGTCGCACAGGCGCGCGTAGTGCTCGATCAGGCGCTCCTCCTCGGGATCGTCGCCGGCCACCAGCACGGCCTTGGCGCCCAGCTCGGCGCCGGTTTCCAGGAAGGGCAGGTAGCGCTCCAGCTCGAACTCCGCACCGATGCGGATCAGCTCCAGGTCGAAGATGCGCACGCCGGTGTCGTTCATCCGCGCCAGGGTCTCGCGCAGCATCGGCTTGTCGGTCATCAGCGGGTAGGCCACGGCGCCTGGCGCCACCGGCAGCAGGCGCACGCCGGCCTGATCGTAGCCGGTGCACGCCGCCAGTTCGATCATCTGCGGCGGACTCAGCTGCAGGGCGGTGAGCTGGGCGATGGAGTAGGTCGGTTGCATGGGCGTCTCCGGTCTCTTGTTGTCGTTTGGCGACCGGCTCGATCCCGTGGACCCGGGAGCGGGCCGCCGGTCATGGCCCCGGGACGGTACTGCCCGAAGGACCTTCGGATATTGGCATTTATGGAACTTAATTCCAATAAATAACATTGCTCCGCTGGCCTGCCTGCAGGGATGCACGCGCGTCCCCGCATCCGCTGGATACGGAGCTGGCGGGGCGGGAGAGAGGGCGTGCCGGGCGTCTGCCGGGCCGGTGCTGGCGCACGGGGCATGCGCGCAATCCCCTTTCGTGGGAATCAGTTTCCCGCCAGAAGAACGCCGCAATCCCCTGACTAGACTTGCCGTGCGTCTCGACGGCAGAGGCGCTGCCCACGGATCCACGGAGAGCGGAAAATGAACAGGTATGGCGCGGAGTTTCTCGGAACCTTCTGGCTGGTGCTCGGCGGCTGCGGCAGCGCGGTCCTCGCGGCAGCCTTTCCGCTGGCCGGCATCGGCGATCAGGTCGGCATCGGTCTGCACGGCGTCTCGCTGGCCTTCGGGTTGACGGTGCTGACCATGGCCTATGCCATCGGCCACATCTCCGGCTGCCACCTGAACCCGGCGGTGTCCATCGGCCTGTGGGCCGGCGGGCGCTTCCCGGCCAGGGACCTGGCGCCCTACATCGTCGCCCAGGTGCTCGGCGGGATCGCCGCGGGCGCGGTCCTCTACCTCATCGCCAGCGGCACCGCCGGCTTCGACGTCGCCAAGGGGATGGCCTCCAACGGCTACGGCGCCCATTCGCCGGGCGGCTATTCGCTGCTGGCGGCGCTGGTGACCGAGGTGGTGATGACCCTGTTCTTCCTGCTGGTCATCCTCGGCGCCACCGACAAGCGTGCCCCCGCCGGCTTCGCGCCCATCGCCATCGGCCTGGCCCTGACGCTGATCCACCTGATCAGCATCCCGGTGACCAACACCTCGGTGAACCCGGCGCGCAGCACCGGCGTCGCCGTGTTCGTCGGCGACTGGGCCCTCGCCCAGCTCTGGCTGTTCTGGGTCGCGCCCATCGTCGGGGCCGTGCTCGGTGCCTTCGTCTACCGGCTGATCGCCGAGGAGTCCGGCCTTGCCCGCCAGCCGGCGCGCGGCTGAGCACGGCATGGGCGGATCGCCCGGCTTTCCTTCCGTCGCCTGGCACCCCTGCCGGGTGCGGCCATTGCAGCCGAGGTCGTCTCGTTCCCCAGTCGGCCGTGTCGCTTCGGCTCCAGCGAGGCGGCCCATCTATGCTATGCAGGAGGCTTTTATCCGCAGGGGAGCGCAAGGATGAACAAGAGCAATCTGAAATTGCGTGGGGTCAATCTGGGCAGCTGGCTGGTGCTGGAGAAGTGGATGGTGCCGAGCCTGTTCGAGGGCCTGGCGGCCACCGACGAGACCACCTGGTGCGCCGAGCTGGGCGAGCGGGCCGGCGAGCGGCTGCGCGCGCACTGGAACCGCTGGATCACCCGCGACGACTTCGCCTGGCTGGCCGAGCGCGGCCTGAACGCCGTGCGGATTCCGGTCGGCCACTGGATCTTCGGCCCCGACTATCCCTACCACCCGAGCTACGGCGAGGCCCGCTACCCGTTCGTCGAGGGCGGCATCGCGGTGCTCGACCGCGCCATGGGCTGGGCCGAGGAGTGCGGCCTGCGCGTGGTGCTCGATCTGCACGCCGCGCCGGGCTGCCAGAACGGCTTCGACAACGGCGGGATCAAGGATGTCTGCGAATGGCACACCCGCCCGGAATACCGCGAGCATTCGCTGTCGGTGCTCGAGCGGCTGGCCGAGCGCTACCGCGAGCACCCGGCGCTGCACGCCATCGAGGTGCTCAACGAGCCGCGCTGGGACGTGCCCACCGACTACCTCAAGGCCTACAACCAGGACGCCTACGCGCGCATCCGCCGGCATTGCCCGCCCGAGCGGGTGGCGGTGATCTTCCACGACGGCTTCCGCGACTTCCGCGAGTACCTGGGCTTCATGCAGGCCCCGGAATACCGCAACGTGATCTTCGACATTCACCGCTACCAGTGCTTCGAGCGCTGCGACATCGACATGGACATCTACGGCCACATGAACAAGGCCGCCGGGGCCTGGAAGGCCGAGGGCGACGCCATCATCACCGAGCTGGGGCTGCCGACCATCTGCGGCGAGTGGAGCCTGGGGCTGGACCTCAAGGTGGTGTCGCTGTGGGCCGAGGGGCCGTTCAACCATGCCCTCGAGCACATGGACGCCTTCCAGGAGAACGTCGCCTACCGCGGCTATGCCGCCGCACAGCTGGCCTGCTTCGAGAAGTACCAGGGCTGGTTCTTCTGGAACTACAAGACCGAAACCACCCCGGCCTGGTGTTTCCGCGACTGCGTCGAGCGCGGCTGGCTGCCGTCATCCTTTGCGTAGCGCGCAGCGCTCGCTGGCGCAGACGAGAAAGCGCGGCTCGGCCTGGCGGTTGAGAATCAGCTTCCGCGTGTGGTGGTGTTCCAGCCCGGCGTGGAAGCTGATGGTCAACAGGGTCGAGTCGGGCAGCTCGCGGCAGAGCATCGCCAGCATGTAGTCCTCGCCCTTGGGATCGAAGGCGTCGGTGGCCTCCTCGAGAAACACCCAGGGCGGCTGGTGCAGGATCAGCCGGGCGATGCCCAGGCACTGCTGGGCACGCAGCGGCAGCACCCGGCTCCAGCTGTCGGTTTCCGCAAGGCGCGGGGCCAGCCAGGCCACCCCGGCGCACTCCAGCGCGTGGTGCAGCTCCGCCCGGCTGAAATGGCCGGGCTCGCGCGGGTAGCTGAGCACCGCTTCCAGACTGCCGTCGGGCAGGAAGGGGTGCTGCGAGAGGAACACCACGCCGGCATCGTCGGGCAGCAGGATCTTGCCGTTGCCCCAGGGCCAGAGCCCGGCCACCGCCTTGAACAGGCCGATGGTCACCGCCGGATCGCCGGCGATCAGCACCCGCTCGCCGCGGTGGATGGTGGCGTTGAGGCGTTCGACGAGGATTTCGCCGTCCGGATTGGCCAGGCACAGATCGCGGAACGCCAGCTCGTTGGCCCGCCCGTGGCCCAGTTCGATGCGGTGTTCCACCGGCAGACGCTCGCCTTCCTCCAGTTGCAGCATGTCGTTGTAGAGACTGGCCACCCGGTCCGCCGAGGCCTTGCAGCGGGCCAGCTCGCCGAGGTTCTCGATCGGCCAGGACAGCGCCGAGGTCAGGCGCTGGAAGGCCTGCGCCGCCTGCATCAGCACGCCGAGGGTCATGGCGCCGGCGATGTACTGCGGCGCCGCGACCAGCACCGGGAACACCGGCAGCAGCGCACCGTAGCCGGCGGAGAAGGACACGATGCCGAGGTAGCCGATGGTCTGCCGGTTCCAGCCGCGGCCGACGTCGGCGAACAGCCGGCCGGCGTAGTCGCGCTCGATGCCCTCGCCGTGCATCAGGGCGATCGACTCGGAGTTCTCCCGGGCCCGCGCCAGGCCGAAGCGCAGGTTCGCCTCGACCGTCTGCAGGCGGTTGGTGGACTGGGTCAGCGGGCGGCCGAGCAACAGGCCCAGCACGCTGCCGCCGCCGGCGTAGAGGAAGGCCAGCAGCACCAGGAAGCCGGGGATCACGATGTCGGTGCCGGGCAGCGCCAGGCTGCCGGAGAGCTTGAACAGGATGTCGACGAAGCTGCCGAGGATCAGCAGGGAGAAGACCAGCGAATGGGCGAGGGCGATCGCGTTCTCGGTGGCGATGCGGATGTCCTCGGCGATGCGGCCGTCGGGATTGTCGTGCTCGCCGCTGGTGAACTGCAGCTTGTAGTGATGGGCGCGCGCCAGCCACTGGTCGAGCAGGCGCAGGGTCAGCCACTGCCGCCAGTCCAGCTGCAGCCAGCGCTTGACGTGCAGGTGCAGGGCGGTGACCAGCATGGTCAGGGCGAAGATCAGCGCGAAGGTGGCGATCTGCAGCAGCAGGGTGTTGAGCGAGCGCGCCTCCAGGGCGTCGAACAGCTCGCGGTGCCAGTAGCTGGTCCAGATCGCCAGGCCGACCTGGCCGAGAGTCAGCAGCAGCAGTACCCCCACGGCGCCGCGCACCAGCCACTTGCGTTCGCTGTTCCAGTAGGGCTTCACCAGATGGATGAACTGCCATCTCAACGGCAGAGGTTTCGGACTGCTCTGGCTCATCGGTATGCAATCCCTGGCCCGGCCGGCCGGGTTCCCGCGCCGCAGCCCCCACGGCGCCGTGACGCGCAGGCGGGGCGCATCCCCTGCGGCCTTCTGGCGTCCGCCTGCAGGACCAGTTGCCACTCGCAGAACGACATCCCTTTCACCTCCGCTGCCAGCCGGGATTGCACGACCATTGCCGCAGGCGCAACGGCATGCCCCGCGTGGCTGCTCTTCCCGCCGGCGGTCGGCCGTGACCGTCGCCACTGCCGCCCGCTGTCCCGGCCTCGGGAGAGGGGCCATGCCCGACATGGGCGGATGCCGCCCCGTTGTGGCCGGCAGGCTTCAGCCAGACGGCCGATAGGGATAGCGTAGCTCGCGGCCGGCTTGCCGGGCGGGAGGGGCACTGCCGGCTGTCGTGGAGGCGGACGACATGCCGTCTGGAAAGGAGCGTGGGCGAGCAATGGGGACATGGCGCAGTCGAGGGAGTGTCGTCGCAACCATCGAGTATGCCACTGGCGTGGCATCGTACGGGAAGAGGAGGCAACGCATGCACAGGATTCCCCGGGACAAGGGGCTGGACAGCACGCTGGCCCTGCTGCACGACCCCTATCGGTTCATCGCCAGGCGCTGCCGCCTCCATGGCGCGGATCTCTTCGAGACCCGACTCCTGCTGCAGAAGACCCTGTGCATCAGCGGCGCCGAGGCGGCCCGGCTGTTCTGCGAGCCCGAGCGCTTCGTGCGCCATGCCGCGCCGGCTGCAGAACAGCCTGTTCGGCGTGGGGGCAGGGGCTGGACGGCGATGCGCACCTGCACCGCAAGCGCATGTTCGTCGCGCTGCTCATGGATCCCGCCCGGGCCGCCCAGCTCGTCGAGGCGGTCCGCAGCGAGTGGCGGACCTGTGCGCGGCGCTGGGCGACGCTGGAAAAGGTGGTGCTCTACGATGCGCTGCAGGACATGCTGACCCGGGCGGTATGTGCCTGGGGCGGGATTTCGCTGGGCGCGGAGGAGGCCGGGCAGCGCGCGCACGAGGTCGCGCTGATGTTCGATTACGCCGGATCGGTGGGGCCGAAGCATTGGCGTTCGTGCCTGGCACGCAGGCGGAGCGAGGCCTGGATGGAGACGATCATCGACGCGATCCGGGCCGGACGGCTGCATCCTCCGGCGGAGACGGCCGCCCATGTGATTGCCTGGCATCACGGGCCCGATGGCCGCCTGCTCGAGCCTCGGGTGGCCGCCGTCGAGCTGCTGAGCGTCATCCGGCCGTTCGTGGCGATCGCCGTCTATCTCACCTTCGTCGCTCACGCGCTGCACCGCCATCCGCACTGCCGGCATAGCCTCCAGTCCGGGGATGTCGAATATGCGGAGTGGTTCGTGCAGGAGGTGCGCCGCTTCTATCCCTTCTTCCCGGCAGTGATCGCACGCGTGCGGCAGGACTTCGAGTGGCAGGGCTACGGTTTTCCGGCGGGGCGGCGGGTGATGCTGGATCTGTACGGCACCAACCATGATGCCCGGATCTGGCAGGCGCCGGAGGAATTCCGTCCGGAGCGGTTCGCTACCTGGGACCACAACCCCTACAACTTCATCCCCCGGGGCGGCGACGATCACGAGCGCAATCATCGCTGCCCGGGCGAGCGGATCGTGATCGAGGTGATGAAGCTGGGCGCGGACGTGCTCGCCCGGCAGCTGTCCTACGAAGTGCCGGCGCAGGACCTCGAGATCGATTTCACGCGGCTCCCGGCACTGCCGCGAAGCCGGTTCGTCATGACCGGCGTCCGTGGGGAAGTATGACGGAGCGCTTCGATCCGGCACGCCGCCATTGGACTGTGCCATCCATACGCTATAACTTCCTGTCGGCACTGCGGCAAGAGTCGTCCGCAGCGCCGGATCGAATCCCATCGCGCCTCCCGGCGCTTCGACCCGCAACTGCCGGAAAGCAACATCTATGTTCGGATATCCACACCTGTCAGTCGTCGGCCTGTGTGCCTGCTTCGCCGTGCCGGCCCTGGCCAGCACTCCCTCCCCGCCGCCGGGGCGGCAGGAGCTGATCCATCAGCAGGGCCACCGCGTGATGCCCTTTTCCCTCAAGCGCACCCTGCACATCTTTCGCATGACCGAGACCGGCGGCAGCATGCAGGTCGTCCTCCGCAAGTCGGGCTCGGCGAATGAGCTGCCGGACATCCAGCGGCATCTCCTGCACATGCGCGCGCGCTTCTCCAGCGGCGACTTTTCCGTCCCGGCCAGCCTGCATGGCCCGGACATGCCCGGGCTCAAGGAGCTGGAGGCCGGCGCCTCGCGCATGAAGGTCACCTACGCGCCCTTGCCCAACGGTGGAGAAATCCGCTTCGAGACCGGCGATATCGACATGATAACCGCCATTCACCGCTGGTTCGGTGCCCAGTTGTCCGAGCACGGTGCCGATGCGCAGGCGCAGTGAGGGGGCCGGGGAGTCGAAGCATGGATGACTTGGGGGGCGACCTGCTGAGGTCGCTGGTGAGGGGGCTTTACCTGCTGGTGCGCCTGGCCCTGTGGCTGGCATTCGAGCTGCTCGTCGAAGTGATCGCCTGGTGGGTGGGCTGGTGCGTTTGCCGGGGCGGCAGCCTCAACGCCTTTCCGCGGGAGCGCATCGGTGAATACGACAGGGCCTCGCGTTCGGTGGCCTTGGCCGTGTGTGTGACCGGCATGCTGGCGCTGCTGCTGCTGGGCGCGGCCCTGGCGCGGGTTGCCGGCAGCGGCGCCGGCTGATCGCGCGGATCCCGTTTCGAATCAAGGAAATACGCATGAAAGCTGAAAACTTCGCGCTGGAGGACTACTTCGAGCGAATTGGGTACCAGGGTACGGCACAGGCGGACATCGCCACGCTCACCGCGCTGATGCGCTGCCAGCTGTTCTCGGTGCCGTTCGAGAACCTCGACGTGCAAGCCGGCAGGATCGTGTCGCTGGTGCCGGAGGAGATTGTCGAGAAGATCGTCGGACGCCGGCGGGGCGGCTATTGCTACGAGGTCAACGGACTGTTCTGCATGGCGCTCGAGGCGCTGGGCATTCCCTATCGGTTCGTCGCCGCGCGGCCGATGTTCTATCCGGCCAGACGGCCGAAGACCCATATGGCGGTGGTCGTGACCCTCGCCGGCGAGCAATGGCTGTGCGACCTGGGCTTCGGCAGCTACGGCATCCGCGCGCCCATGCGTCTCGACCGGCTCGACGTCGAGGTCGGGCAGGACGACGATGTGTTCATGCTGAGCCGGCCGGATGGGCGGGAGTATCTGCTGCAGGCGTGGGTGAACGGCGAGTGGGTCAAGCAGTTCGCTTTCGACCTGTCGCCCCAGGAGTGGATCGATTTCATGCCGGCCAACTACCTGAACTCCACCCATCCCGAAGCCATCTTCGTGCAGAAGCTGCTGGTCGTGCGCCATGCTCCCGGAGGGAGGTCGATCCTCCTCGGCGATACGCTGAAGACGGTGAGGGGCGGAGAGGTTCAGGTACGCTCCCTGACGGCGGAAGATATCGATGCGGTGCTGGTCGATATCTTCGGGTTGCCGGCAAGGGCCGACCTGTTCCGAGCGTTCGGCTGGGAGAGCGCATGTCCGACCTGAAAGATCCCAGGGTGCTGTTCGCCGCCGAGAGGACCCTGCTGGCCTGGAACAGGACCAGCCTGGCGCTGATCGCCTTCGGCTTCGTGGTCGAGCGCTCCGGACTGCTGGTGCGGGCGCTCGCCCCCGACAGCCCGGCTGCGAGGGATTCCGGCGCCAGCTTCTGGCTGGGGCTGGCCTTCATCCTGTTGGGGGCCACCGCCGCCATCTATTCATCCCGGCAGTACCTGGCCGTGCTGAAGACCCTGACCCCTGCCGAATATCCGCCGGGCTACGGCACCCGTTGGGGCGTGGTGGTGAATCTGATCGTCGCGCTGCTCGGCACCGGTCTGGCGCTGGCTCTGTATATGCGTTGAACCGCGAGTGACGGCGGCGCTCATCGTGGCGAGAGGGGAGGAGGACATGGCGAGACATTCGACGATCACCCGCGGGCTGTGGATGGTCGGCCTCGTATTCGCGCTTTGTAGTACGGGCGCCGCTGCCAATGAGGAGCCGCGCGGCGGGATCGTCGATCCGTCCGCTCCGCAGGCGGGCATGGACCTCGACGAGCTGCATCGCCAGATCAAGGCGCTGATCCCGCCGGCGCAAACCGCCGAGGGTGCCGCAGCCTTTAACGAAACCCTGGTGCAGACCGGAGCGCCCGTCCTCCTGGAGCTGATCGTCCACTCGCGCGACGAGGCGCTGCGCAATGGCGTGGAGCCCATGCCGGCGGACATTCGCCGCCAGCTCACGGGCTTCCTGCCGGAGCGGGTGCTGGAGGCGGCGCGCTACCGGGTGCAGGGTGGCGACGACTTCACCCTGCAGTGGAACCTGATTCGCTATGGCGATACCCAGGCCATCGCCCTCGATTACGTCGTGGTGTTCAAGGAAGCCAGCGATGCGCTCTACAACCCGACGCTCTGGACGCACGAGCTGACCCACGTCGACCAGTACCAGCGCTGGGGCATCCCGGAGTTCGCCACCCGCTACCTGCGCAACTATGAGGCCGTGGAACGCGAAGCCTACGAGGCCGAGACGCGCTACGTGGCCTGGGTGAAGCTGCACGGCAGGCAGCGGCTGGCGGCCGCCGGCGAGCCGGGGGCGGAGCGTCCGGCCGAGCCTTTACCTGCCGCTACCTCCAGCACCTGCGGTACGGCCGCCGCCACCTGCCGGGTCGAGGGTTCCGGCCCCATCGGCACGCCCTGCTGGTGCAACCTGCCATCGGGGGCGGCCGCGGGCTCGCTGGTGCCCGACCCTGCCGCCGCGCCACCGGCCAATGCCTGCAGCAGTGCGCGGGGCGCCTGTCCCCTGGACGGCGAAATCGCGACGGGCTCGTCCTGTGCCTGCGTCACCGCCGAGGGCAGCTTCCCCGGCACCGCCGAACGGCGAAGCCTGGGCGACCGCTGTGCGACCTATAGCGGCACCTGCCCCCTGGCCGCGCCCCTGCTGTCCGGCGAGCCCTGCTACTGTCCGGGCCGGACGGGAGCGGTGGAGGGGTATGTGCCCTGAGAACAAAACGGCATCTCGCCCGGTTCTGGAGGACAGGGGACACCGACTGCAGCCGGTGCGGCTCCGCCTGGCCAGGAGGAAGCGGTTTCCATAGGGACCTGCGCAAGGCCATACGGCTTCAGGGCAGCTCGTCGCGCCTGTGGTTTCCGAACGGCACAGGTGCTGTCCAGGGCCGTCCCGAGGGATTGGGGCGGCTACTTCGCCAGTGGCCGGGCGCCGGGCGCAAGGCTGGCGAGTGGAGGAGCCGGGAGCTGCAAGCATCCCTTCGGCAACTTTCCGAGTCGTGCAACGGACACTCGGGTAAAGCCTTTAGGGATGATCTGAAAAAGACTTTTTCTGAAAATCACAAGCCAGTAATCATGCGGCTTACAGGGCATGTGATCTCGTGAAAATGGGGCTTTTTCAGAGTTTCCTTAGGTGAATGTGACGGCAGAGGCGACCCGTGGTTCGATGAGCGGGGGCGGAGCTTGAAGCCGGCCGGCCATGACACGCACTGACCCGGTTGGCCCTTTCCAAGGCTTTCTTGGCTGCGGCGAAATCGATAGGTTGAAAATGTAGGGGCTGAGTTTTGCGATCTTTGAAAAAGGTCAGCAGCCACAGGGGCGATATATGTCGGATCCAGGTGTCTTGACTTCTGTTGTCGGTCCCGTGTTGCGGCGATCCGCAGTCCGAGACTGGCTTTTTCTTTCCTGTGCGCTGCCTGAGGGTTTAAAAGTGGATTCTTTTCTCGGGTCTCGGGAAGTCACTGCTTTCAAAATGCTGCTGATTGCTATGGAGTTCGATTCGGGGTCTCTTGATGTGTGTGGTATCGAAGCAAGTCTTTATTGCGCGCAATTCCTCCTGCAAGATGTTGACCTGTTCCTGCAATTCACTTCTGGCTTCGTGAATCAGGCTGTTGAGATACAGGGTAAATATTGAAATCAAAGCGCAAGCAATCCATACCTGAAGCATTTTTCACCTTGCACGCATCTGTAATTGGCACAGTTGATATAATAATTTTAATAAAAGTATCGATCATGCTCGTCCTCCCCCTTGCATGCCAAGTTTCTAGTTTTGCTTTTTTAATGTGATGATTTATTGACGTATTTTTCATGCTGAAAACGGTTGGCAGCTCGTCCGGCTCGCCTTTTTCTAAGAGCGTGGATGCCGGCAGGTCGCCTGTATCGGGCGCGGATGTACTGTCAAGACACCCGTCTACGTGGCTTTTACAGAGGGCCCGATGATGCCAGGCGCTCCGGCATTACAGACCACTTGGTCAAAAGTGGCGTGATTCGCTCCTGCGTGATGATGTTGTGATGATTTCACAATGATATCAATAGTCGGTTATGGCCAATCACTATCGATATAATATCGCTGCGTCATAAAAGTGCCATATTTTTTGTGGTTTTTCGTGCGGCAATTCAAACTGACGATATTTTGACTTTCCAGTTGGCGCAGGATTTTCCGTACCAGGCTGGCAGAGATCGGTCCAGATGCTGACGTGAGGTGCCGCCGCAGGAAGGGTGGGCAGGTCGTCGCCAGTGTCGATGAGGGCTGTCCTCTCATTCGACCAGACAGGACGTCGAGCAGCGGACTACACCCGTTGCCGTGATGGCATATAAATATCGTTGTGCCTTTATTCGATATATCACCTGGCACTCCGGCTTGGCTGCAGGCGCCCATGCATGTGGGCGTGTGCTTGTCTGTCAATAGTGGCAAACGAAAGCTTTTTGCTCTCCTTTATAGCCGTTTGTCGGCATTTCCGAGATTCGGCAATATCACAATGGATTTTAAGTAAAATGTGGCGCGGTCTGTGTCACCTAAGAACAAGCCGGGCTGCCTGTGTGTAGCGTTGCCCGAAAATATTCCTTTGTCGCTGTTTGGGGGAAAGCCATGCCTTCACCAGGACCAGACAGGACGCAACAGGATCCCCTGCGGGTGGATCTTGCGCTGCAGGGAGGCGGTGCCCACGGAGCCTTTACCTGGGGTGTGCTCGACCGGCTGCTCGAAGAGCCGGAACTTCAACTGGATGGCATCTCGGGAACCTCGGCCGGTGCCATGAATGCGGCTGTCCTGGTGGACGGCTACGCCCGCGGCGGGGCAACGGGGGCCCGTCGTGCACTGGAGGCGTTCTGGCGCCGGGTCTCGAAAGCCGCACGATTCAGCCCGTTCCGGCGCAGTCCGCTCGACGTGCTGCTGGGGCGCTGGACCCTGGACTACTCGCCCATGTTCCTGACCATGGACATGGTGGCGCGGGTGTTCTCGCCCTATGACCTGAATCCGGTCGGAACCAATCCCCTGCGGGCCATCCTTGAGGAGTCCATCGATTTCGCGCATCTGGCCGACGGGCCGATCAAGCTGTTCGTGACTGCGACCAACGTGCGTACCGGCCGCGGGCGGGTGTTCCGCAACGACGACCTGACGCTCGATGCGCTGCTGGCCTCGGCCTGCCTGCCGAACCTGTTCCAGGCCATCGAGATCGACGGTGACGCCTACTGGGACGGGGGTTACGCCGGCAATCCCACCATCACCCCGCTGGTGCGCGAGTGCGAGTCGAGCGACACCATCCTGGTGCAGATCAATCCCATCGAGCGTCCGGGCACGCCGCGCTCGGCACGCCACATCCTCAGCCGCCTCAACGAGGTGTCCTTCAACTCCGTGCTGCTCAAGGAGCTGAAGATGATCGCGCTGATGCGCCAGATGGTTTGCCTCGGCAATAACGAGAGTGCCCGCTGGGCCTCGATGCGGATTCACCGGATCTCCAGCGACGTGCTGCTGGAACTGGGCTACTCCTCGAAGCTGAACGGGGAGTGGGGGTTCCTGACCATGCTGCGCGACCAGGGCCGTAAGGCGGCCGAGGGTTTCCTCGGGGCCCATCGCAAGGATCTGGGGCGGCGTTCGACGCTGGATCTGGACGTGCTGCTGGAAGGGGTGTGACGCACCCGGTCACCGGCCATTGCGCCGGCAACCGGGACGGGCCCATCCCTCAATGCGGCGGGTACTGCGACAGCACCCGGGCCACAGTCTCGCGGATCTTCCGGGTGCGCTCGGCCGGATCGTAGGGGCCCTCGCGCAGGACCTGCTGGGCGCTGCCGCGCCAGACCAGCTTGCCGTCGCGACCATCGTAGAAGTCGATCTGCAGGGTGCCGACCTGGTAGTCGTAGGTGCGGGTTTCGCCGAAGCCGGGGCCGCCCCAGTAGCCGTACCAGGGGTTGCCCCAGTAGCCGCCGGAGTAGGTGGTGACCTGGCTCTGGCGGTTGTCGACGATCAGCCAGACCTGCACCCGGATGTCGCCCCGGCTGCCGGACGGAGCCTGGCGCAGGCCGCGCTGGTCGAGCTGTTCGGCCACGGCAGCGCGTATGCGCTGTTCGGTGAGGTCGCTCTTCAGGCGCGGGTCGGCGGGGCGGAACTGCAGCGCCGGCTCCTGCCAGCTCCAGGTGCGGTAGGCGCCGAAGTCGCGGCTGGGGTCGAAATCACGCTCGAGCTGAACGCTCTGACAGGCGGCGAGCAGCAGCAGAAGGGGCAGCAGCAGACGGGTTCGCATGGTGGTTTCTCCGGTGACGATGCGCGCGGCAGCGAGGGTGCCGCGGGCTTTTTCCCCTTGCCCCGGTCCTTTTCCCCGTGAGGGGAAAGGAGGGTGCCCTCCAGTCTACGGCGGAAAGCCTTGCAGGGCTCGACGAGCCGCCCGGTGCAGGGCCCTGGCGCGGCCGCGCTGGCCGTCGTCGACCCGGGCCTCGCCGCTGCCGCGCCAGACCCGCCGGCCGTCGCTCCCGTCGATGAGCGCGATGTGTACCACCAGCACCTGCTCCTCGTAGCGGTAGACGAGGGGAGCCCGACCCCAGACCCCGAAATGATCCCAGTGATAGCCATAGCCGTAGTAGCCGCCAAAGGGGCCGTAGTAATCCCTGTAGGCGCGGATGCGCCGCTTCAGGGCCAGTCGCGCGCTGACCCGCAGGTCCGCCTCGGCGCTCGGGTGGGCCGGGCGCAGGCCGTGCTGGTCCAGCACGGCGGAGAGGGCTGTCTGGACCTGGCCGGCGTCCAGGCCGGCGCTGCCGCCCGGCGGGCGGTCGTGCAGCCAGGCCCAGTCGCGGTAGGCGGCGTAGTCCCTTGGTGCGGCCGGATAGATATCGGGCTCGAAGACCGTGGCGGCCGCAGGTGGCGCCGGGGGCAGGGGCAGGGACTCGGCGCGGTAGGGATTGGGGCTCTGGCAGGCGCCGAGCCCGAGACAGAGCGACAATGCGGCCAGGCGATGCATGCAGGTGGCCCTCCCCTGTTTCCTCTCCGCTGGAGAGGGGAAATGCTCGCTGGGGCAGCGATGGTCTTCGTTACAAGCTTAGCAACCCTATCAAGCCGGACGCGGCCGGCAGAGCCAGTGCAGGTAGCGGCCGAGGCCGGCGAAGGCCGGATGGCGACGGTAGGCCAGCTCCATCTCCAGGAGGTCGAGCAGTTCCGCCTTGGCCTGGAATTCCGCCGGCATGTAGTCGTGGAACACGCGAACGCCGCTTTCACTGTCGATCTGCCAGGTGCTTTCCATCGCAGCCTTCAGCTCGCGCGGGTCGAGCGGGCGCTGCGGGGTCAGGCTGCGGCCTTCGCCGGCGAACCGTTCCTTGCGCAGCTTGCGGAAATGGCCCTTGAGCAGGTTGCGGTAGATCAGCGCGTCCTTGTTGTAGAAGGCCAGCGACAGCCAGCCGCCGGGCGCGGTGAGCTGGTGCAGCACCGGGAGGATGTGGTGCGGTTCGGCCAGCCATTCCAGCACGGCGTGGCAGAGCACCAGATCGAAAGGCGCATCGAGTCGGCCGAGCAGTTCCTGCCAGGGCGCCTGGAGGAAGGTGGCCTGCCGGCCGGCGGCGGCGAAGCGTTCGCGGGCGGCATCGAGCATCGGCGCGGCCGGCTCGGCGAGGGTCACCCGGTGGCCGCGCTCGGCCAGCCAGAGCGCCATGTGGCCGAGTCCGGCGCCGACGTCGAGGACCCGCAGCGGGCGTTCGGGCAGGGCTTCGGCCAGGTCGGCCTGGAGCACGGCGAGGCGGATCGCGCCCTTGGCGCCGCCGTAGATCTTCTCGGCGAAACGCAGGGCCAGGTCGTCAAAGTGGCGGTCGCTCATCGGGCGAAGCGCCGTTCGCTGTCGGCCAGCTTGGCGCGCACCACCTCGTCCATATCCAGGCCGAGTTCGGCGCACAGCAGGAGGAGGTAGAGGACCACGTCGCCGATCTCCTGGCCGGCGTGCGCCAACTCCTCGGCGGGCAGGGCGCGGGATTCGTCCTCGGTCTTCCACTGGAAGATCTCCACCAGCTCGGCCATTTCCACGCTGGCGGCCATCGCCAGGTTCTTCGGGCTGTGGAAGCGCCGCCAGTCGTTGGCGTCGCGGATGGCGTGCAGGCGGCGGGTGAGTTCGGCGGTGTTCATGGGCGGCTCCGACGGAAAGGCGCATAGCTTCGGCCGCCGGCGGGCGGGCCGCAAGTGCGGCGGGCCGTGCCGGTCAGTATTCCCAGAAGATCCGCTGCAGCTCCCGGCTGTCCTGGGTCCGGGTCCGGGTCAGGGCGAGCATGGCGAGGATGCGCGCCTTCTGCGGGTTGAGGTCGTGGGCGACCACCCAGTCGTAGCGGTCGTCCGGCTGCTCGGCGTTGCGCAGGACGAAGCCGCCCTGGTCGGCGCGCGAGGCGCGGATGATCTGCAGGCCCTCTTCGCGCAGCGCCCGCAGGGCCGGCACCACGGGGGCGGCGACCGAGCCGTTGCCGGTGCCGGCATGCACGATCGCCCTGGCTCCGGCGCCGGCGAAGGCCCGGTAGGCGGTGTCGTCGAGGTTGCCGTAGGCATAGGCGATGTCGACCCGCGGCAGGCTGGCGATCTGGCGGATGTCGAACTCGGAGTTCAGCGTGTGGCGCTTGGCCGGCAGGCGGAACCAGTAGCTCCTGCCTTCGACCACCATGCCCAGCGGGCCCCAGGGGCTCTTGAAGGCTTCGGTCTTGATGTTCAGCGCCTTGCTGACATCGCGCCCGGAGTGGATCTCGTCGTTCAGGGTCACCAGCACGCCCTTACCGCGCGATGCCGGATCGCCGGCCACGGCGACGGCGTTGTACAGGTTGAGCGCGCCGTCGGCGGACAGGGCGGTGCCCGGGCGCATGGAGCCGACCAGCACGATGGGCTTGTCGGTGCGCTCGACCAGGGTGAGGAAGTAGGCGGTCTCCTCCAGGGTGTCGGTGCCGTGGGTGATGACGATGCCGTCGACCTCGGGATTCTCCGCCAGCGCGGCGACGCGCCTGCCGAGCGCCAGCAGCTGCTCGTTGCCGAAGCTTTCCGAGGCGAGCTGGAACACCTGTTCGCCGCGCACCTCGGCCAGCTCGGCGAGTTGCGGCACGCCGGCGAGCAGTTGCTCGACCGGGACCCTGGCCGCCTGGTAGGTGGCGCTGTTGGCGGCGCTGGCGCCGGCGCCGGCGATGGTGCCGCCGGTGGCGAGGAGGGCCACCCGCGGCCGCGGCGGCGCCGTTTCGGCCTCGGCGGCGCGCAGCGCGGGCGACAGCAGCAGGCCCAGGGCGAGCAGGGCGGGCGCGAACGCGGACAGGCAGTGCTTCATCTGATTTTGCGCGGGAAACCCCGGACTTCTAGTGCGGGGAGGGATAGCGCGGCGCTCGCAGAGCGCCCCTGTTCCCGCTTCCTCCGTTTCGGTGTGGCCATCTTCACATTGCGGATGGCAAAATGTGATGCATGAACCGTGCGTACAAATACCGTTTCTACCCGACACCTGAGCAGGCGCAATTGCTGGCTCAGACGTTCGGCTGTACGCGCTTTGTCTATAACCATGTCCTGCGCTGGCGAACCGATGCATTCTTCCAGCGGCAGGAGAAGGTCGGGTATCTGGAAGCCAATGCGGAACTCACCAGGCTCAAGCGCTCCGGTGAGTTGCCGTGGCTGAACGAGGTGTCGTGCGTCCCGCTGCAGCAGTGCCTTCGCCATCAGCAGACCGCGTTCAGGAACTTCTTTGCGGGCCGCACGAAGTACCCGGCATTCAAGAGCAAGAAGCATCGCCAGTCCGCCGAGTTCACCCGGTCGGCGTTCAGCTACCGGGACGGCAAGCTGTACCTGGCCAAGTCCAGGACGCCGCTGGATATCCGCTGGAGCCGGCCGCTTCCTGGCGAGCCGTCCACCGTCACCGTTTCCAAAGACTCTGCAGGCCGGTACTTCGTGTCCTGCCTGTGCGAGTTCGAACCTGAGGCCTTGCCCGTCACGCCGCAGATGATCGGCATCGACCTGGGCCTGAAAGACCTGTTCGTCACCAGCGAGGGCGAACGCATCGGCAATCCCCGCCATACGGCCAGATACGCCACCCGGTTGGCCCTGGCGCAGCACCGGCTGAGCAGGAAAAAGCTCGGCTCGAAGAACCGCGCCAAGGCCCGGCTGAAGGTGGCCCGTATTCACGCCAGAATCTCCGATTGCCGCATGGACCGCTTGCACAAGCTGTCCCGCAGACTGATCAACGAGAACCAAGTGGTCTGCGTCGAATCCCTCGCCGTGAAGAACCTGATCCGCAACCCGAAGCTGGGCAAAGCCATCGCCGATGCCGGCTGGGGCGAGTTCGTGCGCCAGCTGGAGTACAAGGGTGGCTGGGCTGGGAGGCAGGTGGTCGGCATCGACCGCTGGTATCCCAGCTCAAAGCGTTGCTCGTGTTGCGGGCATATCCTTGAGCGGCTGCCTCTGCCGGTCCGCTCCTGGAGCTGCCCGGAGTGCGGAACCGAACACGACCGCGACGTGAATGCCGCGATCAACATTAAAGCCGCCGGGCTGGCGGTGTTAGCCCTTGGAGAGAATGTAAGTGGCATTGGTCAAGTACCGCTGTCCGGTTCTCGGTGAATTGGGAATCCCCTTCCTTCAGGGAGGGGAGCAGTCAAGGGACGGCTCTCAATGCGGGAGGATCTTGGCGAGGAACTGCCGGGCGCGCTCGCTGCGCGCCGAGATGTCGCCGAAGAACGCCTCCGTGGCGCAGTCCTCGACGATGCTGCCGCGGTCCATGAAGATCACCCGGTTGGCGACCTTGCGGGCGAAGCCCATCTCGTGGGTCACGCACATCATGGTCATGCCTTCCTGGGCGAGCTGGACCATCACGTCGAGCACCTCGTTGACCATTTCCGGGTCGAGCGCCGAGGTCGGCTCGTCGAACAGCATCACCACCGGGTCCATGGCCAGCGCGCGGGCGATCGCCACGCGCTGCTGCTGGCCGCCGGAGAGCTGGCCGGGATGCTTGTGGGCGTGGGCCTCGAGGCCGACCCGCTCGAGCAGCGCCAAGCCCTTGTCGGTGGCTTCGGCCTTGCTGCGGCCGAGCACCTTGATCTGCGCCAGGGTCAGGTTCTCGGTGACCGTCAGGTGGGGGAACAGCTCGAAGTGCTGGAACACCATGCCGACCCGCGCGCGCAGCTTCGGCAGGTCGGTCCTGGGGGCGGCCAGGGAGGTGCCGTCGACCAGGATGTCGCCCTGCTGGAAGGGCTCCAGAGCGTTGACGCACTTGATCAGGGTGGACTTGCCGGAGCCGGACGGTCCGCAGACCACCACCACCTCGCCCTTCTGCACCTCGGTGCTGCAGTCGCTGAGAACCTGGAAGTCCCCGTACCACTTGCTGACGTTTCGGATCGAAATCATACGGTTAACCTTTTCTGCAGACGCTTGACCAGCTGCGAGGCGGCGAAGCTGACGACGAAGTACACCAGGCCGGCGAAGATCAGGAACTCGTGGGGCTGACCGATGATGTCGCCGCTCGAACGGGCGGCGTTGAGGAAGTCCATCAGGCCGACGCTGTAGACCAGCGAGGTGTCCTGGAAGAGGATGATGCTCTGCTGCAGCAGCAGCGGGGTCATCTTGCGGAAGGCCTGCGGCAGGATGATCAGGCGCATGCTCTGCCCGTAGGTCATCCCCAGCGCCTGGGCGGCGCTCATCTGGCCGCGCGGAATCGACTGGATGCCGGCGCGGACGATCTCGCAGAAGTAGGCCGCCTCGAACATCACGAAGGCCACCAGGCAGGAGGCGAAGGCGCCCACCGGGCTGTCCTCGCCGGTGATCGCGCGCAGCACGAAGGGCACCGCGAAGTAGAACCAGATGATCACCAAGAGCAGCGGGATGGAGCGGAAGTAGTTGACGTAGGTGGCGGCGATGCCGGCCAGCAGCGGGTTGTGCGAAAGGCGCAGCATCGCCAGCAGGGTGCCCAGCACCACGCCGCCGAGCACGCCCAGCACGAGCAGCAGCAGGGTGGTCTGCATGCCCTCCCAGAGCACCGGGAGCGAAGCGGGAATCGCGCTGAAATCCATCATTTGCCCCCCGCGATCAGGCCCGGCACCGCGACCTTCTTCTCGATCCGGCGCATGACGAGCATCAGGCTCATGTTCAGGGTGAAGTAGATCAGCGTGGCCAGGGTGAAGGCCTCGAACAGGTTGGCGGAGAACTCCGCGGTCTGCCGGGTCTGCGCCAGCAGCTCCATCAGGCCGATCAAGGACGCCACCGAGGAGTTCTTGAAGATGTTGAGGAACTCCGAGGTCAGCGGCGGGATGATGATCCGGAAGGCCTGCGGCAGCAGCACCTGGCGGTAGATCTGCCCGGTCCGCAGGCCGAGTGCCAGGGCCGCGGCAGTCTGGCCCCCCGGCAGCGCCTGGATGCCGGTACGCACCTGCTCGCAGACCCGCGCGGCGGTGAACAGGCCGAGGCACACCACCACGCTCAGGTAGGCCGAGGTGGCGGGGCTCAGGTCCTGCTTGAACCACAGCTCGAGCGGCTCGGGCAGGAAGTCCGGCACCAGGAAGTACCAGAGGAACAGCTGCACCAGCAGCGGCACGTTGCGAAAGAGTTCCACGTAGGCGGTGGCGAGGCCGGACAGCCAGCGGTTCGGCAGGGTGCGCAGCACGCCGAGCAGCGAGCCCAGCAGCAGGGCGATGATCCAGCCGACCAGGGCGACGGCGAGGGTCCAGCCGAGACCGGCGATGAACCAGTCGAGGTAGATCTCGTCGCCGATCCCGGTGGATCTGAAGAACACGCCCCAGTCCCAGTTGTAATCCATGGGCAATTGCCTCCGATCTGCACGATGAGGGCGGCCTGCGCAGGGCGGACTCCCAGCGCAGGGCGGCGACGCTTACAGCTGCTCGGCAGCCTTGTCGGTGGGCTCGGCGATCAGCTTCTTCAGCTCGTCGCTCATCGGGAAGTTGAGGTTCAGGCCCTTGGGCGGGATCGGCTGCAGGAACCACTTGTCGTAGATGGCGTTGATCTCGCCGGACTTGAAGGTGGCGACCAGGGCGTCGTCGACCGCCTTCTTGAACGCCGGGTCGTCCTTGCGCAGCATGCAGCCGTAGATCTCGTAGGACTGCGGCGTGCCGACCACGACCCAGTCGTCGGGCTTCCTGGCCTTGGCCATCTCGCCGTAGAGCAGGGCGTCGTCCATCATGAAGGCCACCGCGCGGTTGGACTCGAGCATGAGGAAGGCTTCGCCGTGATCCTTGGCGGCGATGACGTTCATGCCCATCTGCTGCTCGACGTTCATCGCCTTGAGCAGGCGCTCGGAGGTGGTGCCGGCGGTGGTCACCACGTTCTTGCCCTTGAGGTCGGGGAAGTCCTGGATGCCCGAGGTCTTTTTGGTCAGCAGGCGGGTGCCGACCTCGAAGATGCCCACCGAGAAGGCCACCTGCTGCTGGCGCTCCGGGTTGTTGGTGGTGGAGCCGCACTCCAGGTCGACGGTGCCATTCTGCACCAGCGGAATGCGCGTCTGCGAGGTGACCAGGGTATAGCGCACCTTGAGTTCGGGCAGGCCGAGCTGCTGCTTGAGCGCCTCGACCACCTTCAGCTGCAGGTCGTGGGAATAGCCGATCGGCTGGCGCGAGGTGCCGCCCAGGTAGGAGAAAGGAATGGAGGCGTCGCGGTGGCCGAGGGTGATGGTGCCGGTGTCCTTGATCTTCTTCAGGGTGCCGGTGAGCTCTTCCGCAGCGAGGGCCGTGCCGGACGACAGGGCAACGGCCAGGGCGCTGCCCAGCAGGCAGGAGGCTATACGCATGAGTGTTTCCTCTACTCGTGGTTTTGGCTGGGGGCGATAGCCCGATCCCTCGGGGCGGCTCTATCGCACTGGCTTCAAGTCTAAAGGCAGAATGCATGCCAGTCGGGCAGAATGCCGGATTTTATTTTATCCGCATGATTCCAAAGGGCTTTTTCCGGGCTGATGGGGAGGGCGGGTGAAACCCGCCACTGTGGAGCCGGTTCCGCCCCTGTCCGGCGGGTTGCACCCGCCCTACGGGGTGCCGGCCCTATGGCCGAGCCGGCGCCCCACGCCGGGCAGGCGCAGGGCCAGCAGGAACAGGGCCCAGGCGAAATACAGCAGCCACTGGCCGATGTCCGAGCGCACCACCCAGAGCATGTGCAGCAGCGCCAGGCCGAGGGCCGCGTAGACCAGGCGGTGCAGCGGTTTCCAGCGGCGGCCCAGGCGGCGCATGCTGAAGCGGTTCGAGGTGAGGGCGAGCGGCAGCAGGCTGCACCAGGCCAGCGCGCCTACCAGGATGTAAGGGCGTTTCTGCAACTCGCCGCCGAGTTGGGCGAAGTCCAGGCCGAGGACGAAGACCAGGTAGGCCAGAAGGTGCAGGCAGGCATAGGCGAAGCACCAAAGGCCGAGCTGGCGGCGCACCAGCGCCCAGCCGCTCCAGTGCGTCGCCCGCTGCAGCGGGGTCAGGCAGAGGGTCAGCAGCAGCAGGATCAGGGCGCCCTGGCCGAGGCGCTCGAGCAGCACCTTGCCCGGATCCGGGCCGAGGGCGAAGGTCCAGGCCTGGTACAGCCAGTACGGTGGCGGCAGCAGGGCCGCGACGAAGACGCAACAGCGCCACAAGAGATGCTTCATCAGTACTCTCGGGTCAGGTCCATGCCGCTGTAGAGGCCGGCGACCTCCTCGGCGTAGCCGTTGAACGGCAGGGTGTCGCGCAGGTTGGGGCTGAACAGGCCGCTGGGCAGACGCCGCTCGCGCTTCTGGCTCCAGCGCGGGTGGTCCACGGCGGGATTGACGTTGGCGTAGAAGCCGTACTCCTCGGGCGCCCGGTTCTGCCAGCTGGTGTAGGGCTGGCGCTCGGTCAGGCTGATGCGCACGATCGACTTGATGCTCTTGAAACCGTACTTCCAGGGCACCACCAGCCGCAGCGGCGCGCCGTTCTGGTTGGGCAGCACGCGGCCGTACATGCCCACCGCCAGGAGGGTCAGCGGGTGCATCGCCTCGTCGAGGCGCAGGCCCTCCCGGTACGGCCAGTCGAGCAGGGCGAAGCGCGAGCGCTGGCCGGGCATGTGCTCGGGATCGACGAGTGTCTCGAAGGCCACGTACCGGGCGTTGCCGGTGGGCTCGGCGCGCTTGAGCAGCTCGGCGAGGGGAAAGCCCAGCCAGGGGATCACCATCGACCAGGCCTCCACGCAGCGCAGGCGGTAGATGCGCTCCTCCAGCGCATGCGGGCGGACCAGGTCCTCCAGGGCGTACTGGCCCGGCTTGCCGACCTCGCCGTCGATCCGCACCGTCCAGGGCTCGGTGGGCAACTGGCCGGCATTCGCCGCCGGATCGCCCTTGTCCGGGCCGAACTCGTAGAAGTTGTTGTAGTGGCTGGCATCGCGAAACGGCGTGATCGCCTCGCCCGGCGCCTCGACCGCCTGCCAGCGGGTATCTGCCAGCTTCTGCGCGAACCAGGCCGGCGCCTGGCCCGGCTCGACCCCGGCATAGCGCGGGGTTTCGGCACGGGCCCAGGCGGGCAGGGCGGCGGCGCCCAGCGCCACGGCCCCGGCACCGAGAAAGCGCCGGCGCGACAGGTAGACGGATTCCGGGGTGATCTCGGAGGACGGGCAGTGCGAGCGGGGCGGGATCTGGATCAGCATGGTCGTCTCTCGCGGCGGTTGTGAAATCGGCACGGTGGCACCGGCCGGGAAATGTTACGCCGGCCGTGCGGCAAGCTCATGCCTTCGGCCCGTCCGGGGGCTGGCAGATGGCCTCGAGGATGGCCGGGGCGTTGGGCTCGTCCTCCGGCGGCAGCCGCTGCAGGGTTTCGCTCGTCAGGCGCAGCTGCTTGAGGTAGCGGCGGCAATGGGGGCAGAGGCCGAGGTGCGCGAGCACCGCCAGGCGGCTCCGCAAGCCCAGCCGCCCGTCGATGAACTCCGATCCGAGTTCCGACACCTCCCGGCACTTCAGCATGTTCCTTCCTCCTCGAAACGTTCCAGCATGGCCTGCAGGCGCTGGCGCGCGCGGTGCAGCAGGACGCGCACATGGCCTTCGGTCAGTCCCAGGGCGCGGGCGATTTCGGCGAACTCCAGCCCCGCCAGCTCGCGCATGGTCAGCACCGCCTGCTGGTCGTCCGGCAGGCGATGCAGGTGCTTGCGGATGCAGGCGTACAGCTCGGCCCCGGTGAGCAGCGACTCCGGGGTGTCGTGATGCCAGGGCTGCGGCGGGCGGGCCCAGCCGCCGGCGGCATCGAAGCGACCGGCGAGGGGCGAACCCGGGTCCTCCCCCCAGCAATCCCAGGACAGCTCGCGCCGGCGTCGGCGCAGCAGGACCTGGGCCTCGTTCAGGGCGATGCGCGCCAGCCAGGTGCGCAGCCGCGAGCGGCCCTCGAAAGCGGCAATGGCGGCGAAGGCCCTGATCCAGGTTTCCTGGGCCACGTCCGCGGCCAGGTCCGCGCCGACCAGCGGGGTCGCCATGGCGATGAGGAAGCGGTGGTGGGTGCGAATGACGGTCTCGCATGCCGCCGTCTCGCCGCGTTGCACTCCTTGGATCAACGCTTGTTCTTCGTTCATTTTCTCAGATCCCGGGGTGCCGATCGTATCCATGTCGTCTGGCTATCAGCCGGTCGAGCGAGAAGGCTCCCGGTCCGCGCGCTATCAGCAATAGCAGGCAGGCGGCCCAGACGCCATGGGTCGGATAGGCGCCGGGATAGACGAAGAGCTGGATGACCAGGGTCATGCCCAGCAGGGCCAGCGCCGAAAAGCGCGTCGCCAGGCCGGCCAGGATCAGCACCGGAAAAAAATGCTCGGCGAAGGCCGCCAGTTGGGCAGCCAGCTCCGGCGGCAGCAGCGGCACCCGGTACTCCTCGGCGAACAGCGGCACGGTCGAGGCGGCCAGTCGTGGCAGGCCCGGTTCGAAAGTTCCGGAGACAAGATCGATGGCCAGACCTTCGACCTTGGTCTGGCCGGACTTCCAGAATACCGCGGCGATGGAAAAGCGGGCGAGGAAGGCGATCAGGCCGTAGGGAATCTGCTGGCAGCCATCGACGGCGCGGGCGATCAGGCGCGCGGGAAGAGAGGTTCTGTCGTTCATGCTGGGTGCTCTCCGCTTGCGAAGGTGAAATGGCTGATGGCTCCGGTGCGGATCAACTGCGCCAGTGGGCGCGCGATATCGAGACCGGGTGTCATGGACGCGGCCCGGCCGAGCGTCACGCTTTCCTGCAGCTGACCGACGAAGACGGCCTCCGCGGCAGAGAGGCCGCTCACCCCGACCTCCAGGCCGTTGCGCAGGACCAGGGCATTCTCCGGGCGGCCGGGGTCGACCTGGGCAATGTCGAGCGCCCCCTGATGGGCCGCCCATAGCGAGACGACGGCAAAGGGCGAGCGCAGCAGCGCCAGCGAGGGGTGCAGATGGAGGCGCAGGCACGTGAGCCGCTCCGTATCGCCCAGCAGGGTGGCGAGCGCAGCGCTGTCCGCTGCGGGGACGTCCGCCGCGTGGCAGGCGCGGACGCGGAGGAACTCCAGGCGCGCCACATCGGCCAGATAGGGCAGGCCGGCGGCGGGGGTGAAGTTCTCGATAAAGGCCGCGAAGTCTTCGCCGTAGTGCGCCAGGATGCGCGTGTGCGGCGGTGTGGCGCACACATGGAGGCGCGCCATGGCGCGGAAGAAGCCCTCACCGACCAGTTGGTGCACCACCGGAAAGGTCTCGGCCAGGGCATCGACCAGGGAGGCAACGACGTTGTTGCGATAGACCGCGAAGCGCGCGGCCGGATCGGAGCCGTTCCAGCTTCTCAGGCGCGGGGGGCAGGGGCGCTCGGGATCGAGCAGCGCGGCGGCGAATTCCTCCTGCAGGCTCATGTCGGCACCTCCCGGCGCCGGGCCGTTTCGCTGGCGAGCAGCGTTTCGGCCTGCCCGGCCTCGGCCAGCAGCACCTCCAGGGACGGCACGTCGTTGTCGCGCTCGAGCAGGGTCGGCAGCGGGCCGGTGCGGCGCAGCACTTGCCTGTAGAGCGCCCACACGGCCGTGTCGACGGGGGCGCCGTGACTGTCGATCAGCAGGCGCCCACCGGCGCCGTCGCGGTCCTCGGCGAAGCCGGCGAGGTGGAGCTCGCCGACCGCATCGAGGGGCAGGGCGTCGAGATAGGCGGCGGTGTTCCGACCGTGGTTGACGCAGGAGACATAGGCGTTGTTCACATCCAGCAGCAGCCCGCAGCCGGTGCGGCGGACCACCTCGGCGATGAAGGTCGCTTCGTCCAGGGTGGAGGTCGCGAATTCGACATAGGTCGCCGGGTTTTCCAACAGCATGCGCCGCTTGAGGCGTTCCTGCACTCGGTCGATGTGTTCGCAGACCCGCGCCAGGGTTGCCGCGTCGTAGGGCACGGGGAGCAGATCGTTGAGGAAGAGGTCGCCGTGGCTGGACCAGGCCAGGTGCTCCGAGAAGGATGCCGGCTGGTAGCGCTGGAGCAGCCCGGCCAGGCGCTGGAGGTGAACCTCGTCGAGCGGCTGCTCGGCGCCGATCGACAGTCCGACGCCGTGGATGGACAGGGAATAGCGCTCGCGGATCAGGCCGAGGTAGTGGTGGAGGGGGCCGCCCTCCACCAGGTAGTTCTCGGCGTGGATCTCGAAGAAGCCGATGCCCGGACTCGTCTCGAGAATCTGCCGGAAATGCTGCGGCTTGAGTCCCAGGCCCGCCCGCGGGGGCAGGCCGCTTGCCGGCGCAGGAGCGCCGCCTGCCGCGGCGCGTGGAGAGGGAATGATCATGGCCGGCGCTCAGGCCTCCTGCTTGATTTCCTTGAAGGGCGTGAGCTGGCCGGAGCCGGTCGGCGAGGTGGGCGAGGCGGTTTTTTCGCAGGTGCCAGCGGGCACGTATTTCCAGGCGTTGCCCTGGTAGTCGACCTTGGCGGTGCCGGCGCAGGTGGTGCCCGGACCGGCGGCGCAGTCGTTCTTGCCCTTGAGGGCGATGCCGTAGCATTTCTCGTTGTCCGCTGCCTGGGCGGCGGGCGGGGCGCTGGAAAGGGCGAGGGCGGTACCCAGGGCGAGGGCGAGACTGGCGGCCGAGACGGCAGGGAGGCTGGCTTTCATGGTTTCTATCTCCGCTGTTGACGATGATCGCGAGGCCGGGGCTGGCTCGCGGGAGGCACCGGCCCGGGTGGCCGGCGGGTTCGTGGTTCCGATGCAGCAGCGCCGGTTTTGTTACAGCGGCGGATGTCGGGTTCATCGCGGGAGGGGCGTGGAGGAGGCGGCGACGGATTCCATCGCCGGTGCCGCCATCGGCTGGCCGAGGCTAGACTTTCCGTCAGGACAGGGAGGAAAGCCCATGCAGATCAGGGATAACGTGTACGTAGTGACCGGTGGGGGTTCCGGACTGGGGGCGGCGACGGCGCGGCTGATCGTCGGGCGGGGCGGCAAGGTGGTGCTGGCCGACGTCAACCGCGAGGCCGGTGCTGCGCTGGCCGCCGAGCTGGGCGAGCGGGCGCGCTTCGTGGAAACCGACGTGACCCGTGCCGACAGCGCCCGCGCCTGCTTCGAGGCCGCCGTCGACATGGGCAGCCTGCGCGGCCTGGTGAACTGCGCTGGCATCGCCCCGGCGGAGAAGGTGGTCGGGCGCGAAGGGCCGCATGCCCTGGAAACCTTCGCCCGCACCCTGGAGATCAACCTGCTGGGCAGCTTCAACATGGTCCGCCTGGCCGCGGCGATCATGTGCGAGACGGAGCCGGATGCCGTGGGCGAGCGGGGAGTGATCGTCAATACCGCCTCGGTGGCGGCCTTCGAGGGGCAGATCGGCCAGGCCGCCTATGCCGCCTCCAAGGGCGGCGTGGTGGCGATGACCCTGCCGCTGGCCCGGGAGCTGTGCCGCCACGGCATCCGCGTCATGTGCATCGCCCCCGGGATCATGGCGACCCCGATGCTGCTGGGCATGCCGGCCGAGGTGCAGGCGTCGCTGGGCCAGATGGTGCCCTTCCCGCCACGGCTGGGCCGGCCCGAGGAGTTTGCCGCGCTGGTGGAGCACATCCTCGCCAATGGGTACCTGAACGGCGAGGTCATCCGTCTGGATGGCGCGATCCGCATGGCTGCCCGTTAGGGGCTCCACGCCTTCTTTCGTCAATCACTGATAGCGAGGGCATCCAATGTCCCAAGATCCGGTTGTCATCGTTTCCGCCGCCCGCACGCCGCTCGGCGCGTTCCAGGGCGAACTTTCCGAACTGAGCGCCCCGCAACTGGGCGGCATCGCCGTGCGCGCGGCGCTGGAGCGGGCCGGCGTCGCCGGCGAGCGGGTGCAGGAGCTGATCCTCGGCTGCGTGCTGCCGGCCGGCCTCGGCCAGGCGCCGGCCCGCCAGGCGGCGATCGCGGCCGGCTTGCCGCTGTCGGTCGGCTGCACCACGGTCAACAAGGTGTGCGGCTCGGGGATGAAGGCCGCCATGCTGGCCCACGACCTGCTGCTCGCCGGCAGCACCGAGGTCATGCTGGCCGGCGGCATGGAGTCCATGAGCAACGCGCCCTACCTGCTGCCCGGTGCGCGTGGCGGCTACCGGCTCGGACATCGGCAGGCCCTCGACCATATGTTCTTCGACGGCCTGGAGGATGCCTACTTCGACCGCGGCCGGCTGATGGGCACCTTCGCCGAGGATTGCGCGGCCAGCTACGGTTTCAGCCGCGAGGAGCAGGACGCCTGGGCCATCGCCTCGACGAGCCGTGCCCGGGTGGCCATCGAATCCGGCGCCTTCGCCTGGGAGATCGCGTCGGTGAGGCTGAGTGGACGGGGCGGCGAAGTGCTCATCGAGCATGACGAGCAGCCGCCGAAGGCCCGTCTGGAGCGGATTCCCGAGCTCAAGCCGGCCTTCCGCGAAGGCGGCACGGTGACGCCGGCCAACTCCAGTTCGATCTCCGACGGCGCCGCCGCGCTGCTGCTGATGCGCCGCTCCACGGCCGGCCGACTCGGGCTCGCGCCGCTGGCGACTATCGTCGGTCATGCCAGTCATGCCCATGAGCCGCGGCTGTTCCCGACCGCCCCGGTCGGCGCCATGCAGAAGTTGCTGGAGCGGACCGGCTGGACGGTCGGCGACGTCGACCTGTGGGAGATCAACGAGGCCTTCGCGGTGGTGACCCTGGCGGCGGTCCGCGATCTGCGGCTCGACCCGGAGCGGGTCAACGTCCATGGCGGTGCCTGCGCCCTGGGGCATCCGATCGGTGCATCCGGCGTGCGCATCCTGGTCAGTCTGCTGGGCGCCCTGCGGCGCAGCGGCGGGCGACGGGGCATCGCCAGCCTGTGCATCGGCGGCGGCGAGGCAACGGCAATGGCGGTGGAAATGCTCTGACAGGCGGGAGGGCACTCCCGCCTGGAGGGGTCAGTGTTGCTGGCGGCCGCCACCGTGGCTGTTTCGACCCCCCTTGCGGCCGGCCTCGGAGGCTTTCTGCGGGTCGTTGGCGAAGTTGCCGCCACTGTTGTGCCCGCCCTTGCGGCCGGCGGCGGCGGCCCGTTCGGGATCGTTGGCGAAGTTTCCGGGATTGGCGTGTTTGGGCATGGCCTTTCTCCTCGCGAGCTGATGGGATCCGCAGTCCGGACAAGCGTCTGTCTGCACAGTTACTGAGAGAAGCCTATCGGCAGAGTTCCGGTCTTTCCGGCGAAGGGAGCGGCAATGGATGGACGGTAGGGTGGAGCACGACAGGCGGTCGCCGAGCAGCCGCCTGTCGGCCGACGCGATGGCGATGAGCGGTGATCCGAAGGCGCAGGAGCCGCTCCCGCGCGGACAGGCGGGAGCGACTGGACGGGGGAGGCTATTTGCTCAGGCGCCAGGTGCGTCTCGGCTTGTCGGAGCGCGACAGGCGCCAGTCCCCTTGGGCGCGTGGCTGGGAGGCCTCCAGCAGATCGTCGCAGCTGTGGATCTCCAGCCCGGGTTCGAGGTGCTTCTTCGGATCGAGCGCGGTGTTCTTCTTCATCTTGTTCACCTGTAAGTACCCATAACTAAGTGGCGGCGCCGGAGCGCATTCGTTAGCTGACTCTTGTTTTCTGTTTAGCCGTGGGGGGATAGGCTGTCAAAGCGGCGCTGACCGGTGGCGGGCCGGCCAGGGCGTTCAGTCGAGGATGAAGTGCGGCAGGAAGCGCGAGCTGTCCTGGGTGATCGGGCTGGCGTCTTCGCGGATGCCGATGCCGCAGGCACGGTCGCCCACCACCCAGCTGCCGATCACCGGATACTGGCCGGCGAAGCAGGGCAGCAGCCGGCAGGCCTGGCGCACCGCGGCGCCGCCGTAGGGGCCGGGCACGCAGAGGCGCAGGCCGTCCGCGGCGTGCAGCTGGACGTTGGCGCCCTCGCGGGAGAACAGCGGCTTGCGCACCCAGCCGGCGGGCAGCGCGGCCGCGGGCTCGGGGTCGAAGAAGGCCGGCAGCAGGTTGGGATGGCCGGGGTGGCGCTCCCAGAGCAGGGCGAGGATGCCCTTGTTGCTCAGCACGGCCTTCCATGGCGGCTCGATGAAGCGCGTGAAGGTGCCGGCGATATGCGGGCCGAAGTCCTCCTCCAGCAGGAACTCCCAAGGGTAGAGCTTGAACAGGGTGGGGATTTGCTGCTCGTCCAGATCGACGAAACCGCCGGTCCGGTCCAGGCCGATATCCTCGATGGCGATGTGGCGGGCGTCGTGGCCGGCCTGGGTGGCGATGTCGCGCAGGTAGTCGAGGGTGCCGCGGTCCTCGAGGGAGTCGCGCACGCTGGCGAAGTACAGCGGCTGCGGCACGCAGAGGCCGGCAAAGCGCTCGAACAGGCATTCCTAGATCGAGTTGAACTGGTCGGCGCCAGGCGGCAGCCCGCCGCTCAGGCGTAACTGCTCCAGCCACAGCCACTGGAAGAACGCCGCCTCGTAGAGGGCGGTGGGCGTGTCGTAATTGAGTTCGAGCAGCTTGGCTGGGCTCTGGCCGTCGTAGGCCAGGTCCAGACGCCCGTAGAGATGCGGCTCGCGGCGCCGCCAGCTGGCGGCCAAATGCTCGTGGAAGAAGGCGGGCACGCCGAGACGCGCGAGCAGCGCTTCGCTGGCGACGACCTCTTCGACCAGCGCCAGGCTCATGGCGTGCAGCTCTTCGGTCGGCGCCTCGAGATCCGCCTCGATCTGCCGCAGGGAGAAGCGGTAGGCGGCGCTCTCGTCCCAGTAGGGTTCGCCGTCGAAGGTGTGGAAGGCGAAGCCCAGGCGTTCGGCCTGGGCGCGCCAGTCCGGGCGCTCGCGCAGGGTGATCCGCCGCATCAGCCGCCGAAGCTCGACAGGCGTGCGGCGCTGCGGCCGAAGTCGCCGCGGCTGACGATGCTCGGCATCGGGCTGCGGGTGACGTCGGCGTCGACGTGGATCAGCCCCTCGCGCGAACCGACCCGCAGGTTGTCGGCGCTGCGAAAGTGTTCCGCGTCGTCCCGGCTGCGGTACAGCGGCTGGCTGACGAAGGTGCGCCGGGCACTGCCGCCGCCGGACGAGCCCCCGCTCCCGCTGGCCTGCTCCTCGCGCGGCGGTTCGCGGCCCACCAGGTAGCCGGCCATCGGCGGCATGTGCAGGCCGGTATTGTAGGGGGCGGGTTCGCAGCGGCCGGCGCCGAAATCGGACTCGCAGTCGGCGCGCCAGCGGTAGCGCGGTGCGCTCTGCAGATGGGCGGCGCGGGCCAGCTCGAACTCGTGCTCGCAGACCGCGCGGTCGAAGACGCCGGCGGCGATGCACGAGGCCGGGTCGCGGTACAGGTAGCCGGGTCGCGAGGGTTCGCAGCCGGCGAGTAGCAGCGGGGTGCTGCCGACCAGCACCAGGCGCAGGGTTCTGCTGCGTTTCATGCAGGCTCAGCCCTTCATGGCCGCGGCGTTGAGCACGCCGACGGCGATGGACACCAGAGCCACCAGGATGGCGCTGGCCATTTCGTTGTCGCTGATGCGCCGGCCCAGCTCGGGGACCAGGATGCGCAGCAGGCAAAAGGTGACCAGTTGGACGAGCAGTGCCACCAGGGCCCAGAGCAGGAAGTCGAGCAGGCTGACCGATTCGCGCATGGCGCTGGCCAGCGGCAGGACGAAGCCCAGCAGGCTGCCGCCGAAGGCCAGCGCGGCGGCCGGCACGTTGGCGCGGATCAGCCGCCATTCGCGGTGCGGGGTGAGGGTGGTGTAGATCAGGCCGAACAGGGCCAGCAGGAGCGAGCCCAGGCCGAAATAGAGCACGAAGGCCGGCAGCCCGGCGAGGTAGAAGGCAATGGCATCGGGCATCGGAGTGCTTCCTCGGGTGCGGTTTCGGAGGGCCGGACCCTAGCCAGCCGCCGCCGTTCCGGCAATCGGCAGGCACGGGTGCTTGCAGGAAGTGTGATGCGAATCGAATTCCGCCGGCCGGGAGCGGACTGCGCTCCGGTGCCGGCGGAACGGCTCAATAGCTCTGCAGCTCTTCGCGCAGGCGGGCCAGTTGGCCAGCCAGCTCGGCAGGGTAGGGCTCGAGCAGGCGCTCGATGGTGGCGCCGCCCTCCGGGTTGGCGAGCGGGCGCAGGCGCACGCACAGACGGACCGCGGAATCCTCGCCGATCTGTTGCTCCAGCAGCAGGACGTTGTGGCTGTACTGCGCCAGGGTCAGCGCGGACTGGCCTCCCGGGCTGAGCAGCAGGGACGCCTGGCCGAGGCCGGCGAGGTTCTCGCCGCGCGCAAGGCCGAGCTGCAGCTGAAGGCTGGCGCCGTCGGCGGCCTCGAGCTCCAGCTCGGATTTCAGCGAGCGCAGCAGTTCGGCGCAGCAGATGGCATTGGCCAGGTAATCGTCGCCGCACTCGCGGCGGTGGAACAGCAGCAGGCCGCCGTCCTCGTCGAGCAGGTGCAGTTCCCCGCCGTAGAGCGCACTGGCCTGTTCCAGACTGTCGCGATAGCGCCGGCGCAATTCGGCCAGTTGCCCGCGGGACAGGCTGCGCAACTGATCCAGAGGACCGAGCTGGATGGCCAGCACGGCGCTTTCGCGGGCCTGGCGGTGCGGTGCGGGCGCAGGCGCGGGAGCGAAATCCTCGGCGAGCGCCGCGTTGAAGTCGGGTTCGTCGTCGGCGTCCGGGACCAGCCGGCGCAGCGGCGGATCCTCGTCCTCGTCGTCCAGGTCGACATCGGCGCGCAGGCCGGACAGGGGGCGCGATGAGAGGCCGGCCGCCGGTCTGGCGGCGTTCGCTGCGCCGGGTCGCGAGACACCGGGCGCCGGCGCAGCGCCGGGCGTCGCCACGCCGTACTTCATCGGCTCGGGCCTGGCGGCAGGGGGCTGTGGAGCCTCGTAGGGCATGCTGCGGGAAGCCGGCTTCCCGGCGGGCGCCGGGTGTGGCGCCGCCCTGGCCGGGGAGGGCACGTCGGACAGGTCGAGCGACAGCGCGTCGTCCTCGAGCTCGTCGAGCGTCGCACGGGGCGGCTGCTCGGGTGCGAGGCGGGCCTGCAGCTGGCGGGCCAGGTCGCCGATTTCGTCCTGACGCTCGGCACCGGGGGCATGGTCGTCCGGATCGCGCAGCCAGACGCGCAGCTGCAGCAGCGGCGTGGAGATGCCATAGCCCAGGCGCAGGCCGAGAATCAGCGTCAGGAACAGCAGTCCCAGGCCGATCAGGCCCATGTTGCGCAGGCCGACGATGAAGGGCTCGCGGAACTGCGGCATGTTCAGGACGATGCGCAGGTGGCCGGTCACGCTGTCCTGGAAGGTGATGGGCCGGGCATGGAGGCTGGGGTCGCCCTCCGGCGGCAGCCGCGGCGGGCGGCTGCCGGCTTCGGCGAGGAGGTGGTTGTCCGCGTTGTAGACGGCCGCATGGGCGACCAGCGGGTTCTTCGTCAGGTTGCCCAGCAGCACGTTGAGGCTGAGGATGTCGTTGGCCACCAGCAGCTGGCTGGCCGCGGCCGTGGTCTGGGTGATCAGCGTCTGGCCGAGGGCGTCGGCCTGCTCGTGCATGGTCTGGCGGACCTGCAGGCCGACCAGCCAGGAGTAGGTGGCCAGGGCCAGGGTCACCAGTACCAGGCTGTGGCTGACGATGCGCAGGGAGACTGGGACGCGCCGCTGGCACAAGGCGCGAAACAGCAGGACGAAGAAGTTGTCGGGCTTGACGGAGGCTGGCCGGGTCACTGATCGCGGTTCGTGAAAAAGTCGGGTGGGCAGTATACGGAATGCCGGGGGGGCGCCGTAAGGCTTTGACGGGGGAAACCGCCCGGCGGGGTACGTCCGGCGGAGCCGGCGGCCGGGCGACAAGCGCCTGGCGTGGCGGGGCCTGTTAGAATGCCGCCTTCTTTGCCATGGGAGACGGCGCCTTGCGCGAAATTGTCCTGATCAACATCACCGGGGCGGATCGTCCCGGTCTGACCGCAGCCATCACCGGTGCGCTGGCCCGTTGCGGGGCGGGCATCCTCGACATCGGCCAGGCGGTCGTCCACAACACCCTGTCGTTCGGCATCCTGGCCGAGGTCCCGGCCGGAAGCGAGCTGTCGATCCTGCAGAAGGAGGTGCTGTTCGTCGCCCACGGGCTCGGGCAGCAGGTGCGCTTCACCGCCGTTTCCGAGGCCGAGTACGAGGCCTGGGTCGCCGACCAGGGCAAGCCGCGCTACATCGTCACCCTGATGACGCGCCGGGTGACTGCCGCGCAACTGGAGCGGGTCAGTGCGATCACCGCCCGTCACGGCCTGGAGATCGACCAGATCGACCGCCTGTCCGGACGCCTGTCCCTGGACACGCCGGAGGAGCGCAGCAAGGGCTGCATCGAGTTCTCGGTGCGCGGCGAGCCGGCCGATCCGGCGGCGCTGCGTGCGGAGTTCCTGCTGGCCGCCCAGGAGCTGAACGTCGACATCGGCTTCCAGCTCAACACCCTGTTCCGTCGCATCCGCCGCCTGGCGGTGTTTGACATGGACTCGACGCTGATCGAGGCGGAGGTGATCGACGAGCTGGCCAAGGCCGCCGGCATCGGCGAGCAGGTCGCGGCCATCACCGAGCGGGCGATGCGCGGCGAGCTGGATTTTCGCGCCAGCTTCAAGGAGCGCCTGGCACTGCTCAAGGGCCTGCCGGAAGACGTGCTGGCCGAGATCGGCGCCTCGCTGCGCCTGACCGAGGGCGCCGAGGTGCTGTTCGCCGAGCTCAAGCGCCTGGGCTACAAGACGGCGATCCTCTCCGGCGGCTTCTCCTACTTCGCCCGCCAGGTGCAGCAGAAGCTGGGCATCGACTACGTGTTCGCCAACGAGCTGGAAATCGTCGACGGCAAGGTCACCGGGGTGGCCGTCGAGCCGATCGTCGACGGCCAGCGCAAGGCCGACCTGCTGCGCCAGCTGGCCGAGCAGGAGGGGCTGTCCCTGGAGCAGACCATCGCCGTCGGCGACGGCGCCAACGACCTGCCGATGCTCGGTCTGGCCGGTCTCGGCGTGGCCTTCCGCGCCAAGCCGCTGGTTCGGCAGTCGGCCAGGCAGGCGATCTCCAACCTCGGCCTGGACGGCATCCTCTACCTGCTCGGCTACCGGGATCGCGACGGCATCCGCTAGCACCCGCCGTATCCCCTACGGCTTGATCGCCACCTTGAGCACGCCGTCGCGCTGGTGGGCGAACAGGTCGTAGGCGGCCTCGATGTCGTTCAGCCCGTACTGGTGGGTGACCAGCGGCTTGAGGTCGATGCGCCCCGAGGCGACCACGTTGAGCAGGCGGCGCATGCGCTCCTTGCCGCCGGGACACAGCGAGGTGACGATGCGGTTGTCGCCGAGGCCGGCATGAAAGGCGCCGAGAGGAATGGTCAGGTCGCTGGAGTAGACGCCCAGACTGGACAGGGTGCCGCCCGGCTTGAGCACGCGCAGGGCGTTCTCGAAGGTCGACTGCAGGCCCAGTGCCTCGATCGAGGCGTCCACCCCGCGTCCGCCGGTCAGCTTGAGGATCTCGTCCACCACATCCACTTTGCGGAAGTTCAGCGTGACGTCGGCGCCCAGCCGCCGGGCGATCTCCAGGCGCTCATCGACCCCGTCGATGGCGATGATGGTGCTGGCGCCGCGCAGCTTGGCCCCGGCAGTGGCACACAGCCCGATCGGCCCCTGGGCGAACACCGCGACGATGTCGCCGATCCGGATGTTCGCCGCCTCGGCGCCGGCGAAGCCGGTGGACATGATGTCCGGGCACATCAGCACCTCCTCGTCGCTCAGGCCGTCCGGGACCGGCGCCAGGTTGGCCTGGGCGTCGGGCACCAGCACGTATTCGGCCTGGGTGCCGTCGATGCTGTTGCCGAAGCGCCAGCCGCCCATCGGCTTGTAGCCATGGCAGGCGCAGCCGCCGTCTTGGGACGGGTAGCCGTCCTGGCAGGCATAGGAGGTGAAGCTCGGGCAGATCGCGCCGGCGATGACCCGCAGGCCTTCCCGGTAGCCCTGCACGTTGCTGCCGAGCTTTTCGATGATGCCCACCGGTTCGTGGCCGATGGTCAGGCCCGGGGCCACCGGGTACTCGCCCTTGAGGATGTGCACGTCGGTGCCGCAGATGGTGGTGGTGGTGATGCGCACCAGGGCGTCGTTCGGTCCGACGTCGGGGATGGGCTTGTCCTGCAGTTCGATTCGGCCGGGCTCGACGAACACGGCGGCTTTCATCATGGGCATGGCGGTCTCCTTTTCCGGACGGGCAATTCGGCAGTCTAGGCGCCTGTCGCGCTCCGAGGCCCGGACCCAGGTCAAGCGTCGGAAAGGTGACAGGACAGGCGCAGGCTGCCTGTCCTTTCGTGCGGCTACGCCTCGTGGGGGAATTCGTAGTTCATCGCCGGGCCCGGTGCCTGCAGATAATGCCCCTGAATATAGCTGACCCCGGCCTGCCAGAGCGTCGCCAGCACACTGGCGTTCTCGATGCCCGGCACTATGCTCGGCCTGCCCTGCGCATGCAGGCTGGCCAGCAGGGCCTTGAGGCTTTCCTGGCCCTCCTCCTCGGCCAGGGCTGCGGTGAAGGTGCTGTCGACCTTGACGTAGTCCACCGGCAGGTGGCGGAGCGTGTTGAAGGGGTTGAGGGCGCGGCCGAAGTGGATCAGCGCGCTCTTGCCGTGCAGTTCGGCGAAGCCCTCGACCAGGGCCCTGGCCTGCTTGAGGTAGACGGTCGCGTCGGCCTCGTCGAGCTGCAGGATCAGCGCCGCGGCGGGCAGCCGCGCCGCGCGCAGCACCGTGCCGAGCCAGGGCAGCAGCGTCGGGTCCTGCAGGCTGGGGGCGGACAGGTGGACGAACAGGTGGGTGTCGTGGCCCCTGGCGCGATGCGCGGCGAGCTGGCGGATGGCATTGAGGATCACCCAGCGGTCCAGGATCTCGGCGAGGCCGGCCTCGCAGGCGGCGGCGAGGAAGTCGGCGGGCAGAAGCTCCTTTCCCTGGGGATCGACCAGCCGCAGCAGGACCTCGTAGTGCTCGGCGCTGTCCCCGCGCAGGCTGATGATCGGCTGGAACAGCAGGCGGAAGCCGTCCTTCTCCAGGGCATGGCGGACCATGGCGACGACGCTGCCGCGGCTGGCCTCGGCGGCCAGCGCCTCGACCGGATCGTACAGTTTCAGGGCATTGCCGTCGGCCAGCGTATCGGCGCAGCGGTGGGCGCGCTCGATCGCCAGTTGGGCCCTGGGCGTCGTCTCGTCGAGAGCGGCAACGCCGATCGACAGGGTCAGCTGCACGGTCCGTTCGGCAACCTCGAACAGGTGGGTTTCGACCTTCTTCAGCAGGGCGGCGAGCCGCTCCCGCACCTGTTCCGGCTTCACGCCGGGCTGCAGCACGGCAAAGGCATCGTCGGCGAAGCGCGCCAGCTGGGCCTCGGCGGGGAACGCGCCGCGCAGCAGCGTGGCCAGGTCGGCGAGCAGCTGGTCGATGCCGGCGAGGCCGAGGTCGGCGTGCAGCTGGGCGTAGCGGTCGAGGCGCAGGTAGGCCAGGCAGGACGGCTGTCCGCTGTCGGCCGCGCGGTTGCAGGCGGTCTCCAGCAGTTCGAGGAAGTGGTTGCGGTTGAACAGGCCGGTGATTCGGTCCTGGCTGCTGACCTCGCGCAGCTTCTCTTCCAGCTCGCTCTGGATGCTTTCGGCGCGCAGTACCGCCTGGATGCAGGGCTCGCCATCGTAGGTGGCCGGCGACAGATCGATGCGCATGCGGAACTGGCGGCCTTCGGCGCCGACCCCGTTGCACTGCAGCATGCCCTCGCTGCGGCCGCTGGCGTAGTTCTTCAGGAAGTCGCGGAACAGGGCCTGATCGCGACCGGCGACCAGGTCGATCATCGGCATGCCTTCCAGTTCGTCGGCCTCCTCGTAGCCGAACAGTTCCAGATAGGCGCGGTTGGCGTAGATGTGCATGCCGTCGTGCACGTAGGCGATGGCGTCCACCGAGCTGTCGAGCAGCAGCTGGCAGCGCTTCTCCGCCTCGCGCAGGGCGATCTCTGCGCTGCGCCGGGCCCGGCGCTCGTCCAGGTTGGCCAGCTCGCGGTCGGCGACCAGGATCAGGCGCTCGTCCTCGCCCTGGGGCAGGGCGTCCTGGGCGCCGAGGGCGAGGGCCTCGGTGATCGCATCGGAGTCGTTGTCCGGCAACAGCTGGATGATGGGGATGTCCCTGGCCAGGCGGCGAAGGGTGGCGATGGCCTCGGCGGGGCTGAGGTTCTCGCTGTGCGGGGCGGCGATCAGCAGATCCCAGGTCTGCTGCAGGCACTCGGCGAGGTCCTCGCTGGAGGTCAGGCGGTGTACCCGGGTGGCGCGGCCGGCGTTGCGGAACAGGCTGACCAGACGCTCGGCCTCGTTCTGCGAGTCTTCCAGAATCAACAGGCGGACGGTTTTCTTCTCGATGGCCATGGCAGGAACAGAATCGGCGCAGGGCGGTTGCAGGCCGCCGGAAGCCGCTCGAGGCTGTTTCCGACCCGCTCACCGCGGAACAGGGGGTTGGCGGAATCTACAGGGACCGCCGGGGCGAGTCAAAGTGCGGGAGGGCCGGCTGTGACCGGCATCCCGCACCTTGCGACAGGCGCTCAGGCGGCGCCGTGCGGCCGTGTCTGGCCGATCGGCTGGCCCATGCGCAGTTCGCCGAGGGGGGCGAGTTCGTCGCGCCAGCACGCCTGGCCCGCTCCGAACAGGAGGATGACCGTCGAGCCGAGCCTGAAGCGTCCGAGCTCCGCACCCTTGTCCAGGTGGATCGGCGGGCGCACTGCCTCGTCGTAATGCCAGCGCTTGATCTGGCGGGGCGGCGGGGTGACCACCCCGGCCCAGACGGTCTCGATGCTGGCGACGATCATGGCGCCGACCAGCACCACGGCCATGGGGCCGCACTCGGTGTCGAACAGGCAGACCAGGCGCTCGTTGCGGGCGAACAGCTCGGGCACGTTCTCCGCGGTGAGGCGGTTCACCGAGTACAGTTTGCCCGGCACGTGAATCATCTCGCGCAGGGTGCCGGCCAGCGGCATGTGCACGCGGTGATAGTCCCTGGGCGACAGGTAGACGGTGGCGAAGTTGCCGCCCTGGAAGGGGGCGGCGGTGGCCGTGTCGCCGCCGAGCAGCTCCTGCACGCTGAAGCTGTGGCCCTTGGCCTGGAAGATACGCCCCTGCTCGATGATCCCGAGCTGGCTGACGGCGCCGTCGGCCGGGCTGAGAATGACGCCGGGCGTTGGATCGAGGGGGCGGGCGTCCGCCTTCAGGGCGCGGGTGAAAAAGGCGTTGAAGTGCTCGTAGGCGGTCGGCTCCTCGATCAGCGCCTGGCTCATGTCGACCTGAAAGCGGCGGGCGAAGGCCTTGATCAGGGTGTTCTTGACCCAGGGCGTGCGGCATTCGGCGAGGCAGCCGGCCGCGCGCGACAGCAGGTGGTGGGGCAGCAGGCGCTGGCCGAGGAGGAACAGGCGGTCTTTCATCGAATCTCCTTAGATCTCCACCGGCGTGTCCGGGTGGTTGCCCCATTCGCCCCAGGAGCCGGCATAGCCCTTGACCCGCGGGTAGCCGAGGGCCCTGGCGATCAGGTAGGTCAGGCCGGAGCGGTGATGGGTCTGGCAGTGGGTGACGACTTCCTTGTCCGGGGTGATGCCCAGCTCCTTCAGGCGCTCGGCGATGTCGGCGCGGATGCGCAGGGCGCGGGCCGGGTCCATGGCGGCGGTCCATTCGAAGTTGACCGCGCCGGGGATGTGCCCGCCCTTCGCCGCGAGCACCTTCTCGCCGCGGTACTCCTGCGGCGAGCGGGCGTCCCAGATGGCCAGGTCGGTGGCGCCGAGACGGCCCTGCAGGTAGTCGCGGGTGGCGCTCGGCTCGTCGTGCAGGGTGAGCGGCACGGGACCGCCGGCCGGCGTCGGGACATCCCGGGACAGCGTGCGGCCCTCGGCCAGCCAGGCGGTGAGGCCGCCGTTCAGGTAGTGGTAGCGGTGGTGGCCGATGACGTCGAGCAGCCAGACGAAGCGTCCGGCCCAGCCGCCGCCCTCGTCGTCGTAGACCACGTAGACCGCTTCCGGGCGGTGGCCGAGCTCGCCGAACAGGGCCTCCAGCTGCTCCCGGGTGGGCAGCAGGCCGGGCGCCGGCGGCTGGCCGAGCTGGGTGCGCTTGGGATCGACGAAGCGTGCGCCGGGGATGTGGCCCTCGGCGTAGCGGGCGGCGCTGGTCAGGTCGACCAGGATCAGCTCGGGCACCGTCAGGCGGGCGTCCAGATCAGCCGGTTCGATGACCAGCGGCAGCGAGGCGAAGTCGGCCATGGGAGACTCCAGGCAGTCGGTGGGAGGGTGGATTGTAGCCGCAGCCCGGCGGGCTCCGGCAGCGCAGGGATCAGTATTCCGGTTCGGGCAGGCTGGCGAGGATATGCCGGTAGCTGGCCATGCGCTGCGGCTGGATGCGGCCCTCCTCGAGGGCCTTGAGCAACGCGCAGCCGGGTTCGCGGTCGTGCTTGCAGTCGCGGAAGCGGCAATGGCCGAGCAGGTCACGGAACTCGATGAAGCCGGCCTCGACATCCGCGCGGCTGACGTGGCCCAGGCCGAACTCGCGGATGCCGGGCGAGTCGATCAACTCGCCGCCCCCTGGGAAGTGGAACAGCCGGGCGGTGGTGGTGGTGTGCATGCCCTTGCCGGTCTGCTCCGAGAGAGCGCCGACGCGGGTGTCGATTCCTGGCAGCAGGCTGTTGACCAGCGACGACTTGCCCACCCCGGACTGGCCGACGAAGACACTGACGTGGTCGTCCAGCGCCGCCTGCAGCGCCTGCATGCCGGCGCCCTGGCGGGCAGAGACTTCCAGCAGCGGATAGCCTAGGCGCTGGTAGGTGGCGAGCAGGGAATCGAGACCGGCGGCGTTCTCCTCGTTCACCAGGTCGGCCTTGTTCAGCAGCAGCAGCGGGCGGATACCGGCGTGCTCGGCGGCGATCAGGTAGCGGTCGATGAGGTTGGCGTGGGGTTCGGGCAGCGGGGCGAAGACGATGACGATCTGGTCGACGTTGGCCGCCACCGGCTTGAGCTGGCCGCGCATGTCCGGCCGGCACAGTTCGCTGCGCCGCGGCAGTTGCGCGACGATCACTCCGACCCCCTGGTTGCCGGCGCGCCAGACCACCCGGTCGCCGGTGACCAGCGTCGGCAGGTTGGCGCGCAGGTGGCAGCGGCAGACCTGACCGGCCAGCTCGCCATCGTCGGCCTCGACTTCCACCTGGACGCCGAAGTGGGCGATCACCAGGCCGGTCTGTTCCGGCCCTAGGTCGCCGCCTTCCAGCTCGTCGAGCAGGCGGGATTCGCGCTTGGCGGCGCGGGCGGCGCGCTCTTCCTGGATCTTTTCGATGCGCCAGCTCTGGCGGCGGGTCAGTTGGCGTTTGGCCATGGCTCGGGGATCGGGTCGCGGGTGGCTGGGGGCGGCGAGTTTAGCATGGGCCGGCCCTGCTAAACTGCGGCAAAGCCAAGGAGTATAGCCATGCAGAACCCGCAGAATCTGATCTGGATCGACCTGGAAATGACCGGTCTGAATCCGGAGAGGGATGTCATCATCGAGATGGCGACCATCGTCACCGACAGCGAGCTGAACATCCTGGCCGAGGGGCCGGTGATCGCTGTGCATCAGAGCGACGAGATCCTCGCCGGCATGGACGAGTGGAACACCCGCCAGCACGGCCGTTCCGGCCTGACCCAGCGGGTCCGCGACAGCCGTATCGATACTGCGATGGCCGAGGCGCAGACCCTGGCCTTCCTCGAGCAGTGGGTGCCCAGGGGCAAGTCGCCGATGTGCGGCAACAGCATCTGCCAGGACCGGCGCTTCCTCGCCCGCTACATGCCGGATCTGGAGGCCTGGTTCCATTACCGCCACGTGGACGTCTCGACCCTCAAGGAGCTGGCCGGGCGCTGGGCGCCGCAGGTGCGCGACAGCTTCAAGAAGACCGGCACCCACCTGGCGCTGGACGACATCCGCGAGTCCATCGCCGAGCTGTGTCATTACCGCGAGCACTTCATCAAGTACTGAGCCCGAGGCGTCGGCTTAGCCCCGGCCATGGCGGCGCAGGGCCCAGTGCACGTGCTCGCGCACCAGCGCCGAGGGATGCTCGCGGCGCGCCTCGAGCGCCTCGAGCACCGGGATGGTCGAAGGCGCGTTGCCGAGGCCGACCGCCAGGTTGCGCAGCCAGCGCTCGTAGCCGGCCCGGCGCAGCGGCGAGCCTTCGGTGCGGGCGAGGAATTCGGCCTCGCTCCAGCGGAAGAGGGCGGCCAGTTCGGCGTTGTCCAGACCGTGGCGCGGCTGGAAGTCGCCTTCCGTCGTGGGTCGGGCGAAGCGGTTCCAGGGGCAGACCAGTTGGCAGTCGTCACAGCCGAACACCCGGTTGCCGACCAGCGGACGCAGCTCCTCGGGGATCGACCCCTTCAGTTCGATGGTCAGATAGGAGATGCAGCGCCGCGCGTCCAGCAGCCTGGGGCCGACGAAGGCGCCGGTCGGGCAGTTGTCCAGGCAGGCCGTGCAGCGTCCGCAATGCTCGTCGGCGTGGGGGGTATCGGTGGGCAGGGGCAGGTCGACGTAGAGCTCGCCGAGGAAGAACCAGCTGCCGGCCTTCCTGTTGAGCAGCAGGGTATTCTTGCCGATCCAGCCGAGTCCGGCCTGCTCGGCGAGGGCCTTCTCCAGCACCGGGGCGCTGTCGACGAAGGCGCGGTAGCCGAACGGGCCGATTTCTCCCTGGATGCGCTCGGCCAGCTGCTGCAGGCGCTTGCGGATCAGCTTGTGGTAGTCGCGGCCGAGGGCGTAGCGGGACAGGTAGGCCGTTTCCGGCGCGGCGAGGCGCTCGGCCATCCGGGTGTCGCCCGGCAGGTAGTCCATGCGCAGCGAGATCACCCGCAGGGTGCCCGGCACCAGCTCGGCGGGGCGCGAACGCTTGTTGCCGTGGGCGGCCATGTAGTCCATCTCGCCCTGGTAGCCGGCGGCCAGCCAGCGCTGCAGGTGGGCCTCGTGCTCGCCCGGATCGATGCCGGCGATGCCGACCTGCTGGAAGCCCAGTTCGCGGCCCCAGTCCTTGATCGACTGGGCGAGACGGGCAGGATCGGGGGCTTTGGCGGACATGCTGAAGGAAACCTGTGTTAGATGCGATAATTCTGCCAGACC
This sequence comes from Azotobacter salinestris, assembly GCF_009363155.1. Classification (NCBI taxonomy): domain Bacteria; kingdom Pseudomonadati; phylum Pseudomonadota; class Gammaproteobacteria; order Pseudomonadales; family Pseudomonadaceae; genus Azotobacter; species Azotobacter salinestris. The sequence goes on from NZ_CP045302.1 coordinate 3,551,626, forward strand.
TTGGAGCCGATCGACGCATGCCAGACATCCGGGAAGATTTGCCGCTTTTCCTTTATACCGCTGCCCAAGTGCGCGAACTCGACGCACGCCTGATCGCCGCCGGCACGCCCGGCTTCGAACTGATGCAGCGTGCCGCCCACGCTGCCTGGCGGGCCCTGCGCCGGCGCTGGCCGCAGGCCGGCGCCGTGACGGTGTTCGCCGGCCGCGGCAACAATGCCGGCGACGGCTACCTAGTCGCTGCGCTGGCACAGCGCGCCGGCTGGCGCGTGCGGGTGCTGGCCGTGGGCGATCCGCAGCAGCTGCAGGGCGATGCAGCCCTGGCCCGGGACGAGGCGCGGCAGGCCGGGGTGGCGATCGAGCCCTGGAGCGAGTGCGCGCCGCTGGACGGCGTGCTGGTCGATGCGCTGCTCGGTACCGGCCTCGGCGGCCCGGTGCGCGAGCCCTATGCCCAGGCGATCCGCCAGATCAATGCCAGCGGCCTGCCGGTGCTGGCGGTGGACATTCCCTCGGGGCTCAGCGCCGACACCGGTTGCGCGCTGGGCGTGGCGGTGCGCGCCGAGCTGACGGTGACCTTCATCGGCCTCAAGCTGGGGCTGTTCACCGGCGAGGCGCCGGACCATGTCGGCGCGCTGGTGTTCGACGATCTGGCGGCCGATCCGCAGATCGTCTCCGCGCAGCCGGCCACGGCCCGGCGGCTGGCCGCCGGCAGCGTGGCGCGCCTGGCGTCGCGGCCGCACACCGCGCACAAGGGCCATTTCGGCCATGTGCTGGTGGTCGGCGGCGATCTCGGCCTCGGCGGCGCGGCGCTGCTCAGTGCGGAGAGCGCCCTGCGCGCCGGTGCGGGGCTGGTCAGCCTGGCGACCCGCGACGCGCACGTGCCGGCGGCGCTGGCGCGGCGGCCGGAGCTGATGAGCCGCGGTGTCGAGTCGGCCAATCAGGCGCTGGCGCTGATGAACCGGGCCGATGTGTTGGTGGTCGGCCCGGGACTTGGCCAGGAGGCCTGGGGGCGCAGCCTGCTGTCGGCGGCGGCCGGCCTCGCGCAGCCCCAGGTGTGGGATGCCGACGCGCTGAACCTGCTCGCCGCCGGCGCAGTGGGCGCCCCGGCGAAGGCCGTGCTGACACCCCACCCCGGCGAGGCCGCACGCCTGCTGGGCAGCGATATCGGCGCGGTGCAGGCCGACCGGCCGGCGGCGGCCCTCGCCCTGGCGCAGCGTCATCGCGCGGTGGTCATCCTCAAGGGCGCCGGCAGCCTGGTGGCCGACCCGCAGGGACGTCTGGCGCTGTGCGACCACGGTCATCCGGCGATGGCCGGTGCGGGGCTCGGTGACGTCCTGGCCGGTTTGGTCGGCGCCTTGCTGGCCCAGGGGCTGGACTCCTTCGAGGCTGCGTGCCTGGCGGTCTGGCTGCATGCCTGGGCGGGCGAGCGGCTGGGCGCGCAGGGGCGCGGGCTGGTGGCCAGCGATCTGTTCCCGGCGATCCGCCAGTTGCTGGAGGAGCATTCGCCGTGCCTGAGCTGAGCCTCTTCGCCGCCGACGAGGCGGCTCAACTGGTCCTGGGCGAGCGCCTCGGCGCGCTCACCGAGGGCTGCGGGATCATCTTCCTGCACGGCGATCTCGGCGCCGGCAAGACCACCCTGTCGCGCGGCATCCTGCGCGGCCTGGGGCATGCCGGTGCGGTGAAGAGCCCGACCTTCACCCTGGTCGAGCCTTACCGGATCGGCGAGCGACAGGCCTACCACTTCGACCTGTATCGCCTGAGTGATCCGGAAGAGCTTGAATTTCTTGGCATTCGTGACTATTTCGAGGGTGAGGCCCTGTGCCTGGTCGAGTGGCCGCAGCGCGGCTCGGGCTTCCTGCCGAGGCCGGACCTCGAAATCACCATTACCCAGCAAGCGGGAGGCCGCGTCTTGCGCCTGTCGCCCCATGGCGCACGGGGCGAAGCCTGGTGCGCCTCTCTGGCTCAGGAGAATTAGAACATTATGTGGGCTATTCCCATGCGTGCCTGGGCTACCACCAGCGTCGGCCTGCTGCTCGCCGCCCTGGCCGTCGATGCCTGGGCTGCCGTGGAAGTGCGTGGCGTGCGCCTGTGGCGGGCGCCGGACAATACCCGCCTGGTATTCGATCTGAGCGGCCAGGTGCAGCACAGCGTCTTCACCCTGACCGCGCCGCACCGGATCGTCATTGACGTCAATGGCGCCCAGTTGCGTACCCAGCTGGACAAGCTCGCCCTGGGCAACACCCCGATCGCCGGCCTGCGTGCGGCGCAGCGGAGCCCGACCGATCTGCGCCTGGTCCTCGATCTGTCCAAGTCGGTGGTGCCCAAGAGCTTCACCCTCGCCCCCAATCAGCAGTACGGCCATCGCCTGGTGCTCGACCTCTACGATCAGGAGCCGGCCGTGGCGCCCGACTTGCCGCCGACGCGCGTCGCCAGCACCCAGCCGGTGCCGGCTCCGGTGGTGACGCCGACCAAGCCGGCGGCCAAGGCGACCACGCCGTTGCCTCGGGGCAGGCGCGATATCGTGATCGCCATCGATGCCGGCCACGGCGGCGAAGATCCGGGTGCGATCGGCCCGCAGGGGGCGCAGGAAAAGCATGTCGTGCTGGCCATCGCCCGCGAACTGCAGCGCCAGATCAACGCCGAGAAGGGCTTTCGCGCCGAGCTGGTGCGTACCGGCGACTACTTCATCCCACTGCGCAGGCGTACCGAGATCGCCCGCAAGAAGGGCGCCGACCTGTTCGTCTCCATCCATGCCGACGCCGCGCCGCGCTCGTCGGCCTTCGGCGCCTCGGTCTACGCCCTGTCCGATCGCGGCGCGACCTCGGAAACGGCTCGCTGGCTGGCCGACAGCGAGAACCGCTCGGATCTGATCGGCGGCGCCGGCAGCGTCAGCCTGGAGGACAAGGACCGCATGCTCGCCGGCGTGCTGCTCGACCTGTCGATGACCGCCTCGCTGTCTTCCAGCCTGAACGTCGGCCAGAAGGTGCTGAGCAACATGGGACGCATCACCCCGCTGCACAAGGAGCGAGTCGAGCAGGCCGGCTTCATGGTGCTGAAGTCGCCGGACATGCCGTCGATCCTGGTGGAAACCGGATTCATCTCCAACCCCGGCGAGTCCGAAAAGCTGCAGACCCGCAGTCACCAGCAGGCGCTGGCGCGCTCCATCCACGGCGGGGTGCGCCACTTCTTCCAGCAGAACCCGCCGCCGGGCACCTACATCGCCTGGCTGCGCGATTCCGGGAAGATCGCCCGCGATCGGCAGGAGCACGTGGTCGCTTCCGGTGAAACCCTGGCGCTGATCGCCGAGCGCTATCAGGTTGGCCTGCCGGCGCTGCGTCAGGCCAACAGACTGAAGAGCGACGAGCTGAAGATCGGCCAGATCCTCGACATCCCGGCCGCCACCCTGGCGGGCCAGCCATGAACGGCCCGGCACGCATCCAACTGCTGAATCCGCGGCTGGCCAACCAGATCGCCGCCGGCGAGGTGGTCGAGCGGCCGGCCTCGGTGGCCAAGGAGCTCCTGGAGAACAGCCTGGATGCCGGTGCCCGTCGCATCGACATCGAAGTGGAGCAGGGTGGCGTCAAGCTGCTGCGGATACGCGACGACGGCTGCGGCATCGACGCCGACGACCTGCCGCTGGCCCTTGCCCGCCATGCCACCAGCAAGATCCGCGAGCTGGAGGACCTCGAGCGGGTGATGAGCCTGGGCTTTCGCGGCGAGGCGCTGGCCTCGATCGGCTCGGTGGCGCGCCTGACCCTGACTTCGCGCACCGCCGGTGCCGGGCAGGCCTGGCAGGTGGAAACCGAGGGGCGCGACATGGAGGCGCGGGTGCAGCCGGCAGCGCATCCGGTCGGCACCTCGGTGGAGGTGCGCGACCTGTTCTTCAATACGCCGGCGCGGCGCAAGTTCCTGCGCGCGGAGAAGACCGAATTCGATCATCTGCAGGAGGTCGTCAGGCGCCTGGCCCTGGCGCGCTTCGACGTGGCCTTCCATCTGCGCCACAACGGCCGCAGTGCGCTGGCCCTGCACGAGGCCGGCGACGAGACCGCGCGGGCGCGGCGGGTGGCGGCGGTCTGCGGTCCGGCCTTCCTGGCGCAGGCGCTGCCCATCGAGGTCGAGCGGAGCGGCTTGCGCCTGTGGGGCTGGGTCGGCCTGCCGACCTTCTCGCGCAGCCAAGCCGATCTGCAGTACTTCTACGTCAACGGTCGCATGGTGCGCGACAAGCTGGTCGCCCATGCGGTGCGGCAGGCCTATCGCGACGTACTGTTCAACGGCCGGCATCCGACCTTCGTGCTGTTCCTCGAGGTCGATCCGGCGGTGGTGGATGTCAACGTGCATCCGACCAAGCACGAGGTGCGTTTTCGCGACAGCCGCATGGTCCACGACTTCCTCTACGGGACCCTGCATCGCGCCCTGGGCGAGGTGCGCCCCGAGGATAGCCTGGCGGCACCGGCCGTCGCCCCGGGCGCGCCACCGGCTTCCGGACCCGCGGCCGGCGAATTCCGCGGGCAGGGGGAGATGTCGCTGTCCGCCGATGTGTCCGAGCGGGAGCCCGCCAGGCAGGCAGCTTGGAGGGGGGCGGGTGCCGGCTATCAGGCGCCTGCGCCGCGGCCGGCGGTGCACTCCGCCGAGACTGGAGGGGTGTATCGCGAGTTTTTCGCACCGCTGGACGCGCCCCGGGCCGAGCCCGCGGCCCGGCCGGAAGGGGGGGGCGGCACTCCGTTGGGCGATACCCCGCTGGGCGGTATCCCGCCGCTCGGCTATGCCCTGGCCCAGCTCAAGGGCATCTACATTCTTGCCGAGAATGCCCAGGGGCTGGTGCTGGTGGATATGCATGCGGCCCACGAGCGGATCACCTACGAGCGCCTGAAGGTCGCCATGGCCAGCGAGGGCTTGCGCGGCCAGCCGTTGCTGGTGCCGGAAAGCCTGGCCCTGAGTCAGCGCGAGGCGGACTGCGCCGAGGAGCACGCCGAGTGGTTCCAGCGGCTGGGATTCGAGTTGCAGCGCCTCGGTCCCGAAACCCTAGCGATCCGCCAGACGCCGGCTCTGCTCCGCCAGGCCGAGGCGAGCCAACTGGTGCGCGATGTGCTGGCCGATCTCCTGGAGTACGGTACCAGCGACCGCATCGAGGCGCATCTCAACGAGCTGCTGGCGACCATGGCCTGTCATGGTGCCGTGCGCGCCAACCGGCGCCTGAGCCTGCCGGAGATGAACGCCCTGCTGCGCGACATGGAGCGCACCGAGCGCAGCGGCCAGTGCAATCACGGGCGGCCGACCTGGACGCAGCTCGGCATGGACGAGCTGGACAAGCTGTTTCTGCGCGGCCGCTAGCCGGACGGCCCCTCCGTTGGGCGGGGCCGCTTGCAGCCTGCCGGCCGGCATCTGAAACTATGCCCCCTTCCGCGCCCGTGCCGAGTTCATCGATGTCCCGCCTTCCTCCCGCCATCTTCCTCATGGGGCCGACTGCCTCCGGCAAGACCGATCTGGCGCTGGAGCTGGCGCGGGCCTTGCCGTGCGAGCTGATCAGCGTCGACTCGGCGCTGATCTACCGGGGCATGGACATCGGCACGGCCAAGCCCTCGAAGGCGCTGCTGGCCGAGTTTCCCCATCGCCTCATCGACATCCGCGATCCGGCGCAGAGCTACTCCGCCGCCGAATTCCGCGACGACGCCCTGGTGGCCATGGCGCAGATCAGCGCCCGGGGACGCATACCCCTGCTGGTGGGCGGTACCATGCTGTACTACAAGGCCCTGCTCGAGGGGTTGGCGGACATGCCGGGCGCCGATCCGGCGCTGCGCGCGGAGCTGGAGGCGCGGGGAGCTGCGGAAGGCTGGCCGGCCCTGCATCGGGAGCTGGCGGCAGTCGATCCGGAGTCGGCGGCGCGCATCCATCCCAACGATCCCCAGCGTCTGGTGCGGGCTCTGGAGGTCTACCGGGTCAGCGGCTTGTCGATGACGGCCCACCGGTTGCGTCAGGCTGCGCAAAATCCTGTATCCGGCGACTCGGCTGGGGGGCATTTGCCTTATACTGTGGCGCATCTGGCAATAGCGCCGACGCAGCGACAGATTCTGCACGAGCGGATCGCCCAACGATTCCGCCTGATGCTGGAGCAGGGCTTCGTCGACGAGGTCGAATCCCTGCGGCAGCGCGGCGACCTGCACGAGAGCCTGCCCTCGATGCGTGCGGTCGGCTATCGGCAGGTATGGGAATATCTCGATGGCCGACTGACGCGGGAACAGATGGTCGAGCGTGGCATCATCGCGACGCGCCAACTGGCCAAGCGGCAGTTCACCTGGTTGCGCAGCTGGACCGGCCTTCACTGGTTGGACAGTCTGGGGGACGACAATCTTCAACGCACCTTGAAATACCTCGAGGCGGCCGCCATATTGGCCTGAACTTCAGTCCTTGCTGCCGTTTTGGGTTTTCCATGGGGGCGGCCTGCCATTTTTCTTCGATTTCCAAACCATCCCTGAAAGGAGAGCTCCACATGTCAAAAGGGCATTCGCTACAAGACCCTTACCTTAATACCCTGCGCAAAGAGCGCGTTCCGGTTTCCATCTATCTGGTCAACGGCATCAAGCTGCAGGGCCAGATCGAATCCTTCGACCAGTTCGTGATTCTGCTGAAGAACACTGTCAGCCAGATGGTCTACAAGCACGCGATTTCCACTGTAGTGCCGAGCCGTCCCGTGCGCCTGCCCACCGCGAGCGAGGGCGAGCAGCCCGAACCCGGCAACGCCTGATGGGAGCCCGCCTTGTTCTTTGAGCGCCCTGGTGGTGGAGAGCGGGCCATTCTGGTTCATCTCGAGGGTCAGGATCCCGAGGCGCGCGAGGATCCGCAGGAGTTCCAGGAGCTTGCCCGCTCGGCTGGTGCCGACGTGGTGGCGTTCGTCGGTGTGACGCGCCACCAGCCGAGCGCCAAGTACCTGATCGGGACCGGCAAGGTCGGGGAACTGCACGATCTGGTCAAGGCCGAGCAGGCCGAGCTGGTCATCTTCAATCACGTCCTGACACCCAGCCAGGAGCGCAACCTGGAGCGCGCCTTCGAGTGCCGGGTGCTCGACCGCACCGGTCTGATTCTGGATATCTTCGCCCAGCGCGCACGTACCCACGAGGGCAAGCTGCAGGTCGAGCTGGCCCAGCTGGAGCACATGAGTACGCGCCTGGTTCGCGGCTGGACCCACCTGGAGCGGCAGAAGGGCGGTATCGGTCTGCGCGGTCCCGGGGAGACCCAGTTGGAAACCGACCGGCGCCTGCTGCGGGTACGCATCCGGCAGATCCGCCAGCGTCTGGAGAAGGTGCGCAGCCAGCGCGAGCAGGCGCGGCGCGGCCGCCGGCGCGCGGACATTCCCCTGGTTTCCCTGGTCGGCTATACCAATGCCGGCAAGTCCACCTTGTTCAACGCCTTGACGGCTTCCGAGGTCTACGCGGCCAACCAGCTGTTCGCCACCCTCGATCCGACCCTGCGCCGTCTCGAGCTGGACGACCTGGGAGCGCTGGTGCTGGCCGATACGGTGGGGTTCATCCGCCATCTGCCGCACAAGCTGGTCGAGGCATTTCGCGCTACGCTGGAAGAGTCGAGCAATTCCGACCTGCTGCTGCACGTGATCGATGCCCATGAGCCCGAGCGCATGGCGCAGATCGAGCAGGTCATGGCCGTACTGGGGGAGATCGGCGCCGACAACCTGCCGATTCTTGAGATATACAACAAGCTGGATCTGGTCGAGGGCATGGAGCCGCAGATCCAGCGCGATGTCGACGGCAAGCCGCTGCGGGTCTGGGTGTCGGCCCGCGACGGGCGCGGCCTGGATCTGTTGCGCCAAGCCGTCGCCGAGCTGCTGGGGGATGATCTGTTCGTCGGAACCCTGCACCTGCCACAGGGGCTGGGGCGCCTTCGCGCGCAGTTCTTCGCGCTCGGTGCAGTGCGCGGCGAGACGCACGACGAGGAGGGGGGGAGCCTGCTGGCAGTACGTTTGCCACGAATCGAACTCAATCGCCTGGTCAGCCGGGAGGGGCTGCGGCCGGACGAATTCATCGCGCAACATACTTTGCAATGAAAGTGCAGCCGGCATTTTTGCCGCCGGAAGCGGGCAATTGGGTAGCATGGGGCGGCGTGCCGTGGGCGCGTCTGTGTTTTTCGGATGGAGAGCGCTATGGCTTGGAATGAGCCGGGTGGCAATTCTAACAATCAGGATCCCTGGGGGGGACGTCGCGGCGGTGACCGCAAGGGGCCGCCGGACCTCGACGAGGCGTTCCGCAAGTTGCAGGAAAGCCTGAATGGCATGCTGGGAGGCAAGCGGCGCAGCGGTGACGGGGGCGCCGGCAAGGGCGGCGGTTTCGGCCTGTTCGGCATTGCCCTGGCAGTGCTGGCGGCTTTCTGGCTGTACAGCGCGATCTACGTGTTGGACGAGCAGGAGCAGGCGGTGGTGCTGCGCTTCGGCAAGTATCACGAAACCGTCGGGCCGGGCCTGAATTTCCATTTCCCGCCGATCGATCGCAAGTTCGTGGAAAACGTCACCCGCGAGCGGGCCTACAGCAAGCAGGGGCAGATGCTCACCGAAGACGAGAACATCGTCGAGGTGCCGCTCACCGTGCAGTACAAGATCAGCAACCTGAAGGACTTCGTGCTGAACGTGGACCAGCCCGAGGTCAGCCTGCAGCACGCCACCGACAGCGCCCTGCGCCATGTGGTGGGCTCCACCGAAATGGACCAGGTCCTCACCGAAGGGCGCGAACTGCTGGCGAGCGAGGTGCGGGAGCGTTTGCAGCGCTTCCTCGATACCTACCGGACCGGCATCGCCGTGACCCAGGTGAACGTGCAGAACGCCCAGGCGCCGCGTGAGGTTCAGGAGGCGTTCGACGACGTGATTCGGGCTCGCGAGGACGAGCAGCGCGAACGCAACCAGGCTGAAGCCTATGCCAATGGCGTGATTCCCGAGGCGCGCGGCCAGGCCCAGCGGATTCTCGAGGATGCCAACGGTTATCGCGAAGAGGTCGTGGCCCGCGCCCAGGGCGAGGCGCAGCGTTTCGGCAAGCTGGTGGCGGAGTACCGCAAGGCGCCGGAGGTGACTCGTCAGCGCCTGTACCTGGAAACCCTGCAGGAAGTCCTGAGCAACAGCAGCAAGGTCCTGATTGGCGCCGAGGGCGGGCAGAACAACCTGCTTTATCTGCCGCTCGACAAGATGCTCGAGGGGCGTGCGGGCAATGCCTCGACTGGCTTGCCGGCGCCTGCGGCAGCGGGCGGCGCCGAAGTGGGCTCGCAGATCATCAATGATCTGCAGCAGCGAGACCTGCGTTCAAGGGAGAGGCGTTGATGAGCAACAAGTCCGTGGTCGCCCTGGTCGTCGGAGTGGTTCTGGCGGTGGTTATCTGGAACAGCTTCTACATTGTGGCGCAAACCGAAAAGGCTGTCCTGCTGCAGTTCGGTCGCATCGTCGAAGCCGATGTCCAGCCCGGGTTGCACATGAAGATTCCCTACGTCAACAAGGTGCGCAAGTTCGATGCCCGCCTGCTGACGCTGGATTCTCCGACCCAGCGCTTCCTCACCCTGGAGAAGAAGGCGGTGATGGTCGATGCCTACGCCAAGTGGCGGGTGGCGGACGCCGAGCGCTTCTACACCGCTACCTCCGGTCTCAAGCAGGTTGCCGACGAGCGCCTGCTGCGGCGTCTTGAGTCGGGGCTGCGCGACCAGTTCGGCAAGCGCACCCTGCATGAGGTGGTCTCCGGCGAGCGCGATGCGCTGATGGCGGACATCACCCAGATGCTCGATCGCCTGGCGCGCAAGGAACTGGGGATCGAGGTGCTCGACGTGCGGGTCAAGGCCATCGATCTGCCGAAGGAGGTCAATCGCAGCGTGTTCGAGCGCATGAGCACCGAGCGCGAGCGCGAGGCTCGCGAGCATCGCGCCAAGGGCAAGGAACTGGCCGAGGGGATCCGTGCCGATGCCGACCGCCAGCGCCGGGTATTGCTGGCCGAGGCCTATCGCGAGGCGGAAGAGCTTCGGGGCGAGGGCGATGCACTGGCTGCTGCCATCTATGCCCAGGCCTACCAGCAGGATCAGGAGTTCTATGCCTTCCACCGCAGCCTGCAGGCCTATCGCGGCAGCTTTGCAGACAGGAGGGATGTGTTGGTCCTGGATCCGAAGAGCGAGTTCTTTCGCTATCTGGAGCAGGCCAAGCCATGATGGGGTATCCGGCGGGGCACGCCCCGCCGGGATGCCGCGGAAGGAAAACATGGTATTATGATGGGCCAGCCGGGAAAAACCCGGCTTTTTTGCGTCTGTGGAAATCATGTGGCAGGAATTCGCGATTGCCTTGTGTCTGATGCTGGTGCTCGAAGGCATCCTGCCATTCCTCAATCCGCGACGCTGGCGTAGGGCGGTCGTGCAGCTGGTGCAGTTGTCGGACCGTCGGCTGCGTCTCATGGGGTTGGCCAGCATGTTGCTGGGAACCGCCCTCCTTTATTTGCTTCACTAAGGCTTGCCGCCCGGATCGAGAGAGGAAAGGCGTAATGGCAACGGTAGATCGCTGGCTGCTGCCGGATGGTATCGAGGAAGTTCTGCCGCCCGAGGCGGCCCGCATCGAGGTGGTGCGCCGCCAGATGCTGGATCTGTTCCAGCGCTGGGGCTACGAGTTCGTCGTCACCCCGCATATCGAATTCCTGGAGTCTCTGCTGACCGGCGCCGGTCAGGACCTGGATCTGCGTACCTTCAAGGTGACGGATCCGCTGTCCGGTCGCCTGATCGGCTTTCGTGCCGACATCACTCCACAGGTCGCACGCATCGATGCGCACACGCTGCGTCGCGAGGAACCCAGCCGGCTCTGCTATGCCGGCAGCGTGCTGCATGCGAAGCCGCGGGCTCTGTCCACCTCGCGCAGCCCCATTCAGCTGGGGGCGGAGCTTTACGGCGATGCCAGCCCGGCCAGCGACGTGGAGGTCATCAGCCTGATGCTGGAGGTGCTCGAGCAGGTCGCAGTGCCGGACGTGCACATGGATCTCGGGCATGTCGGCATCTATCGCGGGCTCGCCCGGGCGGCAGGACTTTCCGGGGGAGTCGAGCAGCAGCTGTTCGATGCCCTGCAGCGCAAGGCCATCGACGAGGTGGAGGCCCTGACCGCGGCGCTGCCCGCGACCCAGGCCTCGATGCTGCGCGCTCTGGCTGAACTCTGCGGTGGTCGCGAGGTCCTCGACCTGGCTCAGGCCTGTCTGGTCGATGCGCCTGCCGAGGTGCATGCGGCCCTGGACGAACTGATCGCCATCGCCGACACACTGAGCGTGCGCTATCCGGAGCTGCCGCTGTATTTCGATCTGAGCGAGCTGCGCGGCTATCACTACCACACCGGCGTGGTGTTCGCCGCCTTTGTGCCGGGGGTCGGTCAGTCGATCGCCCAGGGTGGTCGCTACGACGACATCGGTGCCGATTTCGGCCGTGCCCGCCCGGCAACCGGCTTCTCCACCGATCTGAAGACCCTGGTGGCGCTCGGGCAGGTGGCGCCGGCCGAGCCGGTAGTCGGCATCTGGGTTCCGGACAATCACGATGTCTATCTTTGGCAGATGGTGCAGCGCCTGCGGCGCCAGGGCGAGCGGGTGGTCCAGGCCTTGCCGGGCCAGCAGATCGCCGCCGCCCGGGCCTGCGGCTGTGACCGGCAGTTGCTGCTGAGCGATGGTCAGTGGCGGGTAGTGCCGCTGGCATCCTGAGTTTCTCCAGCCGGTCCACGGGCCGGCATCAGTTTTTCCCGAAGAGGACAAGCGTTATGGGTAAGAATGTCGTGGTCCTGGGCACCCAGTGGGGCGATGAGGGCAAGGGCAAGATCGTCGACCTGCTGACCGATCAGGCGGCAGCCGTCGTGCGTTATCAGGGTGGCCACAATGCCGGTCACACCCTGGTCATCGATGGCGAGAAGACCGTGCTGCACCTGATCCCGTCCGGGATTCTGCGCGACAACGTGGAGTGCCTGATCGGCAACGGGGTGGTCGTGGCGCCGGACGCGCTGCTGCGCGAGATCGCCAAGCTGGAGGAGAAGGGCGTGCCGGTGCGCGAGCGCCTGCGCATCAGTCCGTCCTGCACCCTGATCCTGCCCTACCACGTGGCTCTGGACCAGGCGCGCGAAGCCGCCCGTTCCGAAGGCAAGATCGGCACCACCGGTCGCGGTATCGGTCCGGCCTACGAGGACAAGGTGGCACGTCGCGGTCTGCGCATCGGCGATCTGTTCAATCCGGAGCGTTTCGCCAAGAAGTTGCGCGAACTGCTGGAATACCACAACTTCGTCCTGCAGAACTTCTACAAGGTCGAGCCGGTGGACTTCCAGAAGACCCTCGACGAAGCGCTGGGCTACACCGAGCTGCTCAAGCCGATGATCACCGATGTCGCTGCCCGTCTGCACGAGTTGCGCAAGCAGGGTGCCTGCATCATGTTCGAGGGGGCGCAGGGGGCGCTGCTGGACATCGACCATGGCACCTATCCCTATGTGACCAGCTCCAGCACCACCGCAGGCGGTACCGCCACCGGTTCCGGCTTCGGCCCGCTATACCTCGACTATATACTCGGCATCACCAAGGCCTACACCACTCGCGTGGGTTCCGGGCCTTTCCCCACCGAGCTGTTCGACGACATCGGTGCGCACCTGGCCAGCAAGGGTCATGAGTTCGGCTCCACCACCGGTCGGGCTCGTCGCTGTGGCTGGTTTGATGCGGTGATCCTGCGGCGCGCCATCGAGATCAACAGCATCTCCGGCCTGTGCCTGACCAAGCTGGACGTGCTGGACGGCCTGGAAACCGTCAAGTTGTGCGTGGCCTACCGGAACGCCGAAGGTGCCATTATCGAGGCTCCGACCGATGCCGACAGCTATGTGGGGCTGGAGCCGGTATACGAAGAGATGCCCGGCTGGAAGGAGTCGACCGTGGGAGTCAAGAGCCTGGACGAGCTGCCGGCCAACGCCCTTGCCTACATCAATCGCATCGAGGCGCTGGTCGGTGCGCCCATCGACATCATCTCTACCGGTCCGGATCGCAACGAAACCATCGTGCTGCGCCATCCGTTCGCCTGAGGCTGGGCGTTCCAAGGCCGCCTGCGGGCGGCCTTCCGCATGCGGGTGCGTCGCTGGTGCTGGAGGAGGGGGTAGTGGTATGGAAACGAAAAAACCGAGCCATTGGCTCGGTTTTTCTTGAATAGTGGTGCCCAGGAGAAGACTCGAACTTCCACGGTGTTGCCACCGCTAGGACCTGAACCTAGTGCGTCTACCAATTCCGCCACCTGGGCACATGCGATGATCGAGCATCGCTTGTTGCAGTGTTTGTTGCTTTTGGCAATGCGGAGCCTGCTGTCCGCTCAAGAGATCGCTTCAGTGAAGCGTGCTCTCAATCAATATGGTGCCCAGGAGAAGACTCGAACTTCCACGGTGTTGCCACCGCTAGGACCTGAACCTAGTGCGTCTACCAATTCCGCCACCTGGGCACTGCATTTCGATGCTGTTACATCGATTTCATGCTACAACGTCTCAGCGCTGTGGGCGCGAACTATACGGAGCAGCCCATGGCTTGTAAACCCTTGCGGTGAAAAAAATTATTGTCGCCGTAAAGCTGACCGACAGATGGGTTTCGCGCTTCAATAAGCAGATGGCAAACACATCGAATGGAAACCATGAACAAGGTGACAACGCACTGATGGCCGATTGGCAAAGCCTCGATCCCGAGGCCGCCCGCGAGGCGGAAAAGTACGACAACCCCATTCCCAGTCGCGAGCTGATCCTGCAGCGCCTCGACGAGCGCGGCGCTCCTGCCAGTCGCGAGGAACTGGCCGAAGAGTTCGGCCTGCGCGAAGAGGAGCAGATCGAAGCCCTGCGCCGGCGTCTGCGCGCCATGGAGCGCGACGGCCAGTTGATCCACACCCGTCGCGGCACCTATGCACCGGTGGACAAGCTCGATCTGGTGCTCGGTCGGGTCAGCGGCCACCGCGACGGCTTCGGCTTCCTGATTCCGGATGACGGCAGCGACGACCTCTTTCTCAGCCCGATGCAGATGCGCCTGCTGTTCGACGGCGATCGTGCACTGGCGCGGGTAGCCGGCTTCGACCGGCGGGGGCGCCGCGAGGGCGCCATCGTCGAAGTGGTCTCGCGGGCCCACGAAACCATCGTCGGCCGCTACTACGAGGAGGGCGGCATCGGGTTCGTGCTTCCCGACAACCCGAAGATCCAGCAAGAAGTGCTGGTCACCCCTGGACGCACGGCCAACGCCTCGGCCGGTCAGTTCGTCGAGATCCGCATCACCCACTGGCCGACCCTGCGTTTCCAGCCACAGGGCGACATCATCGAGGTGATCGGCAACTATATGGCGCCGGGCATCGAGATCGACATCGCCCTGCGCAGCTACGACATTCCCCATGTCTGGCCGGAGGCCGTGCTCAAGGAGGCGCGCAAGCTCAAGCCCGAGGTGGAGGAGAAGGACAAGCTCAAGCGCATCGATCTGCGCCATCTGCCCTTCGTCACCATCGACGGCGAGGATGCCCGCGACTTCGACGACGCTGTCTACTGCGAGAAGAGCCTGCTGGCCCCGTTCGCCGGTGGCTACCGCCTGTACGTGGCGATCGCCGACGTGTCCCACTACGTCAGGGTCGGCTCGGCGCTGGACGAGGAAGGCAGCCGGCGCGGCAACTCGGTGTATTTCCCCGAGCGGGTGGTGCCAATGTTGCCGGAGGAGCTCTCCAACGGGCTCTGCTCGCTCAACCCGCAGGTCGACCGGTTGGCCATGGTCTGCGAGATGACCATATCGCGCTCCGGCAAGATGACCGATTACCAGTTCTACGAAGCGGTCATCCATTCCCATGCCCGACTGACCTACAACCGGGTCAGCACCATGCTGGAGCAGCCGAAGAGCCCCGAGGGCAAGCGGCTGCGCAGCATCTATGCGGGGGTGCTGCCACACCTCAAGCAGCTGCACTCACTCTATAAGGTGCTGGTGAAGGCGCGTCAGGTGCGCGGCGCCATCGATTTCGAAACCCAGGAAACGCGCATCGTCTTCGGCTCCGGACGCAAGATCGCGGAGATCCTGCCGACCGAGCGCAACGATGCGCACAAGCTGATCGAGGAATGCATGCTATGCGCCAACGTGGCGACCGCCGCGTTCCTGCAGAAGCACGAGCTGCCGGGCCTCTACCGGGTGCACGACGGTCCGCCGGCGGAGCGTCTGGAGAAGCTCAAGGCCTTCCTGGGCGAGCTCGGCCTGAGCCTGCATCGCAGCAAGGACGGCCCGACGCCGAAGGACTATCAGATGCTGCTGGAGTCGATCCAGGGGCGAGCGGATTTCCACCTGATCCAGACGGTGATGCTGCGTTCGCTGAGCCAGGCGGTGTACAGCGCCGACAACCGCGGCCACTTCGGCCTGAACTACGAGGCCTATACTCATTTCACCTCGCCTATCCGCCGCTATCCCGACCTGTTGGTGCACCGCGCGATCCGCAGCGTGATCCGCTCCAAGCGCGAGACGCCCCATGTTCGCCGTGCAGGGGCGTCGAGCATGCCCAGGGCGCGCATCTATCCCTATGACGAGGCGGCCCTGGAGCAGCTCGGCGAGTCCTGTTCGATGACCGAGCGGCGGGCCGACGAGGCGACCCGCGACGTGGTCAACTGGCTGAAGTGCGAGTTCATGCAGGATCGCGTCGGCGAGCGTTTCGACGGGGTGATCACGGCGGTGACCGGCTTCGGCATCTTCGTCGAGCTGAAGGACATCTATGTCGAGGGGCTGGTGCATGTCACCGCACTGCCGGCCGACTACTACCACTTCGATCCGGTTCATCATCGCCTGTCCGGGGAGCGCAGCGGGCGTGGCTTCCGGCTCGGCGACAGCGTTGCCGTGCGGGTGATGCGGGTCGACCTGGACGAGCGGCGGATCGATTTCGAGCTGGTCGAGGGCGAGCGCGGGCAGCCGACCGGGCGTCGTCGGCGTGCCGAGCCGGAGGAGGGGGGCGAGGAGCGTGCCACCAAGGGGCGAGGCAAGGGCGCCAAGGGGGGCAAGACCAAGGAGTTGGCGCCGCTGGCTTCGGAGCTGCTGGCCCAGGCCGAGGCCATGCTCGGTAATACCGATGTGAAGAAGAGTCGGGCGACCAAGGAGGCATTGCTGGCCGAAGCCAAGACCGCCAAGCCGGAGCGCCGGAAGACGGCCAAGGGCTCCGCCGAGAAGGATGGGGGCGGCAGACAGCCCAAGTCGACTGACAAGGGCTCCTCCCGCAAGGGCCGGAGCAAGGCCCGAACATGAGCGACCTGGAGAGAATCTACGGCGTGCATGCCGTCGAGGCCCTGCTGCGTCATCATCCCCGCCGGGTCAAGCAGCTCTGGCTGGCCGAGGGACGTCAGGATCCGCGGATCCAGGGGCTGCTCGAGCTGGCCCGGCAGGCACGGGTGCCGGTCGGCCAGCGCGAGCGTCGCGAGCTGGACGAGTGGGCTGAAGGCGTGCATCAGGGAGTGGTCGCCGAGGTCAGTCCCAGTCAGGTCTGGGGCGAGGCGATGCTCGACGAGTTGCTCGACCGCTGCGAGGGGCCGCCGCTGCTGCTGGTGCTCGACGGCGTCACTGATCCGCACAATCTCGGCGCCTGCCTGCGTACCGCCGACGCGGCCGGCGTGCAGGCGGTGATCGTGCCCAAGGACAAGTCGGCCACCCTCAATGCCACGGTGCGCAAGGTCGCCTGCGGTGCCGCCGAGGTGGTGCCGCTGGTGGCGGTGACCAACCTGGCGCGGACCCTGGAGAAGCTTCGCCAGCGCGGCCTGTGGACGGTCGGTACCGCCGGCGAGGTCGAGCAGGAGCTCTACGGGCTGGATCTGCGCGGCCCGACCGTGCTGATCATGGGCGCCGAGGGTAAGGGCATGCGCCGCTTGACCCGCGAGCACTGTGACTACCTGGTACGCCTGCCGATGGCCGGCAGCGTCAGCAGTCTGAACGTGTCCGTCGCCACTGGCGTCTGCCTGTTCGAGGTCGTGCGCCAGCGCCGCCTGCAGTAACGGCAGGGTGCCGTGCGCCTTGCTTCCCTCCCGGCCCTTCTCTAGAATTGCGCCCCTTGTCCCGAACCGGGGCGCACCGCCCCGGACTCCCGGCAAGTCCAACGAGTCATTCACTCCTTGCCTGACCGCATCGCGTCGGCAGGCTGCAACCCGTAAGGAGCATCCATGCGTCATTACGAAATCATTTTCCTGGTCCACCCGGATCAGAGCGAGCAGGTCGGTGGCATGGTGGAGCGTTACACCAAGCTGATCGAAGAAGATGGCGGCAAGATCCATCGCCTCGAAGACTGGGGCCGTCGCCAGCTGGCTTATGCCATCAACAACGTGCACAAGGCTCACTACGTGATGCTGAACGTCGAGTGCAGTGGCAAGGCCCTGGCCGAGCTGGAAGACAACTTCCGCTACAACGATGCCGTCATCCGCAACCTGGTCATCCGTCGCGACGAAGCCATCACCGGCCAGTCCGAGATGCTCAAGGCCGAGGAAAACCGCAGCGAGCGTCGCGAGCGTCGTGAGCGCCCCGAACACGGCGGCCATGAAGGTCACGACAGCGATAGCGACAGCGATAAAGCTGACGAGTAATCCACGGATCTATTGAGGAGCAACTCCCATGGCACGTTTCTTCCGTCGTCGCAAGTTCTGCCGTTTCACCGCCGAAGGCGTCAAAGAGATCGACTTCAAGGATCTCAACACCCTGAAAGCCTACATCTCCGAGACCGGCAAGATCGTTCCCAGCCGTATCACCGGAACCAAGGCCCGTTATCAGCGTCAGCTGGCCACCGCCATCAAGCGTGCCCGCTACCTGGCCCTGCTGCCCTACACCGACAGCCACGGCCGTTGATGGCGGGCGGTCGACAAAGGTAAGGGATAGAACGCATGCGCGTCCTGGCCGAATTCATCATGCGCGGTCGCATGCAGGCCGGTCTCGTGGTCGTAGGCTCCGCCGCCCTGCCGCTGCTGTTCTGGCTGAGCGCGGCGGCAGGTAGCCTGGTGTTGCTGCGCCGTGGCCTGGGCGATGCCTTCGGTATCGTCGCCCTGGCCCTGTTGCCGGCCGCTGCCTGGTGGTATTTCGGCGAGCCGCGCACCCTGCTGCTGCTGCTCGGCACTCTGGGGCTGGCTCAGCTGCTGCGCAGCAGCGTGTCCTGGCGGCTGGTGCTGATGGGCAGCGTGCTGGTCGGCCTGGGCTATGCGCTGGTGCTGGGGGAGGTGTTCCGCGCCCCCATCGAGGCCATGGCCGACGAACTGCAGAAGCTCATGCCGCAGGTGCTCCAGTCGGCCCGGCCGCTCTCGGCGGACGAGCAGGCGCGTCTGGGGGCCCTGCTGGTGCCGGTGCTGACCGGCCTGCTGGCGGCGCTGCTGCAGATCGTCAGCCTGCTTGCCCTGGTGCTCGGCCGCTACTGGCAGAGCCTGCTGTACAACCCGGGCGGCTTCGCCGATGAGTTTCGCGCGCTGCGCCTGCCAGGTCTGTGGACGCTCGCGCTGCTGGCCGGCCTGCTGCTCGCCCCCAACCTGGGGGCGCAGATGGCCATGTTGGCGCCGCTGTGCAGCGTACCGCTGTTCTTCGCCGGCATAGCCCTGATACACGGGCTGGTGGCGCAGGGACGACTGGGGCGGTTCTGGCTGGTGGGGCTGTATGTGACGCTGCTGCTGTTCATGCAGCTGACCTATCCGTTGCTGATGGTCTTGGCCATTGTCGACAGTCTCATTGATTTTCGCGGTCGGCAGACGCCCAAGGGTGGCTCCGGAGCTGCGAACGGTGAAGGTTAAAAGTTAAGAGGTAAGACTCAAATGGAAGTCATCCTGCTGGAAAAGATCGCCAACCTGGGCAACCTGGGCGACAAGGTGAGTGTAAAGGGCGGCTACGCGCGCAACTTCCTGCTGCCGCAGGGCAAGGCCACCGCGGCCACTGCCGAGAACGTCGCGGCGTTCGAAGCCCGTCGCGCCGAACTGGAGCGTCTGGCTGCCGAAAAGCGGGCTTCCGCCGAAGAGCGCGCGGCCCAGCTGAACGAGCTGGAAATCACCATCACCGCCACTGCCGGCGATGAGGGCAAGCTGTTCGGCTCCATCGGCACCGCCGACATCGCCGATGCCCTGACCGGTGCCGGTCTGGAGGTGGCGAAGAGCGAAGTGCGTCTGCCCAACGGCACCATTCGGCAGACTGGCGAATACGACGTGGCCCTGCACCTGCACACCGACGTCGAGGCCAGCATCCGCCTGGTCGTGGTCGCCGGCTAAGCGGTCGCCATATCGTCTGGCAGCCTGGCTGCCAGGCGCCTAACATCGGGCACGTTCCGCCACCGCGGAACGTGCCCGTTGTCTTTCTGCACCTCCGGAATCTTCGCCTGCCATGAACGACATCAGTCCTCCCGAACAGTACGACCTGGAAACCGCCGCCCTCAAGGTGCCGCCGCATTCCATCGAGGCCGAGCAGGCCGTGCTGGGCGGCTTGATGCTGGACAACAACACCTGGGAGCGGGTGCTCGACCAGGTGTCCGACGGCGATTTCTACCGCCACGACCACCGCATGATCTTCCGCGCTATCACCGTACTGGCCGAGCGCAACATGCCGTTCGACGTGGTCACCCTGTCCGAGCAACTGGACAAGGAGGGCCATCTGGAGCAGGTCGGCGGCCTGGCCTACCTCGGCGAGCTGGCCAAGAACATCCCCTCGGTGGCGAACATCAAGGCCTATGCGCAGATCGTCCGCGAGCGCGCCACCCTGCGCCAGCTGATCGGCATCAGCAACCGGATCGCCGACAGCGCCTACGCACCCCAGGGCCGTAGCGGCGACGAGATCCTCGACGAGGCCGAGCGGATGATCTTCCAGATCGCCGAGGCACGGCCAAAAGCCGGCGGCCCGCTGGCGATCAACGACATCCTGGTCAAGGCCATCGATCGTATCGACTCGCTGTTCAACTCCGGCGACGCCATCACCGGTCTTTCCACCGGCTTCACCGATCTGGACGAGCAGACCAGCGGCCTGCAGCCGGCGGACCTGATCATCGTTGCCGGGCGTCCATCCATGGGAAAGACCACCTTTGCCATGAACCTGGTGGAGAACGCCGTGCTGCGCAGCGACAAGGCGGTGGTGGTGTATTCCCTGGAAATGCCTGCCGAATCCATCGTGATCCGTATGCTCGCCTCGCTTGGTCGCATCGACCAGACCAAGGTGCGCGCCGGCCGCCTGGACGACGACGACTGGCCACGGCTGACCTCGGCGGTCAACCTGCTCAACGAGCGCAAGCTGTTCATCGACGACACCGCCGGCATCAGCCCGGCGGAAATGCGCGCCCGCACCCGGCGCCTGGCCCGCGAGCACGGCGAGATCGCCATGATCATGGTCGACTACCTGCAGCTGATGCAGATCCCCGGTTCCAGCGGCGACAACCGGGTCAACGAGATTTCCGAGATCTCCCGCTCGCTGAAGGCGCTGGCCAAGGAGTTCAACTGCCCGGTGATCGCCCTCTCGCAGCTCAACCGCTCGCTGGAGCAGCGCCCGAACAAGCGCCCGGTGAACTCCGACCTGCGCGAATCCGGCGCCATCGAGCAGGATGCCGACGTCATCATGTTCGTCTACCGCGACGAGGTCTATCACCCGGAGACGGAGTTCAAGGGCGTCGCCGAGATCATCATCGGCAAGCAGCGTAACGGCCCGATCGGCACCACCCGGCTGGCCTTCCTCGGCAAGTATTCGCGCTTCGAGAACCTGGCGCCGGGCAGCTACCAGTTCGACGAGTGACGCAGTGGACAGCCCGGTCGGCACCGATTAGCGTCAGACAGGGAGCCATATTCCGTACAGGGAGGCCGACATGGCTGATCCGGCGCGTCCTTTGGCCCTGGCTGCCGGGCTGCGCGCCCTGCCGGCGGGCATCTGGGCGCTGGGCTTCGGCTCGATGCTTATGGACATTTCCTCCGAGCTGATCCACAGCCTGCTGCCGCTGTTCATGGTCGGCGTGCTCGGCACCTCGCTGGTGACGGTGGGCATCGTCGAGGGGGTGGCCGAGGCCACCGCGGCCTTCGCCAAGGTGTTCTCCGGCACGCTGAGCGACTACCTGGGGCGGCGCAAGCGGCTGGTGGTGTTCGGTTACGCCCTGGCGGCTTTCAGCAAACCCTTGTTTCCCCTGGCCACGAGCATCGACTGGGTGTTCGCCGCGCGCTTCGCCGACCGCGTCGGCAAGGGCATCCGTGGCGCGCCGCGGGATGCGCTGGTCGCCGACCTGGTGGCGCCGGCGCTGCGCGGCGCGGCCTACGGCCTGCGCCAGGCGCTGGATTCGCTGGGCGCGGTGATCGGGCCGATGCTGGCGCTGCTGTTCATGTTCTGGTTCGCCAACGACATCGCGGCGGTGATGTGGGTGGCGGTGATCCCGGCCTTCCTCGCCGTGGTCCTGCTGCTGCGCTACGTGCAGGAGCCGGTGCGCGCCGGAAGCGGGGAAGGCGTCCGGCCGCCGTTGCGGCTGGGCGACGTGCGCCGGTTGAACGGGGCCTACTGGTGGGTGGTGGGCATAGGCGCGGCCTTCACCCTGGCCCGCTTCAGCGAGGCCTTCCTGATCCTGCGCGCCGAAGAGGTGGGTGTACCCCTCGGCCTGGTGCCGCTGGCCCTGGTGGTGATGAACCTGTTCTATGCCCTGTGCGCCTATCCGGCCGGCCAGGCCGCCGATCGTCTCGATGCGCGCCGGCTGCTGCTGCTCAGCCTGTTGCCGCTGATCCTCGCCGACCTGTTGCTGGCCGGCGCCGACAGTCCCTGGCTGGCCTTCGCCGGGGCCGCCCTGTGGGGGCTGCACATGGCCTGCAGCCAGGGTCTCTTGGCCAAGCTGGTGGCCGACAGCGCGCCGCTGGCGCTGAGCGGCACCGCCTTCGGCTTCTTCAATCTGCTCAGCGGTCTGGCGCTGCTGGCGGCCAGCGTGATCGCCGGTGCGTTGTGGCAGCAGTTCGGCGCCGCCGTCACCTTTCTCGGCGGCGCCGCCTTCGCCGCGCTGGCGGCTTTGGGGCTGCTGGCCTGGCACGGCCTGCACGGGGAAGAGGGCTGAAGGGCCTGCCGGCTCAGGGCGTCAGGCGCATGCTCATGACGCCCAGCTCAAGCTTGCCCGGCGCCTGAAACTGCTCGGCCTGTGCGGGCGGCCAGGTGAAGGCCGCACCCAGCAGCTCGCGCTTGCCTCCCTGGCCGGCTACTTCGACCATCAGGTGGTATTCGCCGGCCGGCAGGTCCTTGAGGGGCGCGCGCTCGCTGCTGAAGGTCAGGCGGTGCTCGCCGACCGGGCGGGTTGCGCCGCTGACGCCGTCCACCGGCATGTCGAGGTGGCGGCCGCTGATCTGCCACCACTGGCGCAGGGAGTTGAGCCACTTCTCGCCCCTGTTGTTCCTCGCCTTCACGGCGTACCAGACCGCCAGGTCGGCGACGTGCGTCTTGTCCGGCCGCTGCAGCCAGACGGCGACGTAGGGGCGGTGGTACTCGGCGACCTCGAGGCGGGGGATTTCCAGGCCGATTTCCAGCTCGGCGGCGAAGGCCGGTGCGGCGAACAGGGCGCAGAGGGACAACAGCAGGCGGTGACGCATGAATGGGATCCTTCAATGGGTGAACAGCGGAGCGATCAGCAGCGGCAGCAGCAGGCCGAGGCCGGCCAGCGGCCGGACCGCTGCCCGCTGATGGCGAGCGGCAGCCTGCCCGCCAGGCTGAGGCCGGAGCTGATCCAGTGCCATTGGCGGAGGGTGCCGAGCCGGAAGGCGCGGGGGCATTGCGAGGTCCTGCACGAAGGGCGCTACGGGGCAGGCACTTTATGAATTTTTCGGCCGGGGCGCGAAAAATTTACAAACAGGAAATATGTGCGTTACTGGCCTGAGCCGCCGACAGGCAGGACAGGGGGCCGGCGATCATGACGCACTCTGGCGATGCGCCATGAGTTCCGGGTCAGTGCGGATCAGCGCGGTGCCACCGGCCGCCTGGGTTTGCCGCCCGGCTTATGGGCATCCTTGCCGGCCTTGCGCCGCGACTCGGCGGCAGCCTTGGCCTGCTCGCGCTTGTCCCAGGGGTTGCCGTCCTGGCTGCGCGGCGGCAGACCGGTGTGCTGGGTCAGCAGCGGCTTGCCCCCCGTTTTCTTGCTGCCGCCGGACGGGGTGGAGTTCTTGCGCCGTGCGCTGTGGTAGCCGTCGTTCTGCGGCTGGTGGGCCGGGATCAGCTGGTGCTTGCCGTTGCCGATCAGATCGCTGCGGCCCATCTCCTTCAGCGCCTCGCGCAGCAGCGGCCAGTTCTGCGGATCGTGCCAGCGCAGGAAGGCCTTGTGCAGGCGGCGCTGGCGCTCGCTCTTGACGATGGTCACCGCGTCGCTCTTGTAGGTCACCTTGCGCAGCGGGTCGCGCCCCGAGTGGTACATGGCGGTCGCGGTGGCCATCGGCGAGGGGTAGAAGGCCTGCACCTGGTCGGCGCGAAAATCGTTGCGCTTGAGCCACAGGGCGAGGTTCATCATGTCCTCGTCGGTGGTGCCCGGATGCGCGGCGATGAAGTAGGGGATCAGGTACTGCTCCTTGCCCGCCTCCTTCGAATACTTGTCGAACAGCTTCTTGAAGCGGTCGTAGGTGCCGATGCCCGGCTTCATCATCTTCGACAGCGGGCCCTGTTCGGTGTGCTCCGGGGCGATCTTCAGGTAGCCACCGACGTGGTGGGTGACCAGCTCCCTGACGTACTCCGGCGACTCCACGGCGAGGTCGTAGCGCAGCCCCGAGGCGATCAGGATCTTCTTCACCCCCGGCAGGTCGCGGGCCGAACGGTAGAGGTGGATCAGCGCCGAATGGTCGGTGTTCAGGTTGTCGCAAATACCCGGGTAGACGCAGGACGGCTTGCGGCAGGCGTCCTCGATCTTCCGGCTCTTGCAGGCGATGCGGTACATGTTGGCGGTCGGCCCGCCGAGATCGGAAATCACCCCGGTGAAGCCCGGCACCCGGTCGCGGATTTCCTCGATCTCGCGCAGGATCGACTCCTCCGAGCGGTTCTGGATGATCCGGCCCTCGTGCTCGGTGATCGAGCAGAAGGTGCAGCCGCCGAAACAGCCGCGCATGATGTTCACCGAGAAGCGGATCATCTCGTAGGCCGGGATGCGCTCGCCGCCATAGGCCGGATGCGGCACGCGGGCGTAAGGCAGGCCGAAGACGTAGTCCATCTCCTCGGTGGAGAGCGGGATCGGCGGCGGGTTGAGCCAGACGTCCAGGGTGTCGTGGCGCTGCACCAGGGCGCGGGCGTTGCCGGGGTTGGTCTCCTGGTGCAGCACGCGGTTGGCGTGGGCGTAGAGCACCGGGTCGTTGCGCAGCTTCTCGAAGGAGGGCAGGCGGATCACCGTGCGCTCGCGGGTCAGCTTCGGGTGCGGCAGCAGCTCGACCGGTTGTGCCGCCTGAGGATCTTCCGGCTCGTCCCTGGTCTGTTCGAGGGCGCAGGCCTCGAGATCCTGGGTGTTGACGTAGGGGTTGATGATCTTGTCGACCTTGCCCGGACGGTCGATGCGCGTGGAGTCGATCTCGAACCAGCCCTCCGGCGCGTCGCGACGGACGAAGGCGCTGCCGCGGATGTCGGTGATCGATTCGATGCGCTCCCCGGCGGCCAGCCGGTGGGCCACTTCCACCACGGCGCGCTCGGCGTTGCCGAACAGCAGCAGGTCGGCAGTGGCGTCCATCAGGATCGAGCGGCGCACCTTGTCCTGCCAGTAGTCGTAGTGGGCGATGCGGCGCAGCGAGGCCTCGATGCCGCCAAGCACCACCGGCACCTCGCTCCAGGCCTCCTTGCAGCGCTGGCTGTAGACCAGGCTGGCGCGGTCCGGGCGCTTGCCGGCGAGGCCGCCGGGCGTGTAGGCGTCGTCGGAGCGGATCTTCCGGTCGGCAGTGTAGCGGTTGATCATCGAGTCCATGTTGCCGGCGGCGACCCCGAAGAACAGGTTCGGCTTGCCGAGCTTCATGAAGTCGTCCTTCGCGCGCCAGTCCGGCTGACTGATGATGCCGACCCGGAAGCCCTGGGCCTCCAGCAGGCGGCCGATGATCGCCATGCCGAAGGACGGGTGATCCACGTAGGCGTCGCCGGTGACGATGATCACGTCGCAGGAATCCCAGCCGAGCTGTTCCATCTCTTCCCGGCTCATCGGCAGGAAGGGCGCCGGCCCGAAGCATTCGGCCCAGTACTTGGGATAGTCGAAAAGCGGCTTGGCTGGGTGCATGGCGGTGACCGGAGGGAGCTGCGAAGGGCGCGCAATATAGCACAAAAAATGAGCAGAAGGCCGAGTGGAGCAGTCGGTTATAGGCGGGCTCTCACCCGGGCCGATCCCGCTAGAAACGGTAGCGCCGCGGCACCCGCGCGCTCACCCGGGTCAGCAGTTCGTAGCCGATGGTGCCGCAGGCGCGGGCGACCTCGTCGACCGGCAGGTCCGCGCCCCACAGCTCCACTGCATCGCCGACCCGCGCCTCGGGCAGTTCGCTCAGATCCACCGTCAGCATGTCCATCGACACCCGCCCGGCCAGCGGCACGCGCCGGCCACGGATCGCCAGCGGCGTGCCGGCGGGCGCGCTGCGCGGATAGCCGTCGGCGTAGCCGCAGCTCACCGTGCCGATCTGCGTCGGCCGTCCGGCCCGCCAGGTCGCGCCGTAGCCGACCGTCTCGCCGGGCGCCACCTCGCGGATGGCGATCAGCCGTGCAGTCAGGCTCATCGCCGGCTGCAGGCCGAGTTCCGCGGCATCGCGGCCGGCGAAAGGGCTGGCGCCGTAGAGCATGATGCCCGGGCGCAGCCAGTCCAGATGGGCCTGAGGCAGGCTCAGGATGGCTGCCGAGTTGGCCAGGCTGCGTGCGGCGAACGGCACATCGGCGAGGCCCAGGAAGCTCTCCAGCTGCCGGGCGGTGAGCGGATGGCCCGGCTCGTCGGCACAGGCGAAGTGGCTCATCAGGTTCAGTTCGGCGACCTGGCGGGCGCCCAGCAGACGGGTGTGCCAATCGCGCAGGGCCGGTGCGGAAAAGCCCAGGCGGTGCATGCCGCTGTCCAGCTTCAGCCAGAGGTTCAACGGGCGCTCCAGCTCGGCGGCGAGCAGCGCCTCGGCCTGTTCGCCGTCCTGTATCGCCACGTCCAGCCCGAGCTGGGCGGCGATCCGGTATTCCGCCGGCTCGAAGCAGCCCTCCAGCAGCAGGATCCGCGCGCTGTCGTGCAGGGCGCGCACCTCGGCGGCTTCCTCCAGGCAGGCCACGGCAAAGCCGTCGGCGTCGTCGCGCAGCGCCGTCACCACTTCGCGCACGCCATGGCCGTAGGCGTTCGCCTTGACCACCGCGAAGGCCCGCGCACCCGGCGCGCAGCGCCTGGCCAGGGCATGGTTGTGACGGAGGGCGGCCAGATCGACCGTGGCGACGAGAGGGCGCATGGAGAGGTCCTTGAAAAACGGGACGCCCATGGTACTCCGGCGGCGTGCCGGCGGGCGTGTTCCAGACTTGGGACGTGACGCGAACGACGGGAAAGAGCGCCCGGTTGGCAGGGGAATGTCCCCGAATTCTGTGGAAAGGTCTGTGGATAAACCTGGGAACAAATCCTCCGTCCGGGACGGGGCGCGGCTTGCGGCGTGTCTGGGCGAAAAGTGTGCGGGGAGTCGGCAAAATGGCCTGGAACGGGCGATCTTCCTGGCGTCAAGGGGAAACGCTGGACGCTTTCAGCGCTGCCATGGGCGCCGGCGGCTTGTCCAGCGAAACTGTGGAGCAGCCTGTGGATAAGCTGCGCAAGAATGGCGCGGGCCCGCCAGGGGCGGGCTCTGGCGGGCATCGCTCGTTTCTTGTTCAGCGTATCGCCTTGAGGATGACGAACTTGGGCGACGCCCCCACCTGCTCGACCCGGGAGAACAGTTTCCTGAGCTTGACGTGGTAGCCCAGGTGGCGGTTGCCGACGATCCACAGCGCGCCGCCCGGCACCAGTGCCGCCCGTGCCTGCTGGAACATGCGCCAGGCAAGGAAGTCGCCGACCACCTGCTGCTGGTGAAACGGCGGGTTGCACAGCACCACCTCCAGGGAGCTTTCCGTCTGCCCGGCCAGGCCGTCGGCGGCGCGAATCTCCACCGGGCGATCGCCGAGCGCCGCGCGCCAGTTCTCGTCGGCCGACTGCATGGCCATATAGGACTCGTCGACCAGGGTCAGCCGCGCCTCGGGATTAACCAGCGCGCAGGCGATGGCGAGCACTCCGTTGCCGCAGCCGAGGTCGGCGACCCTGGCGCTGCCGAGGTTCCGCGGCAGATGGGGGAGGAAGGCGCGGGTGCCGATGTCCAGCCCTTCGCGGCAGAACAGGTTGGCGTGGTTGACCAGTTCGACGGGCGGCTGGTCGAGGCGGTAGCGGGTCGGGTAGGGCGAGCGCGGCGCGGGTTTCGGCTCCGGGGTAGCAAACAGCAGGCGTGCCTTCTTCACCGCCAGCGAGGCCTGCACCGGACCGACGTAGCGTTCCAGCAGGTCGCCCGCGGCGCGCGGCAGGTGCTTGACCATGGCCGCGGCGATCACCTGGGCGCCCGGCGCGAGCCGGCCATGCAGGCGGATCAGCTGCTCTTCGAGCAGCGCGAGGGTCTTGGGCACGCGGATCAGCACCCGGTCGAAGGGGCCTTCGGCGATCTCGCTGGCCGGCACGAAGGCCACCGCGTCCGCGGCCAGGCCGTTGCGCTGCAGGTTGTCCTGCAGGGCCAGCCAGCCCAGATGGGAGTCGCCGCTGCTGGTCACCCGGGCATGGCCCGCCAGGGCGCAGGCCAGCGCGCCGAAGGCGTCGTTGAGCAACAGGACCCGCGCTTCTGCGGGCAGGCCCTGCGCGTGCAGGTGCTGCAGCAGGTACTCGTCGGCGGCATCGAAGGCCTGCAGGGGATCGTCGCGCCGCGGCGGCTGGCGCTGCAGCTCGAGACGGGCGAACGGGGTATCGAGAATGGGCATGGCGGGGAGGGCGCTTGTCTATACCGAAAGAGAGGCCGGCGTCTTCGTCGGGCGGTCGAGCCGCCCGGCCGCGCGCCGGCCGGACACAGTCATGGCTATCGCCCGGAGATCCGCGGCGAACGAGGAGCGAAGTATGACCGTCAGCGAAGACAAGTTCACCCGGGAGCGGCTGCTCGAGGTCTGGTCCTGGACGGATACCCTGTTCAGCCTGCGCTGCACGCGCCCGCCGGAGTTCCGCTTCCGCGCCGGCCAGTTCGCCCGCCTCGGCCTCTGCAAGGCCGACGGCGGCACCGTCTGGCGCGCCTATTCGATGGTCTCGGCGCCGGCCGAGGAGCAGCTGGAGTTCTTCTCGGTGGTGGTGCCGGGCGGCGAGTTCACCAGCGAGCTGTGCCGCCTGAAGCCCGGCGACACGCTGTTCGTCGAGCGCCAGCCCTACGGCTTTCTCACCCTCGACCGTTTCCCCGACGGCCGCGACCTCTGGCTGCTGGCCACCGGCACCGGGATCGGGCCCTTCCTGTCGATCCTGCGCGATCCGGAGGTCTGGCACCGCTTCGAGCACATCCTGCTGGTGCACAGCGTGCGCACCGCGGGCGAGCTGGCCTACCGCGAGCAGATCGGCGAGCTGCCGGCGCGGATGCGGGCGCCGGGTGGCCGGGAGCAGCTGCAGTATCTGCCGCTGGTGACCCGCGAGGCCGCGCCCGGGACCCTGCACGGGCGTATCACCACGCTGCTCGACTGCGGCGAGCTGGAGCGCGTCGCCGGTCTGGCGCTCGATCCGGCGTACTCGCGGCTCATGCTCTGCGGCAACCCGCAGATGATCAAGGACTGCCGGGAACTGCTCAAGGCGCGCGATCTGCAGCTCAGCCTGAGCCGCAAGCCGGGCCAGGTGGCGGTGGAGAACTACTGGTAGCGGAGGCGGCGTGCCTCTTGGCCCGGGCGGCCGGCGCTGGCAGAGTCGTATCCACAGAGCGGCCGCCCGGCCGCCGCCGACAAGCCTTGCGTGAGGGATACACCCGATGACGGAGATTCTGGACAACCTGGTCGCCCTGCTGAGCCTCGAGCCCATCGAGGAAAACCTGTTCCGCGGTCGCAGCGAGGACCTCGGCCTGCGCCAGCTGTTCGGCGGCCAGGTGCTCGGCCAGGCGGTGTCGGCCGCCAGCCAGACGGTCGAGCCCGGCCGTCAGGTGCATTCGCTGCACGGCTACTTCCTGCGCCCCGGCGATGCCAGCCTGCCGGTGCTCTACGAGGTCGATCCGCTGCGCGACGGCAAGAGCTTCAGCGCCCGGCGGGTCACCGCGATCCAGAAGGGCCGGCCGATCTTCACCTGCTCCACCTCCTTCCAGGCCGGCGAGGCGGGGCTCGAACACCAGCAGCCGACGATGCCCGAGGTGCCGGGGCCGGAGGGGCTGGTCTCGGAAACCGAACTGGCGCGGCAGGTCGCCGACCAGCTGCCGGAGCGCATCCACGACTGGGCGATCAGCGCCAAGCCGATCGAGATCCGTCCGGTGACCCGGGTCAATCCCTTCTCGCCCGAGCCCTGCGCGCCGATCCGCTACGCCTGGTTCCGCGCCGACGGTCGCCTGCCGGACAATCCGCAGCTGCACCGCTACCTGCTCGCCTACGCCTCGGACTTCTCCCTGCTGAACACGGCGCTGCAGCCGCACGGGGTGTCGGTGTTCCAGCGCTTCATGCAGGTGGCCAGCCTCGACCATGCCCTGTGGTTCCACGGCGATCTGCGCCTGGACGACTGGCTGCTGTTCGCGGTGGAGAGCCCCTGGGCCGCCAACGCCCGCGGCTTCGCCCGCGGCCATGTGTTCGACCGCCGCGGCCGGCTGGTCGCCTCCATGGCCCAGGAGGGCCTGATCCGCCGTCGCGAGGACTGGCAATGAGGTTCGCCGCCGCCCGCCACTGGGTGTTCGACATGGACGGCACCCTGACCGTCGCCGTCCACGATTTCGCCGCCATCCGCCGTGCCCTGGACATCCCGCCAGAGGACGACATCCTCCATCACCTGGCCGCCCTGCCGGCGGCGCAGGCGGCGGCCAAGCATGCCTGGCTGCTCGAGCACGAGCGCGCCCTGGCCCTGGACGCGCGTCCGGCCGCCGGCGCGGTCGAGCTGGTGCGCACCTTGTGCCGGCGCAGCTGCCGCCTCGGCCTTTTGACCCGCAACGCCCACGAGCTGGCGCTGCTCACCCTGCAGGCGATCGGACTGGCCGACTGCTTCGCCCGCGCGGACATCGTCGGCCGCGACGAGGCACCGCCCAAGCCCCATCCCGGCGGCCTGCTGCAGCTGGCCGCGGCCTGGGGGGTGGCGCCCGGAGAGCTGGTGATGGTCGGCGACTACCGCAACGATCTGGAGTGCGCGCGCGGCGCCGGGGCGCACGCCGTGCTGATCTGCCCGACGGAGAATCCCTGGCCCGAGCTGACCGACTGGCAGGTGCGCGACTGTTTCGAGCTGCTGGCGCAGCTGCGGAGCGAGTGACGGAGCGCCGTCCGGGTCACAACCTGCTGGCCTGGAAGGTGTCGCAGCGCCCGGCCTCGCCGCTCTCGAAGCCCATCCGGAACCAGCGCACCCGCTGCTCCGAGGTGCCGTGGGTGAAGGAGTCGGGCACCACCTGGCCTCGGCCGTGGCGTTGCAGGCGGTCGTCGCCGATAGCGTTGGCGGCGCTCAGGGCTTCCTCCAGATCGCCGGGCTCCAGCCAGTCCAGGCGCCGCTGGGCATGGTGGGCCCAGACCCCGGCCAGGCAGTCGGCCTGCAACTCCTGGCGCACCAGCAGGCCGCTGGCGCCTTCCAGGCGCTCGCCGCGCTGGCGGGCGGCGCTCACCCGGGAGGAGACGCCGAGCAGGGCCTGCACGTGATGGCCGATCTCGTGGGCGATCACGTAGGCCTGGGCGAAATCGCCGGAGGCGGCGAAGCGCCTGGCCAGCTCGTCGAAGAACGCCAGATCCAGGTAGACCCGCTGGTCGGCGGGGCAGTAGAAGGGGCCGACCGCCTGGCTGGCGAAGCCGCAGGCGGAGTTCACCCCCTGGCTGAACAGCACCAGGGCTGGGGCCCGGTACTCGCGCCCGGCCTGCTCGAACAGCGCTCGCCAGGTGTCCTCGGTG
The DNA here is from genome assembly GCF_009363155.1 of Azotobacter salinestris. Classification (NCBI taxonomy): domain Bacteria; kingdom Pseudomonadati; phylum Pseudomonadota; class Gammaproteobacteria; order Pseudomonadales; family Pseudomonadaceae; genus Azotobacter; species Azotobacter salinestris. The sequence continues at coordinate 3,582,624 of NZ_CP045302.1, forward strand.
TCGCCGAGCACGGCGCGGACGAACTCGGCCTGTTCGTCGCCGGCGGGCGGTGCGCCGGCCTGCTGCGAGTCGACCGAGCTCTGGGTGGTCAGCTCGGTGAGGATCTGCCCCGGGTCCTGGCCCATCAACAGGCCGACGATCACCACCAGCGCAATGCCGCCGAGGCCGAGGCCCTTGCCGCCGATGTGCAGACCGCCGCCGCGTGCGTCCACCACGTTGTCGCTGCGTCGTGCCCGTTTCCAGCGCATGGCGGTGCTCCCCTGGCTTGAGCGATACCCCTCAGTCTAGGCGGCCACCTCCGGGACTGCGCGATGAATCTGCCGGCTGCGGCGCGCGGGTTCAGCGCGCCGGGTAGTCGGCGAGCACGCGTCGCTCGCCGCCGCGGGTGACGCCGATCACCTGGTAGGCCTCCTGGCGGTCGCCGATTTCCATGCCCGGCGAGCCGACCGGCATGCCCGGCACGGCGGCGCCGATCAGCTCCGGCTGGCGCCGCAGCCTGAGGATGTCGGCGGCCGGCACATGGCCTTCGACGAACTTGCCGTCGATCACCGCGGTATGGCAGGAGCCCAGGCTGTAGGGCACGCCCAGGCGGGACTTGACCGCGCCCATGTTCGCCTCGACATGGTCGTTGACGGCGAAGCCGTTGGCCTGCAGGTGCCGGACCCAGTCCTCGCAGCAGCCGCAGCCGGGATCGCGGTACACGTCGATGGCGACGGGCTCGGCGGCCTGGATGGCGCTGGTGAAGGCAAGGGCGAGCAGGACGAAACGGCGCATGGGAACCTCCGGCGGGTGCGGGCGTGCAGGATAGTCCTTCCCTCCCGTCAGCCCAAGCCCGCCGCGATGTCCGGCATGGCGAACGAATGGCGCCGGCGCGGGTCTGTTGTGGGTTGACGCATGGATGGCCAAATGCCGCCCGTCCCGGGCGAAGGGCCATCCCCCTGATGGAGAGAATCGACATGCTTTTCGCCCGAATCGTCCTGCTGATCCAGGTCGTGGTCATGGGCGGCGTGGGCCTGGCCTACTGGCTGCGCCCCTACGAAATGGCCAACCTGAACGGCATGCTGCTGATGGAGGCGGTCTCGGCGAGCAATACCCGGGTCTATTACGGCGGGCTGCAGCTGGGCCTGGCACTGTTCCTGCTCTGGTCGATCCGCCGTCCGGAGCGGCTGCGCAGTGCCCTGGTGCTGCTGATCATGATGCAGGCGGCGCTGGTGCTGGCGCGTCTGGGCTCGCTCTGGCTGGACGGCGGCAGCCTGCACAGCCTGGGCCTTGGCGCGCTGGCCTACAAGGTCGGCAGCGCGCTGCTGGCACTGCTCGCCCTGTACCGGTTGAAGCCCGAGGCGGCGGCAGCGCCGCCGCTGCCGGTCACGCCGCTGCCGGGGGCCTTCGACGACGACTTCGACGGCTTGCAGCGCCGCCGGGAGCCGTTGCTCGGCCGGCCCGGCAAGGTACGGCACTGAGCGCCGCTCAGCGCCGCTCCAGCAGCACCCCCGACTCCATGTGATGGGTGTAGGGGAACTGGTCGAACAGTGCGCAGCGCACGATGCGGTGGCTGTCGTGGAGCTGGGCGATGTTCGCCGCCAGGGTCTCCGGGTTGCAGGAGATGTAGAGGATGCGCTCGAAGCGCCGGGTCAGCTCGCAGGTATCCGGGTCCATGCCGGCGCGCGGCGGGTCGACGAACACGCTGCCGAAGGCGTAGCCCTTCAGGTCGATGCCGGCCAGCCGGCGGAACGGCCGCACCTCGTTGAGCGCCTGGGTCAGCTCCTCGGCGGACAGGCGCACCAGGGTCACGTTGTCCACGCCGTTGCCTTCCAGGTTGGCCAGTGCGGCGCTCACCGAGGTCTTGCTGATCTCGGTGGCCAGCACCCGGCGCACGCGGGTCGCCAGCGGCAGGGTGAAGTTGCCGTTGCCGCAGTACAGCTCCAGCAGGTCGTCGTCGCGCGCGCCGAGCGCCTCGAAGGCCCAGTTCAGCATCTTCTGGCAGACCACGCCGTTGGGCTGGGTGAAGGCGCCCTCCGGCTGGCGGTAGCGGAAGCGCCGCCCGGCCACCGTCAATTCCTCTTCCACGTAGTCGCGGCCGACGACGATGCGCTGGCCCCGCGAGCGGCCGACGATGCTCACCCCCAGCTCCGCGGCGAGCTGCTCGGCGGCGGTCTGCCAGAAGGCGTCCAGCGAGCGGTGGTAGCACAGGGTGATCAGCGCATCGCCGGCCAGGGTGGTGAGGAACTCCACCTGGAACAGCTTGAAGGCGAGCGCCGCGCTGTTCTGCCAGGCGGCCTTCAGGCGCGGCATCAGCCGGTTGATGCGCTCGCCGGCAATGGGGAAGTCGTCGAGAAGGATGGGCTGGCGCTTGTCGACGGGGTCGAACATCGCGTAGTAGCGCTCCTCGCCCTCGCGCCACAGGCGGAACTCGGCGCGCAGGCGGTAGTGCTCGCGGGGCGAGTCGAACACCGCAGGCTCCGGCGCGGCGAAGGGCGCCAGCAGTTCGGCCAGGCGCGCCTTCTTTTCGGCCAATTGGGCGTCGTAGTGCGAGGGATCGAAGTGCGGAAGGCTCATGGGAGTACTCGTGGGTTGCAGAGACGGATGGGTGCCGGATGGCACCGGCCGGTTCTCAGGGGGCTGCGGTAGGGGGGATGGCCAACCCGCGGGTAGCCGGCATCGACTCGGCAGGCGCGTCCAATCCGTTCGGAGTATGACTCATGCGTTGAACCAGCCCAGCTTGACCGCGAACAGCCCGGCGAGGATCAACAGTGCCGGGTTCAGCTCGTGGCGACGGCCGGCAAGCAGCTTGATCGCACTCCAGGCGATGAAGCCGAAGGCGATGCCGTTGGCGATCGAGTAGGTCAGCGGCATGGCCAGGGCGGTGATCAGCACCGGCGCGGCGGTGGTCAGGTCGCTCCAGTCGAGCTCGGCGAGGGCGGAGACCATCAGCACGGCGACGAACAGCAGCGCCGGTGCGGTGGCGAAGGCCGGGATGCTGGCGGCCAGCGGGGCGAAGAACAGGCTGAGCAGGAACAGCAGGGCGACCGTGCAGGCGGTCAGCCCGGTGCGCCCGCCGGCGCTCACCCCGGCGGCGGACTCGATGTAGCTGGTGGTGGTCGAGGTGCCGAGCAGCGAACCGCCCAGCGCGGCGGCGCTGTCGGCGATCAGCGCACGGCCCATCTTCGGCAGGCGGCCGTCCGGAGCCATCAGCCCGGCGCGGCGGGCCACGGCGATCAGGGTGCCGGAATTGTCGAACACGTCGACGAAGAGAAAGGCGAAGACCACGCTGGCCAGGCCGATCTCCAGGGCGCCGGCGATATCCAGCTGGAGCAGGGTCGGCGCCAGCGACGGCGGCAGCGCCAGCACCCCGGCGAAGGGCGTGACGCCGAGGCCGACGGCGACCAGGGTCACGGCGAGGATGCCGAGCAGCACCGCGCCGGGCACCCGCCGCGCCTCCAGGGTGACGATCAGCAGAAAGCCCAGCGTGGCGAGGAGCGGCGGGGCCTGGGTCAGGTCGCCGAGGGTCAGCAGGGTCACCGGATGGGCGACGACGACGCCCGCGTTCTGCAGGGCGATCAGCGCGAGGAACAGGCCGATGCCGGCACCGATGGCGAGGCGCAGCGGCAGCGGGATGCTGTCGATGATCCACTCGCGGATGCGCAGCACCGAGATCAGCAGGAACAGGCAGGCGGAGAGGAACACTGCACCGAGCCCCACCTGCCAGCTGTGGCCCATCTGCAGCACCACGGTGTAGGTGAAGAAGGCGTTGAGGCCCATGCCGGGGGCCAGTGCGATGGGGTAGTTGGCGATCAGCCCCATCAGCGCCGAGCCGATCGCCGCGGCCAGTGCCGTGGCGACGAACACCGCGCCCTTGTCCATGCCCGTCTCGCCGAGGATGCTCGGATTGACGAAGAGGATGTAGGCCATGGTCAGGAAGGTGGTCAGGCCGGCCAGCAGCTCGATGCGTACCGTGGTGCCGTGCGCTTCGAGTCGAAACAGCTTCTCCAGCATGCGGATCTCCGTCGGTGCCCCCGGTGCGGGGAAAGGCAGGGCAGAGCGCGCCACGCCGCGCAAAAAGGCTGCGGATGATAGCAGCTCGACGGAGCGGCGAAAATTTGCCGCAGCAATGCGGCTCGCGGAGAGTAGCGTTGACAAGCCCTATGGCGACCAGGTCAGCGAGAGCAGGGCGCTGCGGCCTTCCTGTTGGTACTCGTGCAGGCCGACGCTGGTGTAGAAGGGCGTGTTGGGGCGGCTGTAGAGCACCTGCGAATATTCCTTGTCCAGCAGGTTGTCGATCTTGACCTGCCACTGCAACGCGCCGGTCATCTGCCAGCTGCCGCGCAGGCCGAGCAGGGCGTATCCCGGTATCTCGTGCTCGTTGCCTTCGTCTTCGTAGCGGCTGGACACCGCCTGCCAGCCGAGGCCGGCGGAAAAGGCGCCGAATCGGCGGTCGAGATCCAGGCTCAGGTTGCGCCTGGCCCGGCGCGGCAGGGTGTGGCCGCTGTCGCGGTCGCGCGGGTCGACCAGGCTGGCGGCCAGTGCGGTCTGCCAGCCGAGGACGGTACGCGACAGGGCCAGCTCCAGCCCCTGCAGGCGCGCCCGGTCGATGTTCTCCGGATGGCTGGAGAAGCTGCCCGCCCGGCTGGTCTCGACGATCAGGTCGGCCACTTCGGTGCGGTAGGCGGACAGACTCCAGTGGGTTTTGCGGCGCTCGCCGCGCAGCTGGATCTCGTAGCTCTTCGAGCGTTCCGGCTCGAGCTCGGGATTACCGCCGTGGAGCGGGGTGGGCGGAAAGTAGAGTTCACTGAAGCTCGGCGCATGGAAGCCCTCGGCGTAGCTCAGGACCAGCTCGGTGGCGTGCGCCACGTCCAGGGTCAGCGCCGCGCTCCAGCTTTCCTCACTGCCGAAGCGCTGGTTGTCGTCGTGGCGCAGGCCGACTTCGGCGCCGAAGCCATCGCCCCGGTAGCTGTGGCGGACGAAGGCCGCACGGTTCCAGCGCCGGCTTTCGTCGTAGTCGAGCTCGCTGTGCAGGCGCTCCTCGTACCACTCGGCGCCGAGCAGCAGCTGCCGGCGCGCGTCGAGCCGCAGGGTGTTGAACCAGGCCAGCGAATCCCGGTAGGTGTCGAAGCTGTAGTTGTTGATGGCGTTGTAATCGTCGCGGTTCTCGATCCGGTTCTCGAAGTGACCGACTTCGATGCGGCTGGTCCAGGCATCGCTGGGGCGGGCCTCGAGATGGGCGGCGAGGCTGCTGACGCTGAAGCGCTCATGGAGGTCACCGGGCCTGAAGCTATAGACGTCGTCCAGTTCGCTCTCACCGCGCTGGTCGAGCAGGTTCAGACCGGCCTGCAAGCTGTCGGTGAAGCGATGCTCGAGGGTCAGGCCGAGGGCGCGGCGGCGGAAGCCATCATGGTCGGCATCGCGTCCGCGGTCGTCGGAGCTGCGGTCGAAGCCCTGGCTCTCCACCTGGCTGACGCCGAGGTCGAAGCGGGTCTGTCCGTCGCCGCCGGACAGGCCCAACTCGCGCTCGAAGGTGCCCCGGTTGCCGACCGCCAGACGCAGGCGCGGCTGCAGGCCGGCCTCACCGCGGCGGGTGGTGATCCGGATCAGCCCGCCGATGGCATCGGCGCCGTACTGGCTGGCCAGGGGACCGCGGATCACCTCGATGCGCTCGATGCGTCCGGGGTCGAGGAGTTCCAGGCGGGCCAGGCCGGTGGCGGCAGCACTGACACGCACCCCGTCGACCAGCACCAGGGTCTGGCCGGGATTGGCGCCGCGGATGAAGGCGCCGCTCAGCGCGCCGCGCCCGCCGGCCTGGGCCATGACCACGCCGGGCACCCGGTTCAGCAGCTCCGACACGCTCTGCACCTGCAGGCGTTCGATGTCGCCGCGGGTGAATACCGTGGCGGCGGCGCTCGTCGGCTCGCTGGGCGACTGCCGGGAGCTGATTACCTGGGCCGGCAGCCGGTAGGCCTGTGGGGCGTCGCTCGAGTCGGCGGCGAGGAGAGGGCCGGGCAGCAGCAGGAGCATGGCCGGGACAAGACGGGCCAGGCTCATGAGGGGGGCTTTTCCGCACGGCGCTGGCTTGCGGACTGGCGCTAGGCCGGGCTGCCGGAAGGCCGGCAGTCCGGGGATGGGCAAGGACATGGGGGCGATCCGTCGCGTCTGATCGGTTCAGCGCAGCAGGGCCAGGCGCCGGCGTATCGAGGCTTCGATGCCGACGGCGTCGAGGCCACATTCGGCGAGCATCTCGGCGGGTCTGGCGTGCTCCACGTAGTAGTCCGGCAGGCCCAGGTGGAGGATCGGCTTGGCGATGCCGATGCTGGCGAGGAATTCCGCCACCGCGCTGCCGGCGCCGCCCATGATGCTGTTCTCCTCAACGGTCACCAGCAGCTCGTGGCCGGCCGCCAGCTCGCGCACCAAGTCCTCGTCCAGCGGCTTGACGAAGCGCATGTCGGCCACCGTGGCGTTCAGCGTCTCGGCCACCTGCAGCGCCTCGGCCAACTGCACGCCGAACACCAGCAGGGCGACCCGCGGGCCGTCGGCCTTCCCGCCCTGGCGGCGCAGCACGCCCTTGCCGATCGACAAGGGCTCCAGGCCCGGCTCGATGGTCGCGTTCGGCCCGCTGCCGCGCGGGTAGCGTACCGCCGCCGGGCCTTCGAACAGGTAGCCGGTGGTGAGCATCCGGCGCAGCTCGTTCTCGTCGCTGGGGGTCATCACCAGCATGCCGGGGATGCAGCGCAGGTAGGAGAGATCGAAGCTGCCGGCGTGGGTCGGACCGTCCTCGCCGACCAGGCCGGCGCGGTCGATGGCGAACAGCACGTCGAGGTTCTGCACCGCGACGTCATGGATCAACTGGTCGTAGGCGCGCTGCAGGAAGGTCGAGTAGATCGCCACCACCGGTTTGATGCCGTCGCAGGCCATGCCGGCGGCGAGGGTCACGGCGTGCTGCTCGGCGATGGCCACGTCGAAGTAGCGGTCCGGGAAGCGCTGGCTGAAGGCCACTAGGTCGGAGCCTTCCTTCATCGCCGGGGTGATGCCGGTCAGGCGCGGGTCGGCGGCGGCCATGTCGCACAGCCAGCGGCCGAAGACGCTGGAGTATTTCGGGCCCTTGGGCTTCTTCGGTTCGCTGCCTTCCGGCTCCAGCTTGGTGATCGCGTGGTAGCCGATGGGGTCGGCCTCGGCCGGGGCGAAGCCCTTGCCCTTCTTGGTCACCACGTGGAGGAACTGCGGTCCCTTGAGGTCGCGCATGTTGCGCAGGGTGGCAACGAGGGTCGGCAGGTCGTGGCCGTCGATCGGGCCGATGTAGTTCCAGCCGAGCTCCTCGAAGAGGGTGCCGGGCACCAGCATGCCCTTGGCGTATTCCTCGGTGCGCCGGGCGATCTCCCAGGCGCCGGGCAGGCGCGAGAGGATGTTCTTGCTGCCTTCGCGCATGCTTGCATAGGTGCGGCTGGAGAGGATCTTGGCCAGGTAGTTGGACAGCCCGCCGACGTTCTTGGAGATCGACATGTCGTTGTCGTTGAGCACCACCAGCATGTCGGCCTGCACGTCCGAGGCGTGGTTGAGCGCCTCGAAGGCCATCCCGGCGGTCAGCGCGCCGTCGCCGATCACGGCGATGCACTTGCGCTGCTCGCCCTTCATCCGCGCCGCGATGGCCATGCCCAGCGCGGCGCCGATGGAGGTGCTGGAGTGGCCGACGCCGAAGGTGTCGTAGGGGCTTTCCGAGCGGCGCGGGAAGGCGGCGATGCCGTCCTTCTGGCGCAGCGTGAGCATGCGTTCGCGGCGTCCGGTGAGGATCTTGTGCGGATAGGCCTGGTGGCCGACATCCCACACCAGACGGTCTTCGGGGGTGTTGAAGACGTAGTGCAGGGCGATGGTCAGCTCGATCACGCCGAGCCCGGCACCGAAGTGCCCGCCGGTCTGCCCGACGGTGTAGAGCAGCTCCTGGCGCAGTTCGTTGGCCAGCACTTCGAGCTCCGCCTCGCCGAGCTGGCGCAGCCGGTCCGGCGTCGCGGCGCGGTCCAGCAGGGGGGTGGCGGGGCGCTCGCGGGGAATCTCGTGGAACGTCTTGGGCATCGGGGGATCGTTACTGGAGATAAAAAGAGGCGGTATTTTACCCGATCGTGACGGCGTCTAGAAATTCGTCGGCGCGGCCCGGGCTGCGCCGATGGTCGCAGGCCACGGCGCCGCTCAGTGGCGCCGCTCGACGATGTAGCGGGCGAGCGCGCGCAAGGGATCGGCCCCGGCATCGAAGCCTTCGAGAGCGGCCTGGGCCTGGTCGCGCAGGGCCAGGGCATAGGCCTTGGCGGCGTCGAGGCCGAGCAGCGCGGGGTAGGTGGGCTTGTCGTTGGCCTGGTCCTTGCCTTGGGTCTTGCCGAGGGTAACGGTGTCGCTTTCCACGTCGAGGATGTCGTCCTGGACCTGGAAGGCCAGGCCGATGGCCCGGGCGTAGTCGGCGAGCGCGGCCAGGCTGGCTGCGTCGGCCCGGCCGCTGGCCAGGGCGCCGAGGCGCACGCTGGCCTCGATCAGCGCGCCGGTCTTGTGCCGGTGCATGGTTTCCAAGGCGTTCCGGTCGAGCGCCCGGCCGACCGCCTCGAGGTCGATGGCCTGGCCGCCGACCATGCCGGCCGGGCCGGCGGCCCAGGCCAGGGTGCGCGACATTTCCAGGCGCAGTGCGGCGTCCTGGGGATTGCGCCGGGCATCGGCGAGCACCTCGAAGGCCAGCGCCTGCAGGCCGTCGCCGGCGAGGATGGCGCAGGCTTCGTCGAAGGCCCTGTGGGTGGTCGGCTGGCCGCGGCGCAGGTCGTCGTCGTCCATCGCCGGCAGGTCGTCGTGGACCAGCGAATAGGCATGGATCAGCTCCACCGCGCAGGCGGCGCCCTCGGCCCGCTCCGGCGTGCCGCCGAGGGACTCGCAGGCGGCGTAGACGAGGAGCGGGCGGACCCGCTTGCCGCCGTTGACGACGCTGTAGCGCATCGCCCGGTAGAGCCGCTGCAGTTCGGCGCGCGGTGGCTGCAGGAGGGTTTCCAGGGCGGCGTCGACGCGAGCCTGGCACTGCTTCTGGTAGGTCGCGATCATGCTTGGCTGTCCGCGTCGAAGGGGACCTGTTCGAGGGTATCGCCGCGCTCCAGGAGGATCTGCACCTTCTGCTCGGCCTGGCTCAGCGCCGCCTGGCAGTCGCGGGTCAGACGGACGCCCTGCTCGAAGCAGGCCAGGGAGTCCTCCAGCGACAGTTCGCCGCCCTCCAGGCGCTCGACCAGTTGCTGCAGTTCGGCGAGGGATTTTTCGAAATCGACGGCGGCTTTCTTGCGGGCCATGGACGGGAACCTGTGTCGGCGGCACTTCTGAAAATCGCCGCGACACTAGCAGAGCCGGGGCAGGGCGGCAAACGCTAAAGCCGGTGCCCGGGCGAATGCTCTGCCGGTTCAGTGGCCCTGGGGCTGCAGGCCGGACGGCGACTCCTGGCTCCAGGTGCGCTCGATGTCGGCGGCCGACTGCGGGCGGCAGTAATGGTAGCCCTGCAGGCTGGGACAGCCGTTGAAGCGCAGGAAGGCGGCCTGCCGTTCGTTGCTCACCCCTTCGGCCACCACGTGCAGGCCCAGATGCCGGGCCATGGTCAGGATGCCGCGCACCAGGGCCACCGAGTGCTCGCTATCCGGGAGGCCGGCGACGAACTGGCGGTCGATCTTGATGCCGTCGAAGGGGAACTGCTGCAGGTAGGTCAGCGAGGCATAGCCGGTGCCGAAGTCGTCCAGCAGCAGCGGCATGCCGACGGCCTTGAGGCGGGCCAGAGTCTTCTGGACCTCGTCGCCGGCATCGAGCAGGGCGCTCTCGGTGATTTCCAGTTCGAGCGATCCGGCTGGGGGCTGCTCCTCCTCGAGGATGGCCAGCAGGCTGCCGGCCAGGTCGGCCTGGCGGAAGTCCAGCGGCGACAGGTTGACCGCGATGCGCAGCGCGTGGCCCTGCTCGGCCCAGCGGCGCGCCTGGCGGCAGGCCTCGCGGAACACCCAGCGGGTGGCCTCGATGATCATGCCGCTTTCCTCCAGCACCGGAATGAATTCGCCGGGCAGCACCAGTCCACGGGTCGGCGAGTGCCAGCGCAGCAGGGCTTCCATGACCTGAGGACGGCCCTGGTCGTCGACCTGGGCCTGGTAGTGCAGGACGAACTCCTGCTGGTCCAGGGCGCGGCGCAGTTCGTGCTCCAGCTGCAGGCGGCGCTCGGCGGCCTCGCCGAGCGGGCGGCTGTAGATGGCCAGGCGGTTGCGGCCGGCATCCTTGGCGGCATAGAGGGCCAGGTCGGCCTGCTTGAGCAGGTCGGTGGCGTCGCCCTGGCCGTCGCAGCCGGCGATGCCGATGCTGGGCGTGACGAAGCATTCGTACTGGCCGACCTGCAGCGGGGCCTTGAAGCCCCGCAGCAGAGCCTCGGCCAGCTCGCGGGCCTGCTCCGCCGTGCGCTTTTCCAGCAGCAGGAGGAATTCGTCGCCACCGGAGCGGGCCACCAGGGCCTGCTCGGGAACCAGGCGAGCCAGGCGCCGGGCGATTTCCACCAGCAGGCGGTCGCCGACCTCGTGGCCGAGGGTGTCGTTGATCCGCTTGAAGTGGTCGATGTCGAGGAACAGCAGGCTCAGCGGCGTCCGGGCGGCCAGCAGCTGCTCCAGGCGCTGGACCAGGCAGTGACGGTTGGCCAGGTGGGTCAGCGGGTCGAAATGGGCGAGGAAGCGCAGGCGCTGCTCGGCCTGCAGGCGCGCGCTGATGTCGCGCAGCAGGAGCAGATAGTGCCGGGTGCCGTCGCGCATGAAGGGCGTCCAGGTGACCTCCAGCGGCAGCTCCCGCCCCTGGCGCAGGCCGGTCAGCTCGACCGGCGTGTTGGCCGGCGTGCGCAGCAGGCGCCTGAGGGAGTCGCCTTTCAGCAGATGATCGCGCGGGCGCTTGCCCGGCAGGTCTGCCGGAGCACAGCCGAACAGCGCCGCCGCTGCCGGGTTGGCCTGCTCGATGCACAACCCGCTGCCGACCACCAGCATGCCCACCGGCGAGCTGTCGAACAGCTCGCGCATCAGTTGCTCGCTGTCCTGCAGGGCCTGCTGGCGCTCGTGCAGCTGGCTCATCATCTGGCTGAAGGTGCCGGCCAACTGGCCGATCTCGTCATGGCCCTCGACCGCCGCCGGCTGCGGTTCCTGATCGGCGGCGAAGCGCCGGGCCGCCCGGTCGATGCGCGCCAGGCGCCGGGTGATCAGGCTGTGGTAGAGGCGGTTGAGAAGCACGCCGAGCAGCAACAGCAGCACGAGGATCTGGCCGAGGTAGAGCCAGGCCTCGAAACGGGTCCGGTCGAGCAGCGGGTTGAAATCCAGATCGACCAGCAGCGCCTTGCCGCTTTCCTCGCTGCGTTGGAGGGTCTGGCCGAGGGGGAGAACGGCCAGGTAGCGCCTGCCGGCCTGCTCCAGCCAGGCGGGATGCCCGCTGGCCATCTGGGCCTGCACCTGCTCGGCGGAGATGCCGAGGTGCCGGGGGGCGAGACCCAGACGGGTGGTCGCCAGCACGCGCAGCTGCGGATCGGCCACCATGGCCCAGCGGATTCCCTGCAGGCTGGCGAAGTCGGCCAGCGCGGTTTCCAGTTCGGCTTGGCGGCCGTGGCGCAGGTGGTCGCTCAGGGTGCTCTGCAGCAGCACGAGCAACTGGTTGGTGTGGCTGCGCCAGGCGTGCAGCTCCTTGTCGATGGTGCGCGGCAGGTACAGGGTGGTCAGCAGCAGGGTGAAGATCAGGGCGAAGAAGCCGAGCACCAGCGGCAGGGATTTGCGCAGGGACAGCCGGGCGAGGCGGGTCAGCATCCGTAGCCCCTGCAGCTGGCGAGCAGCTCTCTTGGCCTGCTCGGGAGGGGCAGCAGACGATTTTCGACCATGTAGTGGTTCAGGCGCTCAAGGCTGTCCAGCAGGCGGCCGTCCTTGAGCATCTGCCGGTTGAGGCCGGCATCGGCCAGCACCAGTCCGGCGAGGCTGTCCTGCAGGCCCTGTGCGTTCAGCCCCAGGCGCTGCGGCAGCTGCGTGCCCGCGCATTCGGGGGATTGCTGCCAGATGTGCAGGGCCTCGTACCACAGCGACTTCAGGCGCTTGCGCTGTCCGGCATCGATGCGCCGGCGATCGACTACCAGCACGTCGACGATCTCGCCGGGCAGCTCGCGGCTGTCGAAGATGCGCCGGGCGCCGAGCGCCGCCAGCGCCGGCTCCAGGGAGGCGAAACTGACCAGCGCATCGACGCGGTTCTCGCCCAGGGCGGCGACCTGTTCGTGAACCGGCAGTTCGACGACGGTCAACGCGTCGGCCTGCAGGCCGGCCCGGTCGAGGATGCGCGACAGGAAGAAGGCCCCGAGGGCGCCGCTTTCCACCCCGACGCGCCGTCCCCGGAGGTCGGCGGGCCGCAGGATCGGCGGGCGGGCATAGAGCGCGTCGGCACCGGCCGAGAGGTCGGCGACCAGCAGGACTTCCAGGTCCAGGCCGCTGCTCTGCAGCGTCAGGGTTTCGTCCAGGGTGAGCAGGGCGCCATCCAGCAGGCCGTTGCGGAAGGCGCGCAGCACGCCGCTGGTGTTGGGGTATTCGACCAGCCGCAGGCCGGCCGGCTCCAGCCACTGCAGTTCGGCGGCCAGATACAGCGGGGCATAGCCGGGCCAGCGGTTGCTGCCGATGCGGAGCGTGTCCGGCTCCATCTTGCAGGCCAGCAGGGTCAGGGGTATCAGTGCCAACAGGAGGATGCGCATCCTGCCACTCCAACCAGGGAAGCGACACGTTAGCGAATGTGGATGGCAGCGTGAATCGCGGCATTCAAAAAAGTTGTCTGGATTCAAGAAATGATTGTCAGGCGGAAACCAGCATGCTTGGCGGATTCTGCTCGGCGTGCGGTTGTGAAAATAAAAAAGCCGGCTTGTGGCCGGCTTTTCCAAGGAAGCTTGGCTTACTTCTGGTAAGCGGCGACTGCCTTGAGGATTTCAGCGCGGGCCGCTTCGGCGTTGCCCCAGCTCTCGACTTTCACCCACTTGCCCTTTTCGAGGTCCTTGTAGTTCTCGAAGAAGTGCTTGATCTGCTCCAGCAGCAGCGCCGGCAGGTCGGTGTATTCCTTCACGTCCTGGTAGAGGACGGTCAGCTTGTCGTGCGGCACGGCGATCAGCTTGGCGTCGCCGCCGCCTTCGTCGGTCATGTGCAGCACGCCGACCGGACGGGCGCGGATCACCGAGCCGGGGGCGACCGGGTAGGGGGTCACCACCAGCACGTCCAGCGGGTCGCCGTCGTCGGCCAGGGTGTTGGGGATGTAGCCGTAGTTGGCCGGGTAGAACATCGGAGTCGCCATGAAGCGGTCGACGAACAGGCAGTCGCTGTCCTTGTCGATCTCGTACTTGATCGGCGCATGGTTGGCCGGGATCTCGATGGCGACGTAGATGTCGTTCGGCAGGTCCTTGCCGGCCGGGATCTTGCTGTAGCTCATGGACTGACTCTCAAGGGAAGGCCAAAAAGTGGCGGAATTATAGGTAGATTCCCGGGCGGTTGCCAGGACGGCCGGCTCAAGCCTTGCTCACAGGCTGGGCTTCCACGCGGTACTGCGGGTCTTCGACCTGCAGGCGGCGCAATCGTGCCAGCGGGTCCTGGCGATAGAAGGCCATCAATTGGTCGTAGACCGCCGGATAGGCCTCGACGAGCAGGTCGGGGGCGCTGAAGAAGTATTCGCTGGTCACCGCGAAGAACTCCGCCGGGTTCTCGGCGGCATAGGGGTCGATCGGCGTCTCGGCGTCGGGGTCGGCCTCCAGACGGGCGTCGAGGTCGTCGTAGGCGGCCTGCAGGGCGGCAGCCCAGTCCTGCACGCGCATGTCGGCGTGCAGCGGCGGCAGGCCGTTGGCGTCGCCGTTGAGCATGTCCAGCTTGTGCGCCAGCTCGTGGATCGCCAGGTTGTAGCCGTCCCACTCGCCGCTGGCCGCGACACCTGGCCAGGCGAGGATCACCGGTCCCTGGTGCCAGGCCTCGCCGCTGCGTTCGTCATCCCACTCGTGGACCACGCCGGCGGCGTCGCGATGCTTCTGCGGGCTGAGGAAGTCGTCGGGGTACAGCACCAGCTCGTGGAAGCCCCCGTACCAGTCCAGTTCCGGCAGGTTGAGCAGTGGCAGTTCGGCCTGGGCGGCCAAGCGCAGGCGGGCGAAGGCGTCCAGCTCGACCCCCGGCAGCGCGGTGAGCCGCTTGGCGTGCAGAAAGAGCACGCAGCGCTCGCGCAGCCGCTCGGTTTCCTCGGCGCTCAGGCCGTCGAGGATCGGCAGGCTGTCCAGGACCTGGCGCCAGAGGTCGGGATCGACCGGAGAGCGGGCGAGGATGCGCCGGCGGCGCCAGGCGCTGAGGGACCACATCGGCAGGGCTCCAGAATACGGAGGAGCCACCTTAAGGGCGCCGCGGGCGGCGGGCAAGGCCTGCGCCGCCGGGTGCAGGCCGGGTTCAGGCGGCGAGGTCGAGGACGATGCGCCCCTCGATCTGCCCCTTGTGCATGCGCGCGAAGATGTCGTTGATGTTCTCCAGCGGCTCGCTGGCGACCGTGGCCCGGACCTTGCCCTGGCCGGCGAAGTCCAGCGCTTCCTGCAGGTCCAGACGGGTGCCGACGATGGAGCCGCGCACCGTGGTGCCGTTGAGCACCATGTCGAAGATCGACAGGCTGAACTCGCCGGGCGGCAGGCCGTTGAGGACCAGGGTGCCGCCACGGCGGGTCATGCCCAGGGCCTGGGAGAAGGCCTTCGGCGAGACGGCGGTGACCAGTACGCCGTGCATGCCGCCGACCTCCTGGCAGAGGAAGGCCGCCGCATCCTGCTGGAGGGCGTTGACGGTGAGGGTGGCGCCGAGCCGCCGGGCCAGCTCCAGCTTGGCGTCGTCCACGTCCACGGCGGCGACGTTGAGGCCCATGGCCCTGGCGTACTGCACGGCCATGTGGCCGAGGCCGCCGATGCCGGAGATCGCCACCCACTGGCCGGGACGGGTGTCGGTCATCTTCAGGCCCTTGTAGACGGTCACCCCGGCGCAGAGGATGGGCGCGATCTCGACGAAGTCGGCGTTGTCAGGCAGATGGCCGACGTACTCGGCATCGGCCAGGGCGTATTCGGCGAAGCCGCCGTTCACCGAGTAACCGGTATTGGTCTGCGACAGGCAGAGGGTTTCCCAGCCGCCCAGGCAGTGTTCGCAGTGGCCGCAGCTGGAGTGCAGCCAGGGAATGCCGACCCGGTCGCCTTCCTTGATGTGGCTGACGCCGGCGCCCACGGCGACCACCTGGCCCACGCCTTCGTGGCCGGGAATGAAGGGGGGATTGGGTTTGACCGGCCAGTCGCCTTCGGCGGCGTGCAGGTCGGTGTGGCAGACGCCGCAGGCGGCGATCTTCACCAGCAGTTGTCCGGGGCCGGGCGTGGGCACCGGTACTTCGCGAATCTCCAGCGGCTTGCCGAACGCGGCGACAACGGCCGCTTTCATCGTCTTGGCCATGATGGTGGCCCTCGTGGAGCGGATGGATGACTCAATCAGTAAATGCCCGATCGGGTCGGCTCGCCAGGGCAGGGGACGAGGGGCGAAGAAAAGCGAAAAAGTTGCTCCCCGCCACCAGAGGGGTAGGTCATGGCGGGGAGCACAGTGACGGTGAAGCCGGGAACGGGAGTCCGGGCCGGCCGGAGCGGGGCAGCCGGCCCGGGCGATCCGCCGCCTTACAAGGCGCTGCGGAAGATTTCCTCGATCTGCTGCTGGTCGGCCGGGCGCGGGTTGGTCAGGCCGCAGGCGTCCTTCAGGGCGTTGGCGGCGAGGACCGGGATGTCGTCGGCCTTGGCGCCCAGCTCGGCGAGGCCGCCCGGGATGCCGATGTCCTTGGACAGGGTGCGGATCGCCGCGAGGGCGGCCTGGGCGCCCTGCTCGGCGCTCATGCCCTGGACGTCGACGCCCATGGACTTGGCGACGTCGCGCAGGCGATCCGGACAGACGCTGGCGTTGAAGCTTTCCACATGCGGCAGCAGGACCGCGTTGCAGACGCCGTGGGGCAGATCGTAGAAGCCGCCGAGCTGGTGCGCCATGGCATGCACGTAGCCCAGCGAGGCGTTGTTGAAGGCCATGCCGGCGAGGAACTGGGCGTAGGCCATGTTCTCGCGGGCGGTCATGTCGCCGCCGTTGGCCACGGCGTTGCGCAGGTTGGCGGAGATCAGCTCGACGGCCTTCAGGGCGCAGGCGTCGGTGATCGGGGTGGCGGCGGTGGAGACGTAGGCCTCGACCGCATGGGTCAGCGCGTCCATGCCGGTGGCGGCGGTCAGGCCCTTGGGCATGGCGGCCATCAGCGAGGGGTCGTTGACCGACAGCAGCGGGGTGACATTGCGGTCGACGATGGCCATTTTCACGTGGCGGGTCTCGTCGGTGATGATGCAGAAGCGGGTCATCTCGCTGGCGGTGCCGGCGGTGGTGTTGATGGCGACCAGCGGCAGCTGCGGACGGGCCGAGCGGTCGACGCCCTCGTACTCGCTGATGTGCCCGCCGTTGGCGGCGCACAGGGCGATGCCCTTGGCGCAGTCGTGGGGCGAGCCGCCGCCCAGGGAGATGACGAAGTCGCAGCCGCTGCTCTTGAGCAGGGTCAGACCGTTTTCGACGTTGCTGACGGTGGGGTTCGGCTTGGCACCGTCGTAGAGGACGGAAGCGATATCCTGCTGGGCCAGCAACTGGGAAACCCTGTCGGCCACGCCGGCTTTCGCCAAGCCGGCATCGGTGACGATCAGCGCCTTGCGAAAGCCGTGGTTCTTGATCGCGCCCATGGCCTCATCGAGGCTGCCGATGCCCATCATGTTCACTGCAGGGATGAAGAAGGTGCTGCTCATGAGGATTTCCTCTCTGTTGTTGTCTTGTTTTTAAGGCGACCTTGCACACCAGGCGGCCGCGCCGGACCGTCCCGATGCCCGCGCGGGTCGCGCACGCGGGCACTGGCGGGGAGGTGCGGCCATCGGCCAGGTTTTACCGTGATTCGGGCGAGGGTTCGCCCTGACCGTCTCGATTCGGTCCCGGCCCCTGTGGCAGGGGCCGGGGTCGTGTATCAGAAGAAGCCCAGCGGGTTGATGTCGTAGCTGACCAGCAGGTTCTTGGTCTGCTGGTAGTGGTCGAGCATCATCTTGTGGGTTTCGCGGCCGACGCCGGACTTCTTGTAGCCACCGAAGGCGGCATGCGCCGGATACAGGTGGTAGCAGTTGGTCCACACGCGGCCGGCCTGGATGCCGCGGCCCATGCGATAGGCGCGGTTGATGTCGCGGGTCCAGACGCCGGCGCCCAGGCCGAACTCGGTGTCGTTGGCGATGGCCAGGGCCTCGGCTTCGTCCTTGAAGGTGGTGACGCCGACCACCGGGCCGAAGATCTCTTCCTGGAACACGCGCATCTTGTTGTGGCCCTTGAGCAGGGTCGGCTGGATGTAGTAGCCGCTTGCCAGGCTGCCTTCCAGGCGCTCGGCGGCGCCGCCGGTCAGGACTTCGGCGCCTTCGCTGCGGGCGATTTCCAGGTAGGAGAGGATCTTCTCGAACTGCTGGCTGGAGGCCTGGGCGCCGACCATGGTGTCGGTGTCCAGCGGATGGCCGCGCTTGATCTGGCCGACCTTCTTCATCACGACCTTCATGAAGTCGTCGTAGATGGACTCCTGGATCAGCGCGCGCGACGGGCAGGTGCACACCTCGCCCTGGTTGAAGAAGGCCAGCACCAGACCTTCGGCGGCCTTCTCGATGAAGGCCGGCTCGGCCTGCATGATGTCCTCGAAGAAGATGTTCGGCGACTTGCCGCCCAGTTCGACGGTGCTCGGGATGATGTTGTCGGCGGCGCACTTGAGGATGTGCGCGCCCACCGGGGTGGAGCCGGTGAAGGCGATCTTGGCGATGCGCTTGCTGGTCGCCAGCGCCTCGCCGGCCTCGCGGCCGAAGCCGTGGACGACGTTCAGCACGCCGGGCGGCAGCAGGTCGCCGATCAGCTCGAGCAGCACGGTGATCGACAGCGGGGTCTGCTCGGCGGGCTTGAGCACGATGCAGTTGCCGGCGGCCAGGGCCGGGGCGAGCTTCCAGGCAGCCATCAGCAGCGGGAAGTTCCACGGGATGATCTGGCCGACCACGCCCAGCGGCTCGTGGAAGTGGTAGGCGACGGTGTTCTCGTTGATCTCGCCGGTGCTGCCTTCCTGGGCGCGGATGCAGCCGGCGTAGTAGCGGAAGTGGTCGGCGGACAGCGGCACGTCGGCGTTGAGGGTCTCGCGGACCGGCTTGCCGTTGTCCCAGGTTTCGGTGACGGCCAGCACTTCGAGGTTCTGCTCGATGCGGTCGGCGATCTTCAGCAGGACGGCGGCGCGTTCCTGCACCGAGGTGCGGCCCCAGGTGTCGGCGGCGGCGTGGGCGGCGTCCAGTGCCTTCTCGATGTCCTCGGCGGTGGAGCGGGGGAATTCGGCGAATTCCTCGCCGGTGACCGGCGAGCTGTTGGTGAAGTACTGACCCTTCACCGGGGGCACGAACTGGCCGCCGATGTAGTTGCCGTAGCGGACCTTGTAGGAAACGATGGCGCCTTCACTGCCGGGATGGGCATACCGCATGGAGGATTCTCCTGATTCTTGTGGTTCTTGGATTTTCTGGGGAGTGCGCAAGAGCACGTCTGCGAATGATTAAAGCAGGAGGTGTGCCAAGGTGCCGCAACCCCAATGCCTGTGCGGATTTGCCGCGGTTGGCCGGGTTTGTGTCGGAGCTTTCTGTGACAGGGCTGAAACAGGGGCGTGACACTTTGTCCCATAAGCTTGACAGTGACGCCCGAGGTCGGACGTGACGCCATTGCAAAGCCGCCCCGGCTGGACGATGCTGTGCGGTCAACAGGGGGTGTTGACGTTTTGGCGTAGGCCGCGACGGAGGCCCGTTTGGCGCAGAACAAGGAACGAGGAGCGAAGTTTGGTCGTTCCAAATGAACGACGAGCGACGCCGTGCTGCGCCAAACGGACCCCGTCCCTGCGGGTGGGGCCGCCGAGGCTGCGCGTCAAATGCCGCCATGCGGCGTTGCGGGTCTTGGCAAGGGAATGACCATTGCCGGCGACCCGCGCCTTGCCTGGCGGCATTTGACGCGGCAACGCGGCTCACGCCACAACGTCAACACCCCCTACGGGAGCTGCCCGCCGATCAACGCGGAGACAACAATGACAATGCAAGCGAACCGCATGCTTCGCCATGTCCATCAGGTGCGGACTCTGGCCGAGGGAAGGGCCATCGGACCGGCCAACGATCCCTCGATCGCCCGCTCCTGGCTGCGATGCCTGGAGCAGCACCAGCTGGACCCGTCGCAGCCGCTGACGCCCAGCGTGCTGGAGCACGCCCATCTGCAGGAGTGCCGCGAGCGCCTGCAGCAGGTGCTGGAGATCGCCAGCGGCGAGATGAACAGCCTTCACCTGCAGCTGGCCGGCAGCGCCCACGCCGTGCTGCTGACCGACGCCCGCGGGGTGATCCTCAACCGCGTCAGCGCCGCCGCCGAGCAGTCGACCTTCGAGCACGCCGGGCTGTGGCTGGGCGCCGACTGGAGCGAGGCCTGCGAGGGCACCAACGGTATCGGCACCTGCCTGGTCGAGCGCCAGCCTTTGACCATCCAGCAGGAGGAGCACTTCCGCAGCTGCCATACTGGTCTGACCTGCTCGGCCAGCCCGGTGTTCGATCCGCACGGCGAACTGCTCGCGGTGCTCGACGTCTCCTCGCTGCAGGGCAACGTGTCGCGGCAGAGCCAGTTCCACACCATGGCGCTGGTCAACCTCTCGGCCAAGGTGATCGAGAGCTGCTATTTCCTGCGCCGCTTCGAGAACGAGTGGCTGCTGCGCTTCCATCTGCAGGCCGAGTACGTCGGCCTGTTCAGCGAGGGGCTGCTGGCCTTCGACGGCGAGGGGCGGGTGCTGGCGGTCAACCAGACCGCCATCAACCTGCTCGGCGGCGGCCGCCGCGAGTTGCTCGGCCAGTCGGTCGAGGCTCTGTTCGCCAGTCGCCTGGACGACATGCTGGCGCTGGCCAGCGAGCAGCCGAGCGCCAGCTGGCCGCTGCGCACCCAGGATGGCCGGATGCTCTTCGCCCTGCTGCGCGGGCGGCCGCGCCGTCCGGTGACTGCAGTGCCAGTGGAAGGTACCGCTGTGCCCGCTGTGCCCGCTGTGCCGGCGAGCATCTGCCTGGGCGATCTCAATCTGCAGCAGGCCTTCCGCCGCGCGCTGCGGGTGATCGAGCGCGACGTGCCGCTGTTGCTGCACGGCGAGACCGGCTCCGGCAAGGAGGCCTTCGCCAAGGCCGTGCACCAGGCCGGCAGCCGCGCCGAGCGGCCGTTCGTCGCGCTGAACTGCGCGGCGATCCCCGAGAACCTGATCGAGAGCGAGCTGTTCGGCTACCGCGGCGGCAGCTTCACCGGAGCGCGCAAGGAAGGCATGCGCGGCAAGCTGCAGCAGGCCGACGGCGGCACCCTGTTCCTCGACGAGATCGGCGACATGCCGCTGGCCCTGCAGACCCGCCTGCTGCGCGTGCTCGACGAGCGCCAGGTGGTGCCCATCGGCGGCGAGCCGGAGCCGGTAGACGTGCGGGTGATCAGCGCCACCCACCGCGACCTGCGCGAGCGGGTCGCCGCCGGGTTGTTCCGCGAGGACCTGTTCTACCGCCTGGACGGTCTGGCGGTGATCCTGCCGCCGCTGCGCGAGCGGACCGACAAGGGCGAGCTGATCGACCATCTGCTCGAGCGCGAGGCGCGCGGCGAGGCGATCCGCCTCGAACCGGCGGCGCGCCAGGCGCTGCTCAACTATGCCTGGCCGGGCAACGTGCGCCAGCTGCGCAGCGTGCTGCGCGCCCAGGTGGCGCTCTGCGAGGACGGCCTGATCCGCCTGGCCGACCTGCCGGCGGAGCTGCGCCTGACCCCGGTGCTGCCGGCGCCGGCGCCGCTGGAAACCAGCGGCCTGCTGGAGCAGGCCGAGCGCGACGCCCTGCTGGCCGCCCTCGAGGCCAATCACTGGCACGTGAGCCGTACCGCCGAGCAGCTCGGCATCAGCCGCAACACCCTCTACCGCAAGCTGCAGCGCCACGGCATCCGCCGCGAAGGCGACTGAGGCGGGCCATGTCCCAGCGCCCGGCCGCCTGCTGCGGCGCCGGGCGCTGTGCTAACCTGCCGCGCATCGCTTTCCAGGCCAGGATTCATACATGCACATCCACATACTCGGCATCTGCGGCACTTTCATGGGCTCGCTGGCGGTTCTGGCGAAGGAGCTGGGGCATCGCGTCACCGGCTCCGACGCCAACGTCTATCCGCCCATGAGCACCCAGCTGGAGGCCCAGGGTATCGAGCTCATGCAGGGCTATGCGGCCGGGCATCTGCAGCCCGCGCCGGACCTGGTGGTGATCGGCAATGCCCTGTCGCGCGGCAACCCGGCGGTCGAATACGTGCTGAACCAGGGCCTGCCCTACGTCTCCGGCCCGCAGTGGCTGGCCGACCATGTGCTGCAGGGCCGCTGGGTGCTGGCGGTGGCCGGCACCCACGGCAAGACCACCACCACCAGCATGCTGGCCTGGGTGCTGGAGCACGCCGGCATGAGCCCGGGCTTTCTGATCGGCGGGGTGCCGCAGAACTTCGGCGTCTCGGCGCGCCTGGGCGGCACGCCGTTCTTCGTGGTCGAGGCCGACGAGTACGACAGCGCCTTCTTCGACAAGCGTTCGAAGTTCGTCCACTACCGGCCGCGGACCGCGATCCTCAACAACCTGGAGTTCGACCACGCGGACATCTTCCCGGATCTGGCGGCCATCGAGCGGCAGTTCCACCACCTGGTGCGGACCATCCCCAGCCAGGGGCTGATCATCCACCCGACCACCGAGCAGGCCATCGAGCGGGTGCTGGCCATGGGCCGCTGGACGTCGGTGCAGACCACCGGGGAGGGCGGCCAGTGGCAGGCACGCCTCCTGGCCGAGGACGGCTCGCGCTTCGAGGTGCTGTTCGAGGGCGCGCTGCAAGGCGTGGTCGACTGGGAGCTGACCGGCCGGCACAACGTCGCCAACGCCCTGGCCGCCCTGGCCGCAGCGCGCCATGTGGGCGTGCTGGCGGAGCAGGGCATCGCCGCGCTGGCAAGCTTCCGTAGCGTGAAGCGGCGCATGGAGAAGGTCGCCGAAGTGAAGGGCGTGACCCTCTACGACGACTTCGCCCACCACCCGACGGCCATCGCCACCACTCTCGACGGCCTGCGCAAGCGGGTCGGCGAGGCGCCGATCATCGCGGTGATCGAGCCGCGCTCCAACTCCATGAAGCTCGGCGCCCACCGCGACGGCCTGCCCGACTCGGTGGCCCAGGCCGACCAGGTGGTCTGGTATGCGCCGCCGAACCTCGGCTGGGACCTGGCGGCCACCGCCGCCGCCTGCCCGGTGCCGGCAGTGGTCTGCGACTCGCTGGAGGCGATCATCGCGCGGGTCGCGAGCCAGGCGGCGCCCGGCACCCAGGTGGTGATCATGAGCAACGGCGGTTTCGGCGGCCTGCACGGCAAGCTGGCCAAGGCCCTGGAGAGCTGAACATGGCCGGACCGCAACGCATCACCCTGGCGATGACCGGCGCCTCCGGCGCCCAGTACGGCCTGCGCCTGCTCGACTGCCTGGTACAGGAGGAGCGCGAGGTGCACTTCCTGATCTCCAAGGCCGCGCAGCTGGTGATCGCCACCGAGACCGACGTCACCCTGCCGGCCAAGCCGCAGGCGATGCAGGCCTTCCTCAGCGAATACACCGGCGCGGCGCCGGGACAGATCCGTGTGTTCGGCCAGGAGGACTGGATGGCGCCACCGGCCTCCGGCTCCAGCGCGCCGAGCGCCATGGTGGTGGTGCCGTGCTCCACCGGCAGCCTGTCGGCGATCGCCAGCGGCGCCTGCAACAACCTGATCGAGCGTGCCGCCGACGTCGCCCTCAAGGAGCGCCGCCAACTGATCCTGGTGCCGCGCGAGGCGCCATACTCGACCATCCACCTGGAGAACATGCTCAAGCTGTCGAACCTCGGCGCGATCATCCTGCCGGCCTCGCCGGGCTTCTACCATCAGCCGCAGAGCCTCGACGACCTGGTCGACTTCGTGGTGGCGCGCATCCTCAACCTGCTGGAGATTCCGCAGGACATGCTGCCGCGCTGGGGCGAGCATCATGTGGCGAGCAGCGAAGCGTGAGGGAAGCCGCGGCCTGCTGCTGCTGGCCGCGTTCGCGCTGACCGGCTGCGCCACCTTCCGCACCCTGAACGCCGCCAAGCCGGATGCGCCGCTGATCTACTCCGGCACCCGCCTGGACTGGTACGCGATCCACGGTGGCTGCTGCCCGCTCGACCGCTTCGGCGCCGAGCCGCCGCGCTATCCCGCCCTCGACCTGCCTGCCAGCGCCCTGCTCGACACCCTGTTCCTGCCCTTCACCCTGGCTGCCGAGCTGGGGGTGGCGCTGAGCGTGTCCGGCGGCCTCTGAGCCGCACTGGCCGTTCAATCCACCACCACCCGGTCGCGGCCACCGTGCTTGGCCCGGTAGAGCGCCGCATCGGTGCGCTTCAGCACTTCCTCGACGCTGGCGGCCGTGTCCGGCCAGTGTGCCACGCCGGCCGAGACGGTGACGCTCGGACAGTCGTCGCAGCAGGTCGCGCCCATCCTGGCCCGGACTCGCTCGGCAACCTGGCGGGCAGCCTCCAGGCTGGCGCCCGGCAGGAGCATGAGGAATTCCTCGCCGCCGCTGCGGCAGAGCAGGTCGCTGGCGCGCGAGCAGTCGCGCATCTGCTGGGCGAGGTGTTGCAGCACGCGATCGCCGAACTCGTGCCCGTGGTTGTCGTTGACCTGCTTGAAGTGGTCGATGTCGAGGGCGATGATTGCGAAGGGCTGCCGTTGCTGCTGCCACCGTTCCACCTGGGCTTGCAGGCAGCGACGGTTGCTCAGGCCGGTCAGCGGATCGGTGAGACTTTCCTGGCTGAGCTTGCCGAGGCGTTGATGGAGCAGCGCCAGGCTGGCGAGTATGGCGCGCTTGAGCTGGTCGGCCTCGAAGTACCAGGCATGGAGGCGTCGTACCTGTTCCGGCGCTTCCTCGGTATCCCAGTGCTGGGCGCTTCTGGCCAGTTGCCGGAGCGGCCGTGAGATCAGGTGCGACAGCCACCAGATACCGCCCAGCGACAACAGCAGCATCGGCAGGGACAGGCGCAGGATGTTCAGCATCAGGCCGTCGAGTTCCCCCAGGGCGAGCTCCAGGGGCCGCTGGGCGACGATGCCCCAGCCGCTCGCCGTCACCGGCGCGAAGCCGGCGAGCATCTCGATGCCGCGGGAGTTGGTCAGCGCCTGGCTGCCGCCCTCGCCGCGGACCAGCCGCTCGACTACCGGATTGCCGACAGCGGTTTCGCCGACCCTCGCCAGGTCCTGGTGGTAGATCAGTCGGCGATTGCGGTCGACCACGTAGAGATAGGAGCCATCCTGATAGAAGTGCTCGCCGAGCAGGCTGTGCAGGATGTTCTCGTGCTGCAGGTAGATGCTGCCGCCGATATAGCCCTGGTAGCTGCCGTCGTCGGCGAAGATCGGCTGCGAGATGAATACCACCAGTCTGTTTTTGGCACTGACGTAGGGGGCGCTGATCAGCGGACGGCGCTTTTCCAGCGCCTCGCGCGCGCCTGCGCTGTCGAGCATCTGGCCGAGCAGGCCGAGGCTCTCGGGCGAGGCGGCCAGCACCTTGCCGTCGTGGCGGACCACGAAGGCCGAATTGAAATGGCGGTTCTGGTAGATCAGGCGCTCGGTCTCGTCGGCCATGCGTTCCGGCTGATCCATCCGGCCCTTCAGCTGGTCGGCGCTGTAGGCCAGCTCCTGATGCATGGTGCCGAGCAGCTTCTCAGCGCTCAGGCGCAGCTTGGCGGCGTAGACGCGGTTGGCCTCCAGGGTATGGCGGATCAGCAGGTCGCGCTGGGTCTGGTAGCTGGCGTAGAAGCTGCTGAAGAAGCTGAACACGGCGACCGCCAGGCTGAGCAGGAGAATCAGGCGGCGGAGGTCGAGCCGGGTGTGGATCTGCATGGGCATGTCTGGCAAGGGCAGGCCGTTCCCCTTCCATGCGGGTCTGGCATCGCTTCCCGTAAGGGGGAGGGCGTCGTGGGGTCCGTGCCACGCCGTCGTCGAGATAGCATAAGGCTATTCTCGATCCGGGCCGATAATGCAAAGGTCAGAAAAGCTGTCCGACTTGCCTGCTTTCCGCCCGCTGCGCAGATAATGCACGAGCGAGGCTTGCGGGAAGCGGGCGGATATCCATCGGAGGCATAGTGAAACAACAGGCGCAGTTTCATATCGGCTACTGGTTTCTCGCCGTGCTGGGGTTCGTGTTCATCCAGAGTCTGCTCACCGAGCAGCAGCAGGTGGCGCAGATTCCCTACAGCGAGTTCGAGCAGCACCTGAGGGAGGGGCGGGTCGAGGAGTTGGCGGTCACCGACCAGCAGATCCAGGGCACGCTCAAGGAGCCGCTGCCCGGCGGCCAGACCCGCTTCGTCGCCATCCGCATCGAGCCCCAGCTGGCCGAGCACCTGCAGCAGTTCCCGGTGCGCTATGCCGGCAAGATCGAGAGCACACTGCTGCGCGACCTGCTGTCCTGGACCCTGCCGGCGCTGATCTTCTTCAGCCTCTGGCTGTTCCTGCTCAAGCGCATCGGTGGCGGCCTCGGCGGCGGCATGATGCAGATCGGCAAGAGCAAGGCGAAGGTCTATGTCGAGACCGACATGAAGGTGACCTTCGCCGACGTGGCCGGGGTCGACGAGGCCAAGGACGAGCTCAAGGAGATCGTCGACTTCCTCAAGGACCCGCAGACCTACGGCCGCCTCGGCGGGCGCATGCCCAAGGGCGTGCTGCTGGTCGGCCCGCCGGGCACCGGCAAGACCCTGCTGGCGCGAGCGGTGGCCGGCGAAGCGAAGGTGCCGTTCTTCTCCATCTCCGGCTCCGAGTTCGTCGAGATGTTCGTCGGCGTCGGCGCCGCACGGGTCCGCGACCTGTTCGAGCAGGCCCGGGCGCAGGCGCCGGCGATCATCTTCATCGACGAGCTGGATGCCCTCGGCCGGGCCCGCGGCGTCGGCCCGCTGGGCGGCGGCCACGACGAGAAGGAACAGACCCTCAACCAGCTGCTGGTCGAGCTGGACGGCTTCGACACCTCCACCGGACTGGTCCTGCTGGCTGCCACCAACCGCCCGGAAATCCTCGACCCGGCGCTGCTGCGCGCCGGCCGCTTCGACCGTCAGGTGCTGGTCGATCGTCCGGACAAGACCGGGCGGGTGCAGATCCTCCAGGTGCATCTGAAGAGGGCGCGGCTGGCGACCGACGTCGACCCGCAGCAGATCGCCGCGCTGACTCCCGGCTTCACCGGCGCCGATCTGGCCAACCTGGTCAACGAGGCGGCCTTGCTCGCCACCCGCCGGCATGCCGAGGCGGTGACCATGGACGACTTCACCGCAGCCGTGGAGCGCATCGTCGCCGGCCTGGAAAAGCGCAACCGCCTGCTCAATCCGAAGGAGCGCGAGATCGTCGCCCACCACGAGATGGGCCATGCGCTGATCGCCATGGCCCTGCCGGGGATGGACCCGGTGCACAAGGTGTCGATCATCCCGCGCGGCATGGGCGCACTCGGCTACACCATCCAGCGGCCCACCGAGGACCGCTTCCTGATGACCCGCGAGGAGCTGGAGAACAAGATGGCCGTGCTGCTCGGCGGCCGTGCGGCCGAGTGGGTCATCTACTCCCACTTCTCCACCGGTGCCGCCGACGACCTGGCCAAGGTCACCGACATCGCCCGCGCCATGGTCACCCGCTACGGCATGTCGGAGCGACTCGGCCACGTCACCCTGGAGCGCGAGCAGCGCAGCTTCCTGGGCGTCGAGCAGGCCTACGGCCTGCCAGCCCGCCATGAGTATGGCGAGACCACGGCGACCGCCATCGACGCCGAGGTGCAGGCGATCGTCGATCGCGCCTTCCAGCGTACCGTGGCCCTGCTGGAAGAGCGTCGGGCGCTGCTCGAGCACAGTGCCCGGCGCCTGCTCGAGGAGGAGACCCTCGACGCCGAACAGCTGGCCGAGCTGGTCGGAACCGCGCAGGGTAGTCCCGTGGAATCATCCGGAGCGACATCATCATGAGCGAACGACAGAAAGGCGACGATCCCATTCCGCTGCCGCCCGAGCCGCCTTTCGAGGGCGAGTGCTGCGAAGGCGGCTGTGGCGAGGCCTGTGTCTGGGAAAAGTACAACGAGGCCCGGGCCGAGTACGCCCGGGCGCTGACCGACTGGCAGGCCCGCCATGCCCGCGAGCCGGAGGGGCAGGAGGCGTTCTAGCGCCGGCCCAGCCGGTGCAGCTCCTCCGCCTCGACGATGCGCACCCCGTCCTCCTCCTCCAGGGCCAGGCGCCACAGGGCGCGGGCCAGGGCGCAGGGATCGATGGCACGGTAATGGCTAGGCGTCAGGCGCAGCAGCGGATCGCTCAGTTGGTCGAGCAGGCGCAGTTCGTTGCGCGGGCCGAGCAGCGGGGTCGGCCGGGCGATCGTCAGCTGCGGCCAGTCCTGGGCCTTGAGGCCTTCCTCCATTTCGCCCTTGACCCGGCAGTAGGGGCGCGACGCGCGGGGATCGGCGCATTGCGCGCTGATCACCAGCAGGTGGCGGGCGCCCAGCTCGCGGGCGCGGCGGCCGAAGGCCAGGACCAGGTCGCGGTCGATGGCGCCGAAGGCCTCCTGGCTGCCGGCCTGCTCGGCGCTGCTGCCGAGGCAGCAGAAGGCGGTGTCGATCGGCCCGCTCAGGCGTGGCAGCAGTTCGGCCAGCGCCCCCTGGGGGTTTTCCAGGCGCGGATGTTCGGCCAGCGCCCGAGGTGCAGGGGCCAGCACCCGGGCGATGGTCGGTTCGGTGAGCAGGCGGTCGAGCAGGTGCTCGCCGGCCAGGCCGGTGGCACCGGCAAGGAGGATGTGCTGGGGCGTCAGGTACATGGGGCGGTCCTCGCGCAAGGTGATGTCGGACAGCTGGCGCGCATGCGCTCCGTGCATCGGCCAGTACAGGCGTTTCGCTTGTTGTTATGGGTTCCAGTGTGGCCCAAACCCCCTGTCCCTGCCCGGCAGCCCTGGCAGGGGCCGGATCGGCCGTCGCGCTTTATGGCGAGCGGCCCTGCCTGCCTATAATGGGCCCTTTTCCGGCCGCCTGCCCCGGGGCGCGTTCTGCTCCGGCGATATTTTCCTGGCGGCGGCCCGACCTCGGAGGTTCATATGTTGTTGCGAGGCCTCACCTGGCTGGTGATGTTCCAATTGCTCGGCACGGCCATCCAGGCGCTCTGCCTGCCCATGCTGCCGGGACCGATCATCGGCCTGCTGCTGCTGTTCGTCTATCTGGTCTGGCGCGGCGAGGTGAGTGCGCCGGTCCAGGAGGCCGCCAGCAGCCTGCTGCGCTATCTGCCGCTGCTGCTGGTGCCGCCGGCGGTGGGGGTGATGGCCTATGCCGGGGCCATCGCCGCCGACTTCTGGGCCATCGCCGGGGCGCTGCTGCTGTCCCTGCTGGCCTCGCTGG
Organism: Azotobacter salinestris; assembly: GCF_009363155.1. Taxonomy (NCBI): domain Bacteria; kingdom Pseudomonadati; phylum Pseudomonadota; class Gammaproteobacteria; order Pseudomonadales; family Pseudomonadaceae; genus Azotobacter; species Azotobacter salinestris. The sequence continues at coordinate 3,611,140 of NZ_CP045302.1, forward strand.
CCTTCGTCGGCTGGTTGATGCAGCGGCTGATCGACCGTCAGGCAGGCGGGGAGGGCGAGGCATGAGCTTCGACTGGCACGGGGCCTGGCAGGCGCTGGTGCAGCATCCGCTGTTCGCCTTCGGCATCACCCTCGGCGCCTACCAGTTGGCGGTGGCCGCCTACGAGAAGACCCGCTGGGTGTTCCTGCAGCCGGTGCTGGTGTCGATGCTGCTGGTGATCGGCGTGCTGCTGGCCTGCGGGGTGGAGTATGCCGCCTATCGCGACGGCGCGAAGATTCTCACGGTATTCCTCGGCCCGGCCACGGTGGCGCTGGCCGTGCCGCTGTTTCTCAACCTGAAGCGGATCCGCCTGCTGTTCTGGCCGGTAGTGCTGACCCTGCTGGTCGGCGGCCTGTTCACCACCCTGCTGGGCATCGGCCTGGCCTGGCTGTTCGGCGCCGAGCGCCTGATGCTGATGACCCTGGCGCCGAAGTCGGTCACTTCGCCGATCGCCATGCTGGTGTCCGAGCAGATCGGCGGGGTGGCCGGCCTGGCGGCGGTGTTCGTGCTCATCACCGGCATCCTCGGTGCGGTGTTCGGCCCTGGGCTGCTGCGTCGCTGCGGGGTGCGCCATCCGGCTGCGCTGGGTATCGCCCTGGGCCTGACTTCCCATGCGGTGGGCACCTCGCGGGCGCTGCAGGAGGGCGAGGAGTGCGGCGCCTTCGCCGCCTTGGGGATGAGTCTGATGGGGGTGCTCACCGCGGTGCTGCTGCCCCTGAGCGTGGCCATGGTCGTCTGAGGTGGCGTGATGGACTTTCCGCTGTTTCCCCTGAACACCGTGCTGTTTTCCGGCTGCCGGCTGGATCTGTCGATCTTCGAGGCGCGCTATCTGGACATGCTCAGCCGCTGCCTGCGCCAGGGCACGGGCTTCGGCGTGGTGTGCATCCTCGAGGGCGAGGAGGTCGGCGAGGCGGCCAGCCGCTTCGCCGCGCTCGGCTGCGAGGCGCTGATCCGCGACTGGCAGCAGCGCCCCGACGGGGTGTTGGAGATCCGTGTCGAGGGCGCGCGGCGTTTTCGCGTCAATCGCGCCGAGGTGCGGCGCGACCAGCTGACCGTCGCCGAAGTGGACTGGCTGCACGAGGTCCAGACGGCGCCGCTGGCCGCCGAGCACGCCGACCTGGCCACCCTGCTGCAGGCGCTGGCGGAGCACCCGCTGGTCGAGGCGCTGGGCATGGGCGGCACGCCGACGGATCAGCAGGCGCTGGCCAACCAGCTGAGCTACCTGCTGCCGTTCGCGGCGGAGGACAAACTGAAGTTGCTGGCGATGGGCGATCCGGCACGCCGCCTGGACTACATCCGGCAACTGCTGGAGCACCTGCAGGGCGAGGCGCCGGTCTGAGCCGGCTGCTGGCTCCGGTCCGGGCGCCTCTGCGAAGACGCTCGGTCAGAGCTGGTAGACCGTCGCCTGCCAGGGCTGCAGCGATACGCTTGCGGCGCCGGGCTGCACCGGCTGTTGCGCGGCGCCGTTGTCCAGCAGCGTGGCGGCGATCTTCAGCCCCTCCGGCAGGTCGTAGGCGAGCGTCTCGCGGGTGAAGTTGATCAGCACCAGATAGCGCTTGTCGTCGAGCGTGCGCGTATAGGCGAAGACCTTGGGGTTGGCCGGATCGAGATCCCGGAACTCGCCATGGATGAGCGCGGGGATCTGGCGGCGCACCTCCATCAGGCGGCGATGATGGTGGTAGACCGAGCCGGCGTCGTCGACCTGAGCCGTCGCATTGATCTGCGGGTAGTTCGGATTGACCGCCAGCCAGGGCGTGCCGGTGGTGAAGCCACCGTTCGGCGCCGCGCTCCACTGCATCGGGGTGCGGGCGTTGTCGCGGCTGGTCTGGCGCAGGTGGGACAGGTATTCCTCCGCCGACACCTTGCCGCTTTCCACGAAGTCGTGCCATTGACCCTTCACTTCGACGTCGTCGTAGTCCTCGATGCCGTGGAAGGGATAGTTGGTCATGCCCAGTTCGTCACCCTGGTAGAGGAAGGGCGTGGCGCGCTGGGTGAGCATCATGGTCGCCAGCGCCTTGGCCGAGACGGCGCGCCATTCAGGACTGTCGTCGCCGAAATGGGAGACGGTGCGGGGATTGTCGTGGTTGGTCAGGAAACTGGTGTTCCAGCCATGGCTGCCACCGGTGCGGTCGATCTGCGCATAGGTCGCCTTGAGTTCGGGCAGCGTCCAGTCCTTCTTGCGCCACCCGTCGCGATCGAGCCGGACCAGATCGAAATGGAAAATCATGTCGAGTTCGCGGCGGCGCGCGTCGGTGAGCAGCGGGGCCTGCTCGAAGGTGATGCCGAAGGCCTCGCCGACCGTCATGGCGTCATAGCGGGACAGGACCTCGCGGTTCATCTCCTGAAGATACTGGTGGACGCGAGGGCCGTTCGCGTAGACGAACTCGGGGTGGGCCAGGGCTTCCGGGCGCAGGTCGGGCAGGCCGTCCTGCTTGGAGATGAAGGGAATCACGTCCATGCGGAAGCCGGACACGCCCTTGTCCAGCCAGAAGCGCATGATGTCGTAGACTTCGGCGCGGACCTTGGGGTTTTCCCAGTTCAGGTCGGGCTGCTTGTCGGCGAAGTAGTGGAGATAGTACTGCCCGGTGGCCTCGTCCTTCTTCCAGGCCGAGCCGCCGAAGAACGACGGATAGTTGTTCGGCGCAGCGCCGTCCTTGCCGTCGCGCCAGACGTAGTAGTCGCGATAGGGGTTGTCCTTCGACTGGCGGCTCTCGACGAACCAGCGATGCTCGTCGCTGCTGTGGTTGACCACCAGATCGATGATCAGGCGCATGCCGCGCTTCTTCATGCCGGCGAGCATGCGGTCGAAGTCGTCCATGTTGCCGAATTCGCTCATCACCTTGCGGTAATCGCGGATGTCGTAGCCATTGTCGGCGTTGGGCGAGTCGAAATGCGGGCTCAGCCAGATCGTGTCGACGCCCAGCGTCTTCAGGTAATCCAGCTTCGCCGTGATGCCGTTCAGATCGCCGATGCCGTCGCCGTTCGTGTCGTTGAACGAGCGTGGGTAGATCTGATAGACGACCGCCTCTTTCCACCAGGGTGTGCCGGGGCGGGCGGCCGAGGTTTCCGGAGTATCCTCTTTCGCCGTGTCGCTGCTTGTGCTCGGGGCCGGGGCCCCCATTGCCGCTTGGCATATGGCCAGAGCGCCGATCACGATGCTCAACAGGGTTTTGCAAGAGCTTGCCGTCTGCATGAAATTTTCCTTTTCCGGGGCTTGGATTCTTGTTGTTCAGCGCTTCCCGCTTGCGGCCAAGGCCGTGCGAAGCAGACAGGGGGCGTCAAGCCTCCTCTTTTTCAGAGAATATACGTGGATTTCGTTATGATAAAACGATTCAGCATAATGATATCGAGATGCCGTCGCGTTCGGGCGTCGAGCCGTTGCCCAAGCGCCTGGCTCGAGGCCTGAAGAGCGCAGGCTCTCGAGGGAAGAGGCTGTCGTCAGCGGTAGCGATACATCGCCAGGGCTTCGGGCAGCGCCCAGGTGGCGATGCCGCCGAGCAGCGCCAGGCACAGCGGCACGATCAGCCACCAGATGCGGGCGTCGACTCCCTCGAGTGGCGTCTTCCGCTGCACCAGGGCCAGGCTGAGGGCGCAGAAGCCGCCGGCGAGCAGGCCGCCGGCGATGACGTCGGTGGGCCAGTGCACGCCCAGATAGACCCGTGACAGGGCGATGGTCACTGCCGGCAGGCAGGCCAGCAGCAGCCAGGTCAGGCGCATTCGCGGCGTCTGGCCGCGGCCGGCGAGGATGCCCAGGGTGAGGAAGAAGGCGAAGGCCGCCGAGCTGTGTCCGCTGGGCAGGCTGTAGCTGTGCAGCGGCTCGATCAGGATCTCCGGTCGGCCGCGGGCGAACAGTGCCTTCAGGCTGCCGTTGGCCAGGGCCGTGCCGAGCAGGGTCATGCCGGCGAACAGGGCCGGACGCCACTGCCGGGTGGCCAGCAGCAACAGGCCGAGCAGCGCGCCGGCATACAGCTGGGTGCTGAAGTCGCCCAGGCGGGTGATCAGCACCATTGCCTGGTCCAGGCCGGCGTGGCGCTGCTCCTGGATCAGCGTCAGCAGTCCCTGATCGAGCTCGCGCAGGTGGTTCCAGCCCAGCAGCAGGGTGCCGAGTGCCGCCAGGCAGAGACCGGCGGCCAGCGGTGTCGCCCAGCGCCGGCGGCGCAGGCTGGTCTGCGCGATCAGGCCGAGGACCAGCGCCAGCCCTGCCGCCATCACCCCGGCATCGCTCCAGAAGCCGTCCGGCAGCGGCAGGCGCAGGGCGGCGCCGGTGGTCCAGCCCGGCAGCAGATAGGCCACCGCCCAGCCGGCGGCGGCCAGCAGGCTGACGGCGACGAAGCGCGGCAGGGGCATGTCGAGCATGCCGGCGATCATCGGCAGCATCGGCCGTAGCGGGCCGATGTAGCGGCCGACCAGCAGGCTGACGATGCCGTAGCGCTGGAAGTACACCTCGGCGCTGACCAGCCATTCCGGATGATCGCGCAGTAGCGGCAGGCGCCGGATGCCCTGATGGAAATGCCGGCCCAGGGTGTAGGAAATCGCGTCGCCGAGCAGCCCGCCGGCATAGCCCAGCAGCAGGGTCTGGCCGAGGGTCAGGGCGCCGCTGCCGGCCATCGCGGCGACCGCGAACATCAGCACGGTGCCGGGAACGATGATGCCGAGTATCGCCAGGCATTCGACGCAGGCGATCAGGAAGATGGCCAGCCCCAGCCATTCGGGGTGGGTGGTCAGCCAGCCACTCAGGCTGTCGAGCCATGCGCTCATCGGACTGCGCTCCTTGTCGTGGGCCACGGAGGGGCGGGCTGCGGGCCGTGCCGCCCGGCGGTGCATGATAACAGCCGGCGGCAGTCGCCGGGGTGCGTGCCTGCGACCTTCTGCCCGGGCACGCTGGGCGCAGGGCGGCAGTGTCGTTATAATCAGCCGTTTCCCCCCGACTGCCAGACCCGAGACCATGACCGAGTCCGTGCTCGACTACATGACCCGCCTGGGCCGCGCCGCCCGCGAAGCCTCGCGGGTGCTCGCGCGCACCAGCACCGCGCAGAAGAACCGTGCCCTGGAAGCCGCCGCCGCGGCCCTGGACGATGCCCGCGAGGCGCTCGCCGCGGCCAACGCGCAGGATCTGGCCGCCGGCCGCGCCAGCGGCCTGGACGAGGCCATGCTCGACCGTCTGGCGCTGACCCCGGCGCGCATCGACGAGATGATCGAGGGGCTGCGCCAGGTCGCCCGGCTGCCCGACCCGATCGGCGAGATCCGCGACATGCGCTACATGCCCTCGGGCATCCAGGTCGGCAGGATGCGCGTGCCGCTGGGGGTGATCGGCATCGTCTACGAGTCGCGCCCGAACGTGACCATCGACGCCGCCAGCCTGTGCCTGAAGTCGGGCAACGCCACCATCCTGCGTGGCGGCTCCGAGGCCATCCACTCCAACCAGGCGATCGCCCGCTGCATCCAGCTCGGCCTGGCCGAAGCCGGCCTGCCGGCAGCCGCCGTGCAGGTGGTGGACACCACCGACCGCGCTGCGGTGGGCGCGCTGATCAGCATGCCGGAATTCGTCGACGTGATCGTCCCGCGCGGCGGCAAGGGCCTGATCGAGCGCATCAGCCGCGAGGCGAAGGTGCCGGTGATCAAGCACCTGGACGGCATCTGCCACGTCTACATCGACGTCGCCGCCGACCTCGACAAGGCCATCCGCGTCGCCGACAACGCCAAGACCCAGCGTTTCGCGCCCTGCAACACCATGGAGACCCTGCTGGTGCATGCCGCCGTCGCCGCCCGCGCGCTGCCGCCGCTCGGCGATATCTACCGGGCCAAGGGCGTCGAGCTGCGCGGTTGCCCGCGCAGCCGCGAGCTGCTCGGTGCCGGCACCCTGGAGGCGAGCGAGGAGGACTGGTCCACCGAATACAACGCGCCGATCCTCTCGGTGCGCGTGGTGGATTCGCTGGACGAGGCCATCGCCCACATCAATCATTACGGTTCGCACCACACCGACGCCATCGTCACCGAGAGCTTCACCGACGCACGGCGCTTTCTCGCCGAGGTGGACTCCAGCTCGGTGATGGTCAACGCCTCGACGCGCTTCGCCGACGGCTTCGAGTACGGTCTGGGTGCGGAGATCGGCATCTCCACCGACAAGCTGCACGCCCGCGGTCCGGTCGGTCTGGAGGGCCTGACCAGCGAGAAGTACGTCGTGTTCGGCGATGGCCACGTGCGCGGCTGATGGCGAAAAAGATCGGAATTCTCGGCGGCACCTTCGACCCCATCCATATCGGTCATCTGCGCGGCGCCCTCGAGGTCGCCGAGCAGTTCGGCCTCGATGAGCTGCGCCTGATTCCCTGTGCCCGCCCGCCGCACCGGCAGTCGCCGCAGGTATCGGCGGCCGACCGCCTGGCGATGGTCCGCTGCGCGGTCGACGGCGTGCCGCCTTTGACCGTGGACGATCGCGAACTGCGCCGCGAGCGGCCATCCTATACCATCGATACCCTGGAATCCCTGCGTGGCGAGCTGGCCCCGGACGACCAGTTGTTCCTCCTGCTCGGCTGGGACGCCTTCTGCGGCCTGCCGAGCTGGCATCGTTGGCAGGAGCTGCTCGACCACTGCCACATCCTGGTCCTGCAGCGTCCGGATGCCGCCAGCGAGCCGCCGGAGGCCCTGCGCAACCTGCTGGCGGCACGCAGCGTCGGTGATCCGCAGGCCCTCGCCGGACCGGGCGGGAGCATCGCCTTCGTCTGGCAGACGCCGCTGGAGGTTTCCGCCACGCAGATCCGCGAGCGTCTGGCCAGCGGCTGCTCGGTGCGTTTCCTGGTACCCGACGCGGTACTGGCCTATATCCATGCGCACGGGTTGTACCCGGCGTCGAACTGAACAATACACACGAGCCATCCATGCAAAACGAACAATTGGTCCAACTGGCGATCGACGCCCTGGAAGATCTCAAGGCCAAGGACATCACCGTCATCGATGTGCGCGGCAAGACCAGCGTCACCGACTTCATGGTGGTTGCCAGCGGCACCTCCAGCCGCCATGTGAAATCCCTCGCCGACAATGTCCTGGAGAAGGTCAAGGAGCAGGGCGTGCGGCCGTTGGGCAGCGAGGGTCTGGAGGGCGGCGAGTGGGCGTTGCTCGACCTGGGCGACGTGGTGGTCCACGTCATGCAGGTCGCCACCCGCCAGTTCTACGACCTCGAGCGTCTCTGGCAGGGCGCGGAGCAGAGCCGGGCCCAGCACGGCGAGGAATGAAGCTGCCGTGCGTCTGCGCCTGATCGCCGTGGGTTCGCGCATGCCGCGCTGGGTGGAGGAGGGCTGGCACGAGTACGCCAAGCGCCTGCCGCCCGAGCTGGCCCTCGAACTGGTGGAAATCCCCCTGCACACCCGGGGCAAGAATGCCGACGTGGCCCGCCTGATCCGCCAGGAGGGCGAAGCCATGCTGGGCAAGGTGCAGCCGGGCGAGCGCATCGTCACCCTCGAGGTGAACGGCAAGTCCTGGAGCACCGAGCAGCTGGCCGCCGAGCTGGATCGCTGGCGGCTCGACGCACGCACCGTCAACCTCATGGTCGGCGGCCCGGAAGGCCTGGCCCCGGAAGTCTGCGCGCGCAGCGAGCAGCGCTGGTCGCTGTCGCCGCTGACCCTGCCGCATCCTCTGGTCCGCATCCTCATCGGCGAGCAGATCTACCGCGCCTGGACCCTGCTGTCCGGGCATCCGTATCACAAGTGACCGCGGTTTGCGCAGATGCCGGAGCCGATTCGCCTCAAAGACCACGAGAAGGACGCGCGCCTGGTGCGCGCGCGGGCCGTCGTCGGCGCCGTGGTCATCCTGCTGCTGTCGCTGGTACTGATGGTGCGCCTGTACTACCTGCAGGTGATCCAGTACGAGCACCACTCGACCCTGGCGGAAAACAACCGCATCCACGTGCAGCCGATCCCGCCGAACCGCGGGCTGATCTTCGACCGCAACGGGGTGATCCTCGCCGACAACCGGCCAAGCTTCAGCCTGACGGTGACCCGCGAGCGCGCCGGCGACTGGCAGAAGGTGCTGGACACCATCGTTTCGGTGCTCGAACTCGGCCCCGAGGAGCGCGCCCTGTTCGAGAAGCGCGTGCGCCAGGGGCGCCGGCCGTTCGAGCCGGTGCCGGTGCTGTTCGAGCTGTCCGAGGAGCAGATCGCCCGCATCGCGGTCAACCAGTTCCTGCTGCCGGGGGTGGAGGTGGCCGCCCAGTTGGTCCGCCACTATCCGCAGGGCGAGCACTTCGCCCACTCGGTCGGCTACGTCGGGCGGATCAACGAGCGCGAGCTGAAGAAGCTCGATCCGGTCGACTACAGCGGCACCCATCACATCGGCAAGACCGGCGTGGAGCTGTTCTACGAGGACCTGCTGCACGGCCAGGTGGGCTACGAGGAGGTCGAGACCAACGCCCGCGGGCGGGTGCTGCGGGTGCTCAAGCATACCGATCCGGTGCCCGGCAAGGACCTCACCCTGAGCCTCGACCTGAACCTGCAGAAGGCTGCCGAGGCGGCCCTCGGCGACCGTCGCGGCGCGGTGATCGCCATCGATCCGGCCAGCGGCGGCGTGCTGGCGATGGTCAGCCAGCCGAGCTTCAACCCCAACCTGTTCGTCACCGGGATCAGTGTCAAGGACTACGCCGCGCTGCGCGACTCCGTCGACCGCCCGCTGTACAACCGGGTGCTGCGCGGCATCTATCCGCCGGGCTCGACGATCAAGCCGATGGTCGCCCTGGCCGGCCTCGACAGCGGGGTGGTGGAGCGCAGCACCCGGGTCTTCGACCCGGGCTTCTATCAGTTGCCCAACGTCAAGCACAAGTACCGCAACTGGAACCGCGGCGGCGACGGCTGGGTGAACATGGAGCTGGCCATCGCCCGCTCCAACGACACCTATTTCTACTCCCTGGCGCACCGCATGGGCATCGACCGCCTGCATCGCTACCTGAGCCATTTCGGCATCGGCCAGCGGGTGTCCCTGGACATGTTCGAGGAGGCCGCCGGACTGATGCCCTCGCGCGAGTGGAAGCGGGTCAGCCGCCGCCAGGCCTGGTATCCGGGGGAAACCCTGATCACCGGGATCGGCCAGGGCTTCATGCTGGCCACTCCGCTGCAGCTGGCCCAGGCCACGGCCCTCCTGGCGAACAAGGGCAAATGGCACCGTCCTCGGCTGTTGATGAAGGCCGACGGCATGACGCCGGAGCAACTGATGGCGAGCGGTCTTCTGGAGGCGCGCCCGGCACCGCCGGACATCCAGCTCAAGGACCCGCACAACTGGGATCTGATCAACTTCGACATGCAGCAGGTCGTGCACGGCGCGCGCGGCACCGCGCACAAGGTCGGCGCCACGGCGCGCTACCGCATCGCCGGCAAGAGCGGCACGGCGCAGGTGGTGGCGATCCGCCAGGGCGAGAAATACGACCGCAACAAGCTGCAGGAGCGCCATCGCGACCATGCGCTGTTCGTCGCCTTCGCCCCGGCCGAGAATCCGCAGATCGCCGTGGCGGTGATGGTGGAGAACGGCGAGTCCGGCTCCGGCGTCGCCGCGCCGGTGGCCAAGCAGGTGATGGATGCCTGGCTGCTCGACGAAAATGGCCGGATGAAGGTGCAGTTCGCCGCCGCAGTGCCGCAGGAGGTCAGCCGTGAACACTAGCTTCGACCGCACCCTGTCCGACGAGGACGTGCTGCGCCGTCGCGCCACCCTGCTGCAGCGCCTGCACATCGACGGCCCGCTGCTGCTGCTGCTGTTGCTGCTCGCCGCCGGCAGCCTGTTCGTCCTCTATTCGGCCAGCGGCAAGAACCTCGGCCTGCTGGTCAAGCAGGCCAGCTCGTTCGGCCTCGGCATGCTCGCCATGCTGGTCATCGCCCAGCTGGAGGCGCGCTTCATCGCGCGCTGGGTGCCGCTGGCCTACGTTCTGGGGGTGATCCTGCTGGCGGTGGTGGAAGTCATGGGCCACAACGCCATGGGCGCCACCCGCTGGATCAACATCCCCGGGGTGATCCGCTTCCAGCCCTCGGAGTTCATGAAGATCATCATGCCGGCGACCATCGCCTGGTACCTGGCGCGCAACAATCTGCCGCCGGGACTCAAGCACACCGTCGTCAGCCTGGCACTGATCGGCGTGCCCTTCGTGCTGATCCTGCGCCAGCCGGACCTCGGCACCTCGCTGCTGATCCTCGCCTCCGGGGCTTTCGTGCTGTTCGTCGCCGGCCTGCCCTGGCTGTGGATCGGCGGGGCGGTGGCGGCCGTGGTGCCGGTCGCGGTCGGCATGTGGTACTTCGTCCTGCACCAGTACCAGAAGCAGCGGGTGCTGACCTTCCTCGACCCGGAGAGCGACCCGCTCGGCACCGGCTGGAACATCATCCAGTCGAAGGCGGCGATCGGCTCGGGCGGGGTGTTCGGCAAGGGCTGGCTGCTCGGCACCCAGTCGCACCTGGATTTTTTGCCGGAAAGCCACACGGACTTTATCATTGCGGTCCTGGCCGAGGAGTTCGGACTGGTCGGCGTCTGCCTGCTGCTGCTGGTCTACCTGCTGCTGCTCGCCCGCGGGCTGGTGATCACCGTGCAGGCGCAGACGCTGTTCGGCAAGCTCTGGGCCGGCGGTCTGACCATGACCTTCTTCGTCTACGTATTCGTCAACATCGGCATGGTGAGTGGCCTGCTGCCGGTGGTGGGCGTACCCCTGCCGTTCATTAGCTACGGCGGAACTTCACTGGTGACCCTGCTGTCAGGGTTCGGGGTTTTGATGTCGATCCACACCCATCGCAAGTGGATCGCGCAAGTTTGAAGAGTAGCGGATCGATGCACATACGGCGTGGCCGGCTGGCCAGAACCCTGTCTTTGGCCAGCCTGGCGGGCTCCCTGGGGCTGGCCTGCGCGCTGCATGGCGGCGCGGCACTGGCCGGCGATTACGAGACTTCACCGCAGGTCGACGAATTCATCGCGGAGATGACCCGCGACTACGGTTTCGCCAGCGAGCAGTTGCTCGGCCTGTTCCGCGAGGTGCAGCGCAAGCAGCCGATCCTCGACGCCATCTCGCGGCCGGCGGAGCGGGCCAAGCCCTGGAAGGAGTACCGGCCGATCTTCATCACCGAGGCCCGCGTCGCCCGCGGCCTGGACTTCTGGCGCGAGCACGAGGAGGCCCTGGCCCGTGCCGAGCAGGAGTACGGCGTGCCGGCCCAGGTGATCGTCGCGATCATCGGCGTGGAGACCTTCTACGGGCGCAATACCGGCAACTACCGGGTGATCGACGCGCTGTCCACCCTGGGCTTCGACTATCCGCCGCGCGCGCTCTTCTTCCGCAAGGAATTGCGCGAGTTCCTGCTGATGACCCGCGAAGAGCAGGTCGACCCGCTCACCCTGACCGGCTCCTACGCCGGCGCCATGGGCCTGCCTCAGTTCATGCCGAGCAGCTTCCGCGCCTATGCGGTGGACTTCGACGACGACGGCCACATCGACATCTGGAGGAACCCGACCGATGCCATCGGCAGCGTCGCCAGCTATTTCAAGCGGCACGGCTGGATTGCCGGCGCGCCGGTGGCCAGCCGTGCCGAGATCTCCGGCACCGAGGCCGAAAAGGGCCTGTCCGTCGGGCTGGATCCGGTGATGAGCGTCGGCGAGCTGCGCAGCCTCGGCTGGAAGACCCGCGACCGTCTCGACGACGGGCTGCCGGTCACCGCTTTCCGTCTGGAGGGCGCGGACGGCGACGAGTACTGGATGGGGCTGCCGAACTTCTACACCATCACCCGCTACAACCGCAGCGTGATGTATGCCATGGCGGTGTACCAGCTCTCCGACCTGCTGCTCCAGGCCCGGAGTGGTCGCCGATGACGAGCCGTGTCCTGCCGTTACCGCTGCTCCTGCTCGGCACCCTGGTGCTGCTGGCCAGTTGCTCCAGCTCGCCGCCGGAGCGCGGCACGCCGTCGAGCCCCGCCGCCAAGCCCCACTATCCGCGGCCACTCAAGGACGGTGCGCCCTGGTGGGACGTCGACGTCTCGAAGATTCCCGACGCGGTGCCCACGCCCCACTACGGGCCGGTCAAGGCCAATCCCTACACGGTGCTGGGCAAGACCTACTACCCGATGAACGACGGCCGCCGCTACAAGGCCACCGGCACCGCCTCCTGGTACGGCACCAAGTTCCATGGCCAGGCCACCGCCAACGGCGAGCCCTACGACCTCTACGGGATGAGCGCGGCGCACAAGACCCTGCCGCTGCCCAGCTATGTCCGGGTGACCAACCTGGACAACGGCAAGAGCGTGATCCTGCGGGTCAACGACCGCGGTCCCTTCTACTCCGACCGGATCATCGACCTGTCCTTCGCCGCGGCGAAGAAGCTCGGCTATGCCGAGACCGGCACCGCGCGGGTCAGCGTGGAGGGCATCGATCCGCAGGAATGGTGGGCCCAGCAGGGCCGCAAGCCACCGCTGGTGCTGGCCCAGCCGCAGATGGCCAGGGCGCAGCCGGCGCCCCGTCCGGCGCCGCAGCCGATTGAGGAGTATTCGCCGCCGCCCGGCCAGCATGCGGCGCCCACGCTGCCCGTGGCGGTCGCCGCCGCGCCGGGCGGCGGGCTGTACCTGCAGGTCGGCGCCTTCGCCAATCCGGATGCCGCGGAACTGCTCAAGGACAAGCTGAGCCGGATCAGTTCCACCCCCGTATTCGTCAGCCCCGTGGTGCGCGACCGGCAGACCTTCCACCGCGTGCGCCTGGGCCCGATCGACAGCCAGGAAGAGGCTCTCCGGCTGCAGGACAGCGTGCGCCTGGCCAGACTCGGCCAGCCGACCCTGGTCAAGCCCGACTGAACCCGGGCCCCTCTCCATAGCCCGCAAGGGTGTGTTCGACTAGCCAACGACCCGAGGAACGATGAAAACCACCCGACTTGTGCAACGCCTTTTCCTGTCCCTCCTGATCTGCGTGCCGAGCGCCTGGGCCGCCGAGCCGCAGGCCACGCCGACGCCGACGCCGGTCCCCGCGCGGGCCGCGGAGCCCCAGGCCATCCCGGCGCCGCCGCAACTGGCCGCCACCTCCTATCTGCTGATGGATGCCGCCAGCGGTCAGATGCTGATCGAGAGCAACGGCGACCAGCGCCTGCCGCCGGCCAGCCTGACCAAGCTGATGACCGCCTACATCGCCACCCTGGAGATCAAGCGCGGGCAGATCAAGGAAGGCGACCTGGTCACCGTCAGCGAGCGGGCCTGGCGCACCGGCGGCTCGCGGATGTTCATCCAGGTCGGTACCCAGGTGAGCGTCGGCGACCTGCTGCACGGCATCATCATCCAGTCGGGCAACGACTCCAGCGTGGCGCTGGCCGAGCACATCGCCGGCAGCGAGGACGCCTTCGCCGACATGATGAACACCACCGCCCAGCGCCTCGGCCTGAGCAACAGCCACTTCATGAACGCCACCGGCCTGCCGCATCCGGAACACTATTCCTCGGCCCACGACATGGCCAAGCTGGCCCGCGCGATCATCTACGACGACCCGGTGCATTACGCCATCTACGCGCAGAAGGAATTCCTCTGGAACAACATCAAGCAGCCCAACCGCAACCTGCTGCTGTGGCGCGACAAGACCGTCGATGGCCTGAAGACCGGCCACACTGAGGAAGCCGGCTACTGCCTGGTGGCCTCCGCGGTGCGCGACGGCCAGCGGCTGATCGCCGTGGTGTTCGGCACCAAGAGCGAACAGGCGCGCGCCGCCGAGACCCAGAAGCTTCTGACCTACGGCTTCCGCTTCTTCGAGACCCAGACTTTCTTCCAGAAGAACACCGAACTGGCCCGCTCGCCGGTCTGGAAGGGCTCCAGCCGCGAGGTCAAGGTCGGCCTGGCCCAGGACCTGACTCTCACCGTACCGCGCGGCCAGCTCAAGCAGTTGACCACCACCAGCTTCCTCGAGCCGCAGCTGATCGCACCGGTCCTGCAGGGCGCCGTGGTCGGCAAGGTCGAGGTCAGGCTGGGCGAGCAGGTGCTGCGCAGCGCCGATCTGATCGCCCTGGAAGCCGTCGAGGAGGGTGGCCTGTTCCGTCGTCTATGGGATAGCATCCGTCTGTTCTTCTACGGTTTGTTCAACTGAACCTCAGCCGACCGCCGTCCGCCGTTTCCGGCGGGCGGCCGTCTTCGCGGGCCGAATGCCCGCCGCCGCCATGACCGATACCGACGTACAAGCCCCGAAAATCGAATTTCCCTGCGAGCGCTACCCGATCAAGGTGATCGGCGACGCCGGCGAGGGTTTCGCCGAACTGGTCGTCGAGGTGATCCAGCGTCATGCGCCCGATCTGGACAGCTCGACCCTGCGCCTGCGCGACAGCCGCAACGGACGCTTCCTCTCGGTGCAGGTGCTGATCACCGCCACCGGCGTCGAACAGCTGCAGGCCATCCACCTCGACCTGCGCGCCACCGGGCGCGTGCACATGGTGCTCTGATGCCGGGCACCATCGGCGTCCGCGAGCCGGGGCTGCTCGATTACCTGCCGACCTGGCAGGCGATGCAGCGCTTCACCAACACGCGTGGCCCGGAAACGCCCGATGAGCTCTGGCTGCTCGAGCATGCTCCGGTATTCACCCAGGGCCAGGCCGGCAAGGCCGAGCATGTGCTGTTTCCCGGCGACATCCCGGTGGTGCAGGTGGACCGCGGCGGCCAGGTGACCTACCACGGTCCCGGCCAGCTGGTCGGCTACCTGCTGCTGGACGTGCGCCGCCTGGGGATCGGCGTGCGCGAGCTGGTCAGCCGCATCGAGCGCAGCCTGATCGAGCTGCTCGCCGGCTACGAGGTCGAGGCCTATGCCAAGGCGGACGCGCCGGGGGTCTATGTCGGCGACATGAAGATCGCCTCCCTCGGCCTGCGCATCCGCAACGGCTGCTCCTTCCATGGCCTGGCCCTGAACGTGGACATGGACCTGGCGCCCTTTCAGCGCATCAACCCCTGCGGCTACGCCGGCATGGTCATGACACAACTCAAGGATCAGGCCCGCGGGCCGGTCGAATTCGCCGAGGTGCGCAGCCGCCTGCGTGCACAGCTCGCTGCGCAGCTCGGTTACGCTGAAGCAAAGACCCTTACGGGCGGGATCGAAAGCATATGAGCACGACGGAAACCACGGGCAAGGGCCCGGCCAACAAGGTTGAGACCGGGGTCAAACTGCGCGGTGCGGAGAAGGTCGCCCGCATCCCGGTGAAAGTCATTCCGACCGAGGAGCTGCCGCGCAAGCCGGACTGGATCCGCGTGCGCATGCCGGCGTCCCCCGAAGTCGAGCGGATCAAGCAGTTGCTGCGCCAGCACAAGCTGCACAGCGTCTGCGAGGAGGCCTCCTGCCCGAACCTCGGCGAGTGCTTCGCCGGCGGCACCGCGACCTTCATGATCATGGGCGACATCTGCACCCGGCGCTGCCCGTTCTGCGACGTCGGCCACGGCCGGCCGAACCCGCTCGATCCGGCTGAGCCGAGGAGCCTCGCCGTGGCCGTCGCCGACCTGCGCCTGAAGTACGTGGTGATCACCTCGGTGGACCGCGACGACCTGCGCGACGGCGGCGCCCAGCATTTCGCCGACTGCCTGCGCGAGATCCGCCAGCTGAGCCCCGGCACCCAGCTGGAGACCCTGGTGCCCGACTACCGCGGACGCATGGAGATCGCCCTCGACATCACCGCCAGCGAGCCGCCGGACGTGTTCAACCACAACCTGGAAACCGTGCCGCGCCTGTACAAGGCCGCGCGCCCGGGGTCGGACTTCGAGTGGTCGCTGGACCTGCTGGAGGCCTTCAAGAAGCGCGTGCCGGGCGTGCCGACCAAGTCCGGGCTGATGCTCGGCCTCGGCGAGACCGACGAGGAAGTGATCGAGGTGATGCAGCGCATGCGCGAGCACGACATCGACATGCTCACCCTCGGCCAGTACCTGCAGCCCTCGCGCAGCCACCTGGCGGTGCAGCGCTTCGTCCATCCCGACACCTTCGCCTGGTTCGCCGAAGAGGGCAAGAAGATGGGCTTCAAGAACGTCACCTCCGGCCCGCTGGTGCGCTCCTCCTACCACGCCGACGAGCAGGCCCACGGCGCCAAGGGCGACTGATCGCCCGCTTCCGAGAGGCCTCGCAGGAGGCCTTCCCCGAGCCGGACGGCCGGGCAGGGCGGTCGGCTCGCGCCACGCGCCCTGCCTGCCTCCACGGTTGTCGCCTGCCGTCGAAAATCACGAATCTTTTCCCGGCTTCCCGGTCAAGACCTTGGTGACCCCGAGGTCCGGCCCTGGCCGTTCGTCAGCCGGCGGGCGCATGCCGCCGTCTCCCGCCACAGGCCGGATCGTCCGGCGTCCCCGGCGCGGATGACCGCCCGGGCTGCGGAAGGCCGGGCATCCAGGCGCGAAATCCTGCTTCCCCATGGCCACTTGCGTGGCAGGGGGGGAAGTGCAGTCCATCGATGGCCTGGCCCGGATCGCGGACCCTCAATTCCAGCGAGGTTTGCCATGGCAACGACAGTCGGTGACTTTCTGGTCGAACGCCTGTACCAGTGGGGTGTGCGACGCATCTACGGCTATCCGGGCGACGGCATCAACGGTGTGTTCGGCGCCCTGAGCCGTGCCCAGGAGAAGATTCGCTTCATCCAGGTCCGGCACGAGGAAATGGCCGCCTTCATGGCCTCGGCGGAGGCCAAGTTCGGCGGCGGCCTGGGTGTCTGCATCGCCACCTCGGGGCCCGGTGCATCGCACCTGATCACGGGCCTCTACGACGCCCGCCTGGACCACATGCCGGTGCTGGCGATCACCGGCCAGCAGGCGCGCACCGCCATGGGCGGGCACTACCAGCAGGAGGTGGACCTGGTGTCCATGTTCAAGGACGTGGCCGGCGCCTTCGTCCAGCAGGCCAGTGCGCCGGAGCAGGTGCGCCATCTGGTCGACCGGGCGATCCGCATCGCACTGGGCGAGCGCCGGGTGACCGCCATCGTCCTGCCCAACGACCTGCAGGAGATGGAGTACAGCGAGCCGCCGCACGCGCACGGCACCCTGCACTCCGGCATCGGCTACAGTCGGCCCAGGAAGGTGCCCTACGACGAGGACCTGCGGCGGGCCGCCGAAGTGCTCAACGCCGGCAGCAAGGTCGCCATCCTGGTCGGCGCCGGCGCCCTTGCGGCCACCGACGAGGTCATCCAGGTCGCCGAACGGCTCGGCGCCGGCGTGGCCAAGGCGCTGCTCGGCAAGGCGGCGGTGCCCGACGACCTGCCTTGGGTCACCGGCTCCATCGGCCTGCTCGGCACCGAGCCGAGCTACAAGCTGATGAATGAATGCGACACCCTGCTGATGATCGGCTCCGGCTTTCCGTATTCCGAATTCCTGCCCAAGGAAGGCCAGGCGCGCGGCGTGCAGATCGATCTCAAGGCCGACATGCTCAGCCTGCGCTACCCGATGGAGGTCAACCTGGAGGGCGATGCCGCCGAAACCCTGCGCGCCCTGCTGCCGCTGCTGCGGGAGAAGGAGGACCGCCGCTGGCGCGCCGACATCGAGGACTGGCGCGGCGACTGGGAGAAGAAGCTCGAGAGCCGCGCCCTGGTGTCGGCCACGCCGATCAACCCGCAGCGGGTGGCCTTCGAGCTGTCGCCGCGCCTGCCCGAGCGTGCCATCGTCACCTGCGACTCCGGCTCCTGCGCCAACTGGTTCGCGCGCGACCTGAAGATCCGCCGCGGCATGATGTGCTCGCTGTCCGGCGGCCTGGCCTCCATGGGTGCCGGGGTGCCCTACGCCATCGCCGCCAAGTTCGCCTACCCGGATCGCACGGTGGTGGCCATGGTCGGCGACGGCGCCATGCAGATGAACAACATGGCCGAGCTGATCACCGTCGCCAAGTACTGGCGGGAATGGCAGGACCCGCGCTGGATCTGCTGCGTGTTCAACAACGAGGATCTCAACCAGGTCACCTGGGAGCAGCGGGTCATGGAGGGCGATCCGAAATTCGAGGCCTCGCAGAACATTCCCAACGTGCCCTACCACCAGTTCGCCGAATCCATCGGCCTGCGGGGCCTCTACGTCGACCGCGAGGACGCCGTGGCCGCCGCCTGGGAGGAGGCCCTGGCCGCCGACCGGCCGGTGCTGCTCGAGTTCAAGACCGACCCCAACGTGCCGCCGCTGCCGCCGCACATCACCTTCGAGCAGGCCCGGAAGTTCGCCAGCACCCTGCTGAAGGGCGATCCGAACCAGGCCGGCATCATCGCCCAGACCGCCAAGCAGGTACTCGGCAGCGTCCTGCCCAAGGGCCGGGACAAGCAGTGATGGATGTGTCGGACCTCAGGATCGCCGGCGTGCGCGCCTCGGCCTATCGCATCCCCGCCGAGCGGCCCGAAGCCGACGGCACCTTCCGCTGGGAGGCGACGACCCTGGTGCTGGTGGAGGTCGAGGCCGGCGGCCGGACCGGTCTGGGCTATACCTATGCCGATGCCTCGCTGCTGCGGCTGATCGACGACAGCCTGGGCGAACTGGTCGTGGGCGCCGATCCGATGGCACCCGCCCGGGTCAGCGGGCAGCTCTGGGCGCGGGTGCGCAACCTGGGCCGCGCGGGCCTCGCCGCCTGCGCCATCTCGGCCCTCGACACGGCGCTCTGGGACCTCAAGGCCAGGTTGCTCGACCTGCCCCTGGCGACCCTGCTCGGGCGCTGCCGCGACAACGTGAGGGTATACGGCAGCGGGGGCTTTCTCTCCTACTCGGATCGCCAGCTGCGCGAGCAGCTCGGCCGCTGGGCGGCGGAGGACGGCTGCCGCTGGGTGAAGATGAAGATCGGCGGCGAGGCCGGCCGCGAGCTGGCGCGGATCAGGACGGCGCGCGAGGCGATCGGCGGGGCCGGGCTGCTGGTCGACGCCAACGGCGCCTACGGCAGCCGCCAGGCCATCGCCCTGGCCCGGCGCATGGCGGAGCTGGGCGTCGGCTGGTTCGAGGAGCCGGTCAACTCGGACGACCTCGACGGCCTGTGCCGGGTGCGCAGGGCCATGGATGCCGCCGGCCCGGATCTGGAGATCGTCGCCGGCGAGTACGCCTATACCCCCGACGACTTCCGCCGCCTGCTGGAGCGGCGGGCCGTGGACGTGCTGCAGGCCGACCTCACCCGGTGCGGCGGGATCAGCGGCTTCCTGCGCGCGGCGGCACTCTGCGAGGCCTTCCATGTCGATCTGTCGGCGCACTGCGCGCCGGCCCTGCACCTGGCGGTGGCCTGCGCGGTGCCGCGGCTGCGGCATGTCGAATGGTTCCACGACCACGTGCGCATCGAGGCGATGCTCTTCGACGGCGCGCCGCAACTGCGCCAGGGGCGGATCGCCCCCGACCTGACGGCGCCCGGCCACGGCCTGCGCCTGCGCCGGGCGGACGCCCAGGTCTACGCGGTCTGAGGCGGCGCCCATGGTGTCCCGAACCCGACTGCAGTGGCTGGCGCTGGGTGCGGGCGGCGCGCTCGCCTGTGTCGCGCTCTGCTGGCAGCGCTGCGAGGCGCGGCGGCAGGCTGCGGCCCGGCCCGGCGGCGAGTCCCTGCAGGAGCCCCTGCGCCAGCTCGACCGGGGAGCGGGCGTGCTGGCTCTGGCCGTGGCGGCCGACAGCCCCCTGGAACATTGCCGCGGCGACTTCCGGAACCGCGCCATGTACGCCCCGCTGCTCAGCTCCGGCCTGTCGCTGCTGGCCGGCAGTCGGCGCCTGCGTGAAGCCCTGCCGCGGGCGCACCGCCTGCGCGACGCCATCGCGCTGGGCTCGGTGCTGACCGGCCTGGCCGGGACCGGCTTTCACCTCTGGAACGTCGCCAGGCGTCCGGGCGGCATCGGCTGGAGCAACCTGTTCTATGCCGCCCCGCTCGGCGCGCCGGCGGCGCTGGTGCTATCCGGTCTGCTGGGGACGTCGGCCGAGGCCGGGCTGCTGCACTTTCGCGGCGCCTTCCAGAACCCGGCCATGCTCCTGCCGGTCAGCGCCCCGCCGGTCGCCGCAGGACTCCTGGCCGGCAGCGCCCTGGCCGGGACCGGCTTTCATGCCCTCGGCGTCGCGCGCAATTGCGGCGGCTGGCGCAACTGGCGGCAGAACCTGCATGCCGGTCCGCCATTGCCGGCACCGGCCGGCTTCACCGGCCTGGCGCTGGCCGGTCTGGCCGCAGAGCTGCTGCTGGACCGGGAGCGGCGGGCCCTGGCGCACCAGGAGGAGAGGCAGGCATGAGCACGCGCTATCCCGGTTACGACGTCCTGGCCAAGCGTCACAGCCTGTCCTGGAACGAGCCGACGCGCCGAGCCGTGGATGCCCGGCTGGCGCTGCCGCGCGAGCCGAGGTTCTTCGCGTCGCACGAGTGGCGCATCCTCGAAGCGGCCTGCGCACGCATCCTGCCGCAGCCGGCCGGGCGTCCGCCGGTGCCCCTGGCGGCCATGGTCGACGCCAGGCTCTTCGAGCGGCGCGGCGATGGCTATCGGGACAGCCGCCTGCCCCCGCTGCAGCAGGCCTGGCGCCGGGGCCTGGCGGCGCTGGAGGCCGAGGCGAAGGCCCGTCATGGCCAGGCCTTCGCCGAGCTGGCGGGGGGCGTGCAGGATGCGCTGCTGCGCGCCATGCAGGACGGCGAATTCGACCACCCGGCCTGGGGCGGCATGCCGGCGGCGCTGTTCTTCTACCACCGCCTGCTGCATGACATCACCTCGGCCTACTACAGCCATCCGACGGCCTGGAGCGAGATCGGCTTCGGCGGTCCGGCCAGTCCCCGGGGCTATGTGCGGCTGGGCGCCAATGTGCGCGACCCCTGGGAGCCGGCCGAGCTCAGGACGGGCCAGGAGGGCAAGGCCCTGGAGCTGAACCGGCATGTCAGGTGATCCCTTCCTCGAAGCCCTGGAAATCCCGCGCGGGCGAGGCGGCCGGGCGCTGGACGTGTTCCGGCGCGGCGGCTGGGTGCCGATGCGCGAGTACCCGGAACAGGAGCCGGTGGATTTCGCCATCGTCGGCACTGGCGCCGGCGGCGGCACTCTGGCCTGCCGGCTGGCCGAGGCGGGCTTTTCCGTGGTCGCCTTCGACGCCGGCGCCTGGTGGCGGCCGCTCGAGGAGTTCGCCTCCGACGAGGCGCACCAGGAAAAGCTGTTCTGGACCGACGAGCGCCTGTGCGACGGCGACGATCCGCTCAAGCTCGGCACCAACAACAGCGGCCGGGCGGTCGGTGGCAGCACCGTGCATTTCGCCATGGTCTCGCTGCGCTTCCGGCCCGAGTGGTTCAAGTCGCGCAGCCTGCTCGGCTACGGACTCGACTGGCCGCTCGACTGGCGGGAGATGTGGCGCTACTACGCCGAAGTCGAGCAGGCGCTGAAGATCGCCGGCCCGCTGCGTTATCCCTGGGGGCCGAAACGGCCGCGCTATCCCTACCGCCAGCACGAGGTGAACGCCCCCGGCCTGGCCCTGGCGCGCGCCTGCGAGGCCCTGGGGGTGGCCTGGGCGCCGACGCCGCTGGCCACGCTCTCCGCGCCCCGCGAGGATGCCCCGCCCTGCGTCTACCGCGACTTCTGCGTCGCCGGCTGTTCGACCAACGCCAAGCAGAGCATGCTGACCACCTGGATACCCTGGGCGCTCAGGGCCGGCGCGGAAATCCGCGACCTGGCCATGGTCGGGCGCATCGAGACCGGTGCCGACGGCCTGGTCAGCGGCCTGCACTACCACCGCGAAGGGGCGTGGCGGTTCCAGCGCGCGCCACGTGGTGGTTGCCGGCTACGCCATCGAGACGCCGCGGCTGCTGCTCAACTCGGCCTGCGCGCGCCATCCGCACGGGCTGGGCAACAGCTCCGGGCTGCTCGGCAGGAACCTCATGGTGCATACCAATCAGGCGATATGGGGACGGCTGGCGGAGGAGGTGCGCTGGTACAAGGGGCCGCCGTCGATGGCCCTGTGCGAGCACTGGAACTACGAGGACCGGGGCAAGGACTTCTTCGGCGGCTACGCCTTCATGAGCCAGGGCCCGTTGCCCGCCGCTTGGGTCGCCAGCCAGACCGGCAACCGCGGCCTGTGGGGCCAGGCCCTGGTGGACGCCATGCAGCACTACAACCACCAGGTCGGCCTGAAGATCGTCGGCGAAACCCTGCCGCAGGCGCGCAACCGGGTGAGTCTGGCCGACGAGCGCGACCTTTTCGGCCTGCCCGTCGCCCGTGTCACCTGGTCGCTGTGCGACAACGACCGGCGTCTGGTGGCGCACGCCCTGGCGTTCATGCGCCGCGGTCTGGACGCCATCGATGCCTGCGACATCTGGGCCGGGTCCAACAACACCGCGCATCTCGCCGGCACCGCGCGGATGGGCTTCGATCCGGCCGACAGCGTGGTCGACGCCGACTGTCGCAGCTGGGACATCGGCAACCTGTGGATTTGCGACGGCTCGGTGTTTCCCACCGTGGGAGGCGTCAACCCCTCGCTGACCATCCAGGCCGTCGCCTGCCGGACGGCCGACCGGATACGCGAGCTGGCCCGGCGCGGCGAGCTGTAACCCCGGCTGCGCCGCCCGGGCCGGGCGCTCTACTGGCCGGCCAGCGCCTCCTGACGGGGATAGAGGCCCAGCAGCTTCAGGGTGACGCCGTTGGTCCAGCCGAAGCCGTCCTGCAGCCGGTACTCGCCGCCGCCCCCGCCGAGGTGCTCGCCTTCCACGCTGTATTTCTCCACCAGCTTGTGCTCCCGGTCGAACAGCGCCTGCACCTGGGCGAGGAAGTTCCGGCCGACGGTCTCGGCCAGCCGCCCCTGGCCATAGCGGCGCAGACCGGACACGGCGATCCACTGCAGGGGCGCCCAGCCGTTGGGGGAGTCCCACTGCTGGCCGTTGTCGACCTGTGTGGTGTTCAGTCCACCCGGCTTGACCAGGGTCGCTTCCACCGTCCCGGCAGTGCGCTCGGCCCGCTCGGCGGAGGGCAGGCCGACGAACAGCGGATAGAGGGTGGCGGCGGTGATCTGCTTGCTGAGCCGGTTCTGCTTCCAGTCGAAGTCGGCGTAGTAGCCGGCATCGTTCCACAGGTGCTGCTCGATCGCCTGCCGGCGCCGCTCGGCCCGCGCGTCGTAGGCCTCCGTGCAGCTCACCATGGCGCTCTTCTGGCAGGCCAGGGCGATGGTGTTCTCCAGGTGGTACAGCAGGCTGTTGAGGTCGATCGGCACGATGGCGGTGGTGCGGATGGTGGTCATGCTCTTGCGGTCCTCCAGCCAGCGGGAACTGTAGTCCCAGCCGCTGGCGGCACCGGCGCGCAGGTCCCGGTAGACCTCGCTGGCCGGCCGCCCCCGGGCCTGCTCGGCGGTTTCGACGTCCTGCATGTAGGATTCCTGGCGCGGCGTGTCGCGGTCGTCCCAGTAGCGGTTGAACAGGCTGCCGTCGGCCAGGCGCACGACATGGCGCGATGCCTCGCCGGGCTTGAGGCTCTGCGAGCCCTCCATCCAGTAGGTGTATTCCTTCTGCAGCTGCGGCAGGTAGCGGCGATAGGCCTCGTCGCCTTCCACCTGCGCCATGAGCTCGACCATGAAGGAGAAGAAGGGCGGCTGCGAACGGCTCAGGTAGTAGGAGCGGGTGCCGTTGGGGATATGGCCGTAGGTGTCGATCAGGTAGGCGAAGTTGTCGACCATCTGCCGCGCCAACTGCTCCTCGCCGCTCTCCACCAGGCCCAGCATGGTGAAGTAGGAGTCCCAGTAGTACAGCTCGCGGAAGCGCCCGCCCGGCACCACGTAGGGGTGGGGCAGCGGCAGCTTGCTGCCGTGCGCGGGGACTTCGGCGCTCCGGCGGGTGAGCGCCGGCCAGAGCCGCTCGATGTGCTCGCGCAGGCTCACGCCCGGGCTGGTCGGCTGGGTTTCCGCTGCCGGCGCGGGTGCGAAGTTGTCCGCCACGAACTGGCGGAGGTCGAAGTCCGCCCGATGGCGCCGGGCCAGGTAGTCGGTGCGGATGGCGGCAGGGTCGCGCCGCGGCACGGCGTCCACGAAGTGCTTCTGGTCGTCGAACAGCCACTGTCGCTGGACGTCCTGGAAGAGTTCCGGGTAGGCCTCGTCCGGGGTGAGGGCTCGCCGAGTGCTGGCGTCCTGGTAGGTCCAGCCGTCCGCTAAGGCGCTGGTGCCGGCACTGGCGAGCAGGAGCGAAAGCGACAGGGCGAGCAGGGGGCCCGGCTGGGGGCGGGGAAGGACTTTCATAGGCTATCCGTGGGTCTCGTTGTTGTTGTGAAGAATCCGGATGCAGCGCTTTTCGCGGAGAGCGGCCGACAGGCCGCCGCGAGGATCGGCCTGGCAGGGCCTGGGTGGCATGGAGGTCCGATCTTTGGGTAGCGCTATCTTTGGGCGGCGGACGCGGCCCAAGGCAGGAAGCGTCAGCGCCATCTTGTTGTTCTTGCGAGGTGCCGCAGAGGGCGCCCGAAGCGGGCAGCTGGAAAGGCCGCTTCGCCTAAGATAGCGCTACCTTAACGGGCGGGTCTTGCTTTGACAAGGCGGTGCTGGGCAGGGGGGAAGGTGTCGGGGAGAGGGGACCGCGTTCGCCTGGCAACCGGGCGGGCGGGAGTCTGTCCACGCAAGGCGCGGCCAAGGGGGCATGGGCCCTGCGTCTGCGGAGCCGGTCTGCCAGGGGAGGAGGGCAGACCGGGCCGGCGCCCGGACGCCGGCGTCAGTGGCGGCGCAGGGCCTCGAGCAGCTCGCTGGTCGGATAGCCGTCGGCCGGCCAGCCGAGACGCTGCTGGAAGCCGCGCACCGCCTTGCGGGTATTGGCGCCGATGATGCCGTCGGCGCTGCCGGGATCGAAGCCGTTGCTGGCCAGCAGGTTCTGCAGCTCGATGCGTTCGCTGCGGCTCAGCGGCGTATCGCCGAGCGGCCAGGCGGCGACGATCTGCCCGCGGTTCTGGAAGCGCTCGCCGAGCAGGCCGATGGCCAGCGCGTAGGAGGTGGAGTTGTTGTACTTGAGCACGCTGCGGAAGTTGTCCAGCACCAGGAAGGCCGGACCGCGGTGTCCGGCGGGCAGCAGCAGGCTGGCCTGTTCGCCGTCCGCAACGCGGGTGACGGGCAGGGTCAGGCCCAGTTGGCGCCACTCGCCCAGCGACTTGCGGTCGGCCATGTCGGCCTGGGCGTAGTCGAAGCCCTGCGGCAACCGCACCTCGAAGCCCCAGGGCTGGCCCCGGCGCCAGCCGGACGCCTGCAGGTAGTGGGCGGTGGAGGCCAGGGCATCGGCAGTCGAGTCCCAGATGTCGCGGCGCCCGTCGCCGTCGAAGTCCACCGCGTGGCTGAGGTAGGTGGTCGGGATGAACTGGGTCTGGCCCATGGCGCCGGCCCAGGAGCCGATCATCCGCTCCGGGCGCACGTCGCCGTTCTGCAGGATCGACAGGGCCGCCAGCAGTTGGTCGTGGGCGAACTGCGGGCGGCGTCCCTCGAAGGCCAGGGTGGCCAGCGAGCGGATCACCGACTTGTTGCCCATGACCTGGCCGAAGTTGCTTTCCATGCCCCAGACCGCCACCAGCGCCTGGCGGTCGACGCCATAGCGCGCCTCGAGCCGCTCCAGCAGCGCGGCATGCCGCTTCAGCAGGTTCTGGCCGTTGCGCACCCGCTGCTCGGCCAGGGCGCCTTCCAGGTAGGCCCAGACCGGCCGGGTGAACTCCGGCTGGCTGCGGTCCGCGGTGACCACCGCGGGATCGGGATTGATGCCGGCGAACGCCCGGTCGAAGATCAGCGGCTGGATGCCGGCGGCCAGCGCCTCGCGGCGGAAGTTGTCGCGCCAGTCCTCGAAGCTGATGGCGGCGAGCGGTGCGGTCGGCTGGGCGGGCGGTACGGCGACCGCTGGCGGCGCCACGCTGGCGGCGCTCGGGACTGGTGCGGCGACGGCCGGGGCGGAGTCGGCGGTGGGGGTGTCGACGCAGGCAGTCAGCAGGGCCAGCGCGCTGCCGGCGATCAGCTGGCGGAGGATCTGGCCGGGGGCCGGGGTGCTGAGCATCGGTACATCTCGAAAGGCTGCGATCAAGCGGCGACCATAACATGCCGGGGCGGGCTTGTCCGCCCGTGCCGTCGGAAGGGGAGCGCCCCGATTGCGCCGCGTTGCCGGCGGATTGCCTGGGACCTTGCCGCCATGTCTGGTTCGCCCCCACTCAAGCGGCCAGACCCTGCGCACCTAATGGTCATGCCGGTGGTGGGCGTCCGGGAAGTGTGGGTGCGTGTGACGCAGGGGCTCGTGCCGATGCGGATGCCTGTGTCTGGTGCCAGGCGCGACGGGTTCGTCATGCATGTGCTGGTGATGTTCGTCGTGGATATGTTCGTGCTCGTGCTCGTGCTCCAGCGCCTCGTGCACGTGTTCGTGTTCATGGCGTTCGGTCAGATGCAGCCCAACGCCAAGAGCCATCAGCAGTCCGGCGCCCAGCAGCGGCAGCGTGAGCGGGTCGCCCATCGCTACCGAGAGGATCGCGCCCAGGAACGGCGCGACGGAAAAATAGGCGCCGGTACGGGCTGTGCCGAGGTGGCGCAGGCCGACGACGAACAAGGCCAGGCTGACACCGTAGGCAAGGAAACCAACCGTCAGCGCGCCCATCAGGTTCGGCAAGGACGGCAAGTCTGCACCCAGCACGAAGGCCAGGGCCAGGTTTACCGAGCCGGCGATCAGGCCCTTGATCGAAGCAATCCACGTGGCGTCCGACAGCGATACCTTGCGTGTCAGGTTGTTGTCGAGCCCCCAGGCGAAGCATGCACCTATTATCGCCAGTGATGGCCACAAACCGGCGAAACTGGTTTCAGCCGACCAGCTCAGAACCACCGCGCCGGCCACGATGGCTACCATGCCCAGCGCGATGCGGCGATCGAAATTCTCCTTGAAGGCGAACCATGCAAGCAGGGCGGTGAATACGCCCTCGGCATTGAGCAACAGCGAGGCTCCCGATGCCGGCATGCCGGTCAGCCCCAGCATCAACAACACAGGGCCCGCTACGCCGCCGGCGCCGATCGCCCCGGTGAACCAGGCTACTTCGCGGCGCGGCAGGCTGACCGCCGGGGCGTGGCTCAGGCGGCGGTACAGCGTCAGCCCCACCCCCGAGCCAAGGTAGAGCAGCCCCGCCAGCAAACAGGGACTGACGCTGTCCAGCAACAGTTTCGCCAGTGGCGTTCCAGCGCCGAACAGTGCGGCGGCGCCAAGTGCCGCCAGCACGCCAGGTTGGCGCAGCCCTTCCTTCCAGTTCACTCCGTTCGTCTCCCTGGTGTGCAAGGCCACAGCCTGCGGTCTTGCCTTGCCATGTGCCGGTCAGGGCCTGGCGACGGCCTTCTTCTCGGCATCGCAACGCGCTTTCAATGCCTTGATCTCGGGATTGCTCGGGTCGTTCGAATAATGGTGAGTATCGGCGAGTTGCTTGCAGGTTGTCGGCACCGGCTTGGGCTGATCGGCATCGAATGACTTCGAATGGTCGTGGGCGCCGGCGGACAACGCGACCAGGCTGGCCGAGGCGGCCACGATGGAAAGGACAGTCAGACGTACGTTCATTGCATTACTCCAGGTGGTGAATCAAAGCCGGTCGTGAGCCGGCAGGGTGAGAAAAATGGCCGCTCATTCATGGTCGGGACGGAACAGCTCCTGCTGGAAGCCGCTCACTTCGAGCTGCACGGTCACCGGTTCGCTGCCGCGATTGAGCCAGTACCAGCCGTGCGTGCCATCGAACGGGGCGGTGAATGTGCCGGAGGCCTCGCGCTGGGAGCGCTCGATCCAGTAGCTGGTGTATTCGTCTTCGGCCGCCCCGGTGCGTTCGCCATGCATGTCGACCGCGACGTTACCGCTCGCCGTCCAGTGGAACACCAGGCCATCGCCGGATTTCATAGCGGCCTTGATCTCGGCGCCTTCGCCCGGAGCCAGGAGCAACGACTGCATGTCGCGGCGATACGCGCCCGCGCGTTTACTGACCACGTTCGCCTCCGCCGGCTCGAGCGGCTGTCCGGGCGCCTCCGCGACAGGGTCCGCTGCAGCGGACGGCCCGGCGGCCTTGGCCGTCTCCGCCAGCGCATCGAGTCCCAAACGGGCCCCGATGCCCGTGGGGTCGATGCCGTATTCGGCCGGCAGGACGGTGGTCACCAGAATGACGCCGGCTGCACCGAAGGCGATGAGGGTTGCCTTCAGCAGGCGCTGGGTCGAAGGCAGGGATTGGGGTTGGAAACTGGACATGGAGGCCTCGATCAGGAAACGAAATAACCGGTGAGTTGGTAGCCGATCAGCATGAAGCCGGCGGTCATCAGTACGGTATTGGCGGCGAAGGCCTGATGCGCGAAAGCGGCGCTGCGGCGCCAGAATCCCATCGCGATGAGGATCGCGCCGAGCGCCAGCAACTGGCCGAGCTCGACGCCCACGTTGAACGCCAGGATGTTTGCCACCAGCCCATCGCGGGACAGCTCGAAATCCTGGAGCTTGGTCGCCAGGCCGAAGCCATGGAAGAAGCCGAAGATCAGCACCGCTGCCTTGGTGTTGGGCTGAAAGCCGAACCAGCGCTTGAAGGCTCCGAGGTTGTCCAGCGCCTTGTAGACGACGGACAGGCCGATGATCGCGTCGACGAGATAGGCGTTGACCTGGACGTTGCCGAGCACGCCATACAGCAGCGTCACGCTGTGGCCGATCGCGAAGAGCGTCACATAGGCGCCGACCTGGCGCAGGTGGTACAGGAAGAACACCACTCCGAACAGGAACAGCAGGTGATCGTAGCCGGTCACCATGTGCTTGGCGCCGAGATAGGCGAATACGATCAACTGGTGGCCGCTGCTTCGTTCGAGAAAGGCCTGGTCGTCGCCAGTGACCCCATGGGCCGCTGCGGCACCCGCCACCAGCAGCAGGGCCAGCCCCAGGAACATCCGCCAGCACCCGGCAAGGCCGGGTAAGCGAGAGGAAAATGCGTCGCTCAAGACAGTCTCCGTAGCAGGTTTGAAAAGCGTTCGAATCATCGCGACATCCCCCCCGATGGCATCGGCGCCCGGCTTTCCGCCGTTTCCAGCGATTCGCCATCGCGATGCAGCAGGCGGTACAACGCCGGCAGCACCAGCAGGGTCAGCAGCGTCGACGAGAGGATGCCGCCGATCACGACGGTCGCCAGGGGACGTTGCACCTCGGCGCCGGTGCCGACATTGAGTGCCATGGGCACGAAGCCGAGGCTGGCGACCAGGGCGGTCATCAGTACCGGACGCAGGCGCGTCAAGGCGCCGTCCAGGATCGCTTCATGCAGGGGCTTGCCGTCGGCGCGCAGCTTGCGGATGAAGCTGATCATCACCAGGCCGTTGAGCACCGCCACGCCGGACAACGCGATGAATCCCACGCCGGCGGAGATCGAGAACGGAATGCCGCGCAACCACAAGGCCAGTACGCCGCCGGTCAGCGCCAGCGGCACGCCGCTGAACACGATGGCGGCATCCTTCGCCGAGCCGAAGGCCATGAACAGCAGGCCGAAGATCAACAGCAGCACTACCGGTACGACGACCGTCAGGCGCTGGCTGGCCGAGATGAGCTGCTCGAAGGTGCCGCCGTACTCGACCCAGGTGCCCTCCGGCAGCTCGACCTCGGTCGCGACCCTGGCGCGCAGTTCTTCGACGAACGAGCCCAGATCGCGACCGCGCACGTTGGCGGTGATCACCACCCGCCGCTTGCCGTTCTCGCGGCTGATCTGGTTCGGACCCGGTTCGACTTCAATACGGGCGACTGCACTCAGCGGCACATGGCGTGGAGAGGACGAGGCGGCTCCGCCGTCGACAACGTCGGCCTGCGCGGGCAGTGCGATCGGCAGGGTCGCGATCACCCTGGGATCCTGACGCTGG
The DNA here is from genome assembly GCF_009363155.1 of Azotobacter salinestris. Lineage (NCBI taxonomy): Bacteria > Pseudomonadati > Pseudomonadota > Gammaproteobacteria > Pseudomonadales > Pseudomonadaceae > Azotobacter > Azotobacter salinestris. Next base: position 3,640,878 of record NZ_CP045302.1, read on the forward strand.
CTCTCGGGCAGCCGCACGACGATGTCGAAGCGCCGGTCACCCTCGAACACCTGGCCCGCAGTGGCCCCGGCCAGCGCGACCGATACCGTGTCCTGCACGTCGGCCACCGACAGGCCATGGCGTGCCAGCGCCGCGCGGTCGGGGGCGATGGTCATCAGCGGCAAGCCGGTGACCTGCTCCAGCTTCACGTCAGCCGCTCCGTCGATCCCGGCGGCAACGGCCTCGATTCGCTCGCCGACTTCGGCCAGTTGCTCCAGATCGTCGCCATAGAGCTTGATCGCCACCTCGGCGCGCACGCCGGCGATCAGCTCGTTCATACGCATCTGCACGGGCTGGGTGAATTCGTAGTTGTTGCCCGGAATGGTACGCACCGCAGCTTCCATTTCGGCGATCAGCGCGGTTTTCGGTTTACGCGGGTCCGGCCAGTCGGCACGCTCCTTGAGCATGACGAAGGTATCGGCGACCGAGGGCGGCATCGGATCGGTGGCGACCTCGGCGGTGCCGAGCTTGGCGACCACCTGGTCGACCTCGGGAAAGGCCTTGATCCGTGCCTCGAGCTGCTCCTGCATGCCGATCGCCTGGGTCAGGCTGGTGCCCGGGATGCGCAGCGCATGCAGGGCGATGTCGCCTTCGTCCAGATTGGGGATGAACTCGGTACCCAGGCGCGTCGCCAGCAGGCCTGCGAGTACCGTCAGGATCGCCGCGGCCCCCACGACGAGGATGCGCAGGGCCAGGGCCTGGCGCAGCACTGGTGCGTAGAGCCACTTCAGGCCGCGCATCGCTCCGGTTTCCTTTTCGTGGACCTTACCGGTGACGAACTGCGCCACGGCGGCCGGCACGAAGGTCAGCGACAGCGCCATTGCCGCGGTCAGCGCCATCACCACGGTGATGGCCATCGGGTGGAAGGTCTTGCCCTCGACGCCGCTCAGGGCAAAGATCGGCAGGTACACTGCGGCGATGATGAACAGGCCGAACAGGCTCGGCTTGATCACCTCGGCGCTGGCGTGGGCCGCCAGTTCGAAGCGTTCCTCGCGCGTCAGCAGGCGCCCGAGGGCATGCTGGCGTTCGCCGAAGCGGCGCAGGCAGTTCTCGACGATGATCACGGCGCCATCGACGATCAGGCCGAAGTCCAGGGCGCCGAGGCTCATCAGGTTGGCCGAGATCCGGTTCTGCACCATGCCGGTGATGGTCAACAGCATGGTCAGCGGAATCACCGCCGCGGTGATCAGCGCGGCGCGCAGGTTGCCGAGCAGCAGGAACAGGACGGCCACGACCAGCAGGGCGCCTTCCAGCAGGTTCTTCTGCACAGTGGCGATACTGCGGTCGACCAAGCTGGTGCGGTCGTAGACGGCGCGGGCGCTGACGCCCTCGGGCAAGGCTGCGTCGATCTCCCTGAGCTTGGCCCCGGCCCGCTGCGCGACCTCCCGGCTGTTCTCGCCGACCAGCATGAACACCGTGCCGAGCACCACTTCGCGCCCGTCCTTGGTCGCCGCGCCGGTGCGCAGTTCGGCGCCTTCGCCGACCGTGGCGACATCGCGGATGCGCAGCGGCAGGCCGTCGCGCATGGCCACCACCACCTCGCCCAGGCCGTCGGCATCGCCGATCTGGCCGGGCACGCGGATCAGGTACTGTTCGCCGGAGCGCTCGATGTAGCCGGCTCCCCGATTGGCGTTGTTGCGCTCGATCGCCTCCGGCAGATCGTTCAGGGTCAGGCCGTAGGCGAGCAGCCTGGTCGGATCGGGGGTGATATGGAACTGGCGGACATGGCCGCCGATGGTGTTGACCTCGGTCACGCCCTTGAGGTGCCGCAGCTGCGGTCGGATCACCCAGTCCTGCAGATTGCGCATATCCGCCGGCGACCAGGGCGTACCGTCGGCCTTGGTCGCGCCGGACTCGGCCTCGACGGTATACATGAAGATCTCGCCCAGCCCCGTCGCCACCGGTCCCAGGCTCGGCTCCAGCCCTTCCGGCAGTTGCGAGGCGGCCTGCTGCAGACGCTCGGCCACCTGTTGCCGGGCGAAGTAGATGTCGGTGCCGTCCTCGAACACCACGGTGACCTGGGACAGGCCGTAGCGGGAAATCGAGCGGGTGTATTGCAGGCGAGCCAGGCCGGCCAGGGCAGTCTCGACCGGGAAGGTCACCCGCTGCTCGGCCTCCAGTGGCGAATAGCCCGGTGCCTCGGTATTGACCTGAACCTGGACGTTGGTGATGTCGGGCACCGCGTCGATCGGCAGGCGGCCGTAGTTCCAGACCCCCAGCGCGGAAATGCCCAGCATGAGGACCAGGACCAGCCAGCGATGCGCGATCGCGGCGCGAATGATGCGTTCGAGCATGGTGCTTCCTCAGTGATCGTGGCTGGCGCCGGATTTTTCGATGTCGGCCTTGATCAGGAAGCTCTGCTCGGCGACGTAGGGCGTGCCGGGCTTGAGCCCGCCCAGGACCTCGACGTATTCGCCATCGCGTGCGCCCAGCTCGAGCATCCGCACTTCGTAGGTTTCGCCGACCTGGGCGAAGACCACGGTGAAGTCGCGGAATCGCTGCAGGCCCGATTCCTTGACCGCCAGCGGCACCTGGTGCTTGGCGATGGTCACCTCGGCCGACACGCTCATGCCCGGACGCCAGCGCCCGTCGGGATTGGGAATGCTGGCGCGGGCGACGACGCTCTGGCTGCGGGTGGCCAGCGGCAGCAAGGTATCGATGACGGTCTCGACCGCCGCATCGCTGGTGGCCGCCTGGACGCGCACCGCTTGTCCGGCGGCCAGACGCGCGGCGTCCTCGCCGATTGCATGCAGTTCCACCCAGACCTCGGACAGATCGGCCAGCTCGATCAGCGCGTTGCCGTCGGCGACGTCGCCGATATTGGTGTGGCGCGCCAGTACCACGCCATCGAACGGCGCGGTGACCGGATAGCGGCGCATGCTCTCGTTGCCCTCGACCACTATGAGGGTCTGCCCACGGCGTACGCGCTGACCTTGCTGGACGAGAACTTCGCGGACCACGCCAGGGAAACGCGCCTTGATCCGGGCATGCCGGTTGGCGTCCAGCGCGACGTTGCCGACGAGGTGCAGGTTGTCGCGGATCACGGCGGATCCGGCCATTTCGACCTTCACGCCCGCATCGCTGGCGATGGCGCCGGGAATGGTGGTGCGGCCCTCGTAGGAAGCGAATTCCCACCGATGTGCCCTGCCGCCGTAGTGGGCGTCGACCTGGACATCGAACGAATGCGGTTCGACTACCGTGCCACTGCCGACCAGGTAGTCGTTCTCCGGCTTGAAGGTGAAGCGATTGACTTCGCCGTCCAGGCGACGAAGTTCGATCGTGGCCTCGATCTCCGCGGGCTTGAGCGGCTGGTCGCCTTGGTAGGCATACAGCCGGTAATGGGGCGGCACGTTGGTTTCGAAGATGGTCACTTCGAGGGCGAAGTCGCCGTCGCGCAGCAGGCGGCCGCGGTGCGGGCCGCGCTCGAAATCGGCAGCGGCGGCGTGGCTTTCGGTTGGCTTCTCGGTCGATCCGAATTGGTCACAGCCGGAAAGGGCGAGCGACAGGGCAAGGACAACAGCGAGGCGGGCAATCATGGCGTGGTTTCCGGGGAAACGGCGGTGAGGCGTTCGACCTCGACCAGTTGGGTGTGATAACGGGCGGCGGCATCGATGCTGCGTTCGCGCAGTTCGAACAGCGTGCGCTGGGCCTGGGTGAGAGCGGTAAAGGAAAAGCGTCCGCTTTCGAAGCCACGGCGGGCGAAGGAGAATGCCTGCTCGGCCTTGGGCACGAGGCGCGTGCGCAGGGCCTCGTATTCGGTGCGGGCGTGCATCAGTTCCTGGTACATCCCGAACAGGATCTGATGACTTTCGGTGCGCTGAGCCTCGCGGCGCGATTCCAGCGCCACCAGCTGTGCATCGGCTTCGGCGACCGCCAGCGCGGCACGCGGTTTGCTGCCGAGCGGCATCGAGGCCGACATGACCAGTCCCTGATCGTTGAGTCCTTCGAGCCGGCGCACGCCGAGGCTGAGGTCGATGTCCGGCTTGGCGCTGGCCTCGGCGACCCGGCGCCTAGCGGCGATGGTCTCGGCCTCGAAGGATGCGTTGCGCTGGGCCAGGGTCATTGGCAATCGCGCGGCAAGCGCCTCGAAGGGTTCGACCGCGGGCAGCGTGCGCAGATCGCCGTCAACCCTGCCGAAGTCGGGCTCGAACGAACCCCAGCTCGCCGCCAGCGATACCTTGGCGCTGGCCAGCTCATGCTCGGCATGCTCGCGTTTGAGTTCGGCTTCGGCCAGAGCGATCTCCGCCGCGTGCAGATCGGATTCGGGATTGCGCGCCGCCGCTACCCAGTTGGCGACCTCACGGCGGATGCGATCGGCCAAGCCGACCTGTTCGCGCGCGAATTCCAGCCGGTGCTGGTCGGCCACGACCTCGATGAAGCGCGCCGTGGTCCGACTGGCCACCTCCAGGCGCGCGCTGTCGGACAGGTGCTGCTGGCGCGCCACTTCCGCTGTACCGAGCGCCTGCCGGGCGGCACGCTTGCCGCCCAGCTCGATGACCCGCCCCAGTCGGATCGTGGTTTCAACCGATCTCAGGGCGCTCGCGCTGCCGGTGCCGCCGAAGTTTTCCACCTCGCTCCCCACGACATAGGGAGTGGGGAGCCCTGCACGCTCGGCGCGGGCTTGCGCAGCGCGCAGGTCGGCCGCTTCGGCCGCCAGGGATGGATTTGAGGCAAGGCTACGGTCTATCGCCTCTTCAAGACGCAAGGGTTCGGCAGCGCGCCCATACGGGATGCTGCCGCAGGCCCCGGCAAGCGCCAGGGCCATCAGCCAACGCAATTTCACGGAAAACCTCCGGATAATCGAAAAACAACGCAATACGGGCTGTCACAGGCAGCCTCGGGAGGTTGTCAGGCGATCGGAGGTCGATAGGGGGGGCGAGGTGCCGCGGAGAGTGGCGTAGACACCACCAGGCAGCCAGATGTGGCACAGACGGCATCGCTTGGCATCGTCATCGGCAGTGCGGGCAGTGCCGCCGATGTCTTGCCTGCGTCGTGCACATGCAGCGCCAGGTCGCCCGTCGATTTTGCCGGAGCTGGGTGATCGGCATGCTCGAACGACCAGTCCGTGGCCAGTTGCAACGCGTGGTCGTGGTCATGAGCCCCGCCTGCATGGGCATGAATCCTCCCGGACAACACCGTTGCAGAGAGCATGGCCAGCAGCAGCAACAGGCCGGCCAGCCGCCCCATGGGGCGCCGGATCCAGAGGTGCATGAGATGGCGGAAGGCTTGGACGGACATGATGCGGGGGATGATGCCCTATCCCCGCAGGGCTTTACAACTCCGCGAGGAGCAGGCGGTTCGTCGTGGCTGCAGCGGAATATTCGGCAAGCTCGCTGCAGGCCGCGGATCTGGACCGCGCTGGGGGCGACGCTGCTGGCCTGTCTCATCCTGCTCGGACTTGACCGGCTGTTCCGGGGGCTGAGCGGGGTTCAGGAGGCTCCCTGGCCGTTCGCCCCGGGCGCCGCTTCGGCACTGCCGAGCTGGCGGACGGTGTTCAGGAAGGCGCGCAGGATGGGCGAGCTGTCGCCCTTGCGGTGCAGGCAGGCCAGCTCGATCTCGGCCTTGCCGCGGCAGCGCAGGGTGCGGTACTCCACGCCCGGCAGGCGCAGGTTGACGGTGGCCTCGGGCACCACGCAGAGCCCCAGGCCGCCGGCCACCAGGGCGATGCTGGTGGTCACGTCGGTGACTTCCTGGATCACTTGGGGCACCGCGTCGTAGTCGGCGAACAGCCGTCGCACGTGGCTGGCCAGGCCGCGCCGCACGCCGCGCGGATAGAGGATGAAGGGCTCCTGCAGCACCTCGCCCAACTCGATGGCGTCCCGCGCCGCCAGGGGATGCGTCGCCGGCAGCGCCAGCATCAGCGCTTCCTTGCGCACCAGTTCCTGCTCGATGTCCGGCTCGTCCGGCACCAGGCGGTTGAAGCCGATGCTCAGGCGCCGCTCGCGCAGCGCCTGGATCTGCGCGTCCTTGTCCATGGGATGCAGGGAGATCTCCACGGCCGGATGGGTGCGGCCGAACTCCAGCAGCACCCGCGGGATGAAGTCGAGGATCGACGAGCCGAAGATACCGATCACCAGGCTGCCTTTCCTGCCCTCGGCCAACAGGCGCGACTCGTCGGCCGCGTGCTGCAGCTGGGCAAGGATGTTCAGCGCCTGCTGGTAGAAGGCCTGGCCGGCCTCGGTCAGCGCGACGCGCTTGGAGTTGCGCTCCAGCAGCACGGCGGGAATGGCTTCCTCCAGTTGCTGGATCTGGCGGCTCAGGGCGGGCTGGGTGATGTACAGCCGTTCGGCGGCGCGATTGAAGTTCAGCTCCTCGGCCACCGCCACGAAATACTTCAACTGCCTGATTTCCAATGGATCACCTACTGGTTGAAAACGAGGGGGGGGCACCGATGCCTCCCGGGTATCGTTCGGTGATTGTATTCGATTGGACGGCATTGCTGCGGCTGTTTATCTTTACGCCACGACTTTGCCGGCATTCGGGAAACGGACAGGAGGAGTCTCGCCAGGTAGGGGCGGTGCGCAGTGCGAAGTGCGGGTCCGAGGCGGCAAAGCACCGCTTGGGTTTTATAAGAAAAACAATACCGAGAGGCCTTGAGTGATGGAGTTTTCCTTACTGAGAGAAAAGAGCGTGGTCTTCAAGGGTGCCGACCCCTACGACGTTTCCGGCTACGTGAACCAGCATGTCGGCGCCCATTCCATCCGCCTGTCGCAGTCCAGCCATCCCACTGCCGACCTGAGTCATCGCAAGTTCGGCGATCTCGACCTCTGCCGGATCAGCTACGGCGGCACCGTGCGCGTCACCTCCGAGGCGCTGGAAACCATCTACCACCTGCAGATCCTGCTCAAGGGCCACTGCCTGTGGCGCGGCGCGCGCGGCCAGGAGCACCATTTCGTGCCGGGCGAGCTGCTCTTGATAAATCCGGACGATCCGGTGGATCTGACCTACTCGCAGGACTGCGAGAAGTTCATCGTCAAGATGCCCGGCTCCCTGCTCGAGGCGGCCTGCGCCGAGAACCACTGGCACTGGCCCGGCGAGGGCATCCGCTTCACCGCCAGCCGCCACGGCCTCCAGGAGATCGGCGGCCTGCTCAACCTGCTCGGCCTGGTCTGCGAGGAGGCCGAAGCCGGTAGCGCAGTGCCCCGCCTGCAGGAGCACTACGGGCGGATCATCGCCAACAAGCTGCTCTGCCTGCAGAGCAACGTCCGCCGCGAGCAGCCGGGCAGCGCCTCGGCGATCTTCGAGCGGATCGCGCACTTCATCGAGGAAAACCTCAAGCAGGACATCACCCTCGAGCAACTGGCCGGGCTGGCGAACGTCAGTCCGCGCTCGCTCTATGCGCTGTTCGAGAAGCACGCCAGGACCACGCCCAGGCATTACGTTCGGCAGAAGAAGCTCGAGCGGATCAACGCCAGCCTGCGCGATCCCTCGGTGCCGGTGCGCAACATCACCGAGGTGGCGCTCGACTACGGCTTCCTGCACCTCGGGCGCTTTTCCGAATCCTACCGCAACGCCTTCGGCGAGCTGCCTTCGGACACCCTGAAGCGCCGCGCCTGCTGACCCTTCCACCTCGCCGCGCCGTTATCCGCGCCGCCCCGGTCTTGCGCCGGGGCGGCGCGTTCGTTTTTGTCCGGAACCTGCGTACCGCGTTTGCAGAGAGTGGATAAAGGTCGTGCAGGAAACGGATATTGCCGGACCTTGCCGGTTCTTAGCATGGGGCTCTGACACAAAAACAACGGAGCCGACGGCAATGACTCTTGGAATCGACGAGATCAACGGCTTGCTGGAAGAGGACCGCGAAAAGGGCCTCTACCGCTGCAAGCGGGACATGTTCATCGACCCGGAACTCTTCGAGCTGGAGATGAAGCACATCTTCGAAGGGAACTGGATCTACCTGGCCCACGACAGCCAGATCCCCGAAAAGAACGACTACTACACCACCTACATCGGCCGCCAGCCGATCATCATCGCCCGCACCAAGGACGGCGAGCTGAACGCCTTCATCAACGCCTGCAGCCACCGCGGCGCGGCGCTGTGCCGCTTCAAGAGCGGCAACAAGGCCACCTACACCTGTCCGTTCCACGGCTGGACCTTCAGCAACTCCGGCAAGCTGTTGAAAGTGAAGGACCCGGCCGATGCGGGCTACCCGGACAGCTTCAACTGCAACGGCTCGCACGACCTGCAGAAGATCGCCCGCTTCGAGTCCTACCGCGGCTTCCTGTTCGGCAGCCTGAGCGCTGACGTCCAGCCGCTGGGCGAGTTCCTCGGCGAGTCGGCGAAGATCATCGACATGGTGGTCGACCAGTCGGCGGAAGGCCTGGAAGTATTGCGCGGCGCCTCCACCTACGTGTTCGAGGGCAACTGGAAGCTGCAGGCCGAGAACGGCGCCGACGGCTACCACGTGACCGCCACCCACTGGAACTACGCCGCGACCCAGAACCAGCGCAAGCTCAAGGACGCCGGCGACGACATCCGCGCCATGAGCGCCGGTGGCTGGGGCAAGAAGGGCGGCGGCTTCTACGCCTTCGAGAACGGCCACATCCTGCTCTGGACCCGCTGGGACAACCCGGAAGACCGTCCGCTGTACCAGCGCCGCGACGAACTGGCCCAGGCGTTCGGCCAGGCCCGCGCCGACTGGATGATCGGCCATTCGCGCAACCTCTGCCTGTACCCCAACCTCTACCTGATGGACCAGTTCGGCTCGCAGCTGCGCATCGCCCGGCCGATCTCGGTCGACAAGACCGAAGTGACCATCTACTGCATCGCGCCCAAGGGCGAGAACGCCGAGGCGCGCGCCCACCGCATCCGCCAGTACGAAGACTTCTTCAACGTGACCGGCATGGCCACCCCGGACGACCTCGAGGAGTTCCGCGCCTGCCAGCAGGGCTTCCAGGGCCGCGCGGCGGTCTGGAACGACATGTCCCGCGGTGCCACCCACTGGATCGACGGAGCTGACGAGGCCGCCCGGGAAATCGGCCTGGCGCCGAAGATGAGCGGCGTGCGCACCGAGGACGAAGGGCTTTACATCATGCAGCACCGCTACTGGCAGGAGCGCATGACCGCGGCATTGAAGCAAGAGCAGGACAGGCTGATTCACGTGGAGGGCAACTGATCATGAACGCATCCTACGAAGCCGTACGTGACTTCCTCTACCGTGAAGCCCGCTACCTGGACGAGAAGGACTGGGACAGCTGGCTGGAGCAGTACGCACCCGAGTGCACCTTCTGGATGCCGGCCTGGGACGACCGCGACCAGCTCACCGAAGATCCGCGGAGCCAGATCTCGCTGATCTGGTACGGCAACCGCCGCGGCCTGGAGGACCGGGTGTTCCGCATCCGTACCGAGCGCTCCAGCGCGACCATTCCGGATACCCGCACCTCGCACAACATCGCCAACCTGGAAATCCTCGAGCAGACCGGCGAGCTGTGCCGCCTGCGCTTCAACTGGCACACCCTGAGCTTCCGCTACAAGACCGTCGACCAGTTCTACGGCACCAGCTTCTACACCCTCGACATCCGCGGCGAGAACCCGCTGATCAAGGAGAAGAAGGTCGTGCTGAAGAACGACTACGTGCGTCACGTCCTCGACATCTACCACATCTGAACACAGCTCGAAGACCGCGCTCCGCCGGCGCCGTGCGGGACCCCCTGCGTTCCGCCCGCCGTCCGGCGGCTGCTCCAACCCAAAAATTAGAGCGGGGTGCCATATGTCATACAAGGTTGCGCTGAATTTCGAAGACGGGGTCACCCGTTTCATCGAGGTGGACAGTGGTGAAACCGTCGCCGACGCCGCCTACCGTCAGGGCATCAATATTCCGCTGGACTGCCGCGACGGAGCCTGTGGCGCCTGCAAGTGCCTTGCCGAAGCCGGTCGTTACGACCTGGGCGACAACTATATCGAGGACGCACTGAGCGAGGCGGAGAAGGCCGAAGGCCTGGTGCTGACCTGCCAGATGCGTCCGGAAAGCGACTGCGTGCTGCGCATTCCGGCCTCCTCCGAAGTCTGCAAGACCCAGCAGGCCAGCTACGAGGCGGTCATCAGCGACGTGCGCGCGCTGTCTCCCAGCGTGATTTCCCTGTCGATCAAGGGTGCGTCCCTGGCCAGGCTGTCCTTCCTGCCGGGCCAGTACGTCAATCTCGGGGTGCCGGGCAGCGACCAGACCCGCGCCTATTCCTTCAGCTCGCTGCCGCAGGACGGCGAGGTCAGCTTCCTGATCCGCAACGTGCCGGGCGGCCTGATGAGCGGCTATCTCAGCCAGCAGGCCAGAGCCGGCGACGCCATGACCCTGACCGGGCCCTTGGGCAGCTTCTACCTGCGCGAGATCCGCCGCCCGCTGCTGATGCTGGCCGGCGGCACCGGCCTCGCGCCCTTCACCGCCATGCTGGAGAAGATCGCCGAGAGCGGCAGCGCGCATCCGGTCCACCTGATCTACGGCGTCACCCACGACGCCGATCTGGTGGAAATGGACCGGCTGCAGGAGTTCGCCGTGCGCATGCCGAATTTCACCTTCACGGCCTGCGTGGCCAGCCCGGAGAGCGACTATCCGCAGAAGGGCTACGTCACCCAGCACATCGCGCCCAGGCACCTGAACGACGGCGAGGTGGACATCTACCTGTGCGGCCCGCCGCCGATGGTCGAGGCGGTCAACGGGTTCCTCCGCGAGCAGGGCATCCAGCCGGCCAATTTCCACTACGAGAAGTTCGCCGCCAGCCTCTGAGCCGCTGCTGCCCGTGTCCGCACGGGCGGCCCCAAGGATAGAAACGCCATGCATGAAAAACGCTTTCAAGACAGGGTCGCGGTGGTCACCGGCGCGGCCCAGGGCATCGGCCGGCGCGTTGCCGAAAGGCTGTTCGCCGAGGGCGTCCGGCTGGTCGCGGTGGATCGCTCCGAGCTGGTCCACGAGCTCGAGGCGCTGGGCGCCGGCCGGGTGCTGACGCTGACCGCCGACCTGGAGCGCTTCGCCGACTGCCAGGGGGTGATGACGGCGGCGGTCGAGCGCTTCGGCCGTCTCGACATCCTGATCAACAACGTCGGCGGCACCATCTGGGCCAAGCCCTTCGAGCACTACGCCGAAGAACAGATCGAGGCCGAGGTGCGCCGCTCGCTGTTCCCCACCCTGTGGTGCTGCCGTGCCGCCCTGCCGCCGATGCTCGAACAGGGCAGGGGAGCCATCGTCAACGTCTCCTCGATCGCCACCCGCGGCGTCAACCGCGCCCCCTACGGCGCGGCCAAGGGCGGCGTCAACGCGCTCACCGCCTGCCTGGCCTTCGAGACCGCCGGGCGCGGCATCCGCGTCAACGCCACCGCCCCCGGCGGCACCGAGGCGCCGCCGCGGCGCATCCCGCGCAACGCCGCCGAGCCGAGCGAGCAGGAGAAGGCCTGGTACCAGCAGATCGTCGAGCAGACCGTCGACAGCTCGCTGATGAAGCGCTACGGGACCATCGACGAGCAGGTCGGGGCGATCCTCTTCCTGGCTTCCGACGAAGCCTCCTACATCACCGGCACGACCCTGCCGGTGGGAGGCGGCGACCTGGGTTGAGGCCGGCGCTCCGCCGCGGGGCGGCCTCCCGCCGGGCGGAGCGCGCACGTGGTTTTGCGATTACAACAACAACAGAGATCCACGCCATGCAAACAATCGACGTCAATCGCCTCATCGACGAGGCGCGCTTCAACCGCTTCCACTGGAGGGTGCTGTGCTGGTGCGCACTGCTGCTGATCTTCGACGGCTATGACCTGTTCATCTACGGGGTGGTCCTGCCGGTATTGATGAAGACCTGGAGCCTGACGCCGCTGGAGGCCGGCGCGCTGGGCAGCTATGCGCTGTTCGGCATGATGTTCGGCGCGCTGTTCTTCGGCCCGCTGGCCGACCGGATCGGCCGCAAGAAGGGCATCGCCATCTGCTTTCTGCTGTTCAGCGGCTTCACCGTGCTCAACGGCTTCACCCGCAACCCCCTGGAATTCGGCATCTGCCGCTTCATGGCCGGCCTCGGCATCTACATGCTGCCGCGCTTCGGCTGGGAGGCGATGTTCCAGGCCGCCGCCGTGCCGCTGCTGCTGTTGCCGCTGATCCTCTGGTTCCTGCCCGAATCGGTCGGCTACCTGCTGCGCCAGGGACGCACCGAGCAGGCACGCGCCATCCTCAGGCGCATCGATCCGGACCGGGTGCTGCAGGACGACGATTTGCTGGAGATGGCCGAGGCCAAAAGCGAGGGTGCGCCGGTGCTGCAGCTGTTCCGCGAGGGCCGTGCGCTGAGCACCCTATCGATCTGGGTGGCGTTCTTCTGCTGCCTGCTGATGGTCTATGCGCTCAGCTCCTGGCTGCCGAAGATGATGGCCAGCGCCGGCTACAGCCTGGGCTCCAGCCTGTCGTTCCTGCTGGCGCTCAACTTCGGCGCGGTGTTCGGCGCCATCGGCGGCGGCTGGCTGGGCGACCGGCTGAACCTGCCCAAGGTGCTGGTGGCGTTCTTCGCCGTCGCCGCCCTGTCGATCGGCCTGCTCGGCTTCAAGAGCCCGACCCCGGTGCTCTACACCCTGATCGCGCTGGCCGGGGCGACCACCATCGGTTCGCAGATCCTGCTCTACGCCTGTGCCGCGCAGTTCTACGCCATGGCCATCCGCTCCACCGGCCTGGGCTGGGCCTCGGGGATCGGCCGCAATGGCGCCATCGTCGGCCCGCTGCTCGGCGGGGCGCTGGTCGGCATGAGCCTGCCGCTGCAGGTGAACTTCATCGCCTTCGCCATTCCGGGCCTGATCGCGGCCATTGCCATGACCCTGTTCTGCGTGCACCGGCAGGCGACGGGCGCTGCGGCCGGCGAGGCCCTGGCGTAACGGGCGGAAGAGGTGGCGGAGGGGAAGCGAAGGGCTGCCGGGTCTGTTTTCGCGCGCTCTTTCGCCGTCTCACGAAAGTTGTCCCGGAAACGGGAAATAAACACAGCACCTTGAATCAAGGCGGCCGAACCGAGGCCGGCCTTACTGCACTCGAGAACTCTATTGCCAATATCTGCCTGCAAGTGCGCCTGATAACTTTCCAGGCACTTCTCACAATAACAACAAGAGACACATCATGAAGCGAAAACTGCAATTCGCTATAACGCTTGCGACGGCCAGCGGTATTCCTGCAGCCATGGCCGAGAGTGGATTCATCGAAGAATCCACCGCTACCCTGCAACTTCGCAATTATTATTTCATGCGCGACTTCTCCGATATCCAGGGACGCAACCGGCAGTCCAAGGCGGAGGAGTGGGCGCAGGGCTTCATGCTCAACTTCAAGTCCGGTTATACCCAGGGACCGGTCGGCTTCGGCCTCGACGCGCTCGCCCTGGTGGGCGTCAAGCTCGACAGCAGCCGCGACCGCACCAACACCGCACTGCTGCCGGTGCACGACGACGGCGAGGCGGCCGACGAGTACGCCCGCCTGGGGCTGACGCTGAAGACCCGCTTCTCCAACACCGAGCTGCGCTTCGGCGAGCAGACGCCGAACCTGCCGATCCTGGCGCACACCGACAACCGCCTGCTGCCGCAGACCTACCAGGGCACGACCCTGATTTCCCGGGAAATCCCCGGGCTGACCCTGCAGGCCGGCCGGCTGAACTCCGCCAGCATGCGCAACTCGACCGACGACGGCGAGATGACCGCACTGATCATCAACGACCCGATCAACCCCAGGCGCCTGGCCCACGTCAGTGGCGATCACTACAACTACCTCGGCGGCGACTACAGCTTCAACGCCAACCGCACCACTCTGAGCTTCTGGCAGGGCCAGCTGGAGGACATCTACCAGCAGCGCTTCTACGGCATCAGGCATGCCCTGCCGCTGGGCGCCTGGACCCTGGCCGCCGACATCGGCTACTACACCGCCCAGGACGACGGCAACACCGATGCCGGCAGCCTCGACAACCAGCTGCTCTACGGGCTGTTCTCGGCCAAATACCAGGGCCACACCTTCTTCGTCGGCTACCAGGGCGTCTACGGCGACGACGGCTTCCTGCGCATCGGCGACACCCTCTCGCCGCTCGGCAACGAGCTGCCGACCTACCAGTTCTCCGCGCCGGACGAGCGCTCCTGGCAGATCCGCCACGACTTCGATTTCGCCACCCTCGGCCTGCCCGGCCTGACCAGCACCCTGCGCTACGTCAAGGGCGACAACGTCGACACCGGGCCGCGCGGCTTCGAGGGCGAGGAGTGGGAGCGCGACCTCGACCTGGCCTACACCATCCAGAGCGGTCCGTTGAAGAACGTCAGCATCCGCTGGCGCAACGCGATCGCCCGCTCCAACTATGCCAGCGACATCGACGAGAACCGCATCATCATCAACTATGCGATCAAATTGTTTTAGTCGACTTTATCCGTAACTCCCTATGGGGGTGCAATTAACGCCAGACCGTATGGGCATATCGGAAGAAGGTTGAAAGAAACAGGCTGCCGAACTGTTCCGCACAACGTTTTCAGAGTTTCAGGGTTATCTGCTCGGGAGGGCAAGGCATAAATGCGCAACAGACTATTGTCATTTTGGTTGATGATCGGAAAAGAGCGTTTTTTCGTATTCGGCCAATTGCGGAAAAACCAAAAGCGGATATTCGGCAAGAGCATTTTCTCGAACTCGGGCCGGCAACTTCCGGCTGCAGGAAAAGGCAATTGCCTGATTTTCCGGAAGTTCTTCGGAAATCGCGAAGAGCGAAAGACAGCGATGCTTTTTGCGCATCGTTTAGTGCCTGTATTCGATTGGACGGCATTGCTGGCCCTGTTTACCTTCCAGCCACTCCCGAAGCATTCCGCCTCCGGCAGGGGCTTCGATACCGACAACTCTTTCGCCACCCACGCCTAGCCCGCAGGAAAACAACCATGCGCCAAGCCCTGCTCAACCAGTACGCCGACGAGCTCTACCGCTCGCTCAAGGATTGCCGTCCCATCGCCCCGCTGACCGAGCGCGATCCGCAGCTCACCCTGGAGGAGGCCTACCAGATCCAGCTGCGCCTGATCGCCCGGCGCCTGGACGCCGATGGCGAGACCGTGATCGGCAAGAAGATCGGCGTCACCAGCCGCGTGGTCATGGACCTGCTCAAGGTCGACCAGCCCGATTTCGGCCACCTGACCTCCGGCATGCTGCGCGAGGACGGCGCGGCCATCGAGGCCGCCGGGCTGATCGCGCCGAAGGCCGAGGGCGAGATCGCCTTCGTGCTCAAGCACGAGCTGGCCGGTCCGGGGGTGACCGTCGCCGACGTGCTGCGCGCCACCGAATACGTGGTGCCCTGTTTCGAGATCGTCGATTCGCGCATCGCCGACTGGAAGATCCGGATCCAGGACACCGTGGCCGACAACGCCTCCTCGGCGCTGTTCGTGCTCGGCGATGCCGCCGTCGATCCGCGCCGGCTGGATCTGGGCGTGGTCGGCATGACCCTCGAACTCAACGGCGAGATCGCCGCCACCGGCGCCGGCGCCGCCGCGCTGGGCCATCCGGCCAAGGCCGTGGCCTGGCTGGCCAATACCCTCGGCCGCTTGGAAATGCCGCTCAAGGCCGGCGAGGTGATCCTCTCCGGCTCCCTCTCCACCATGTTGCCGGTCAAGGCCGGCGACAACCTGCGCATCAGCATCGGCGGCATCGGCTCGGCCGGCGTGCGTTTCGTCTGACAGGAGAATTTCGATGAATCTCGACCCGCAAACCATCGAGCGCCTCGCCGCCCACCTCGACGCCGCCGAAACCGAGCGCCGCGAGGTCCACAAGATCACCGACGACTACCCGGACATGGACTGGGAGGACGCCTACGCCATCCAGGACGCCCTGCGCGCGCTCAAGGAAGCCCGCGGCGTGCGCGTCGCCGGCCTGAAAATGGGCCTGACCTCCCACGCCAAGATGCGCCAGATGGGCGTCGTCGATCCGGTCTACGGCTTCATCACCGACTACGGCGCGGTGGCCGACGGCGGCGAGATCGACACCAAACGCCTGATCCATCCCAAGGTCGAGGCGGAGATCGCCTTCGTCACCAAGCGTCCGCTGAGCGGTCCGGGCTGCCACATCGGCAGCGTGCTGGCGGCCACCGACTTCATCCTGCCGGCGGTGGAGATCATCGACTCGCGCTACGAGAACTTCCGCTTCGACCTCAAGAGCGTGATCGCCGACAACACCTCGTCCGCACGCTACGTCCTCGGCGGCACCCACCGCAACGTCGAGGGCATCGATCTGAAGAACCTCGGCGTGGTGATGGAGAGGAACGGCGAGGTGGTGGCCATGGCCTCCGGCGCGGCGGTGCTCGGCCATCCGGCGCAGAGCGTGGCCATGCTCGCCAACATGCTGGGGGCCCGCGGCCGGGAGATTCCCGCCGGCACCCTGATTCTCACCGGCGGGGTCACCGAGGCGGTGGCGGTGGCCGCCGGCGACAACGTCACCGTGCGCTTCCAGCACCTGGGCAGCGTATCGATGCGCTTCATATGACCGCGAGGAAAACACCATGCCCATCATGCAGGTTTACCTGATCGAAGGCCGCAGCGAAGAGCAGAAGGCCCGGCTCATCGATTCCCTGACCCGTGCCACCGTGGATGCCCTCGACGCGCCGATCGAGAGCGTGCGCGTCGTGATCACCGAGGTACCCAGCAGCAATTTCGGCATCGCCGGCCAGACGGCCAAGCAGCGCGGCCGCTGAGCGCGCCGCTCGACACCCATCACAAGGACAACAAGTCGAGGTTTTCCGTGGATAGAACATCGTCCCGTTGCAAGGTTGCGATCATCGGTTCGGGCAACATCGGCACCGACCTCATGATCAAGGTGCTGCGCCATGGCAAGCACCTGGAAATGGGCGCCATGGTCGGTATCGACCCGGCGTCCGACGGCCTGGCCCGCGCCAAGCGTCTCGGCGTCGCCACCACGGCGCAAGGCGTGGAAGGCCTGCTGGCGCTGCCGGAGTTCAAGGACATCGGCATCGCCTTCGACGCCACCTCGGCCGGCGCCCATGCCTACCACAACGAGCTGCTGCAGGCCCACGGGGTGAAGGTCATCGACCTGACCCCGGCGGCCATCGGCCCCTACGTGGTTCCGGCGATCAACCTGGACGCCGAGCTCGATGCGCCGAACATCAACATGGTCACCTGCGGCGGCCAGGCGACCATCCCGATGGTCGCCGCGGTCTCGCGGGTGGCCAGGGTCCACTACGCCGAGATCGTCGCCTCGATCGCCTCGAAATCCGCCGGCCCCGGCACCCGCGCCAACATCGACGAGTTCACCGAGACCACCTCGAAGGCTATCGAGGTGATCGGCGGGGCGCAGAAGGGCAAGGCGATCATCGTCCTCAACCCGGCCGAGCCGCCGTTGATCATGCGCGACAGCGTGTTCGTGCTCTCCGAGGCGGTCGACCGGGACGTCATCGCCGCCAGCATCAAGGACATGGTGGCCAGCGTGCAGCGCTACGTGCCGGGCTACCGGCTCAAGCAGGAGGTGCAGTTCGAGCTGCTCGAGAAGCCGGCGAACGTGCCGGGCGTGGGGATGGTGGCGGGGCTCAAGACCTCGATCTTCCTGGAGGTGGAGGGCGCCGCCCACTACCTGCCGGCCTACGCGGGCAACCTCGACATCATGACCTCCGCGGCGCTGTCCTGCGCCGAGCGGCTGGCCGAGCGCGACAAGCTGCGGACCCTGCCCTCGGCGCTGGTCTAGACGGTGGACCGGGCTCGGGGGAGAAGGCCATGAATCGGCTGCATCGGGTCCTCGAGCGGGTCAGTGGTGAAGTACTTGAAGTGCGGCCTGGCGAATCGTTGCTGAGCGCCATGGAGCGCCAGGGGAAGAGGTGCATTCCGGTCGGTTGCCGGGGCGGCGGCTGCGGAGTCTGCAAGGTCCGGGTGGTTTCCGGCCGGTTCGACTACGGGCTCATGAGTCGCCGTCATGTCAGCGCCGACGAGCGCGGCCAGGGCCTGGCCCTGGCCTGCCGGCTCTTTCCCCTGGGTGACTCCGAGATACAGGCGTGCGGCGAGGCAGTCCGGGCGACTTCAGAAAAACAATAGGTGTCATCATGAAAAAAGGTGTAATGCGTCCGGGCCATATCCAGCTGCGCGTGCTGGACATGCAGGCTGCCCTGCAACACTACGTCGATCTGCTCGGGCTGATCGAGATGGACAGGGATGCGCAGGGCCGCGTCTATCTCAAGGGCTGGACCGAGATCGACCGGTTCTCGGTGGTGCTGCGCGAGGCCGACGAGCCGGGCATGGATTTTCTCGGCTTCAAGGTCGTCGACGACGCCACCCTCTGCCGCCTGAGCGAGGAACTGGCCGCCTTCGGCTGCCAGGTGGAGAGCCTGCCGGCCGGCGAGCTCAAGGGCTGCGGACGGCGCATCCGCTTCGAGGCGCCGTCCGCCCACCGCTTCGAGCTGTTCGCCGACAAGGAGCAGACCGGCAAGTGGGGCGTGTCCGAGGTCAACCCGGAAGCCTGGCCGCGTGGCCTGCAGGGCATGAAGGCGACCCGCTTCGACCACTGCCTGCTGTACGGCGTCGAGCTGCCGGAGACCCTGCGCCTGTTCACCGAGGTGCTCGGCTTCAGCCTCGCCGAGCAGGTGCTCGACGACGCGGGCAAGCGCGTCGCCCAGTTCCTCACCGTCGGCATGAAGGCCCACGACGTGGCCTTCATCCAGCACCCGGAGAAGGGCCGCTTTCACCACGCCTCGTTCTTCCTCGAGAGCTGGGAGGACGTGCTGCGCGCCGCCGACCTGATCAGCATGAGCGGCACCTCGCTGGACATCGGTCCGACCCGCCACGGCCTGACCCACGGCAAGACCATTTACTTCTTCGATCCGTCGGGCAACCGCAACGAGGTGTTCTGCGGCGGCGACTACCACTACCCGGACCATCCGCCGGTGACCTGGACCGCCGACCAGCTGGGCAAGGCGATCTTCTACCACGACCGCCAGCTCAACGAACGCTTCCTCACCGCCCTGACCTGAGCGTCCGCCTTACAGGATTATCCACATGAAAGAGATCAAGCACTTCATCAACGGCCAGTACGTCGGCTCGGCGGGCGGCAAGCTGTTCGACAACGTCAACCCGGCCAACGGCCAGGTGATCGCCAAGGTCCACGAAGCCGGCGAGGCCGAGGTGGACGCCGCGGTCAAGGCCGCCCGCGCCGCCCTGAAGGGCCCCTGGGGCCGGATGAGCGTGCAGGAGCGCTGCGAGATCCTGCACCGCGTCGCCGACGGCATCACCGCGCGCTTCGACGAGTTCCTCGAAGCCGAGTGCCAGGACACCGGCAAGCCGAAGTCGCTGGCCAGCCACATCGACATTCCGCGCGGCGCAGCCAACTTCAAGGTGTTCGCCGACCTGGTGAAGAACGTGCCCAACGAGGCCTTCGAGATGGCCACCCCGGACGGCAGCGGCGCGCTCAACTACGGCGTGCGCCGGCCCAAGGGCGTGATCGGCGTGATCAGCCCGTGGAACCTGCCGCTGCTCTTGATGACCTGGAAGGTCGGCCCGGCGCTGGCCTGCGGCAACACCGTGGTGGTCAAGCCGTCCGAGGAAACCCCGAGCACCACCGCGCTGCTCGGCGAGGTGATGAACGCCGCGGGCGTGCCGGCCGGCGTATACAACGTGGTGCACGGCTTCGGCGGCGACTCGGCCGGCGCCTTCCTCACCGCCCACCCGGACGTCGACGCCTTCACCTTCACCGGCGAGACCGGCACCGGCGAGATCATCATGCGCGCCGCGGCCAAGGGCGTACGCCAGGTATCCCTGGAGCTGGGCGGCAAGAACGCCGGCATCGTCTTCGCCGATGCCGATCTGGACAAGGCCATCGAGGGCACCCTGCGCTCGGCCTTCGCCAACTGTGGCCAGGTCTGCCTGGGCACCGAGCGCGTCTACGTGCAGCGGCCGATCTTCGACGCGTTCGTCGCCCGCCTGAAGGCCGGCGCCGAGGCGCTGGTGATCGGCGAGCCGAACGATCCGAAGGCCAACTTCGGTCCGCTGGTCAGCCACAAGCACCGCGAGAAGGTCCTCAGCTACTACCAGAAGGCTGCCGACGAGGGCGCCACCATCGTCACCGGCGGCGGCGTGCCGGACATGCCTCAGCATCTGGCCGGCGGCGCCTGGGTGCAGCCGACCATCTGGACCGGCCTGTCGGACGATTCGTCGGTGGTCACCGAGGAAATCTTCGGGCCCTGCTGCCACATCCGCCCGTTCGACACCGAGGAGGAGGCCATCGAGCTGGCCAACAGCCTGCCCTACGGCCTGGCCTCGGCGATCTGGACCGAGAACGCCTCGCGCGCCCACCGCGTCGCCGGGCAGATCGAAGCCGGCATCGTCTGGGTCAACAGCTGGTTCCTGCGCGACCTGCGCACCGCCTTCGGCGGCGCCAAGCAGTCGGGCATCGGCCGCGAGGGCGGGGTGCACTCGCTGGAGTTCTACACCGAGCTGAAGAACGTCTGCGTGAAGCTGTGAGACAGACACCCGTCAAGGAAAGCGGCGCGAATAGCGCCGCCCGAGGAGAGCCAAGATGACTTTCGATCCGAACAAGAAGCTGTACATCTCCGACGTGACCCTGCGCGACGGCAGCCACGCCGTGCGCCACCAGTACTCGATCAAGAACGTGCAGGACATCGCCCGCGCGCTGGACAAGGCCAGGGTCGACTCCATCGAGGTGGCCCACGGCGACGGCCTGCAGGGTTCGAGCTTCAACTACGGCTTCGGCGCCCACAGTGATATCGAGTGGATCGAGGCGGTCTCCGCGGTGGTGAGCCACGCGAAGATCGCCACCCTGCTGCTGCCCGGCATCGGCACGGTGCACCATCTCAAGGAGGCCTACGAGGCTGGCGCCCGGGTGGTGCGCGTAGCCACCCACTGCACCGAGGCCGACGTGTCGAAGCAGCACATCGCCTATGCGCGC
Source organism: Azotobacter salinestris (assembly GCF_009363155.1). NCBI lineage: Bacteria > Pseudomonadati > Pseudomonadota > Gammaproteobacteria > Pseudomonadales > Pseudomonadaceae > Azotobacter > Azotobacter salinestris. Next base: position 3,661,765 of record NZ_CP045302.1, read on the forward strand.
GAGCTGGGCATGGACACCGTGGGCTTCCTGATGATGAGCCACATGACCACGCCGCAGAACCTGGCGGTCGAGGCGAAGAAGATGGAAAGCTACGGCGCCACCTGCATCTACGTGGTCGACTCCGGCGGGGCGCTGAGCATGCAGGACGTGCGCGACCGTTTCCGCGCGGTCAAGGACCTGCTCGACCCGGCCACCCAGACCGGCATCCATGCCCACCACAACCTGTCGCTCGGCGTGGCCAACTCCATCGTCGCGGTGGAGGAGGGTTGCGATCGCATCGACGCCAGCCTGGCCGGCATGGGCGCCGGCGCCGGCAATGCGCCCCTGGAGGTGTTCATCGCCGCGGCCGAGCGCCTGGGCTGGAACCACGGCACCGACCTCTACACCCTGATGGACGCCGCCGACGAGATCGTCCGCCCGCTGCAGGATCGCCCGGTGCGGGTCGACCGCGAGACCCTGGCCCTGGGCTATGCCGGGGTCTATTCGAGCTTCCTGCGCCACGCCGAGGTGGCGGCGAGCAAATACGGCCTGAGCACCGTGGACATCCTGGTCGAGCTGGGCAAGCGGCGGATGGTCGGTGGCCAGGAGGACATGATCGTCGACGTGGCGCTGGATCTGCTGCGTCAGCGAGGAGGCGCTGCCCGCCAGGCTTCCGCATAAGAAGCCAACCGGTCCGCCCGGCTCGGCCGTGGCGGTTTTCGAGCCCGGGAGCGGTTCCGCTTCCGGGTCTTTTTTGCCAAGACAGGAAGCGAATGCGATGAAACCTTCTCTGCGCCGGGCCGACAGCATCAACCTGGCCCTGGCCATGCACGCCCTGCGGGCGGCGCTCGATCAGGCCGCGGCGCTGTCGGTGCGGGTCAGCATCGCCGTGGTCGACGCGGCCGGCCAGCCGATCCACACCGCGCACATGGACGGCGCGCCGCTGCACTGCCGGGACATCGCCCTGAACAAGGCGCTGACCGCCGTCGGCTTCGGGGTGTCGACGCGGGTCTGGGAAGAGCGTCTGGCCGGGATGTCCGACGCCGTCCGCCAGGGGCTGCCGCTGCAGCCACGCATGGCGCTGTTCGGCGGCGGCGAGCCTTTCCTGTTCGAGGGCAGGCCGGTAGGTGCCATCGGCATCTCGGGCGCTTCCGAACAGCAGGACGAACAATGCGCCCAGGCGGCGGTGCGTGCCGTGCTGGCCCTGCTGGATGCGCCTTCGGCATAGCACGCCACTTCGCTTTTCTTCGGTTGCTTCCGGCGGCAGCGGAACAGCGGTTGGGCGACCAGGGATCTGGCCTTGTTCGGCCGGGAACGGGATTTCTTGCCCAGCGGATTGCCTCCTGTGAGGCCTGCCTCGTGCAGGCGCGTGAAGCATGCTCGGTGGGGGGGGGCGAGGGCGTGCGGCCTCCAGTCCGGTGTTCCGTGGGCCGGAAGTCCGTATGCCTCGGTCGCGGCGGCGTTTTGAAACGCAGCAGGGGCGGGCGGCTGCTTTTTTCCTGCGCACGCAAAAACGGCGAGGGGGTTGGCCTCGCCGTTCCTGCTTCCTTACGTCCCTGTGCTCGTCGTCCTGACGAAGTAGCCGCATCCTGCGACTGTCCCTCTGGCCGCCATCCGTGGTCGGCCTGCGTCGATCCTTCGACGTCTTGGTGGGATTCAATCTACGCCTGTGGCCGTTCCGAACCAATGGGGAGAGTGCCCGATCTGCTGTAGGCAATGGCTTACGGCGTGGAAGTCCCCTGTCATACTGCGCGGCCTTTTTCATCGCCAGTAGGGGGCCATGAGCTGCGGAGGGCCCCGGATATGGTTTCAGCGTGAGTGGTGTTCATTGATGGTAGGCAGGAAGAAACTGCTGGAAGCAAAGGTGGTGCATGTTCCCGACGGGGATACCTTGAGGGCGAACTGTGGCGACGGCCTGACCGTGGTGGTGCGACTGTGCAGCATCGATACCCCGGAGCAGGCTCAGCCCTATGGTGCGGAGGCGAGAGCGGCGCTGGCGGCGATGGTGCTCAACAAGAGCGTCAGGATCGAGCAGACGGCCCGGGATCGCTATGGCCGCATTGTCGGCAGGGTCTTTCGCGGGCGTACGTTCGTCAATGAGGAGATGGTCAGGCATGGCCATGCCTGGGTTTACCATGACTATTCCAGGGAGCCGGAGTTTGCCCGGCTGGAAGAGCGGGCACGCAAGGCCAGGCAGGGGCTGTGGGCCTTGCCGAAGGCGAAGCGGGTGCCACCGTGGGAATGGCGCAAGCTCGGGAAAGGGAAGGCTCGGCCAGTTGAAAAGGGCTGGAAGATATGGCCATGGCTGCTGGCGACGCTGGTGGCGGGTGCGCTGGCAGGTGGCGCTTACCTGTGGATGACGGGGCGTCTGGATATTTCCCGGTGGGTCCCGGATGCCATCTTTCAGTTCTTGAGTGCCGGACAGGCCCATCTCCCGGCAGCGCTGTCACTTTGTTGACGTACGGCCGACCGAAAGCACGGCACGCGGGGACGCTGAACGCTCACGGCGAGACGCCTGGGCATCGAGGCGCACGGCGGGAAGAGCTGCAAAACGTACGGCTCGCGGCGCGTACCTGCGGCGGGTGCCGGAGAGATTTCCGCCGTGGCGGCGAACGAGAGGGAAACGGGGAGGAGAGGGGACGCGGGCCTTTCAGGCGGCCAGAAAGACAAAAGCCTCCCGGTCGTCGGACCGGAAGGCTTCGCGGCGGTAGCTGCCCTTGCCTTTCTTCGGCTGTTCCTGGCGGCAGCGGAACAAGGGCTGTGCGACCAGGGATTTGGCCTTGTTCGGCCGGGAAGGGGATTTCTTGGCCATGAGCGTCCTCCTGTAGGCCTGCCCCGTGCAGGCGCGCGCATCATGCGTGGCTGGTCAAAAGATGTCCAGGGGGTGCGGTTGCGAGGTCGGAACATCGACCAGGCACTTGGACAGTCCCGCAAGCCGCTCTGCAGGGGCGTTCATGCGTCCCCCGGCCCAAGGCGCAAGGCTCTCCAGACTTCGGAGGCCAGCCAGGCCATTGCCTGCCGCTGGGCAGCATGACTGGAATTTGCCGGATGGACGAGCTATATGCTGATATCCCCGCCAAAACAAAAACAAGGATGAAGTAGAAATGGAATTTTCCAACCAACAAAAGCTGATCATCACCCTGCTCACCGACATCCACGCTCATCTCGGGATCGACGACAGCGTCGATCCGGTCTTCGTGCAGCGGATGGTCCAGGGTGGTCACGGCTGGGCGCTTGGCTGGGCCTACCCCGGTTTGTTCGAAGACGGCATCGAGCCCCCGGAGACCGTCACCTTCGTCGCCGAGGTGCTGACCATGTGGGAGGCCATCGAGGAGGCCTATGCCGGGTTCGATCAGGCCCGGAAGGACCGGCTGGCCGAGCTGGCCCCGGCTTTCGGGCGTGACCCCCGGTTTCTCGGGTTCGATGGCAGCCATGAGGCCGATCTGCGGGAGATTGTCCATATCCTCGTGGACGACCTGAACCGCTGGCCGATCTTCAAGGGACGCAACACCGACTCGCACAGGATCCTGGCCGACGGCTATCGGCGGATGCTGGCGGTGTACGAGCGCATCTCGAACAACACCAGCCACGCGTCCAGGCTGTCGGTAGAGGCGTTGGCGAAAATATTGAACGCCAGAATCATCCCGAAGAGCAGCATGGAGCTGGACGCCAATGTGCTGCGTTGGGCCTGACCCTTCGGCCATGTGATACGGCTCTCGGACAAGGCCCCGATATCTCGGGGCCTTGTCGCTTTCGGCTCCTCCATTCCTCGGCTTCCGGCGTACTCGGGAAAGCCCCCGGCCTGTGGGCTGTCACGCGACTCAGAGTTCCGGCGGCAGCTGCAGGCGCTGGCCGGCGATGGCCAGGGTCAGCCGGCCGAGGCCATTCCACGGCTCGCCCTCGGCCTGGCCCTTGATCTGCGCGTCGATCAGCTGGGCGTCGAGCAGCAGCTGGTTCCAGCGTGCTGCCGGGTGGCGCTGCAGGGCCTTGGTCAGCAGCGGGCGGCGTTTTTCCCAGACCGGCGGGCGCATTTGCGCGAAGGCCTTCTCCAGCGGCACGCCTTGGGCATACTGCTGGGCGAGGTTGGCCAGCAGGCGCAATTCGCGGGCCAGCGCCCAGAGGATCACCGGCGTCTCCACGCCTTCGCCGCGCAGCCCCTCGAGCATGCGCAGGGCGTGGGCGGCCTGGCCGGCGAGGGTGGCGTCGAGCAGGCCGAAGACGTCGAAGCGGGCGCTGTCGGCCACCGCCGCCTGCACGGTGTCGGCGGTGACCTGGTTGTCCTCGGCGAGCAGCTTGAGTTTCTCGATCTCCTGGGCGGCGGCCAGCAGGTTGCCTTCCACGCGGGCGGCGATCAGCTCCACAGCCTCCTGGCTGGCGGCCAGCCCGGCCTGGGCCAGACGCTGGCGGATCCACTGCGGCAGTTGTTGGGCATCGACCGGCCAGACCTGTACGAACTGCACCTGCGGGCTGTCGAGCAGCGCCTTGGCCCACTTGCTCTTCTGGGTGGCGGCGTCGAGCCTGGGCAGGTCGATCAGCAGCAGGTTGTCCTCGGCGGGACGGGCCAGGTATTCGAGGATCGCCGCGGCGCCCTTGTCGCCGGGCTTGCCGTTGGCGATGCGCAGCTCCAGCAGGCGTTTCTCGGCGAACAGCGACAGGCTGGCGCCGGCCTCGTAGAGCTGACTCCAGTCGAAGTTGGCATCGGCATTGAACACCTGGCGCTCGCTGAAGCCCTGGGCGCGGGCAGCGCCGCGGATGGCGTCGCAGGCCTCCTGGCAGAGCAGCGGCTCGTCGCCGCTGACCACGTAGATCGGCGCCAGGGTGTCCTTGAGCTGCCTGGGCAGTTGTGCGGAAGGAAGCTTCATGGCGGAAGGGGCGGGGCCGGGGCCCCGCCCGGCGGCCTCAGGGCATGAGGGAGGGCGGCAGTTCGAGCGGCGACTGCTGCGGCGCCTCCTGCTGCTGCTCCTGGGCGCGGCGCTCCGCCTCCGCGGCCTGGGCCTCGGCGCGGGCGCGCTCCTTGGCGGCTTCCTCCATCTGGGAGATGCGCTCCGGGGTGAGCTGCTGCAGGCGCAGCATCAGCTGCTGGACCATCTCGCGGCGCATTTCCTCGCGCAGCTGCTGGGCTTCCTGGGTCGAGGCGGTGATGTTGTTCTGGTCGTGGACGTAGACCTTCTGCACCTCCAGCTCGTTGCTGCCGAGCAGCTGCTTGCGGGCGTCGAGCAGTTCGTATTCGAGGGTGCTGGTCAGCTCGTATTCGACGCTGCGCGCCGAGCTGGTGTAGCTGGCGGTGCGGCGCTCCTCTTTCTCGCGGGCCAGCACCAGCTCGTAGGGTGCGCCGGCATACACCTTGACGCCGCTGGCTTCGAGCTGGCGGCGCAGCATCCGCTGGGTTTCGCCGTAGGCGTTGCGGGCGCTCACGTTGAGCTCGCTGATGGCGAGGCGTCCGGTCTCGCCGGTGCCGCGCAACTGGAAGCCGCAGGCGCCGAGCAGGCTGGTCAGGGCGATGAGCGCGAGGCTACGTTTGATCATCTGGTTTCCCCTTGCAATGACCCCGGCGGCATCTTGCCGCCGGGACGGCGCATCAATTGGCGACGATATTGACCAGCTTGCCCGGCACCACGATGACCTTGCGGATGGTCAGGCCCTCGGTGAAGCGCAGCACGTTCTCGTTGGCGCGGGCGGCGGCCTCGATCTCCTCGCGGGAGGCGCCGGCCGGCACCTGGATTTCCCCGCGCAGCTTGCCGTTGACCTGCACCACCAGGGTCAGGGTGTCCTGCACCAGGGCCGATTCGTCCACCACCGGCCAGGCGGCGTCGATGATCAGGCCGTCCTTGCCGAGGGCCTCCCAGAGCGCATGGCAGATATGCGGGGTGATCGGCGCCAGCAGCAGGGCCACGGTTTCCAGGCCTTCCTGGAGCAGGGCGCGGTCCTGTTCGCTTTCGGCCTTCGCCTTCTCCAGCACGTTCATCAGGGTCATCACCTGGGCGATGGCGGTGTTGAACTTGTGGTGCTGGCCGATATCGGTGCTGGCCTGCTTGATCGCCGCGTGGATGGCGCGACGGATGTCCTTCTGCGCGTCGGAGAGCTGGGCCTTGTCCAGCACGCCCGGCAGGCCGGCGGCGGCATGGGACTGAGCCAGACGCCAGACGCGGCGCAGGAAGCGGCTGGCGCCCTCGACGCCGGCGTCGGACCACTCCAGGGATAGCTCCGGCGGGGCGGCGAACATCATGAACAGGCGGCAGGTGTCGGCGCCGTAGGCGTCGATCATCGCCTGCGGGTCGACGCCGTTGTTCTTCGACTTGGACATCTTCTCGGTACCGCCGATTTCCACCGGCAGGCCGTCGGACTTGAGCTTGGCGCCGATCACCTTGGCCCTGGCGTCGCGCTCGACCTCCACGTCGGCCGGATTGAACCAGTCCTTGCCGCCGTTCTCCAGGGTGCGGTAGTAGGTCTCGGCGACCACCATGCCCTGGGTCAGGAGGTTCCTGAACGGCTCGTTGGAGGACACCAGGCCCTCGTCGCGCATCAGCTTGTGGAAGAAGCGCGCGTAGAGCAGGTGCAGGATGGCGTGCTCGATGCCGCCGATGTACTGGTCCACCGGCAGCCAGTGGTTGGCCGCCTGCGGGTCGACCATGCCCTGGTCATAGGTGGGCGAGGCGTAGCGGGCGTAGTACCAGGACGACTCGACGAAGGTGTCCATGGTGTCGGTTTCGCGCTTGGCAGGCGCACCGCATTTCGGACAGCTGCATTCGTAGAATTCCGGCATCCTGGCCAGCGGGCTGCCGGTGCCGTCCGGCACCACGTCCTCGGGCAGCACCACCGGCAACTGGTCTTCCGGCACCGGCACGTCGCCGCAGCTGTCGCAGTGGATGATCGGGATCGGGCAGCCCCAGTAGCGCTGGCGGCTGATGCCCCAGTCGCGCAGGCGGAACTGGGTCTTGCGCGCGCCGTGGGCGGCGCTTTCCAGGTCGGCGACGATGGCGTCGAAGGCCTCGGTGAAGCTCTTGCCGTCGTACTTGCCGCTATTGACGGTGGTCAGGCCTTCCTTGTCGGCATACCAGGCCTGCCATTCGGCGGTGCTGAAATCCTTGCCTTCGGCAGCGTAGGCCTGCCTGATCGGCAGGCCGTACTTGTTGGCGAATTCGAAGTCGCGCTCGTCGTGTGCCGGCACGGCCATCACCGCGCCCTCGCCGTAGCCCCACAGCACGTAGTTGGCGACGAACACCGGCAGTTTGTCGCCGGTCAGCGGGTGGACGACGAACTGGCCGGTGGCCAGGCCCTTCTTCTCCATGGTGGCCATGTCGGCCTCGGCCACCGAGCCGGCCTTGCACTCGGCGATGAAGGCCGCAAGCGCAGGGCTGTTCTCGGCGGCGCGCTGGGCCAGCGGGTGCTCGGCGGCGACAGCGACGTAGGTGGCGCCCATCAGGGTGTCCGGGCGGGTCGAGTAGACCTTGAGCTGGCCGGCTTCGCCGATGCTGGCGACGTCATAGTCGAAGACGATGTCGGCACCGAAGCTCTTGCCGATCCAGTTGCGCTGCATGGTCTTGACCTGCTCGGGCCAGCCGGTCAGCTCGTCGAGGCTTTGCAGCAGCTCTTCCGCATAGGCGGTGATGCGGAAGTAGTACATGGGGATCTCGCGCTTCTCGACCAGCGCGCCGGAGCGCCAGCCGCGGCCGTCGATGACCTGCTCGTTGGCCAGCACGGTCTGGTCCACCGGGTCCCAGTTGACGGTGCCGTTCTTGCGGTAGATGACGCCCTTCTCGAACAGCCTGGTGAACAGCCACTGCTCCCAGCGGTAGTAGTCCGGCTTGCAGGTGGTGACTTCCCGCGACCAGTCGATGCCCAGGCCCAGGCTTTTCAGCTGGGACTTCATGTAGGCGATGTTCTCGTAGGTCCACCTGGCCGGCGCCACCTGGTTCTTCATGGCGGCGTTCTCCGCCGGCATGCCGAAGGCGTCCCAGCCCATCGGCTGCAGCACGTTCCGGCCCTGCATGCGCTGGTAGCGGGCGATCACGTCGCCGATGGTGTAGTTGCGCACGTGCCCCATATGCAGCTTGCCGCTGGGGTAGGGGAACATCGACAGGCAGTAGAAGGTGTCCTTGCCGGGCTGCTCGCGCACTTCAAAGGACTTCTGGGCGTCCCAGATGGACTGCGCGGCGGCTTCGATCTCGCGGGGCTGATACTGTTCGTGCATGGTCTGCTGGCGCTGGAAAAGAGGGCGTGGAAAACCCCGTAGCATACATGAGCGGGCTTGGCCATGGGAAACGCCTGCCCGGTGCGTCACGGCCGCCGCTGGCCCTCTGCCGCCGTTTGTCGCGGCGGCAAACCGCGGCGGAGGCGGGCGCTAAGCTCAGGGGAGGATGCCGTTTCTCCCGAGGTCGAGGTGTGGGATGGACGAAGTGGGCGCGCGTGGCGGACTGTACCGGCGACTGATCGAGCGGATCGCCTGCGCCCTTGCCGGAGCCGAGGCCGCCCGCTGGCGCGGCGGGGCCGAGCCGGCCGTGCTGGAGCTGCACGATCTGTCGCCCGCCGAGCGGGCGCTGATCCGCGCCTGGTTGCGCCAGGACGTGCAGTGGCTGCGCGGCTGGCAGGCGGCGGCCGAGGAGCTGGCGCTGATCGAGCGCCAGGAGCACGCCGCTCGCAGCCTTCTGGCGAAGGGGCGTCCTGCCGCCCCGCCGCGGCTTCGCCCGCTGCGCCATGCCCATCTGCTCTGCGCCCTGTGCGGCCGGGCCGTGCGCTGGCGCCGCGCCGGCCCCGTCGCGGCCTGTCCGGTCTGCGCCTCGCGGCTGTTCAGGCTCGCTCGGCAGCGCCGCTCGGGCTAGGCTTTGCGCCTCGCCCGGAGGTGCCGATGCCGTTCCGCTATCTGCTCAAACAACTCCTGCTGCCGCCGTCCGGCCTGCTGCTCCTGCTGGGACTCGGCTGGTGGCTGCGCCGCTGTGCGCCACGGACTGCCAGCCTGTGCTTCGTGCTCGGCGCAGGCGGGCTTTGGCTGCTCAGCCTGCCGGTGACGGTGGAGTGGGCGGCGCGGGCCATCGAGCGCGAGCCAGCGCTGGACGCGGCGCAGTGGCCGCAACTGGCGCAGCGGGCCGAGGCCATCGTGGTCCTCGGCGGTGGCCGCGAGCGCGGCGATCCGGCCTGGGGCGGCGACCAGCCGAGTCCGCTGGCGCTCGAGCGGCTGCGCTACGCCGCCCGGCTGGCGCGGGCCTCGGGCCTGCCGCTGCTGGCCAGCGGCGGCCTGCATTTCGGCGCGCCGCCCAGCGAGGCGGCGCTGCTCGGCGAGGCGCTGGAGAAGGATCATGGCCTGCGGCTGCGCTGGCGCGAGGAGCGCAGCCGCACCACCTGGGAGAACGCCCGCTACAGCGCCGAGCTGTTGCAGGCGGAAGGCATCCGCCGGGTGGTGCTGGTGACCCAGGCCTGGCACATGCCGCGGGCGCGCTGGTGCTTCGAGCGGGCCGGCTTCAGCGTGCTGCCGGCCCCGGCGGGCTTTCTCGGCGTGCCCAACGGACGCCCGCTGGGCGGCTGGCTGCCGGAGGGGCGGGCGCTTTGGCAGAGCGGCCTGCTGCTCAACGAGGCGCTGGGACAGCTGGCCTATCCGCTGCTCTACCGCTGAACCTCGACGGCCGTGCCGGCTGTCGCGGCCCGTTCGGCGCGCCGGCGCAGCAGTGTCCAGCCGAGCAGCAGGGCAGCGAGGACCGCCAGCGGCCAGGCACGCCATTGCAGGTAGGGGGTTAGGCCCTGCATCGGCGTCACCTCGCCATAGAGCACGGCGCGCTGGAACTGCGGCAGGCGCTCGGTGATCCGTCCGAAGGGGTCGATCAGCGCGGTGACGCCGTTGTTGGTGGTGCGGATCATCCAGCGGCCGGCTTCCAGGGCGCGCATCTGCGCCATCTGCAGGTGTTGCAGGGGGCCGATGGAGCTGCCGAACCAGGCGTCGTTGCTGATGGTGAGCAGAAGGTCGCTGCGCGCGGCCAGGCCGGCGGCGAACTCCGGATAGACCACCTCGTAGCAGATGTAGGGCGCAATCCGCCAGCCGCGGGCCTCGAGCAGCGCCTGGTCGGCCGGGCCGCGGGCAAAGTCGGACATCGGCAGGTCGAAGAAGGCGATCAGCCCGCGCAGCAGTTCCTGCAGCGGTACGTATTCGCCGAAGGGCACCAGCTTCTGCTTCAGGTAGGTGCCGGCACCTTCGCCCGCCACGACGATGCCGTTGTAATAGCGCGGCTCGTCCTGGGCGTTGCGCTGGCGGATCGGCACGCCCGTGAGCAGCGCGATGTTGCGCGGGCGGGCGTAGCGGTCCAGGCCGGCGAGGTAATCCTCGGCGTACTCCTTGAGAATCGGCACGGCGGTTTCCGGCCAGACCACCAAATCGACCGCCGCGGCGCGCTGCAGGGTGAGGTCGCGGTATAGCATGAGCTGGGCGCTGAGCTGCTCCGGGTCCCATTTCAAGTTCTGCGGCACGTTGCCCTGCACCGCGGCGACCTTCAGCGGCGTGCCGGCAGGCTGGGTCCAGGCGTGCCCTTCGAGCACCAGGCCGAGCCCCCAGGGGGCGAGCAGCAGACCCAGGGCGCCGGCCAGCGCCAGCGGCCTGCGTGCCAGGCGCGGCAGGTTGATCAGGAGCGCCGCGGACAGCGCCAGGACGAAGGACAGCAGCCAGACCCCGCCCAGCGGCGCCAGGCCGGCGAGCGGCCCCTCGAGCTGGCTGTAGCCGGCGTAGAGCCAGGGAAAGCCGGTGAGGAACCAGCCGCGAAAGCCCTCCAGCGCCAGCCAGAGGGCGGCGAAGCCCAGGGCGTCGGCCAGCGGTGCACCGCTTCGGCGCAGCCAGCGGCTCCACAGCCAGGCGGGCAGGGCGAAGAAGAACGCCAGGGCGAGCATCAGGGCCAGGGTGAGCAGGCCGGCCAGCGGCACCGAGGCGGCGCCGTAGTCGTGGATGCTGACGTAGATCCAGCTGGTGCCGGCGGCGTAGAGGCCGAAGCCGTAGCACCAGCCGCGCCACAGCGCCGCCCTGGGCGCCAGTTCACGCAGGCCGAGGTAGAACAGGGCGATCGACAGCAGCGCCAGCGGCCAGAGGTCGAAGGGGGCCTGGGCCAGGGGCGTCAGGGCGCCGGCGGCCAGCGCCAGCAGGTTGCCCGGCCAGCCGGGACGGGTGATCCAGCGCATCGGGATTCCTTGCTCGGAAAAAAGGCGGCGCAAGCTTAATGGAGCGGCCCGCGGCATGCTATCGCGGTCCGGTGAAAGGACAGGGCACCGCGTTGGCGCGGTGCCCTGGGGGGGCTCAGTGACGGGGCGGCGTCAGGCGCAGCAGGTGGATGCGCCGGCTGTCGGCGTTCAGCACGCGGAAGCGGAAGTCGCCAAGCTCGACGGTCTCGTTGCGCTTGGGCAGATGGCCGAAGGCGCGGGCCACTAGGCCGCCGAGGGTGTCGAACTCGTTGTCGGACAGCTGGCAGTTGAAGTGCTTGTTGAAGTCCTCGATCGGCATCAGTGCCTTGATCACGAAGTCGCCGCTGGGCAGCTCCTTGATGTAGCTGTCCTCCTCGACGTCGTGCTCGTCCTCGATGTCGCCGACGATCTGCTCGAGCACGTCCTCGATGGTCACCAGGCCGGCGACGCCGCCGTACTCGTCGATGACGATGGCCATGTGGTTGTGGGTGCTGCGGAATTCCCGCAGCAGCACGTTGAGGCGCTTGGATTCGGGGACGAAGGTCGCCGGGCGCAGCAGCTCCTTGAGGTCGCAGGCACAGGTCTCGCCGATGTTGCGCAGCAGCAGGGGCAGCAGGTCCTTGGCCAGCAGGATGCCGACGATGTCGTCGAGGCTCTCGCCGATCACCGGGTAGCGCGAATGGGCGGCCTCGATGATGGTCGGCAGGAGTTCCTGCGTCGTCTGGCCGGCCTTGACGGTGATCATCTGCGAACGCGGAACCATGATGTCGCGCACCTGCAGGTCGGCGACCTGGATGGCGCCCTCCACGATGGTCAGCGCCTCGCTGTCGAGCAGCTCGTTCTCGTGCGCTTCGTGGAGGATTTCCAGCAGTTCCTGGCGGTTGCGGGGTTCATGGGCAAAGGCCTGGGTGAGTTTGCTCAGCCAGGATTGCCCGTTGCTCGATCGATCGTCGCTCATCTTCCTTCGCTCGTGGTGCCCTGGGATTCGGGCAGGTCGTCGCCATCGTAGGGGTCGGGATAGCCCAATTCAGCAAGCAAGTCCCGTTCCAAGGATTCCATTTCCTCGGCTTCCGCATCCTCGATGTGGTCGTAGCCGAGCAGGTGCAGGCAGCCGTGGATCACCAGGTGGGCCCAGTGGGCGTCCGGCGCCTTGTCCTGTTCGGCGGCCTCGCGCTCGACCACCGGCACGCAGATCACCAGGTCGCCGAGCAGCGGGATGTCCAGCAGCCCGTCGGGGATGTCGGCCGGAAAGGACAGCACGTTGGTCGGGTAGTCCTTGTGCCGCCAGGTGCGGTTCAGCTCGCGGCCTTCCGCCTCGTCGACCAGGCGGATGGTCAGTTCGGAGTCGGCGCTGCGCTGGCGCAGGGCCAGTTCGCACCAGCGGCGGAAGTCGCTCTCGGCGGGCAGCGGTCGGTCGCTGGCCACCTGCAGGTCCAGCTCAAGCATCGCGGCGTCCTTCCTGGCGCGCCTCGCCCTGCGGGCGGGGCGGATTGAGCTCCTCGAAGCGCTCGTAGGCCTCGACGATGCGCTGCACCAGCGGATGGCGCACCACGTCCTTGGGCTGGAAGCGGGTGAAGCTGATCCCCGGGATGTCCTTGAGCACCTCCATCACGTGAGCCAGACCCGATTTGGTGCCGCGCGGCAGGTCGACCTGGGTGATGTCGCCGGTGATCACCGCGGTGGAGCCGAAGCCGATGCGGGTGAGGAACATCTTCATCTGTTCCAGGGTGGTGTTCTGGCTCTCGTCGAGGATGATGAAGCTGTTGTTCAGGGTGCGTCCGCGCATGTAGGCCAGCGGGGCGATCTCGATCACCTGCCGCTCGATCAGCTTGGCCACCTGCTCGAAGCCGAGCATCTCGTAGAGGGCGTCGTACAGCGGGCGCAGGTAGGGGTCGATCTTCTGCGCCAGGTCGCCGGGCAGGAAGCCGAGCTTCTCGCCGGCCTCCACCGCCGGACGCACCAGCAGGATGCGCCGCACCTGCTCGCGCTCCAGGGCGTCCACCGCGCAGGCCACGGCGAGGTAGGTCTTGCCGGTGCCGGCCGGGCCGATGCCGAAGTTGATGTCGTTGTCGAGGATCGCCTTGACGTAGCGCTGCTGGTTGGCGCCGCGCGGACGGATCAGCCCCTTGCGGGTGTGCAGGGCGGCCCCGGGTTCGGCGTCGGGATCGGCCAGCGCCTCCATGCCCGATTCCTGGAGGAACAGGTGAACCAGGTCGGGGGTCAGGTCGACGCCGTGGGTCTCGCGGTAGAGACGGCGCAGCAGGTTCTCGCCGGCCTGGGTGTGTTTCGGTTCGCCGAGCAGCTCGAACTGGTTGCCGCGGTTGCGGATTTCGATGGCCAAGCGCTGTTCGATCAGGCGCAGATGTTCGTCGAACTGTCCGCAGAGATTGGCGAAGCGGCGGGCTTCGAAGGGGGCGATGGTGAAGCGACGGGGTTCTGTGGGTGCGTTCAAGGGCTTTAAAGGACAACCGTCCTACGGCAGGAAGATAAGGAAAGAATAGCGCCGTCGGCGGCGGGGTGGAAGCCGATGACGCTCGACGGATGTCGGCCCGACGGGCGCCGCCCGCCGGGCCGGACGTGCGCGCGGGTGTCAGTCGAGCAGGCTGCCGCGCAGGGAATGGGGCAGGGCGTCGTCGATGCGCACCAGGACGAACTGGCCGATCAGGCGCGGATTGGTGGAGGGGAAGTTGACGATGCGGTTGTTCTCGGTGCGGCCCTGGAGCATGCCCGGGTCCTTCTTCGAATAGTCGCTGACCAGGATGCGCTGGGTGCTGCCGACCATCCGCCGGCTGATCTCGAAGCCCTGCTGGTAGATGCGGTTCTGCAGGATCTGCAGGCGCTGCTTCTTCACCTCTTCCGGGGTGTCGTCGGGCAGCTCCGCCGCCGGAGTGCCGGGGCGCGCGCTGTAGACGAAGGAGAAGGAGAAGTCGAAGCCGACCTCCTCGATCAGCTTCATGGTCTGCGCGAAATCCTGCTCGGTCTCGCCGGGGAAGCCGACGATGAAGTCCGAGCTGATGCTGATCTCCGGCACCGCGGCCTTCAGCTTGCGGATTCGCGACTTGTACTCCAGCGCGGTGTGGTTGCGCTTCATCGCCGCGAGGATGCGGTCGGAGCCGGACTGCACCGGCAGGTGGATGAACTTCACCAGCTCGGGAATCTCGGCATGGGCCTGGATGATGGCGTCGGAGAACTCCAGCGGGTGGCTGGTGGTGTAGCGCAGGCGGTCGATGCCGTCGATGGCGGCGACCAGGTAGAGCAGCTCGGCGAAGTCGACCAGGCGCCCGTCGGCGGCCGTGCCGCGGTAGCCGTTGACGTTCTGGCCGAGCAGGGTGACCTCGCGCACGCCGTTCTCGGCCAGGTGGATGACCTCGGCGAGCACGTCCTCCGATGGCCGGCTGACCTCCTCGCCGCGGGTGTAGGGCACCACGCAGAAGCTGCAGTACTTGCTGCAGCCTTCCATCACCGAGACGAAGGCGCTTGGGCCGTCGACCCGCGGCTCGGGCAGGCGGTCGAACTTCTCGATCTCCGGGAAGGATACGTCCACCTGCGGCTTTTGCGTGGTGCGCGCGGCGTCGATCATCTCCGGCAGGCGGTGCAGGGTCTGCGGGCCGAACACCACGTCGACGTAGGGCGCACGCTCGCGGATCGCCGCACCCTCCTGGCTGGCCACGCAGCCGCCGACGCCGATCACCAGCGCCGGATTGCGCTGCTTCAGTTCGCGCCAGCGGCCCAGCTGGGAGAACACTTTTTCCTGAGCCTTCTCGCGGATCGAGCAGGTATTGAGGAGGATGACGTCGGCTTCCGCCGGATTCTCGGTGAGTTCCAGAGCCTGGTGCTCACCCAGCAGGTCGGCCATGCGCGAGCTGTCGTACTCGTTCATCTGGCAGCCGTGGGTTTCGATGAAAAGCTTCTTGGCCATGGGAGTCGGGTCTGGGTGATTCGAAGGACCGCGCATTATAGGTAGGCACGAAAGGCTCGGCCAGAGATGCCGGGCGGGTGACGCGCCGGCCGTCTGCCGTGGCCCTTGTGCTATCCTTCGCAGCCCCTTTGCAGCGATTTCCCCGCAGTCCGATGAGCAAGCGCGACGCCACGATCTACAAGGTGATCTTCCTCAACCAGGGCCAGGTCTACGAGCTGTACGCCAGGCAGATCCGCCAGAGCGATCTGTGGGGCTTTCTCGAGATCGAGGAGTTCGTTTTCGGCGAGCGCACCCAGGTGGTCATCGATCCCGGCGAGGAGCGCCTGCGCACCCAGTTCGAGGGCGTGCAGCGCAGTTACGTGCCGCTGCACGCGATCATCCGCATCGATGCGGTGGAGCGTCTGGGCATGGCGCGGATCAGCGAGGCCAGGGGTGGCGGCAACGTCACGCCGTTCCCGCTGCCGCCGATGCCGGACAAGGGCTGAACGGCCGCCCTCAGGGCAGCGGCGAGAACGGCGAGCGGCCCTCGAGGGCCTGCAGTTCCATGAGGTAGTTGCGGAAGATCTGGCCGAGCACCTGGGTGGCGATTTCCAGCTCGTTGCGGCTCATCTGCTCGGCGACCAGGTCGGCGCTGTCCAGCGCCTCCTCCGAACCGTTCACCGCGGCCATCTTCAGCACGATGTAGGCCTGCACGTTGTTGGCCGGCACGCCCTCGCCGCGGAAGAACATCAGCCCCAGGCGGTGCTGCGCTTCGGCGTGGCCCTTGAGCGAGGCCTGCTCGAACCAGTTCAACGCGCGGGACAGGTCGCGCGGGGTGCGCTTGCCGTCGTAGTAGAACTGGCCCAGCTCGTATTCGGCCTGCAGGTCGCCGTTCTGCGCGGCCTGCTCGCAGCGCGACAGCGCCGCCGGCAGTTCCTCGGCCGGACTGTCCAGGGCGCAGCTGCCCGGTGCCGGGATCAGCAGGGTGTTTTCCCCGGCCACGACCGGCAGGGAAAAGGAACATAGCAACAGGCAACCCAGGGTCAGGTTACGGCGGGTCATGGAATCGCTGCGCCTCGAGTGGGAGCGGGCGGTCGCCCGGCCGGCAAAGTGTGCCGGCCGCCACATTATGAATAAGCGGCGCCGGCCTTACAAAGCCTTTGCCGCCTTTTCCCGCCCCCGGGAAATGGAAAGCCGCCAGGGGCGGCGGTCCGCCGTTCAGCCCCTGGCCAGCGTGGCGAAGGCGCGCTCGGCGGCGTCGAGGGTGATCGACAGCTCCGTCTCGCCATGGGCAATGGAAGTGAAGCCGGCCTCGAAGGCGGAGGGCGCCAGATAGACGCCGCCGTCGAGCATCAGGTGGAAGAAGTGCTTGAAGCGCCCGGCATCGCTGGCCATCACATCGCTGAAGGTGACGATTTCGTCGGCGCCGCTGAAGTACAGGCCGAACATGCCGCCCACCTGGGTGGTGACGAAGGGAATGCCGGCGGCATCGGCGCGCTCCTGCAGGCCCTGCAGCAGGCGGCCGGTGTAGTCGGAGAGCTCCTGGTGGAAACCCGGCCGGCTGATCAGCTTGAGGGTGGTCAGGCCCGCCGCCATGGCCAGCGGGTTGCCGGAGAGGGTGCCGGCCTGGTAGACCGGGCCCAGCGGGGCGATGCATTCCATGATCGCCCGCTTGCCGCCGAAGCAGCCGACCGGCATGCCGCCGCCGACGATCTTGCCGAAGGTGGAGAGGTCCGGGACGACGCCGTAGTGTGCCTGGGCGCCACCCAGGGCGACGCGGAAGCCGGTCATCACCTCGTCGAAGATCAGCACCACGCCGTGCTTGTCGCATTGCTCGCGCAGTCCTTCGAGGAAGCCCGGGGCCGGCGGCACGCAGTTCATGTTGCCGGCCACCGGCTCGACGATGATGCAGGCGATGTCCCGACCGACCTCGGCGAGGGTCCGCTCCACCGCGCCCAGGTCGTTGTAGGGCAGGGTCAGGGTGTGCTGGGCGAAGGCCGCCGGCACGCCGGGGGAGCTGGGCACGCCGAGGGTCAGGGCGCCGGAGCCGGCCTTGACCAGCAGGCTGTCGGAGTGTCCGTGGTAGCAGCCCTCGAACTTGATGATGCTGTCGCGGCCGGTGTAGCCGCGGGCCAGGCGGATCGCGCTCATGGTCGCCTCGGTGCCGGAGCTGACCATGCGCACCATGTCCATCGACGGAACCAGCGAGCAGACCAGCTCGGCCATCTCGGTTTCCAGGGCGGTCGGCGCGCCGTAGGAGAGGCCGTGCTCCAGCTGCCTGCGCACCGCTTCGAGCACTTCAGGATGGCTGTGCCCGAGAATCATCGGGCCCCAGGAGCCGACGTAGTCGACGTAGCGCTTGTCGTCCTCGTCGATGACGTAGGCGCCTTCGGCGTGCTTGAAGAACAGCGGGGTGCCGCCGACGCCACGGAAGGCACGCACCGGCGAGTTGACGCCGCCGGGGATGTGCTTCTGGGCGTTGGCAAAGAGGGTTTCGGAACGGGACATGTGGGCCTCGCAAGCTTGAGGCAGCGCCGCGCGGTGGGCGCCACCGTGAGGGGGAATCAGGAGCCTTCGAACAGTTGGCCGAAGGCGCGGGCGCGGCGCTCGACCTCGGCGGCGCTGTCGGCGGCGAACAGCGCGTTGATCACCGCGACCATGGCGGCGCCACGGGCGATCAGGCCCGGCGCGTTGTCCAGGGTCACGCCGCCGATGGCCACCAGCGGCTGGGGAAAGCGCGCACGGGCCTCTTCCAGCAGTTCGGGAGTGGCCGGCGGTGCGCCGGGCTTGGTCGAGGAGTCGAAGAAGCGGCCGAAGGCCAGGTAGCTGGCGCCGTCGGCGGCGGCCTGCTCGGCCAGCTCCAGCTGCCCGTGGCAGGTGGCGCCGATGACGACCTTGGGGCCGAGCAGGGCACGGGCGGCGGACAGCGAGCCGTCCTGCTGGCCGAGGTGCAGGCCGACGCCCAGGCGTGCAGCCAGCTCCAGATCGTCGTTGATGATCAGCAGGGCGCCGTGGCGCAGGCAGAGGTCGCGCAGCGCCTCGGCCTCGCGCAGTCGGCGGGCATCGTCGTCGGACTTGTCGCGATACTGCAGCAGCCGGGCGCCGCCCTTGAGTGCGGCTTCGACGTAGGGCAGGAGCCTGCCGTCGGCGAGCAGCTGGCTGTCGGTGATGGCGTAGAGACCGCGTAGTTTCATGGTGGATTCGCCTCGTCTGCGAAGGGTCGGCGGAAGTCGCCGGGGACGGACCGCCCCCGGCCAGTCAAGCCGATGCGCCCGGCCTGCGCCAGGCGCCGCCGGATCAGCTGCCGAAATCCAGCGGCAGGCGGCGCGGCACGTACTGGCCGAGGCCCGGCGCTTCGGCGTCGCGCAGGGTGCGCCAGGTGTAGTCGAGTGCCGAGCGCACCGCACTGGTCAGTTCCTCGCCGAGGGCCAGGCGACCGGCCAGGGCACTGGCCAGGGTACAGCCGGAGCCATGGTAGCTGCCCGGCAGGCGCACGCAGGTGAAGGTCTGGGCGCCGTCGTCCCGCGAGTACAGGCGGTTGTGCACCTCGGTCTCGTCGCCGTGGCCGCCGGTGATCAGCAGGTGCTCGCAGTGCTCGAGCAGCCGCTCGGCACAGGCATCGGCGCTGCCTTCGGGCAGTTCGGCGAGCAGGCGCGCTTCCGGCAGGTTCGGGGTGGCGATGCGGCACAGCGGCAGCAGGCGCTCGCGGATCGCCTGGCCGACCTCGTCGCGGCCCAGGGCGCCGCCGCCGCCGGCACGCAGCACCGGGTCGCAGACCAGCGGCACGCCGGGCAGGCGCCGGGCGATCCCGGCGACGGTGTCGACCATCTCCAGCGAGCCGAGCATGCCCAGCTTGATCGCGGCGACCGGCAGGTCGGCGATCACCGCCTCGGCCTGGGCCAGCACCCAGGCGGGCTCGAGCACGCGGAAGTCGCTGACGTTGCGGGTGTCCTGCACGGTCAGCGCGGTGACCGCCGGCGCGGCGTGGCAGCCCTGGGCGAGCAGGGCCTCGATGTCCGCCTGCAGGCCGGCGCCGCCACTGGGATCGTGGCCGGACAGGCAGAGGACGACGGGACGGAAGTTGGTCGTGTTCATGGCGTGCGAGCTTACCACTAATCGCCCGCCCCGAGCCCCGGTCGGATGCGTCCGCCGCAGCGGGTCCCGCGTGCTTCACTCAACGGGGCAACCGCCCGCCGAGGAGCGCCGTCATGGACCTGCACCAGTACGCCGAAACCCACGAGGTGACCAACCAGGTGCCGCCCCTGGATGGCGCCAATCTCTACCGCATCGATCTGCCGCTGCGGGAGTGGCTGTGCCGCTACGACGGGGCCTGGGCGGACCGGCAGCTGGATGACTACGGCGCACTGGCCGGCGGGCCGCTGCTGGCGGCCGGCTTCGCCGCCAACGAGAATCGGCCGGTCTTCCGCAGCCACGACCGCTACGGCCACCGCATCGACCAGGTCGACTTCCACCCCGCCTATCACGAGCTGATGGCCACGGCCATCGACCACGGCCTGCCGGCATTGCCCTGGCGCGAGCCGCGCCCCGGCGCCCAGGTGGCCCGCGCCGGGCTGATGTACCTGCACAACCAGATCGAAGCCGGCACCGCCTGTCCGCTGACCATGACCTTCGCCAGCGTGGCGGCGCTGCGCCGGCAGCCGGAGATCGCCGAGCGCTGGCTGCCCAAGGTGCTGGCCGGCGACTACGATTCGCGCAACCTGCCGATGGAGCGCAAGAGCGGCGTCACCCTCGGCATGGCGATGACCGAGAAGCAGGGCGGCACCGACGTGCGTGCCAACACCACCCGGGCCTGGCCGGTCGGCGCCGCCGGGCCGGGACAGGCCTACGAACTGCTCGGCCACAAGTGGTTCTGCTCGGCGCCGATGAGCGACGCCTTCCTCACCCTGGCCTGGAGCGACGGCGGGCTGTCCTGCTTCCTGCTGCCGCGCCACCGCCCGGACGGCGGGCGCAACCAGCTGTACATCCAGCGCCTGAAGAACAAGCTGGGCAACTGGTCGAACGCCTCCGCCGAGATCGAGTACCGCGGCGCCCTGGCCTGGATGGTCGGCGAGGAGGGGCGCGGCGTGCCGACCATCCTGGAGATGGTCGGCCTGACCCGCTTCGATTGCATGATCGGCTCCAGCGCGCTGATGCGCCAGGCGCTGACCCAGGCCCTGCACCACTGCGCGCACCGCCTGGTCGGCGGCCAGGTGCTGCTCGAGCACGCGCTGATGCAGAACGTGCTGGCCGACCTGGCCCTGGAAAGCGAGGCCGCGCTGGCCCTCACCCTGCGTTTGGCGCGGGCGCTGGATCACGGCGAGGACGAACGCGAGCGGCTGCTCGCCCGGCTGCTCACCGCGATCGGCAAGTACTGGATCTGCAAGCGCGCCCCGGAAATGATCGGCGAGGCCGCCGAGTGCCTGGGCGGCGCCGGCTACGTCGAGGAGAGCATCCTGCCGCGGCTGTACCGCGAGGCGCCGGTCAACTCGATCTGGGAGGGCTCGGGCAACGTGCAGTGCCTGGACGTGCTGCGTGTGCTCGGCAAGGAGCCGGGCGTGCTGGAGGCACTCTTCGACGAGCTGGACAGCGGCCATGGCGATGCGCGGCTCAGGGCGCGCATCCAATGGCTCAGGAAGGCGCTGGCCGACCGCACCGAGATCCACTACTGCGCCCGCCGGCTGGTCGAGGAGCTGGCGGTGACCCTGCAGGCCGGGCTGCTGCTGGAGGCCGGCAACGCGGCGGTGTCGGATGCCTTCATCCACAGCCGCCTCGGCGAGGGCGGCCGGGTCTACGGCACCCTGCCGCGCGGCGTGGCGGTGGCGGAGCTGCTGGCGCGCAGTGCGCCGCAGCTCGGTTAGCCGGCTGGCTTCAGGCTTCGAGGAACAGCATCTGTGGCGGCTCGTGCATCAGAAAATGCTGGTGCGAGATGTTCCAGGCGTAGGCGCCGGCCAGGGTGAACACCAGCAGGTCGCCGACCGCCAGGGCGGCCACCGGCTGCTGGCGGGCCAGCACGTCCTTGGGCGTGCACAGCTGGCCGACCAGGGTCACCGGCTGGTTTTCCAGCTCGGCCGGTCGGCTGCCGCGCACCACCACGAAGGGATGGTCGTGGCCCTGGGCCGCCGGGGTGCGGAAGTGATGGGTGCCGCCACGGGCCACGGCGAAGTACTGGCCGTGGTTGCGCTTGATGTCCAGCACCTCCATCAGGTAGTAGCCGCAGGCGGCGCTGAGGAAGCGGCCGATCTCGAAGCGGATGCGCGTCCCGGCCATGCCTTCCTCGGCGATCAGCGCGGAAAGCCCTGCGCAGAAGCCCGGCCAGTCGAAGGAGCGGGCGTGGTCCTGGTAGTTGATGCCCATGCCGCCGCCGACGTTGAGCAGTTTCAGGTCCAGGCCGTGGCGCGCGTTCAACTGGCGGAAGCAGCGGAAGTAGCTGCGCATCAGCTGCAGGTGGGCGGCGCTGTCCAACTGGTGGGAGAGCAGGTGGAAGTGCAGGCCCTGAAGCTTCAGCCAGGGCTCGTCGGCGAGCAGCGCCAGCGCCTCGTCCAGGGCCTCCTCGTCGAGGCCGAAGGGGGTCGGCTTGCCGCCCATCACCAGGCGGCTGTCCGGCGCCTCGTCGAGCTTGAGGTTGAGCCGCAGCAGCACCGGGGCCGGGCGGCCGTGGGCCTTGGCGACGGCCGCCAGGCGGCGCAGCTCGCCGATGCTCTCGACGTGGAAGGCGGAGATCCCGCAGTCCATGGCGGCGGCCAGCTCGCTATCCAGCTTGCCGGGTCCGCCGAAGATCAGCGGCTTGTCGGGGTGGCATTCGTGGAGCCAGCGCAGCTCGCCGCCGGAGGCCGCCTCGAAGCCGTCGACCCAGGGTGCCAGGGTGCGCAGGATCGGCGCCTCGGGGTTGGCCTTGGCGGCGTAGAACAGCTCGCAGCCGGCCGGCAGCGCCTCGCGCAGGGCGCGGGCGTGGCGTGCCAGCGCCGGCAGGTCGTAGAGATAGGCGCACAGCGGCTCGGAGCGGGAGCGGCGCAGGCCGGCAATGGCCTGTTGGACGGACGCGGGCAGGCTCATCGGCACTCTCCACAGCAGGCGGCGGCACCCGCGGCGGTCAGCGGGTTGGGCAGGGCGGTGTAGCCGGCCTCGCGGTCGGCCTTCATCAGCAGGCGGGTCATGAAGTTCTCCTTGCTCGGCAGGGGCGCGCCGGCGCACAGCTCGCGCAGCGCCTGCGGGTCGCCGAGCGGCGCGCGCTGCGCTTCGAGGAGGTCGGCGATCTCTCGCCACAGGCGCCTCTCCAGCGCCGCATCGCCGCCCGCCAGGTGGAACACGGCCTCGCCGAGGTTGTTGACCAGGGCGCAGTAGGCGACCCGTTTCCAGGCCTTGTCGGCGTCGTAGTGGAGCGAGGCGCGGGTGCGTTCGTCGAGGTGGGCCAGGCGCTCGGCCGGCCAGTGCTCGGGGACCAGCTTGGTGCCTTCCAGGTCGCGGATCCACACCCGGCAGGGCAGGCCCTGGGCGTCGAAGCCGAGCAGGGTGTTCTGCAGGTGCGGCTCGAGCACCACGCCGTGGCGGAACAGGCAGTGCAGCGAGCCGCCGAGCAGCAGCCCGGCGTAGGCGCGCAGCCAGCGCACGGCGGCCTCGGCCTGGTCCACGCGAAGCTGTACCGCGCAGTGGGTGACCAGGGATTGGCAGGCGCTGACCCCGTCGAGGGTCCAGGTGAACAGGGCCATGGCGACCCGCGGCTGGTAGCGCGCGCGACTGGCCTCGTCGAGGTTCTGCCGGTAGAGGATGCCGAAGCACTCGGTGACCTCGCGGGCCTCCTCAACGCTGCCGTAGGCGGACAGGTCCAGGGTGCTGGCGGCCGGCTCGGGCATCAGCGCGAAGCCCGGCTGGCTGTCGCCCAGTTCGCTCATCAGCGGGCCGAGCAGGCGGGTCAGGGCCACCGCGCTGTCCAGTTCGTACCAGGCGTTCTTGCGCACGCAGTTGGTCAGCCGTACGTGGATCGAGAACTTCAGGAAATGGCTCAGCGAAGGATGGTAGAGGGTGCGCACCGAGGAAGTCGGGTAGAGCGCCAGGCCCTGCGGGCCGAGGTATTCCAGAAGGCCACGCTCGCGCACCCGCTGGACCAGCGGGTTGGCCAGCACCCGGGAAACCTCCCAGGGGTGGCAGGGGTAGAGGTGCTCGGCGCCGGCGACCTGGGCGAGCAGGCCGCGCGGGTCGTCGCCCTGGTGGCGGATCAGCGACGGGTCGACACGGAACCAGTGCAGCGGGAACTGCGCGCCGACTTCCGGCGAGCAGGCCAGCAGGTCGGCCTCGGAAACGCCGTCGCGGCTCTTCGGCGTCGGGTGCAGGGCGTGGCCCCAGACCTGGCCCTGCTCGGAATGCAGCAGGGTGTCCATCGGCTCAGGGCTGCCGGCCGGATCCTGGTTGGCCGCGCGGGCGTGGGTGAGAAAGGTGCGGGTGATGCGCAGGCTGTTGTCGATCTGCTCGAGCAGCTCGCCGTGGCGCTCCGGGCCGTTCATCGGAGCGAGCAGCAGGCGCGCCAGCTCGGCGGCGTCCAGCGGCCGCCAGCCCTGGCCGTGGCCCTTGAAGTAGGGCGGGCTGACGAAGCGGCAGCGGCCGAGCACGCTGGTGCGGTCGGCGATCAGCGCCAGGCGGCTGCCGTCGGCGAGCTGGATGCCGACGCAGCGGCCTTCGGCGTGGCGCAGACCCATGGGCAGGTCCGGGGTCCGGCAGTCGAGGGTGGCCTCGCCGCGGGGCAGGGCGTACTCGCGCAGGTAGCAGTTGAGCAGGCAGTCGATGGCGTGGCGCTGGGCCTCGCCGTCCAGGGTGCGTTCGTAGGGGGAGCGGGCGACACGGATCATGGGGCAATCTCCGGCGAACGGATGAGTAGAGGTTGGGCCACGGCCAGCGCGGCGAGCGCGGCCAGGCAGGCGATCAGGAAGGGCATGGCGATGCCGTAGTGCTGACAGGCCAGACCGGCGACCAGGCCGGCGGCGGTGCCGGCCCACTTGCCGCTGGCATCGAACCAGCCGAACAGCCGGCCGGCGCCGCCGGCACGGCGCCGCGCGGCGAGGCAGCGGTGCAGGCCGACGAAGGCGAGCAGTATGCCCAGCCCGGCGAGCAGGCGCAGGGCGAACAGCAGCTCGGCCGGCAGGCGCAGGAACTGCAGCAGGTTGCCGAGTGCCAGCAGCGCGAGTCCGGTCGGCAGCAGCGGGCCGCTCCTGCGCTGGACCCAGGGCAGAGCGAGCAGGTAGACCAGGTGCGGCAGGCTGTAGAGCAGACCGATCAGCGCGTCGTTGGCGATTCCCAGGGCTTCGCCGTAGGGCACGAAGTAGGGGAAGGTCACCACCATGGCGAAGCTGAACAGGAACTGCACGGCGAGCAGGCGCAGCAGGTCCGCCGGCAGCTCGCCGGCCTCCGGCGTGCCGTCCGCGGTCCGACCCTGGACACGCGGCGCATCGGCCGGCAGCGGCAGCACCAGCAGGAAGGCGGCGAGCGGCAGCCAGGCCAGGTAGCGGTACATCTCCAGCCCCAGGCCGGCGCCGGCCAGCAGGCCGACCAGCACCGGGCCGCTGAGCATCGCCAGACGCGCCGAATACTGGGTCAGGTTGAGGGCACGCGACAGGCCTTCGCCGTCGAGCTGGGTCGCCAGGTAGGCGTTCGACGCCGCCATGGCGCCGCCGAAGGTGCCCTGGACGATCAGCGCGAGGATGAAGACCGCCAGGTTCGGGCTGAACCCGGCGAGCAGAAAGCCCAGGGCGAGGCCGACATGGGCGCGCAGCAGCGACAGCCGGCAGCCGTGGCGGTCGGCCAGGCGGCCCCAGAGCGGCGCCGCCAGCGCGGTGCAGAGCGTCGGCAGCACGTAGAGCACGCCGATGCTCCAGGTCGGCGCCGCGCTGCCGAGGTCGGCGAGGATGCGCGGCAGGAACAGCGGCGCACCCAGGGCGGTGAAGGCCGACAGGTAGTGGCCGAGCAGGACGCTGGCGGTCAGGCGCCGGGACATGGGTCTGCATCCTGCAGGAAGTTCGCCGCGCTGTAGCCGTAGAACTTGTTGATGTCGGCCGCGCCGGAGCGCTCCTTGCTGAACAGGCTGCCGGCGCTGAGCAGGTACTTCACCGGCAGTTTCGGGGCCTCGAGCAGGAAGCGGCGCGCCTCCCCGACGTCGGTGCCCTCGTCGGCCAGCACAGCGAGAGCGGCGTGCAGGCGCTCGCGCAGGCAGGCGTAGAGCGCCTCGCGCCCGGCCAGACCGGCTTCGGCGATGGCCTCCAGCGGCGCGACGATGTTCAGCTGCAGGGTGATGGTGCAGAACATCTCCGCCAGCGGCTGCACGCCGTCGACGCGGATCCGCTCGTCGCGCAGCTCGGCCAGGCGCGGCGCCAGGTCCGGGCAGGCGGCGGCGAAGCGCGACGGCCAGAGGCGCGCGGCGTCGTTGTCCTTCATCAACAGATGCAGCGGCCGGCCGGGCTCGAAGAGCAGCACGGCGTTCTGCTGGTTGGCCTCCAGGGCGATGCCGTAGCGCAGCCAGAGACGCAGGTGCACGCCGAGCAGCAGGTCGAGGTAGTCCTGCCACCAGGCCATCAGGTCGCCGCCGTGGAAGCGCTCGACCAGCGCCTCGATCAGCAGCCGGCCGTCGGGCAGAGGGCTGGCCAGGGCGGCGACCGGCACCAGGCTCGCCCGCTCCAGGCCTGCCGGGTAGCGGCGCACGATGTAGGCCAGATGACGCTCGCCGGCGGCATGCCCGCCGTGCTGCTCGTCGACGTGCACATAGCGCGCGCCGAGCCGGGCGTCGCGGGCGGCGAGATCTTCGAGGACGGTCTGGAACCAGTGGCCGTCGTACAGGGTGCTCGGCTTGATCAGGCGCAGGTTGCGCGCGCCGAGGGTGCGCACCAGCAGCGGCAGCTTGATGTGGCAGCGCGGGTCCTCGACGCTCAGCACGGTGCGCACCGAGAGGGTCGGCTCCACCTCCAGGGCGCCGTGCGGCGCGCGCAGGCAGCCCTCCGGCAGGCCGTGGGCGTCCAGCTCGGGCCAGGTCAGGGGATGCACCGGCAGCAGGGCGTGGCTCTCCTCCAGCGCCGGGTCCAGGCCGACCTCGGCGAGGCTCGGCCAGAGCGCCGGCGGCGCGCTGGTCTGCTCGAGGAGCGCCCTGGGCACGGCCAGCCAGTTGAGACGGAAGCGCGGTGCGAATTCCGGGGCGTAGCCCTGCAGGGCCGCGGCATTGAAGCCGCTCTTGGCCCGTGCGGTGGGGTAGAAGGGGTGGTCCAGGTAGCTGGCCAGGCGGTCGATGCCGAGCAGGCGCCGGCCCCAGTCGGGCTCGGCGAGGATCGCGCCCAGGTCAGCGGCGTGCGCGGCGTAGGCCTCGCGGCACAGCCGGCGGTGCTCGACCGCGCAGTCGGCTTCCTCGATGTAGTCGGCGAACAGCGCCAGGCTCTCGGCATCCAAGTCCGCTCCCAGGTGCTCGAGCCAGCGGCGGTAGCCCTGCTCCAGATGCACGCTGTCGCCCTGGCGGCGCAGCCAGCGGTCGCCGACCGCACTCCAGTCCTGCAGCGGCGCGCCACGGCGCACCGGCAGCCAGAGTTCGCCGCAGTCCAGATGGTCGATGCACAGCCAGGTCGGCTCCGGCGGCTGCGGCCAGTGGGCGGCCAGCTCCGCCGGCAGGGCGCCCGGCCGTGCCCGGCCGAGCAGGTCGCGGATGTCCTCGCGCAGGCAGCAGTCGAGGATGCGCTGGCCGATGGCCGCGCGGTCGTGATTCGTCATGTCGAGGTTCATGCCAGCTCCCAGCGCAGGTCGCTGCGCACGGTGGCGAAGCGCTCTTGCAGCGCGGCCGCGTCGGGGGCGATCAGGCGCAGCACGCCCAGGTAGTCCTTGTTCGAGTTGCTCAGGCGGATCTCCTCGCCGACCTCGCGCAGCGCGCAGTAGTCGACCCAGTAGTCCTCGCCCTCGGCGCGGAAGCTCGGGCTGGCCGCGAGCAGGCGGCCGGCGTGCGGGGCGACCAGGTAGTGCACCAGGGCCTCGGCGTTGCTGCTTTGGTTGTCGGCCAGCGTGCCGCCCAGGTGCAGGTCGAGGATGCGGTCGAACCAGCCCTGCGGCAGCAGGCGGTCGAGGAGAAACTCGCGGCCGTCGCCGATGCTGCGGTAGTTGATCTCCACCAGCACCGGACCGTTGGCGGTGAGGATGAATTCGCTATGGCAGACGCCGAAGTTGATGCCGAAGGCGGCGATCTGGGCCAGCGCCGCGTTACGTGCCGCCCGGCCCAGCGGGCCGTTCCAGCGCGCTTCCAGCTCGACGAAGTAGGGCGGCGGCGAGAGGGTCACGTCAAAGCCGCCGATGGCCTGCAGGCGCTGGCCGTCGCCGAGGGTTTCCAGGGTGAACAGCGGTCCTTCCAGATAGGCCTCGAGGAGCAGGGCGCGGTTCGGCTGGCGCTGCCAGAAGGCGCCGCAGTAGTCGGCCAGTTCGGCGGCGTTGCGGCACAGCTGCACGTCCAGGCTGGCGACGCCCTCGCGCGGCTTGGCCACCACCGGGAAGGGGGCGTCGGTCGGCAGCGCCGCGCCGGGGGTCAGCACCTGGAACCAGGGGCCGGGCTGGCCGAGACGCTGCAGGCGTTCGCGCATCTCCGCCTTGTTCTTCGCCGCATGGCACAGGCGCCAGTCCTTGCCGGGGCAGTCGAAGGCCTCGGCCACCAGGGCGCAGCTGGTTTGCAGGTGGTCGCTGTTGGAGAACACCGCCAGCGGCCGCTGGCCGTGGGCGTGCAGCAGCTCGATCACCGCCAGCGGGTTGAAGACGTCGCATTCGAGGATTTCCAGCCCGTCGATCGAAATCCCGGCCTCGGCCAGGTGGCGCCAATGCCCCTGGGCGTGGTCGGTGATGAGCAAAAGCGGGTGCCCACGCCGCTGTGCGGCAGGCAGGAAGCCTTCGCAGACGGCATGGGTGGCGACGTGACTGAGAATGACGAAAGGCCTTTGCATGAGCGTTCTCCGGGCAGGGGCCGTCCGGCCGTGAGGCTGGACGGCGATGCCTGCAGTGCAGTTGGGGTAGGGGTGAGGCTTAGAAGCGGTAGTTGGCGGCGACCGTGACGGCTCGGCCGGGCGCCGGCTGGCGGCCCATGGGACTGGTGTCGATGCCGCGGAAGTAGTACTCGCGGTCGAACAGGTTGCTGACGCCGAGCGAGGTGGTCAGCTCGCTTTCCTTGAGCTTGAACTTGCGCTCCAGGGAGGTGTTCCAGATCCAGTAGGACGGCAATTCGCCATAGGAGCCGGTGGCGTTCTCCTCGCGGTGGTTGGCGTCGTCCGAGTAGGCTTCGCTGACGTACAGGCCGTCCAGGGTGTAGGTCCAGCCCTCGGCGAAGCGCCAGCGGGCGTCGACGTTGAACTGGTTCTGGGAGGCGTAGGGCACCTCGTTGCCTTCATGCTGGCCGGTGCGGATCTTGGCGTCGAGGAAGGCGTAGCTGGCGTGCAGGTCGAGATTGGGCATGGCTGCCGGGGTCCAGAACAGCTCGGTCTCGAAGCCCTGCTGGCGGGTGCTGCCGACGTTCTTCCAGGCGCCGTCCTGGAACACGATCTGATCGTCAAAGTCGATGCGGTACAGGTTGAAGTCGTAGCGCAGGTTGGGCAGGGGCGTGTAGCGGAAGCCCGCCTCGTAGTTCCAGGCGACCTCGGAGCTCACATCGCCGTCATAGACGATGGTGGTGATCTGCGGCACGCGAAGCGAGCGCTGGGCGTTGGCGAAGAGGAACCAGTCGTCGGTGATCTGGTAGCCCATGGTCAGGCCGGGCAGCCATTCGTCGTCGAGGTTTTCGGTCTTCTTGCCGGAGACCGCGTCCGAATAGTCCTGGTGCACGCGCTCGTGGCGGATGCCGGGGGTGATGGTCAGGCGGCCGTCGAGCATGCTGATGGCGTTGCTGATGTAGGTGGCCTTGCCTTCGGTGTCGAAATCCCAATCCCGGACGGTGGTCACCGCGCCGGTGCTCAGGCTTTTCCGGTAGACCTCGAACTCGGTGTCCTCGCGAACGTAGCGGCCGCCGATCAGCCAGGTCTGGTTCACCTTGTCGCCGTAGATGGTGAAGCTCACGCGCGGCTCGAGTCCCCAGACCTTGTAGTCGCGGGGCGCGTCCTGCTCGAAGGCCGGCGGATTCGCCGGGTTGAAGGTCCTGGCCGAGTCCAGGCCGACGTAGTAGTTGCGGTAGTCGTGGTGGCCGAAGCCGGTGAGGCTGAACTCCACGTCCTCGGCGAAGCCGATGCTGCCCAGGTACTGGCTGTAGGTGCCCCATAGGCGGTCGGTGTCGCCCTCGAAGCGGTCGAGGGGACGAGTCGAGTCGCGACGGTCCTTGTTGTAGTCTTTCTTGCTGAGGGCGCCGGCCAGGTCCTGGTCGGCGTCGTAGCGCTGGATGCCGAAGCTCAGGCGGCGGTTCTCGTCGATGTCCCACTCGCCGCGCAGGCGGATGCTCTCGACGTCGGTGTCGGAGTGGTCGCGCTCGTAGTGGCCGCTCTTGGAGTTGTACTCGAAGAACAGGCCGAGGTTGTCGGTGACGTGGCCGCCGGTGCTGAAGTAGGTGTCGTACAGCTGGTGGCCGCCCTCGTAGAAGGTGATGCGCTCGGCGAGGTTGTTCTCCCACTCCTTGGGAATCGGCTTGCTGATGAAGTTGATCACCCCGCCGACGTTGTTCGGGCCGTACTGCACCGCGGCGCCGCCGCGCACGATGTCGATCCGCTCGACGGTCGCCAGGGTCTGCGGGAACAGCGACAGGCTGGTCTGGCCGTAGGGCGACAGGGACAGCGGGATGCCGTCGGAGAGCACCTGCACGCGGCCGCTGCGGCTCTCGTAGAGGCCGCGCACGGAGATCTGCGGCAGCACGCCGGTGCCGGTCTCGTCGAAGATCTTCACCCCGGGAACGCGCTGCAGCGCGTCGTCCAGGCCGCGCACGCTGGCCTTCTCCAGGTCCTCGGCCTTGACCACGCTGCGGCTGCCGGCGTAGGTGCGGACTTCCTCGTCGGTGGCCTGGCCCAGTACGTCTCCCTTGATCACCGTGGGGGCGAGCGAGACCTTCTCCTCCTTGGCGGTCTCGTTTTTCTGTCGCTCCTCGGCGAGCACGGGCTGGGCCAGGGCCACAGCCATGGCCAGCAGGCTGAAACGCCAGCTGCACTGGCGAGTGTTGGTCTTCATGGATAGTCAGACTTCTGTGGGTGATTGGAAACTGTTCAGGCGGCTCTTCAGGGCAGCGAGCAGCAGGCCGCGGTCTTCGCCGGCGAGGAAGCTCCGGATGCCCTGGGCGCGCCAGTGGCGGATCTGCTCGGGGGTGCGCGGATTGGCGCAGAAGGGCACGCCGGCGGCGGCACAGGCGGCGGCCATCGACTGCAGTGCTTCACAGACCTGCGGATGGGTCGGGTCGGGGCCGAGCTGCAGGTCCAGGGCCAGGTCGAGGGCGCCTTCCAGAATCATGCCGACGCCCGGCAGGGCGAGGATCGCCGGCAGGGCGGCGAGGCCGGCGGCGCTTTCGATCATCGGCACGATGCGCGGCTCGCCGTTGGCCCGTTCGATGTAGTCCGGCAGGGCCAGGGTGCCGAAGCCGGTAACCCGGCCCCCGGTGATGCCGCGCCGGCCCCGGGGCGGGAACCAGGCGGCGGCGACGGCCCGCTCGACTTCCTCGGCGCTCTCCACCCGCGGCAGCACTATGGCTTCGAAGCCGGCATCCAGGGCACGGCCGATCAGCTTCTCATCCACTTCGGGCAGGCGCAGCCAGGGGGCGATGCCGGCGCTTTCGCAGGCGCGCAGACAGTGCATCAGCTCATCGCCGGAGCGCAGCAGGTGCTCCATGTCGAGAATCACGAAGTGGTAGCCGGCGGCGGCGATCATTTCGCAGAGCAGGGGCGAAGGCAGCGAATTGAGCAAACCGAAGACTTCGTCGCCCTGCCGCAGGCGGGCTAGCACCTTGGATTGTCGAAGCATATATGTCCGTATGTAAGTGGGTTTGCTATTAATGAGAATTGTTATTGTTATCTGGGGTAAACGTCAAGCACTGCGTTTCGTATTGATCTATTGGCCCGCAAATCGGCCGCCGGGCGTCTGTCTACCGCCTGACAGGCAAATCCGGGCAAGATAGGCGCTGACTAAAGACAGAGAGTCCGATCGTGAATACCGACAGCGATGCCTTCATCGTCATGGCCAGTGCCGAGGAGGCGGTGGACCGCCTCGCCGCCCTGCACCTGCGCGCCACCTCCGCCCTGCGCCAGGCGCTCAAGCGCTACCTGAGCGAGCGGGTCGAGCCGGATGCCGCGCAGCGCCAGCTGTTCCGCTATCCCGAACTGCGCCTGACCCACCTGCCGCAGGGCCAGGTGCCCTTCACCGTGCGGGCCTACGCCAAGGTCCAGGCGCCGGGCGTCTACAGCGTCACCGTGACCCAGCCGCAGGCCTTCCGACGCTACCTGCTCGACCAGCTGCGCCCGTTGATGAGCGACTTCAACGTGCAGGTCGAGGTGGGCGTGGGGGTGCAGGACATTCCCTATCCCTATGTGGTGGAGCAGGGCGACGAGTTGGCCGGCTCGGGGGTCACCGCCGCCGAACTGGCGCGGGTCTTTCCCAGCACCGACCTGGCCGCGGCCTCCGACGACGTCGCCGACGGCCTGCACGCCTGGGCCGGCGCCGAGTCCTTCCCGCTGGCGCTGTTCGACGCGGCGCGGGTGGACTTCTCCCTGCGCCGCCTGGTGCATTACACCGGCAGCGACTGGCGCCATATGCAGCCGTGGATCCTGCTGACCAATTACCACCGCTACGTCGACCAGTTCGTCCGCCATGGCCTCGATCGCCTGCGCGAGGACAGCCGCTTCGTGCGCCTGGTGTTGCCGGGCAACGTGGTGATCGAGCGCGGCATGGACGAGGACGAGGCCATGGCGGTCGTCGGCAGCGTGCTCTGGCACCGCTACCAGATGCCGGCCTACCACCTGGTCGCCGAGGACGGCCACGGCATCACCCTGGTGAACATCGGCGTCGGCCCGTCGAATGCGAAGAACATCACCGACCACCTGGCGGTGCTGCGCCCGCACTGCTGGCTGATGATCGGCCACTGCGGCGGCCTGCGGCAGTCGCAGACCATCGGCGACTACGTGCTGGCGCACGCCTACATGCGCCGTGACGGCATCCTCGACCGGGTGCTGCCGCCGCACATCCCGCTGCCGGCCCTGGCCGAGGTGCAGCAGGCGCTGCAGGAGGCCGCCGCGCAGGTCACCGGCGAGCAGGGCGAGGCGCTCAAGCGCCGCCTGCGCACCGGCACCGTGCTGACCTACGACGACCGCAACTGGGAGCTGCGCTGGGCCCAGGAGCGGCCCTTGATCAACCTCTCGCGGGCGGTGGCGGTGGATATGGAGAGCGGCACCATCGCCGCCCAGGGCTATCGCCTGCGGGTGCCCTACGGCACGCTGCTGTGCGTCTCGGACAAGCCGCTGCACAGCGAGATCAAGCTGCCCGGCGCGGCGAACGCCTTCTACGAGCGGGCGGTGAGCCAGCACCTGCGCATCGGCATCGCCGCCCTCGACCTGTTGCGCGGTCAGCTCGACACCCTGCACTCGCGCAAGCTGCGCAGCTTCGACGAGCCGCCGTTCCGCTGAGTGCCGCGGCCTGCAGCCGTAGGGTGGAAAACGACCGCAGGTCTTTTCCACCCTACGGCCATGGCGGCGCTTGTGGTGGAAAACGCCATGCGGTTTTCCACGGGGTGGCCATCCACCTTACCCGAGCGTGACGGGTAAGCTGGGTTCAGGCTGCGCCGAGCATGCCCTGCCGTTCGATGAAGGCGATGATCGCGTCGAGGCCCTGGCCGGTTTTCTGATTGCTGAACACGAACGGCCGCTCGCCGCGCATCTTGCGGGCGTCGCGCTCCATCACCTCCAGCGAGGCGCCGACCATGGGCGCCAGGTCGATCTTGTTGATCACCAGAAGATCCGACTTGCAGATCCCCGGACCGCCCTTGCGTGGCAGCTTGTCGCCGGCGGAAACGTCGATCACGTAGAGGGTCAGGTCGGAGAGTTCCGGGCTGAAGGTGGCGGACAGGTTGTCGCCACCGGATTCCACGAGGATCAGTTCGAGGCCGGGGAAGCGCCGGTTGAGCTGATCGACCGCCTCGAGGTTGATCGAGGCGTCCTCGCGGATCGCCGTGTGCGGACAGCCGCCGGTTTCCACGCCGATGATCCGCTCCGGCGCCAGCGCCTCGTTGCGCACCAGAAACTCGGCGTCCTCCTGGGTGTAGATGTCGTTGGTCACCACGGCGAGGTTGTAGCGATCGCGCAGGGCGCGGCACAGCGCCAGGGTCAGGGCGGTCTTGCCGGAGCCGACCGGGCCGCCGATGCCGACGCGCAGGGGGTGGCTGTTCATGGGGGTTGTCTCCTGTCAGGAACGGAAAAGGCGGCTGTACTGGCGCTCGTGGGCCATGCTGGCCAGGGCCAGGCCGAAGGCGGCGCTGCCCCAGTCGTCGGGCTCGCGCTCGCTGGCGATGCGCCGGGCCTCGGACAGCGTGGGCAGCAGAAGCGAAGTCAGGCGCTGGGCGGCCTGCTGGCCGAGCGGCAGGGTCTTCATCAGCACCGCCAGCTGGTTCTCCAGCCAGCTCCACAGCCAGGCGGCGAGGGCATCCGCAGGCGCGATGCCCCAGGCGCGCGCCGCCAGCGCCCAGGCCAGCGCCAGACCCGGTTCGGCGCTCCGGGCGAGGAAGGCGCGGGACGGCGCGTCCAGCTCCGGCAGGTCCTCCAGCAGCTGGCGCAGGGAGTAGCCCATCTGCCGGCTCTCCAGATGCAGTTCGCGGGTTTCGCGGCTGGCGCGGTGGCGTTCGGCGAGCGCTTCCAGCGCCGTCCAGTCGCCGTCCGCGGCAGCCATGCACTGGGCCAGCAGCAGCGGCGCCTCGAAGCGGGCGAGATTGAGCAGCAACTGGTCCTCCAGCCAGCGCCGGGCCGTCTGCGGATCGCGCACCAGACCCTGCTCGACCGCCAGCTCCAGGCCCTGGGAATAGCTGTAGCCGCCGATCGGCAACTGCGGGCTGGCCAGGCGCAGCAGCGCCCACATCCCAGTCATTTGCGCACGCCGAACTGGTGCAGCTTCGGCGCGTAGCTGAATTCGGCTTCGCCGGCGTGGGAGTGGTGGTGGCCGCCGCCGTAGGCGCCCTGCTCGGGCTGGAAGGGCGCCTCGATGGCTTCGACCTGGGCGCCGAGCTGGAGCAGCATGTCCTTCAGCACATAGTCGTCGAGCAGGCGCAGCCAGCCGTCGCCGAGCTGCAGGGCGACGTGGCGGTTGCCCAGGTGGTAGGCGGCGCGGGTCAGCTCGAAGGCGCTGGTGCAGGTGACGTGCAGCAGTTTTTCGGGACGGGCGCGCACACGGACGAGGCGGCCGTCTTCGGCCTGGAGAAAGTCGCCGTCGGCCAGCGCTGGCTGGCCGCGCTCGAGGAACAGGCCGACGTCCTCGCCGGCCGTGGTGAAGCAGCGCAGGCGGCTCTTGCTGCGCGCCTCAAAGGTCAGTTCCAGTTCGGCATCCCAGTCGGGACGTGCTGCGGTGCGCTGGCGAATCATCAGCATGGGCGGATTCCGTCGAGGGGCGGCCGGGGCCTGGCGCCGTTCCGCTGGCGACAGGCGGTCATCGGCCGACTGTAGGGCCAAGCGGGGCGCTTTTCCAGTAGTGTTAACAGACCCTAGAACAGCGGATGCTCCAGCTTCAGCGTCAGGGAGTCGTCGCACTGGGCGTTCTGCCCCGAATAGGCGCTGCAGCCGCTGCCGCGCAGGTCCGAGCCGCTGTAGGTGACGCCGACCCGCAGGCCAAGCCAGGGACGCGACAGGTTCAGCGACCAGTCGTTGAAGCGCTGCACGCTGGCGCCGTCGGACAGTTGCACCGGGCGGTCCAGGGCGTGGTTGGCGTATTGCACGCTCATGTCCATGTTCAGCGGGTGCAGCAGGTCCAGGTCGAGCAGCAGGGTGCCGTCGGTGCGCCCGGGGGCCAGGCTCCAGGCGGTGCCCAGACGGCTGTCCTCGACGCTGATGCCGGCATACAGCTCGTGCCGGTCGCGCTCCTCCAGACGCGGGAAGCTGTAGCGGATCAGGCCGAGCTCGTAGCCCAGGGTATCGTCGGAGGGGCGCTTGTAGCCCAGGTAGGAGTCCAGCTCCATCCGGTTGTGCCCGAGCACGCCGGCGCTGGGCGACCAGTTGCCCAGGTACCAGCCACTGGGATGGGTCAGGTCGAGGCCGCCGTAGAAGGTGCCGACCCGTTCCGGCTGGACCAGCCCCTGGGCCATGCTGCGGCTCGGCGTCGAGCCCAGTTTCAGTTCGAAGTCGCCCAGTTCGCGCTCGAGCATCTGGGCCTGTGCCGTCACGGCCGCGCCGGCAAGCAGTGCCAGCAGCGGTTTGCTCCTGCCGATCATCGCTTTCTCCCTGTTTCCGGTCGGACAGCCGGCTGCTCCCGTGTCGCGCCGACGCCCTGCGCAAGGCCGCAGGATAGCGCCGGGGCGACGGCCAGGCCCAGTCGTGTCAAAAAGCCAGAGGTTTGTTGCGTACGCTGCAATGGTATGTGGGTGTTTTCGCGCTTGATGCTTATCAAGCATAACGCTTAGGCTGCTTTCATTCCCTTCCGTCCGTCCCCTGCCGAGGGTTCGTCCTTGAATACCGCCTCCCATCCGTTCCACGGGATACTGCTGATCCTCGCCGCCGGACTGGTGCTGGCCAGCCATGACGGCATCGCCAAATACCTGGCCCTGAGCCATTCGCTGATTCTGGTGGTCTGGGCACGCTATCTGTCGCAGAGCACCGTGATGCTGCTGCTGTTCGGGCCGCGTCGGGGACTGTCCATCGCCCGTACCCGCCACCCGGTATTGCAGCTGATCCGCGGATTATGTCTGGTCGCGGTCAGCCTGCTGTTCGTCTCGGCCCTGCGCCACATCCCGATCGGCGAGGCGACCGCGGTGCTGTTCCTCGCGCCGCTGTTCATCACCGGGCTGTCGGCGACGCTGCTGCGCGAGCGGGTCAGCCGCGGGCAGTGGGGCGCGGTGATCCTCGGCATGCTCGGCGTGCTGGTCATCGTGCGGCCGGGCAGCGCGCTGTTCACCCCGGCGGCGCTGCTGCCGCTGGGCGCGGCGTTCTGCCTGGCGGTCTTCATGCTGCTCACCCGGCGTCTCAGCGAGAGCGACGACCCGGTCACCTGCAACTTCCTGTCCAGCCTGGTGGGCTCCCTGCTGATGAGCCTGCTGGTGCCGTTCTACTGGGAAACGCCCGATCTGCACGATGGCCTGCTGCTGGCCGTGGTGGGCGGCGTGGCCATGTCCGGGCATCTGCTGCTGAGCCATGCGTACCGCTACGCCAGTGCCGCGACCCTGGCGCCGTTCACCTATTCGCAGATCGTCTTCGCCGTGCTGGTCGGCGCTGTCGCCTTCGGCCATGTGCCGGACGGCGCTGCCCTGCTGGGCATCGCCATCGTCATCGCCAGCGGGGTGCTGTCGGTCTGGGTGCAGCGGCTGGCGGCGCTGCCGCCGGCCGCCGGCCACCAGAGGCAGGGCTCAGAGGCCGAAGTCGGCCGGAGCTAGGCCGAGTTCGGCGCAGATGCTGCGGCAGACCGTGCGCTCGCCTTCGTCGAAGTTGCCGTCGGAGCTGCCGATCGCGCAGCAGACGCGCACCAGCAGGCGGGCAGCGTCTTCCTTGCCGCGCAGCTTGCAGATCGTGCGCAGCGCCTCGGCGCGGCCGATCTCGGCGTCGAACTCGAACTTGAGGCAGATGTCGGTGAAGGCCTTGATGACCTCCTGGAGATCGAACACCTTGAGCTCGTTCGAGTTCTGGATGAAGCCGATCATCTTCTGCTTTTCGCTGCTGCTGATGTTGCCGTCGGCGGCCGCCACCAGCGCACAGCCGGCGACCACGGCCTCCATGAATTCGCGGTTGCGGAACTTGGCCACTTCGGTGGCGAGCTTTTCGCGTGCTGCAGCCGTGTTGGTTTTCAGCCAATCGAGCATTGGGTTACTCCTGATCAAGTGTTGCCGGGGGCGGAGGGCGACTATGGTCGATCCTGCGCGGTTTGGCCAGTGGCGCGCCCGGGCCGTGCGCGGAGCTCGGCCCTGCGCCCCGCACGGAGCCTGGCCTCCGGCGCGGAAATGGATATGTATCCGGATTTTCGGGTTTCAAGGGGCCTGCCGCCTGCCGCTGGGGCGGGGCAGGCGGCTCCGTACTTCAGAAGAGGAAATAGCGCTGCGCCAGCGGCAGCACCTCGGCCGGCTCGCACCAGAGCAACTGGCCGTCGGCCCTGACCTGATAGGTCTGCGGGTCGACCTCGATGCTCGGGGTGGCGCCGTTGTGGATCAGGTCCTTCTTCTGCACGTTCCGGCAGCCCTTGACCACGCCGATGCGCTTCTGCAGCCCGAGCCGTTCCGGCAGCCCGGCGTCGAAGGCCGCCTGGCTGACGAAGGTGATGCTGGTGGCGTGGCGCGCGCCGGCGAAGCTGGCGAACATCGGCCGGTAGTGCACCGGCTGGGGGGTGGGGATCGAGGCGTTGGCGTCGCCCATCAGGCTCGCGGCGATGGCGCCGCCCTTGAGGATCAGGGACGGCTTGACGCCGAAGAAGGCCGGGCGCCAGAGCACCAGGTCGGCCCACTTGCCGACCTCCACCGAGCCGACTTCGTGGCTGATGCCGTGGGTGATCGCCGGGTTGACGGTGTATTTGGCGACGTAGCGCTTGACCCGGAAGTTGTCGTTGCCCGGCGCGTCCTCGGGCAGGGCGCCGCGCTGCTTCTTCATCTTGTCGGCGGTCTGCCAGGTACGGACGATCACCTCGCCGACCCGGCCCATGGCCTGGCTGTCGGAGCTGATCATGCTGAAGGCGCCGAGGTCGTGGAGGATGTCCTCGGCGGCGATGGTCTCGCGGCGGATGCGCGACTCGGCGAAGGCCACGTCCTCGGCGATGCTCGGGTCTAGGTGATGGCAGACCATCAGCATGTCGAGGTGCTCGTCGATGGTGTTCCTGGTGAACGGCCGGGTCGGGTTGGTCGAGCTGGGCAGCACGTTGGGCAGGCCGCAGGCCTTGATGATGTCCGGCGCGTGGCCGCCGCCGGCACCCTCGGTGTGGTAGGTGTGGATGGTGCGGCCCTTGAAGGCGGCCAGGCTGGTCTCGACGAAGCCGGACTCGTTGAGGGTGTCGGTGTGGATCGCCACCTGCACGTCGTAGCGGTCGGCGACGGACAGGCAGTTGTCGATGGCCGCCGGGGTGGTGCCCCAGTCCTCGTGCAGCTTGAGACCGATGGCGCCGGCCTCGATCTGCTCGGCCAGGGGGGCCGGCAGGCTGGCGTTGCCCTTGCCGGTGAAGCCGAGGTTCATCGGGAAGGCGTCGGCGGCCTGCAGCATGCGCGCGATGTGCCAGGGGCCGGGGGTGACGGTGGTGGCGTTGGTGCCGGTGGCCGGTCCCGTGCCGCCGCCGATCATGGTGGTGATGCCGCTCATCAGCGCCTCTTCGATCTGCTGCGGGCAGATGAAGTGGATGTGGCTGTCGATGCCGCCGGCGGTGAGGATCATGCCCTCGCCGGCGATCACCTCGGTGGCGGCGCCGACGGCGATGGTCACCCCCGGCTGGATGTCCGGGTTGCCGGCCTTGCCGATGGCGGCGATGCGCCCGTTCTTGAGGCCGACGTCGGCCTTGACGATGCCCCAGTGGTCGAGGATCAGCGCGTTGGTGATCAGGGTGTCGACCACCGCGTCACTCGCGAGCTGGCCCTGGCCCATGCCGTCGCGGATCACCTTGCCGCCGCCGAACTTCACTTCCTCGCCGTAGACGGTGAAGTCCTGCTCCACCTCGATCCACAGCTCGGTGTCGGCCAGGCGCACGCGGTCGCCGACCGTGGGGCCGAACATGTCGGCGTAGGCTTGTCGGGAAATCTTCATCTGTATCGTCTCGCGTAGGGTGGATGGCCGAAGCCATCCACCGATCCTGGTCACGGTGGAAAAGCCTTCGGCGTTTTCCACCCTACGAATAGGGTCAGAGGTCGCCCATCACCCGCCCGGCGAAGCCGTAGACGCGGCGCAGGCCGGCCAGCTCGACCAGCTCGACCTCGCGGCTCTGTCCCGGCTCGAAGCGCACCGCGGTGCCGGCCGGGATGTTCAGGCGCATGCCGCGGGCCTGGGCGCGGTCGAAGAGCAGGGCGTCGTTGGTCTCGAAGAAGTGGTAGTGGGAGCCGACCTGGATCGGCCGGTCGCCCGTGTTGGCCACGGACAGGACGAGGGTGCGGCGGCCGGCGTTGAGTTCGATTTCGCCGTCCTGGATCTGGTATTCGCCGGGGATCATCGCGATTTCCTCATGCGATCGGTTGATGCACGGTCACCAGCTTGGTGCCGTCGGGGAAGGTGGCCTCGATCTGGATCTCCGCGATCATCTCCGGCACGCCCTCCATGACCTGGTCGCGGGTCAGCAGGGTGGTGCCGATGTGCATCAGCTCGGCCACCGTATGGCCGTCGCGGGCGCCCTCGAGCAGGGCGGCGGAAATGTAGGCCACGGCTTCCGGGTGGTTGAGCCTGAGGCCGCGGGCCAGGCGCCGCTCGGCCAGCAGGCCGGCGGTGAAGATCAGCAGCTTGTCTTTCTCGCGGGGCGTCAGATCCATTCAGGTGCTCCAGATACGGGGGGGAAGGGCGTCGCGGCCGAGCAGGGCGGGGCGCAGCAGACGCCAGAGGTCGATCAGCCAGGCGCGGGCGTGCAGTGCCTGATCGGCCAGGCAGCGGCCGACCAGGAGATTCGGCAGTTGGGTGAGGTCGCCGCGCACCCGGGCGGGCAATTCGCGGCAGCGCGCCAGCAGCGCGGCGTCGATCTCGCCTGTGACCAGCAGGGTGGCGAACACCGGCGCGCCGTCCAGGCCGATCGGCGAGTCGAGCAGGCCGTCGCCGCCGTCCAGGCGCTGGCGCTCGTGCCAGAGCAGGCGGCCGTCGCGACGGATGTCCAGGGCGGCGCGGTAGCGGCCGGCGGCGAAGCGCTCGCCGCTGGCCGGGCGGCCGAGGGCGACGATGTCCCAGTAGAACAGCCGGGCGTCGCCCTCCAGTTCGATCCACGTGTCCAGCTCGGCCTGGGCGGCGGAATACACGATGGTTTCCTGGGGCAGCCATTCCAGGGTGGCGCCGGCCGCCACATGCAACCTTAATTGCTGCATGGCAGGGGCGGCGGCGCGGTACCACTTGGCCGCGCCGGGGCTGGTCAGCTGCGCCCAGGCGCCGCTGCCGACCTCGGCGGCGATCTCCAGCCGGTCGCCGCCGGCGATGCCGCCCGGCGGATGCACGAGGATGTGCTGGCAGACCTCGGGCCCTTCCGGGTAGAGATGCTTCTGCACCCGCAAGGGGCCCGCGTGGCGGCGCCTTACCGGACGCGTGGCGTCGCCGGCGCGGGCATAGGCGAGGTCCAGCTCGGCGTGCCAGGCGGGGCTGAACAGGACAGGGGCCGTGGGCGCGTTCATCGGGGTCTGCCGTGGTCGTGGAGCGGCCAGTGTAGCGTGGTGCCGAGGGTCGCTCTAGGCCGGTCCGCTTGCTGCGGGTAGGCCGGCCGCGGCGGGTCTGCTTCAATAGCGCCAAGGCGTCCTGTCGGGGCGAGGGGCGCTAGGGCCTGTTGACGTTTGGGCGTAGGCCGCGACGGAGGCCCGTTTGGCGCAGAACAAGGAACGAGGAGAGAAGTTTGGTCATTCCAAATGAACGACGAGCGACGCCGTGCTGCGCCAAACGGGCCCCGTCCCTTTGGGTTGCGCGGCAAATGCCGCCATGCGGCGTTGCGGGTCTTGGCAAGGGAATGACCATTGCCGGCGACCCGCGCCTTGCCGAACGCGGCCCGGCCTGGCGGCATTTGACGCGGCAACGCGGCTCACGCTCAAACGTCAACAGGCCCTAAGGTTTCCGCACACGACCTTTTTCCGGGAGGGGATTCCCATGAGCGGTTTTGCCCATGCCGTCGGCGGCCAGACCTGGCGCTTCGACAGTCTTCGCGAACTGCTGGCCAAGGCCAGTCCGGCGCGCTCCGGCGACTACCTGGCCGGGGTGGCGGCAGACAGCGACGCCGAGCGGGTGGCGGCGCAGATGGCGCTGGCCGAGGTGCCGCTCGGGCACTTCCTGAACGAGGCGGTGATCCCCTACGAGACGGACGAGGTCACCCGGCTGATCCTCGACGGCCACGACGCCGCTGCCTTCGCCCCGGTCGCCCATCTCACCGTCGGCGGCCTGCGCGACTGGCTGCTCGGCCCGGCGGCCGACGAGGCGAGTCTGCGCGCCCTAGCGCCGGGGCTGACCCCGGAGATGGCCGCCGCGGTGTCCAAGCTGATGCGCGTCCAGGACCTGGTGCTGGTGGCGCAGAAGATCCGCGTGGAGACGCGCTTTCGCAACAGCCTCGGGCTGCGCGGACGGCTCTCCACCCGCCTGCAGCCCAACCATCCCACCGACGATCCGGCGGGCATCGCCGCCAGCGTCCTCGACGGGCTGCTCTACGGCAACGGCGACGCGGTGATCGGCGTCAACCCGGCCAGCGACAGCCTGGAGGCGATCGGCGAACTCTTGAAGATGCTCGACGCGGTGATCCAGCGCTACCAGATCCCCACCCAGGCCTGCGTGCTCACCCATGTCACCTCGTCGATCGCCGCCATCGAGCGCGGCCTGCCGGTCGACCTGGTGTTCCAGTCGATCGCCGGCACCCAGGCGGCCAACGCCAGCTTCGGCATCGACCTCGCAGTGCTGCGCGAGGGCTACGAGGCCGGCCTCAGCCTCAAGCGCGGCAGCCTCGGCGACAACCTGATGTACTTCGAGACCGGCCAGGGCAGCGCGCTGTCGGCCAACGCCCACCACGGCGTCGACCAGCAGACCTGCGAGGCGCGCGCCTACGCCGTGGCGCGGCGCTTCAGGCCGCTCTTGGTGAACACCGTGGTCGGCTTCATCGGCCCGGAATATCTCTACAACGGCAAGCAGATCATCCGCGCCGGCCTCGAGGACCATTTCTGCGGCAAGCTGCTCGGCCTGCCGATGGGCTGCGACATCTGCTACACCAACCACGCCGAGGCCGACCAGGACGACATGGACATGCTGCTGACCCTGCTAGGCGTGGCCGGGGTCAACTTCATCATGGGCGTGCCCGGCTCCGACGACGTGATGCTCAACTACCAGAGCACCTCCTTCCACGACGCCCTCTACGCCCGGCAGAGCCTCGGCCTGCGCGCCGCGCCGGAGTTCGAGGAGTGGCTCGCGCGGATGGGCATCCTGCGCCAGGACGGCGGCCGGCTAATCCTCGGCGACGAGTTGCCGGCGGCCTTCCGCCCGGCGCTGGCGCGGCTGTCCTGAGCCGCAGCGCGTACATGCGTAGGGTGGAAAACGACCGCAGGTCTTTTCCACCTGCCGGTCATCGAGAGGCCTGCGGTGGAAAACGCTGCGCGGTTTTCCACGGGGTGGCCATCCACCCTGCGCGAGTCCCGGGAAGAGAATCAGCCTGTTTCGAGGTCGACATGTCCGACAGATCCCCCACCACCGAAAACCCCTGGCAGCAACTGCGCAGCCTGACCCCGGCGCGCATCGCCCTCGGCCGCGCCGGCGCCAGCCTGCCGACCGCGGCGCACCTTTCCTTCCAGTTCGCCCATGCCCAGGCGCGCGACGCCGTGCACCTGCCGTTCGAGCCCGCCGCCCTGCAGGACGGGCTGCGCCAGCGCGGCCTCGACAGCCTGCTGCTGCACAGCGCCGCCCGGGACCGCGACACCTACCTGCAGCGCCCCGACCTGGGCCGCCTGCTGCAGGCGGACTCCGCCACCCTGCTGCGCGAGCACCGGACCGCGCACGGCGGCGGCCGGGACCTGGCCATCGTCGTCGCCGACGGCCTGTCGGCGCTGGCCGTGCAGCGCCACGCCCTGCCGCTGCTCGACGGCCTGCTGGAGCGGCTGCCGGCCGAGGGCTGGTCGCTGGCGCCGGTCAGCCTGGTCGAGCAGGGCCGGGTGGCGGTGGCCGACGAGATCGGCGAACTGCTCGGCGCGCGGATGACGGTCATCCTCATCGGCGAGCGGCCCGGCCTCAGCTCGCCGGACAGCCTGGGCCTGTACTTCACCTTCGCGCCGCGCATCGGCCTCACCGACGCCGCGCGCAACTGCATCTCCAACGTGCGCCCGGAGGGCCTGAGCTACGCCATGGCCGCCCACAAGCTGCTCTACCTGATGCGCGAGGCCAGCCGCCGCCGGCTCTCCGGGGTGGAGCTGAAGGACGAGGCGCAACTGCTGCAACTGGACGGCGGCGCCGCGGGGCCGGGCAACTTCCTGCTCGGCGAGGGCTG
Source organism: Azotobacter salinestris (assembly GCF_009363155.1). Classification (NCBI taxonomy): domain Bacteria; kingdom Pseudomonadati; phylum Pseudomonadota; class Gammaproteobacteria; order Pseudomonadales; family Pseudomonadaceae; genus Azotobacter; species Azotobacter salinestris. The sequence goes on from NZ_CP045302.1 coordinate 3,705,026, forward strand.
AGGCTTGCCGGAGGCCGGGGGCGCCCCTAGCATGGGCGCCCCTTTTTGTCCGGTGAACCCTCCATGGCCCGCCCAGCCCGTCCCGCATTCCGCCGTCCCGCCGGCCAGGTGCCCGCCCGCCGTCCGGGTCCGCCCAAGGCGCCGCCGGCCGCGCCGCGGCTGATCCTGTTCAACAAGCCGTTCGACGTGCTCACCCAGTTCAGCGGCGGCGACGGGCGGGCGACCCTCAAGGACTTCATCCCGGTCCCCGGCGTCTATCCGGCCGGCCGCCTGGACCGCGACAGCGAGGGTCTGCTGCTCTTGACCAGCGACGGCCGCCTGCAGGCGCGCATCGCCGATCCGCAGCACAAGCTGGCCAAGACCTACTGGGTGCAGGTGGAGGGCGAGCCGAGCGACGAGCAGCTCGAGCGCCTGCGCGAGGGGGTGACGCTCAACGACGGCCCGACCCGCCCGGCCGAGGTGCAGAGGCTCCCGGAGCCCGAGCTCTGGCCGCGCGATCCGCCGGTGCGCTTTCGCAAGAGCGTGCCGACCGCCTGGCTGGAGCTGACCATCCGCGAGGGGCGCAACCGCCAGGTGCGGCGCATGACCGCCGCGGTCGGCCTGCCGACCCTGCGCCTGGTGCGGGTGCGCATCGGTCCCTGGAGCCTGGACGGCCTGGCGCCGGGAGAGTGGAAGGAGGTTCCGGCGCGGCTGTGAGAGAAGGGGGATGCCGCCGAATGGCGCGGCGGCGAAGGCCGTCAGAAACCTTCCAGGCTGCCGATCACCAGGGTCTTGATGACGAAGCCGAGCACGCCGAGGCCTAGGGCGAAGAACAGCACCATGGTGCCGAGGCGGCCGGCGTTGGACTTGCGCGCCAGATCCCAGACGATGAACGCCATGTACAGGATGAGGCCGCTGACCAGGCCGATCATCATCCACTCTTCGAACACTTCGGGTTCCATTGGACCTCCGGGGGTGGGGTTCGCGGCAAAGGCCGCCGAGTATAGCGAAGTCGTTCGCGCCTCAGGTGCGCAGGTGCTCCAGCGGCAGTTCGGTGCTCGACTGCACCTGGCGCAGGACGAAGCTCGAGCGCACGCTGGACACCCCGTCGATGCGGGTCAGGGTGCCGAGCAGGAACTGCTGGTAGCTGTCCATGTCCGGCACCACCACCTTCAGCTGGTAGTCGGCGTCCATCCCGGTGACCAGGCTGCACTCCAGCACCTCCGGGCACTTGCCGATGACCGCCTCGAAATGCTCGAAGCGTTCCGGGGTGTGCCGGTCCATGCCGATCAGCACGTAGGCGGTGAGGGTCAGGCCGAGCCGCTTGCGGTCGAGCAGGGCCACCTGGCGCAGGATGTAGCCGTCGTCCTCGAGCTGCTTGACCCGCCGCGAGCAGGGCGAGGGCGACAGGCCGATACGTTCGGCCAGTTCCTGGTTGGAGAGGCGGGCATCGTGCTGCAGTTCGGCGAGGATGCGCAGATCGTAGCGATCGAGTTTGCCCATGGCGGATGACCTTTGTGAAAACATTGCCGGTTATCTTGCTTTCCTGACGAATGATTGCGCAAGTCATGCTTTTGTGGGCAATGTTCGCAATCCTCTGCCGGCTTCGCAGGTTTATTCTTTTCCCAACTTCAAGGCCTGGACATCTGGTCCACCCGGCATGCCCAACCAGGCATTCCGGCGCCGCGCGGTCTTACCGGATCGCGACGGCACCCAGGCGCGCGATGCCGACCAGGCGCGCGGGAAGACGGCGACAGCCTCGCCGGCAACGGACGGAGCGAAAACGGGAGGACAGGCGCTGGCCTGTCCTCCCGTTTTCCTTTGTGCGTCCTTTCGGTCCGCCCACGCCCTATGGCGGATCAGCATGGACCAGCACCTCGGCGCGCGGGAATTCCGCGTGGATCGCCCGCTCCACCGCCTCGGTGCGCTGGTGGGCCTCGGTCAGCGACATTTCGCCGGGCAGCCGCACGTGCAGCTGGACGAACCAGCGGGTGCCGGAGATGCGGGTACGCAGGTCGTGCACGTCGATGACGTCCGGCACCGCGCCGGCCAGTCCGGCGATCCGGTCGCGCACCTTGGGCGACAGTTCGGTGTCCATCAGCACGGTCACCGCTTCATGGCCGATCTGCACGGCGCTCCACAGGATGTAGCCGGCGATGCCGAGGCCGAACAGCGCATCCAGCTCGCCGAGGCCGAAATTGACCAGCAGCAGGGCGAGCAGGATGCTGGCGTTGAGCAGCAGGTCGGAGCGGTAGTGCAGCGAGTCGGCGCGGATCGCCGTGGAGCCGGTCACCCGCACCACGTGGCGCTGGAACAGCAGCAGGGCGGCGGTGGCGGCGAGCGACAGCAGGATCACGACGATCCCCAGGGTCTGCGCGTACAGTGGCTGCGGATGCAGCAGGCGGTCGATGCCCTGCACGCCGACCAGGATGGCGCTGACGCCGATGAATACCGCCTGGCCGAGACCGGCCAGCGCCTCGGCCTTGCCGTGGCCGTAGCGATGGTCGTCGTCCGCCGGGCGCAGCGAGTAGTGCACCGCCAGCAGGTTGATCAGCGAGGCGGCGCCGTCCAGCAGCGAGTCGGTCAGGCCGGCGAGCAGGCTGACCGAGCCGCTCAGCCACCAGGCGATCGCCTTGGCCAGCGCCAGGCCGATGGCCACCGCCAGGGCGGCGGCGCTGGCCAGGCGCATCAGGCGGGCATGTTCCTGCGGGGTCTTCATCGAAAGCGGATCGTCACGGCGAATGAAAAGGCGTCCGGCATGATAGCAGGGCGCTGCGCTGGCGGAGCCGGGACGGCCTCAGGCGGATGGCCGCAGGCCGAGGGCGGCGAGCTGCTCGGGGCTGGCGTCGCGCGGCAGCGCGCGCAATTCGCCGGCCGGCAGGCGGCGGCCGGTTTCCCGCTCGATCAGCGTCCTGAGCCGCGCCGGATCGACGCGCCCGTCGGCGTCGAGGGTGTCGCGCAGGCTTTCCGGGGCCACCGAATAGCGCTCGCCCGGCGGCAGGTAGATGGCGCCGGTGGTGAAGTCGACGGCGAAGGCGATCACCCCGGGAATCACGTAGAAGAGCAGGCCGATGGCGTCCAGACCGACGACCAGGAAGTCGACCTGGCCCTCGATCTGGCCGCGCCGATCCGGGAAGAAGATGCTGCCGCAGGCACTCAGCTGGGTGGTCAGGGCGACGGCCAGCAGGCCGCCCAGAGTGCGGGTTCGGATGTGCATGAAGCTGTCCTGAAGGTGGTCGGGGGCCGAACTATACCAAGGCCCCCGTGACAGGCGTCCACTGGCGGCGCTCGGCCCTATAATCGGCGGCCTGCCGTGGAGTGCCCGATGAACCCGCTACCCATAGACGCCATCCTGCCCGCCCTGCGCGAAGCCCTGTCCCTGTGCCACGAAGCCGTGCTCGAGGCCCCGCCCGGCGCCGGCAAGACCACCCGTGTGCCCTTGGCCCTGCTCGACGAGCCCTGGCTCCAAGGGCAGCGCATCCTGATGCTCGAGCCGCGCCGGCTGGCCGCGCGAGCGGCGGCCGAGCGCCTGGCCGCCGAACTGGGCGAGCAGGTCGGCGAGACGGTCGGCTACCGCATCCGCCTGGACAGCCGGGTCGGCCCGCGCACGCGCATCGAGGTGGTCACCGAGGGCATCCTCACCCGCCGCCTGCAGGACGACCCGGCGCTGGAGGGCGTCGGCCTGGTGATCTTCGACGAGTTCCACGAGCGCAGCCTGGACGCCGACCTGGCCCTGGCGCTGACCCTGAACGGCCGTGCCCTGCTGCGCGACACGCCGCTTCGGGTGCTGCCGATGTCCGCCACCCTGGAGGGCGAACGGCTCGCCGCGCTGCTGGACGGTGCGCCGGTGGTGCGCAGCGAGGGGCGCATGTTTCCGGTGGAGATCCGCTGGGGACGGCCGTACCAGCCCGGCGAGCGCATCGAGCCGCGGGTGCTCGCCACGGTGCTGCAGGCGCTCGACGAGGAGGGCGGCAGCCTGCTGGTGTTCCTCCCCGGCCAGGCGGAGATCCGCCGCCTCCACGAGCAGCTGTCCGAGGCGCTGGCCGGGCGCACCGACATCCTGCTCTGCCCGCTGCACGGCGAGCTGGACCTGGCCGCCCAGCGCGCCGCCATCGAGCCGGCGCCGGCCGGCACGCGCAAGGTCGTGCTGGCCACCAACATCGCCGAGACCAGCCTGACCATCGACGGCGTGCGCGTGGTGGTCGACGCGGGACTGGCGCGGGTGCCGCGCTTCGATCCCGGCAGCGGCATGACCCGCCTGGACACCCAGCGCATCTCGCGCGCCTCGGCGACCCAGCGCGCCGGGCGCGCCGGGCGCCTGGAGCCGGGCGTCTGCTACCGGCTGTGGTCGCAGGCCCAGCACGAGCAGCTGGCCGCCCACGACAGCGCGGAGATCCTGGCGGCCGATCTCGCCGGGCTTGCCCTGCAGCTGGCGCGCTGGGGCGTCACGCCTGCCGAACTCGCCTGGCTCGATGCACCGCCTTTGGCCGCCTACGCCCAGGCCCGCGAGTTGCTGGCGCGGCTCGGCGCGCTCAATCCCAACGGCAGCCTGAGCGCCCATGGCCAGGCCATGGCGATGCTGCCGGCGCACCCGCGCATCGCGCACCTTTTGCTGCGCGGCCAGGCGCTGGGGCTCGGCGCGCTGGCTTGCGACGTCGCCGCGCTGCTCGGCGAGCGCGACATCCTGCGCGGCGCCGGCGCCGACCTGCACAGCCGCCTGGCGCTGCTCGGCGGCGCGGCGCGGGTCGGGCGCGGCGCCCAGCGGGGTGCCGCCCAGGGCGGCGTGCAGCGCGCCCGTCAACTGGCCCGCCAATATCGCGGGCTGTTGCCGAAGGGCGCGCAGGAGGCGGTCGCCGATCCCGAACACCCGCGCTGGCTGGGGGCGCTGCTGGCCTTCGCCTACCCGGACCGCATCGCCTGCCAGCGGCGTCCCGACGGCGGCGAGTACCGCCTGGCCAACGGCCGCGCCGCGCTGTTCGCCGAGCCCGATGCGCTGATGAAGCACGCCTGGCTGGTGGTCGCCGAGCTGGGCAGCCGCCAGGGCCAGCGCGAGGAGCGCATCTACCTGGCCGCCGACCTCGACCCGGCGCTGTTCGAGACAGTGCTCGCCGAGCAGGTGACGGTGCGCGACGAGCTGGACTGGGACGAACGCGAGGGCGTGCTGCGCGCCGAGCGCCAGCGGCGGATCGGCGAGCTGGTGCTGGAGCGCCAGGCACTGCCGGGGCTCGACGAGGCGGCGCGCAGCCGGGCGCTGGTCGGCCTGGTGCGGCGCAAGGGCCTGGAACTGCTGCCCTGGACACCCGAGCTGCGCCAGTGGCAGGCGCGGGTGGTGCTGCTGCGCCGCCTCGATCTGGCGGAAAAGGGCGCGAGCGACTGGCCGGACCTGTCCGACGCGGCCCTGCTGGCGAGCCTTGAGGACTGGCTGGCGCCGTACCTCGGTCAGGTCTCGCGGCTCAGCCATTTCGCCGCCCTGGACTTGCCCGGCATCCTCAAGGGCCTGTTGCCCTGGCCGTTGCCGCAGCGTCTCGACGAGCTGGCGCCGTCCACCGTCGCCGTGCCGTCCGGCTCGCGCATCCGTCTCGACTACGCCGAAGAGCCGCCGGTGCTCGCCGTGCGCCTGCAGGAACTGTTCGGCCTGGCGCAGACGCCGCGCATCGCCGGCGGACGGCTGGCGGTCAAGCTGCACCTGTTGTCGCCGGCGCGCCGGCCGGTGCAGGTCACCCAGGACCTGGCGAGCTTCTGGGCCAACACCTACGCCGAGGTGAAAAAGGATCTCAAGGGCCGCTATCCCAAGCACTACTGGCCGGACGACCCGCTGATCGCCGAACCCACCGCGCGGGCCAGGCCGCGGCAGTAGCCCCGGTCTGCCGCCGGCGTCGAAGACATGCTCAGCGGGCATCGAGCCGCCGCAGCCGCTCGGCGGTGGGGGGATGCGTCGACAGATAGTCCTGCCAGCCTCCGGCGGGGCTTTCGCAGTCGCCGTGGCGGACACAGTCGCGGGAGTTCTCCAGTCGCGACAGCATGACGCCGAGGTGGCTGGTGTCGATGCCGTGGCGGGCGAGCAGCTCGGCGCCGTAGCGGTCGGCCTCGTGCTCGAAGGCGCGCGAATAGCCCAGCTGGGTGAGCAGTACCGGAATCGCCGCCACCGCCGAAGACACCGAGGATACATCGCCGGTCACCGCCATCGCCGCCAGGCCGAGCGCCGAAGCCTGCAGCACCTGGCGCAGGGCATGGCGACGCTCGATATGGCCGATTTCGTGGGCGAGCACCGCCATCAGCTCTTCGTCGCGCTCGGCCAGTCGCACCAGCTGATCGGTGAACACGATGGTGCCGGACGGCAGCGCCAGCGCATTTGCCCCCAGGCTGCGGGCCGCGTCGCGGAACTCGATCTGCAGCGGTTGGGTGGCGGCAGACGCCAGCAGAGCGGCAAAGCGCGCCCGCAGGCGCGCCTGTTCGGCGACGGCCAGGGTGCTCGGCGCGAGCAACCGGCTGTCGAGCAGTTCGAGCGCACCATCGCCGATCTGGCGATTGAGTTCGGGCGGCAGCGAAAACGCCGTGACTTCCGCCAGCATCGGGATGCCGTAGCGCACCGCGCCCCAGACGAAGACCACCGTCACCACCAGACCGAGCAGCACATGGCGCAGGCTGGACTCCAGCCGGTGGAGGAGCCCGTGGCGGGGGCGCAACGGCGCCAGCAACCGGTCGACGCCATCGTTGTCGGCCGTCTCGAAGCTCCCGCCGTCGGGAAAGCGCAGGAAGCGCGGGGTGCTGCCGAGGCGCGAACTGACCGTCAGCTGCGCCAGCGCCAGCGGCCCTGCCAGCACCACGCCGTCGGCGCATACGCTGATGCGTCCGTCGGCCAACGTCAGCCGCGCCGACTGCGGGCGCGAGTTCGCGCCGCTGAACCAGATGCCGATGATCGACGCAGCCATGATCAGATGCCGAAGTCCACGTCGAAGAGATCGCCGACCTCGCCAGCGGTGGCGGAGACGTCCTTCTGCCGCGCCGCCACGAAGCCGTCGAGATCGTCTTCGGCCACCAGCGCGACGTGCTCGGCGGCGTAGCGGGCGTTGCGCACCTTGGCCCATGGGTAGAAGAGGCCCAGGGTGAGCACCATGCCGAGCAGGTTCACCGCCATCAGTCGGGCATAGCTGCCGAGCGCGTAGCGGGCCTCGAAGCCGTTGCCGGCCAACAGGGTGTGACCGTAGCGCAGGTTGGCGAACTTGACGCTGAACCAGGCGAAGGCGGCGAGATAGGCCAGCGCCATCGCCGGCACGCTGAGCGGTGCGAAGAGGGAGCCGAGGAGCATGCCCGCGATGCCGCCGCCGATGAGGATTGCCAGCGCGCCGAGAAACATTCCGTAGAAGACCTTGACCCCGGCGCCGAACTCGAAGCGGCAGGTGCCGTAGCGGCTGTTGCCGATGATGAAGCACTGCTGCCTGTGGAAGGCCATCGGCATCAGCAGGCCGAGCGTCAGCACGCCCAGCAGCGGCCACAGCAGGAAGACCATCGCCGCCTCGCCCACCTTGCCCTCGAAGCCGAAGCGCACGCCCCGCCAGGCGCTGTTGAGGTTACGGAAGCTCAGGCCCTTGACCATGATCCACGGCAGCGCCACGAGAAAGGCCAGCATCAGCCCCAGGCTGAGGAAGGGCGAGACGAGGTCCGCGCCGGAATAGAGCATCAGGCACACGAAGGCGATGATACGGCCCTTGAGAATCTTCAACGGATCGCCGAGATAGTCGAAGCTGCTGCCGTCCAGCACGGTGTTGCCGTAGAAATAGCGCTGGGTGCGTACCTTGGCCCAGGCGGAATACACCCCCAGGGTAACGATGGTGAGCAGCAGGTTGACGATCCAGATGCGGAAGAACTCGAAGCCGTTGCCATGGAACTCGAAGGGCACGGAGCGCGGCTCGGCCTGGCGCGCCGCAGCAGGACGCACCGTGGCGCCGGCTGGCGCCGCCTCGGGACGTGGCCGTGCGGTCACCATGGCTTGGCCGGGGAGGGCGACGCCGTCCGCCGCTGCGGGGGCCGCCGGAACTGCCGCTGCCCCCGGCGCATGGCGTGCGACGGGCGCGGGCCGGACGCTCTTGGCGGAAGCGCCGCTGTCCAGCGGTTCGCGAGCCTGCGGCACCGCCAGCCGCGCCGCCCCAGTGGCTGCAGGCTGCGTCGGAGCGGCCGCGATCGGCGGAACCGGTGTGGGTGCCGACGGCAGCCGCTGCGGCGCGGCCGCTGCCTCCAGCCTGACCTGCGCGCCGATGCTTTCCAGCCTGAGGCGGTAGCGATCCGCCACGTCTCGACTCAGGCCCTTCTTGAGCACCACCCTGGGCTGCGAGAAAAGCAGCTCCAGCTTGTCCGCTCCCAGGCCGAACATCCGACCGAAGCCTTCCTTGACCTGCTCCCGGCTGTATCCATCGAGGATCTCGCCGCGGAATACCACCGCATACCCTGCTTCCGACATCGACGCCTCCCTACGGCCCCGCATTTCTCGATCGATTTCCGCCGGTGTCCCTTGCCTGCCCGCGACCTGACGCGGGTTTCGACCGGCTCTCGCGGGCATGATAGGGGCAGTTGCACTACACCAACTGCCGCGACGCACGGCCGGTGTGACAGCCGTCGCACTCCGGCCCGGGCGATGCCGGCCTTGTGCAAACGCCATGCATCGCCGGCGCAGCACGTGGCGGGCTTTCGGACCAGCACCCGTGCCGAGGTCAGGATGAGCCTCAAGAGGCGCTATCCCCGGCACTACTGGCCGGACGATCCGCTGATCGCCGAACCGACCGCCCGGGCCAGGCCGCGGCGGTAGTCCCCGTCTGCCGAGCTATGCTGGAAGGTCTTGGCGGGAACGCTCTCGCCACTCCAGGGAGACGGCATGCATCGCAAGGTCTTTGCCAGCAGGGTATTCGAGCGTCAGGTGGCGCTGATCAGCGGCGGCTGCTCCGGCGTCGGCCGGGCACTGGCGGTGCGCCTGGCGCAGGCCGGCGCACACCTGGCGCTGCTCGACCTCGACGCATTGGCGCTGGACAGCCTGGTCGAGCATCTGGCCGACCACCACAACACCGAGGCGCTCGGCCTGCCCTGCGACGTGACCGACGCGCAGGCGGTGGAGCGCGCCGTGGCGCTGGTCGGCGAACGCTTCGGCGGCATCGATCTGCTGGCCTGCTGCGCCGCCGCCCGCCAGCGGGGTGCCGTCCTCGACAGCGGGCCGGAGGTGTTCCGGCAGGTCATGGAGGTCAACTTCTTCGGCGCCCTGCATTGTGCCCGGGCGGCGCTGCCCAGCCTGCTCGCGCGGCGCGGGCAGATCGTCGTGGCTGGCGCATTGCAGGCCTTCAGCTCGCCGCAGGTCGGCCACGCTGCCGAGGCCGCCAGCCGGCAGGCCCTGCTCGGGCTGTTCGAAACGCTGCGCCTGGAGGTGGCGCCGGACGGGGTCAACGTGATGCTGGTCTGCCCCGGCCATGCCGGCGATCCGCAGTGCGACGGCCTGCCCGCCGACGAGGCGGCGAACCGGCCGCCCACGGCCCAGGACATCGCCGAGGCGATCTTCCAGGGGGCGCTGCGCCGCCGTCATCTGCTGGTGCTGTCCGGCCGCGACTGGCGCGCCCGGTTGCTGGCGCGGCTTGCGCAATAGCCGCCGCCGGCCTGGTGGGCCGGGCTGGAAGGTGGGGGTGAGGTGGGGGAGGGCTTGTCGGCGGCAGCGGGACAGGATATGAACATGCCCGCCCGGCACGACTCCGATCGCCGAAGCCGGCCTTCGAACTCCGGCACGGGCCGTGGAATAATCGCTTCGTTTCGTCGTCAGCTGTCCTTTTCGTCCGGCGCCGCCTCGCTTGTTGTCCACTTTTCGAGCAACCCTGCAAATTTTGCGGGTAAAATGGCGCCTTTACATATTGGTGGCCTGTCATGACCTTTGCCTCTCTCGGCCTGATCGAGCCTCTTTTGCGGACTTTGCCCGTACTCGGTTACATCCTGCCCACGCCGGTGCAGCGCCAGGCGATTCCCGCGCTGCTCGCCGGTCGCGACCTGCTGGTGGCGGCGCAGACCGGCAGCGGCAAGACTGCCGGCTTCGCCCTGCCGGTGCTGCAGCGGCTGACCCTCGAGGGCCCGCCGGTGGCTGCCAATTCGGTGCGCGCGCTGGTGCTGGTACCGACCCGCGAGCTGGCCGAGCAGGTCCACGGCAGCATCCGCGCCTGCGGCATGGAGCTGCCACTGCGCACCGCCGTGGCCTACGGCGGGGTGAGCATCAACCCGCAGATGATGATGCTGCGTCCGGGCCTCGACGTGCTGGTGGCCACGCCCGGCCGCCTGCTCGACCTGTACCGGCAGAACGCCGTGCGCTTCGACCGGCTGCAGATCCTCGTGCTCGACGAGGCCGACCGCATGCTCGACCTGGGCTTCGCCCGCGAGCTGGACGAGCTGTTCGCCCTGCTGCCCAGGCAGCGCCAGACCCTGCTGTGCTCGGCCACCTTCTCCGAGGAGATCCGCCAGATCGCCACCGGCCTGCTGCGCGATCCGCTGACCATCGAGATCAGCGCGCCCAACTCGGCGGCGCCGAGCGTCGACCAGTGGATGATCCCGGTGGACAAGAAGCTCAAGGTCGAGCTGTTCCTGCACCTGCTGGAGCGCGAGCGCTGGGAGCAGGTGCTGGTCTTCTCGCGCACCCGCAAGGGCGTCGAGCGGCTGGCCGAGGAGCTGCAGCAGCGCGGCTACCGGGCCGGTGCGATCCACGGCGACCTGCCGCAGCCGGCGCGCCTGCGCGCCCTGGAGCAGTTCAAGGCCGGCGAGCTGCAGGTGCTGGTGGCCACCGACGTGGCTTCCCGCGGACTGGACATCCAGGGGCTGCCGCTGGTGGTCAACCTCGATCTGCCGGTTGCCCCCGAATACTACGTGCACCGCATCGGCCGCACCGGCCGCGCCGGCGCCAGCGGCGAGGCGATCTCGCTGGTCTGCGCCGACGAGGTCGAACAGCTGGCCGCCATCGAGGCGCTGATCCGCCAGCTGCTGCCGCGCCGCGAGGAGCCTGACTTCAGCCCCGAGCATCGGGTACCGGAAACCGCCCTGGGCGGGGCGATCCTGAAGAAGCCGAAGAAGCCCAAGCAGAAGCCGATCCCCGGCGCGGCCGGCAACAGCCGCATCCATCTCGGCAACCTGCTCGACGACAAGGCCCGGCCGGCAGTGGAGGCGGTGCGCCAGATGCCCAATCTGAGCGCGCCGCCGGGCAAGAAGAAGTAGCCCTAGAGCCTGTGCGCCGGTGTTCGTGCATGCTGAACGTGGTCTGCGGGTTGACTTGTCGCATCGGGGGCTCGACTTTTGGACTTGCCCTTATCAAACCGGACACCGCAACCCCGTTAAGTTGATGTTGCGGTCATCCGCCTGAATTCCCGAGGCGAGCGCTAGTTCAGGGCGCTGTGCGGATGCTCTTCGTTGTAATGCTGGAAGGCAATCTCTAGGTTGCGCAGTGCCGTCAGGCAGTCCGGTCTGGGCATGTGGGCGATGTAGTCGCGCTTCATCGTTTTCACGAAGCTTTCCGCCATGCCGTTGCTCTGCGGGCTGCAGACCGGCGTGGTCAGCGGCAGCAAGCCAATCTCCCGGGCGAAGGCCCGGGTCTGCTCGGCGGTGTAGGCCGAGCCGTTGTCGCTCAACCATTGGATCGGTGCGGGCGGCAACGTCTGGCCGAAGCGCCTCTCGACGGCCTCGAGCATGACATCGCGAACATCGTCACCGCTGTAGCCGTGGGGGCTGGCCACCCAACTGATGGCTTCCCGGTCGCAGCAATCCAGGGCGAAGGTCACGCGCAGGCGATCGCCATCGTCGCAGCGAAATTCGAAGCCATCCGAGCACCAGCGGGTGTTGCTCGTCTCGACCGCCACGCGACCGTCATGACGGCGCGCGACGCCTGGCTTCTTACAGCGCCGCTCCAGCAGCAACCTGTGGTCACGCATCACCCGGCGGTAGCCGTAACTGGGCAAGTCAGAAACTGTGCCCCTGATCCGTTCTACCAACGCCGCATCGTCGATCGTACGCCGACGTCGAAGCTTCAGTTTTTCAGGTGCCTGCTTGATTCGAGCCGTCAGTTGCGAGCGCGACACACCGAGACTTTCGCTGAGCAGCTTCACTGGTCGTCCCCTCGCTGGGCTCCCCCGGCAATAAGGGTGAGTGCGCAATCCATTTTCGCGAGCGCGCGATCTCCACAGCTTCCCTGAGAGCTTCGGCTTTCATGGTTTTCTTGCCCAGCATCCGCTGCAGCTCGCGGATCTGCTTCATCGCGTCGGCCAGCTCCGAGGCGGGCACCACGGCTTCGCCGACACTGACTGCCGACAGGCTGCCGTCCTGGTAAAGCTTGCGCCAATGGAACAGCTGGTTGGGATTGATGCCGTTATGCCTGGCCACCACCGAGACGCTTTGTCCCGGCTCCAGGCTCTCGCGAACCATGGCGAGCTTCTCCTCGACGCTCCAGCGGCGACGCCGCTCCTGGCCGAGCACTTCGATGTGTCTGTCTTTGCTGGTAGTCATAAACACAACCGTTTGCCTATCCCTTTATGGTGAGGGGGAAACGGTGTCCGGTATTTCAGGGGGGCGTTCAGGTGGAGAGTCGATAAGGAGGTGCTGAAAGGTTCATGAAAGTTATGGCGACTACCATGAAGCTCCTGAGCCTCAACATGCGCCTTGGTTCCTCTTGCGCATACTGAACGTAATGCTACTGGCTCATAAAAATGGATGATTTATTGATATGAAATATATTTTCTATTTTTGCTTGCGTAAGATTTATTAGAAAATCAGTAGGTTGGTGAGCTTATGGCGCAGTGGGGTGGTGCCTTTGGTGGTATTAGGATTTTGCCGCTGCTATAGCGTTTTCTTATGCTTGCAAGCGTGTAGGGTCTAATTCAGATTGAAAAAGGCAGGTTCACCAAAAGACTAGTGCCTGCGCGTTAAAGGGTGCCGCTATCGATTGTTCAACAAGGATGTGAGGGACTGAAATGCAAATTACCGGCATGCTTCATGGGGCAAGATTGCTAGAGCTCGTTGGTTTTCCAGCAGCTGAGGTGTTGGGGCCTGACGCCACCGAGCAAGACATCAAGTCGATGCTGGACCGGCATGGTCAGATATTTATTAAACCTGTGTTTAAAGGTGGTGTTGGTAAAAAAGGAAAGGCAGGCCTTGTTGGGAAAGCCAAAGATCTCAAGAGTGTGTTGCTGGAAAAAGAGCGCCTTTATTTTGCGTGCCATGAGAGTGGGTGTCAGCAAGTAAAGGCCAATGGTGTTACGTTTGAGGCTGGAGTTCCGGCTGAGCATGAGATCTACTTTTCTATAACAGATTCCACCCGATTTCGGGCGCCCGCCATGACGCTGACTCACCTGGGTGGGGTAGATATTGAGGACGTAGATAAAGAGAATGTCGCTGTAATTCCCTTCGATCCGCTTACTGGACTCAAGGCGTTCGTCGTTGCTAATGCACTGACGAGCATTGGTGCACCCAAAGAAGTTATCTCCCCCCTGGTGCAACAGCTCCCGAAACTTTGGGAGCTGTTTCATGGCTTTGGCATGACGACATTGGAGCTGAATCCAATCCGTATGCGGATAGATCGTAACGGACGATTGTCGCCTGTCGCCTGTGATTTTAAATGTAGCTTTGATCGTGATGACCCTCGCTGGATGCGCTTGGGCATACCACCTCAGGTCTTCGCGGCTGATTATTCTGACTTCGAGCAGGAAATCAATTCTCTTCGTACGCACCAAGGGCAGAGTGATGTATATGTAATTAATGCCAATGGAACTGTTCTTGCGCCTACCTTTGGCGGCGGTGCCAATTCGCTGGTTACCGAGATGTTGGGGGACGATGCGATTATTTCCACTGATTTTGGTGGTAATCCGCCATATTCCAAGATGAAGGAAGTGGCCCGCATTTGCTTCAATCACTGGCTGGCACAGGCAAATGTGCTGTTCATTATAGGTGGGAAGTCCAATAATACCGATATCTACGAGACTTTCCGGGCAATGGCTGACGCCTTGCGCGAGTACTTTAGTGAGCATGGGCCTACGCCGCTTTACGTTGTGCTGGGGCGTGGTGGGCCGAATCTGGTCCGAGGTATGGGGGCGTTACGCGATACCTGTGATGCATTGGGGTTGCCTTATCGATTTTTTGGCTTCGACTCGGATATCAGCGAAGTCATTCAGTATGCGAAGAAAGCTGATCTCTGGATGAAGTCGGGTGGACGTGGCCAAGTGGCGCGTCGACTTGGTCTCCCTGCCTGTGAGGTGTGAGGACGATTTCATGAATAATCGTAAAAAACCTTCTGTCGGCAGCTTCAAGTATCACGTCGGTATTTCATCTCTCAGCGAGATCGCCACGCGGGAAGATAGAGTATGTGTGTTGAATATCTTGGGAGGGGAGTCGAGCGTCGTCACACCGATCAGCCATACGTACTCGGGCGGTAACGTCGTATTCGGTACGGCGCCAGGCAAGGCTGGACAGGTATTGTCCACGCCGAGAGGCGACATTCCCGTTTATAACAGTGTCCTCGAGGGCCTGGAAGCGGGCCATCATTTCAATTGTGGGGTAGTTTATCTGCCGCCTTTGGCGGCGCGGGATGGCGTTGCTGAACTGATAAGGGTGAATCCGGATCTCCGCAAGATCTTCATCATCACCGAAAAAATATCAGCACACGACGCCCGTGAAATTCGCGCCATGGGGCAGCAACATGGCGTCGACATCTTTGGCGCAAATTGCTTGGGTGTGGCTGACTCCTGGAGCCAGGTCCGCATCGGGGGGGCATTGGGCGGCGACAATCCGGCTGACGCACTCCGACCTGGCTCCATCGCCATTTTCTCGAACTCCGGAGGATTTTCCACCACCATCACCCAGTATCTACGCATGGCGGGCTGGGGAACCTCCACGGTGATATCCAGTGGCAAGGATGTCTACATCCAGTATGCCGCACCGGAGTTCGCATATGCCTTGGGCAACGACGAGCGCAGTAAAGCTGCCGTCCTGTATTGCGAGCCAGGGGGTTACTACGAGTTTGATGCCGATTTCACCAAGCCGGTGGTGGCCTGCGTGGTGGGCCGGTGGAAAAGCAAGCTGACTCGCGCAGTTGGACATGCTGGGGCTATGGCGGGTGGAAGCGATGATGCGATCGCTAAAGAGCGCTGGTTCATGGAGCGTTTTGGTGTGGACGGTGTGTTCACTCCTGACGATCCACACTTTTCCTCCAAGGGAGCGCTAGTAACCAACATTGCTCATATTCCCGCGGCACTTACGGCAGTAATGAAGGCCAATGGAGTCCGACCAGATTTCGAGCCCGAGGGGAGTCTGGCGCTTAAAGCGTGGTTTGGATCTGATCAGGGTATAAGTCTTCATCCTGAACTCATGGTGCCTGTCGTCGAGGCCGTATCACCCTACAATGAGCAAATAACACAACTTAACAAACAAATCGGTATCGTGTTCCCCCGCCAAACTCTCAAGGACGCGTCAGGCGCATCTCACATGGATCCACTGAGCCAAGTGAGCAGCTTGTACGGCGTTTCTATGCTTCAAGCTGCCCAGCAGCCTTTGGAGAGCAATGTTTGCCTTGCGCTGATACGTGAAAGTGGAGGCGCACGGGAGCAGCAATTGATCAATGCTGCTGTTGCATCTTTTGTAAATCTTTATGGAACTCCGGAATTGGCTGCTGCGCAAGCAAGCCGAGATGCAGGGAATGCCCCTAATGCCGTATTGGCAGCAGCGTTGGGAATTATTGGGCCACGCAGGCAAGAACGTGCCCGATCTGCTGTTTCACTCCTGATTGACTGCCTGGCGGATGCCTGCCTCACTGATCCGTTCGATAGGAATTTCGAGATCCTTGGTATCGACCAGGCTCGCGTTAAGGAACTACTGACAGAGCAGTTGGATCGTCGCGCCGAAGAATTGATGGTCGGGCTTGAAGAGCGCGGAGTGATGCCTGTTGCAATTCAATGGTTGAAAGGTCTAGGGCATCCTTCTTATGACGCAGTGCTGGCAGCGATTACTACCTCATTGGCGTGGGGGGCGTTGATGCGCAAACGCATCTCTAGAATAACGGTCGAAAATCTGCCTTGGTGGATCCAGTTATTTGGGGTACTTATCGGAGCAAGCGCTGACGCGTCACAACATCAGGAGCACGAATTCTGCGGTGTTAGCAACAGATCCTTGCTTAGAGACCGTTCACTTATCGAGATCGCTTACCTGGCGCTTTTGAACCGTGTTCCGAGTCCTGCGGATCTCTTTGCATTTCAGACGCTGACTGGGTTATTGCTTACTAATGGCCCCGGTTCAATTTCTGCGCAGGGTGCAAAAGGTGCAGTGTCGGCTGACGGCCCAGAGATTCCCCAGCGTGTGCAGCTGAACAAGGCACTGATCGGCTTTCTCTCTCATTGCGGCTATACCCATGGAGGTAATGGTTACGAAGGCATCGCCTTCCTGGTCGATCAATTCCGAGAGAGCGGGCTGACCGATCCCGGGGCTAAAGAATCCCAGGTCAATGTGAAGGCACTGGCAGCTCAGGCAGTGAAGCGGTATGCCTCCTATAAAATCAAGTGCAAAAGTGTCGGAATAGAAGTTGCCAGAGTGCCAGGTGTGAATCATCCGGTGTTCAAGGGCAAGCCGGTCAATTACGATCCTCGAGAAGTATTCATGGCGGACCTCTTTGAAAGTCGGGGAGAAATCAATATATTCCACGACTTCTATCGAGAGTTGGTGCAGGCTCTGTACGAGGCCGGGGTAACTCGTGATGTGTACTGTGTGAATGTAGATGCCGTTATCGCTGCTCTTCTGCTGAAAATGGTATGGCAGCCCATGGCGCGTGGCGAAATCAATGAACAAGAGCTTGAGACTGCAGCGTTCACGATTTTCCTTTATCCACGCATGCTCGGCTGCGCTGCGGAAATTGATGACCATATAAATCGAGGGAAAAACATGGATACTAGAACGCCTGCAAGCCGCTGCAGTTTCGTTGTATAGATATTGAAGGGTGGTTGGTAAAATTTTACTCCCTGAGGTGAAAGGGATTTAAAGTATCAAGCTTCAGGTGGCCTTTTCGGTTACGGCCACCTGAAGCTTTATGCTTTAAAGGGGCGAAATCTTACTGATCTTGACGCACCAAAGGTGCCATCCGAGAGCGTGGTGGGCGATTTCTAAGTTGATTGAGGAAGACAGTGACGGAAAAGTATGACGTGTCGTTTGAGCGAGAGTGTCAGACGGTCTCTGCGGTACTCCGAGCATATATTTGAGCAGACCACCGGATGATCCAGTGGTAACGTGTTCATCACCTGCGCAGAGGGTAACTGAGGATTTAGGCCTTCGTATAGAAAAATCCATAATGCGGTCACGATCACTACATTATTAATCCGGCAATCCAATACCCCAAATCATGCCGCATAGGCTATTTTGGGGTGCCTGAAGTACGAGCGAATTCGCTCGGGCTTTGATTGCAGGCGGCGCATGACCGAACGAACACGTCCTTCCAGAGCCTCCCGGCTTCTCGCGCTCGGCCCGCTGCGCACCTGCTGCTTGAGGTCGCCATTGAGGTACTCGTCCGGGTTGAGCTCCGGGGCGTACGCAGGCAGAAAGAACACCTCGATCCGCTCTCGTCGCTCGCCCAGCCAGGCTTTCACTGTCTTGCAGTGATGCACGCGCAGGTTGTCCAGGATCAGGAACACCTTGCGCCCTTGGGTGTCCCGGATCAGCCGCCCCAGGAAGCGGATCAACACAGTCGCCGTCATGGTTTCCCGGTACAGCATGAAGCGCAGCTTGCCCCGGTTGGTCACCGTCGAAATCATGTTCGTGGCAAAGCGGCTTCCACTGACCTCGCGTACCGGCGTTCGCCCTGTCGGGGCGTAGCTGCGCCCCGCGTGGCTATCGCTGCGCAAGCCGGTTTCATCGCCCCAGTGAATCTCGCCGCTCTCGGCCTTGGCACGCTGTTCGATCTTCGGGTACTCGGTCTTCAACCAGCGCTGTATCGCCTCGGGCTGCTGCTGATAGGCGCGCTTCAACGGCCGCTGCGGGGTATAGCCCCAACGCTTGAGGTATTCGCCGACCGTCCGGATCGGCATCTGAAAACCACAGTGCAGGGCGATCAGGGCCTGTACCGCCTCCCGAGTCCAGAGCGCGAAAGCGAGCTTCAGCTGGTCTGGCATGGTATCGAGCAGCAACGTGCGAATCAGCGCCTCCTGCTCCGGGCTGAGGCTGCGGCGCTCTCCTGGCAGTGACCCGCGCTGGCCACCCTCGATGGCAGCCGCCTTGCCCTGGCGCTGCGCCACCTCAACCCAGTGCGCCACGGTGCGCAGATGAACGCCAACGGCTTCGCCGATGGCTCGGTAGGTATACCCCTGCTCGCGCATGCGAAGGGCGATGGCGCGTTTTTCGCGCTGTTCCAGGGGGCTGAGGCTTCGGGCGTCACGGGTCATCGGGAAAATGCTGATTATGCCCTATTTTATTGCCGGATTAATAGCGAGTTTCCAGCCAGCGCAGCAGCCCATGGGCCGCGGCGCGGCCGCTGGCGAAGCAGGCGGTCAGCAGGTAGCCGCCGGTGGGTGCCTCCCAGTCGAGCATCTCGCCGGCGCAGAAGGTGCCCGGCGCCGCGCGCAGCATCAGGTTTTCGTCCAGTACCTCGAAGGGCACGCCGCCGGCGCTGCTGATCGCCTCGTCGAGCGGGCGCGGGCGCACCAGCTCGAGGGGCAGTGCCTTGATCAGCGTGGCCAGCCGTTCCGGCTCGGCGAAGGCCTCGGCTGGCGCCAGCTCGCGCAGCAGGGCGGCCTTGACCCCGTCGAGACCCAGCTGGCCTTGCAGGTGCCTGGCCATGGAGCGCGAGCCGCGCGGCTTGCTCAGGGCGGCGAATACCCTGGCCGGTGCGTGCCGTGGCAGCAGGTCGACGAAGACGGTGGCGCTGCCTGCATGCTCGATCCGCTCGCGGACCGCCGCCGACAGCGCATAGATGAGGCTGCCCTCGACGCCGCTGGCGGTCAGCACGAATTCGCCGTGACGCGCCGGCTGTCCGTCCAGGGCCAGGGCGACGTTCTTCAGCGGCGCGCCGGCGAAGCGTTCGCGCAGGCGTGCACTCCAGCCAGCCACGTCGAAGCCGCAGTTGGACGGGCGCAGCGGCGCGACCGGTACCCCGCGCGCCGCCAGCAGCGGCACCCAGGCGCCGTCCGAGCCGAGCCGCGCCCAGCTGCCGCCGCCCAGGGCGAGCAGGCAGGCCGCGGGGCGGATGCTCTGCTCGCCTGTCGGGGTGGCCAGGCGCAGGGCGCCGCCGGCGTCCCAGCCGAGCCACTGGTGGCGGGTGTGGATGTGCACGCCGGCCTCGCGCAGGCGCCGGAGCCAGGCGCGCAGCAGTGGCGCAGCCTTCATGTCGGCGGGGAACACCCGCCCGGAGCTGCCGACGAAGGTGTCGATGCCCAGATCGTGCACCCACTGGCGCAATGCCTCGGCGTCGAAGTCCTCCAGCAGCCGGCCGACGTTCTCGCGCCGTGCGCCGTAGCGGGACAGGAAAGGCTCGCGCGCCTCCGAGTGGGTGATGTTCATCCCGCCGACCCCGGCGAGCAGGAACTTGCGCCCGACCGAGGGCATGCGTTCGTACAGCTCGACCGTGAGTCCCGCCTGACTCAGCACTTCGGCGGCCATCAGGCCGGCCGGTCCGCCACCGATGATGGCGACCGCAGGAGTGGAAAGAATGTCGGGCATGCTGGCTCCGGGGCAGGGGAGGGGGCGCGCATTCTACTCCGCCGGCGGCGCCGGTTCAGCTGAGGCCCTGCTCCCGCCAGAGGCGCGCCGCGCTGTGGTGGAGAATGCCGTGGCGCCGCGCCAGGGCGGCGCGGTCCCGGTCGTAGCCGCCGCCGATCACGCCGAGCACCGGGATCTCGCGTTCCAGGCAATGGCGCAGCACGGCGCTGTCACGGGCGGCGAGGCCGGCGTCGGTGAGTTGCAGATAGCCCAGGGCGTCGTCCTTGTGCACGTCGACCCCGGCGTCGTAGAGCACCATGTCCGGCTGGTACAGCGGCAGCAGGTAGTTCAGCGCGTCGTCGACCACCTTCAGGTAGTCGGCATCGCCCATGCCGCGCGGCAGGCCGATGTCCCAGTCGCTTTTGGCCTTGCGCGCCGGGAAGTTCTGCTCGCAGTGCAGCGACACGGTGATCGCGTCCGGGGTGTCTTCGAGGATGCGCGCGGTGCCGTCGCCCTGGTGCACATCGCAGTCGAAGATCAGCACGCGGCCGGCCCGTCCGCTCGCCAGCAGGTAGCGGGCGATCACCGCCAAATCGTTGAAAATGCAGAAGCCGGAAGGGTGGTCGTAGTGGGCGTGGTGGGTGCCGCCGGCCAGGTGGCAGGCGAGCCCGTGCTCCAGGGCCAGCTCCGCGGCCAGCAGCGAGCCGCCCACCGCCAGCACGGTGCGCCGGGCCAGCGCCGGGGTCCAGGGCAGGCCCAGGCGGCGCAGTTCCTCGCGGCTCAGCTCGCCGCTGCAGTAGCGCTCGATGTAGGCCGGAGCGTGGGCCAGGGCGAGGATGTCCGCCGGGCAGGGCTCGGGGCGGCGCAGTGCGCCGTCGGTGGTCAGGCCGCTGTCGACCAGGTGATCGTGCAGCAGGCGGAACTTCTCCATGGGAAAGCGGTGGCCATCCGGGAAGGACGGGCTGTACTCGTCGTGGTAGACCAGCGGCAGGGGCATGGCGGGATTCCGTAGCAAGGGGCCGGCCTATGATGGCGAGCCTCCATGACCGGGCTCAAGCGCGCTTGATCCGGATGTCGCTGACGCCGAGTTCTTCGGTGCGGCTTTCCAGGCTGGGCTGGGTGGGCCGCTCCCAGGGCGCGTCCTCGACGATCTCGAGGTCCGGGATGTGCTTGAGCAGGATCTGCAGGCGCGCCTGGTCCAGGGTCGGTTCGCTATAGCCTTCCATGGTCAGGGCGTCGGCCCGGCCGTTGATGCAGTACTGGACGCTGTAGTGCTCGAGTCTGGTCATGGCGTTCTCCCGGCTTGTCGCTGAAACTTTTGACCTGCAGAATCATGGGGGTTTCCCAGATTAGGCCGGCTATGCTTCCTGACAGGAGGTCGGTAAGCGGCCAGTCTTGACCATGAAGCGCTCAGGGCCGATCCTTGCGCGCTTTCTTTCAGTGAACCGGGGGTTTAAATGCAGGGGCAGGCGCAAGTCGTCGACTATTTGAAGGAACTGCTGCGCGGCGAACTGGCTGCGCGCGACCAGTACATGCTGCACTCGCGGATGTACGCCGACTGGGGGCTGAGCAAGCTCCACGAGCGTCTGGACCACGAGATGCACGAAGAGGCCCAGCATGCCGATGCGCTGCTGCAGCGCATCCTGTTCCTGCAGGGCACGCCGGACATGAGCCCCGAACCGATCAATCCGGGGCAGACCGTGCCGGAAATGCTGCGCAACGACCTGGCGCTCGAATACCACGTGCGCGATGCGCTGGCCAAGGGCATCGCGCTCTGCGAGCAGCTCGGCGACTACGTCACCCGCAACATTCTCCAGGCGCAGCTCAACGATACCGAGGAAGACCATGCCTACTGGCTGGAGCAGCAGCTCGGCCTGATCGACCGCATCGGCCTGCAGAACTACCTGCAGTCGCAGATGTGAATGCCGCTCCGGCCGCTGGCCGGAGCTTCCCTTCGCAGGGCCTGTCGTCAGGACAGGCTCTGGCCCTTGCAGCAGCCGCCCGATTCCAGCTCCCTGAGGATCGGGCAGTCCGGGCGCTCGTCGCCCCGGCAGTGCTCCACCAGTTCCTGAAGCGTGTCGCGCAGGCTGGCGAGTTCGTCGATCTTCCGTTCCAGCGTCTCGATGTGCGCACAAGCCAGGGCCTTCACCTCGGCGCTGGTGCGCTGCCGGTTCTCCCAGAGGCCGAGCAGCCGGCCGACCTCGACCAGCGAGAAGCCCAGATCCCGCGAGCGCCTGATGAAGACGAGACGCTGCAGATCGGCCTCGCTGTAGCGGCGATAACCGTTGTCGCCGCGTCCGGCCGGAGCGATCAGGCCGATGGCCTCGTAATGGCGGATCATCTTGGCGGACAGGCCGCTGCGCTTCGCTGCTTGGCCGATGTTCATCGGTACTTTTCCCCTGCTTGCTGCCGGTCCGGCGGCCCTGTCCCCGGCTCCGGGGCTTGACCTTGCCCAGGGGGCAAGCTTGACACTGTGGCCTCCCATTCTCCAGAGGAGCGTCACGATGCAGAAGTTTCAAGTGAAGGGCATGAGCTGCGGCCACTGCGTGCGCGCCGTCACCCAGGCGGTGCAGGCGCTGGACGCCGCGGCCGAGGTGCAGGTGGATCTGCCCTGCGGCGAGGTGAAGGTGGTCAGCCAGTTGCCTGCCGAGCAGGTGATGGCGGCGATCCGCGAGGAGGGCTACGAGGTGGCGCCGGCCTGAGCGGGCGCTCGCCGCGTCCGGGCACGAAGTGCACGCCCGTCAGGCGGACGCGCGCTGCTCGACGATCTGCCAGTCGCGGAGCAGGCCGCTGAACAGCGCGTCGATCATCGCCGGCGCCTCGGTCTGGGCATCGAACAGCTTGGGATCGCGCAAGCGGTCGCTGAGCATGCCGACCAGGGTGGCGTGCAGCAGGCGTGCCGCCAGGCGCGGGCTGATGCCGGGGCGCAGGCGCTCCCGCTCGCGCTCGAACTGCGCCTCGCTGAGGGCGATGAAGTGGTTGATGAACGCGGTATGGCGCTCCTGTGCATCGCTCAATTCGTCGGTGAATTCGCAACGCATCAGCAGGATCGTCAGGATGTTGCGCTCCTGCTCGTTGACGGCCAGGTCGGCCAGGATCTCCACGAGGAGATCGCGCAGGTTCTGCAGGGGGTAGGTCTCCGTCGGGGTGCTCAGCCGCTCGGCGATTTGCTCCGGCCGCGGGCGGATCTGATCGAGTATCTCGTTGAGCAGATGGCTCTTGTTCTGGAAATGCCAGTAGACCGCGCCACGGGTTACGCCGCTGGCACGGGCGACCTGCTCCAGACTGGTATGGGCCACGCCGTTGCGCAGAAACAACTGCTCGGCGGTGGCGAGGATGTTTTCGCGAGTCTTTTCGGCATCAGCCTTGGTTCGGCGCATATCGTGTTCTGAATGGTCGGCGGTGATGAGATCTGGTTATTGGTTTGGCCAGTGGCCCTGCGCATGGTCGAGAGAGTCCGTTCGGGGCTGCGGCCACAGGTTGTCGAGACATTGAGTTTACCTCCGTTTATTTGCCTGGAGCGCCCGTTTACATCCTGTTTACAAGCGCGTCTGTATATAACAGCATCGCCGTCAGCAGCCGGTGGATGCCGCTGCACCGTCCGTCTCCCGTTCTCCTCCAGGCATTCCGTGGCAGCCTTTGCCGCGCAAGGAGTTTGCCCGCTTGACTCTGCCCCTGCTGCTGATGCTCGGTGCCCTCACGGCCTTCGGTCCGCTGGCCATCGATTTCTACCTGCCCAGTTTTCCGGCCCTGGCCGTCGCCTTCGGCACCGACGTGGAGCAGGTGCAGCTGTCCCTGGCGGCCTACTTCATTGGTATGACCATTGGTCAGTTGGCCTATGGTCCGCTGGCCGACCGTCTCGGCCGGCGCCTGCCGCTGCTCTTCGGCGTCGCGCTGTTCAGTCTGGCATCGCTGGCCTGTGCCCTGGCCGGCAGCCTCGAGCAACTGATCGTGGCGCGCTTCGCCCAGGCGCTCGGCGGTTCTGCCGGCATAGTGGTGGCTCGGGCCGTAGTGCGCGATCTGTGCGATCCGCTGACCACGGCGAAGGTGTTCTCCCGCCTGATGCTGGTAATGGGGCTGGCGCCGATCCTCGCTCCCCTGGCCGGCGGCCTGCTGCTGCAGGCCTTCGGCTGGCAGTCGATCTTCCTCTGCCTGACCCTGTTCGGCGCGCTGACCGGCGTGGCGGTAGCCCTGCAGTTGCCGGAAACCCTGGCCGCCGACGCGCCGCGCCCCTCCTTCGCCGAGGGCTTCCGGCACTACTTCAGGCTGCTGCGCGACCGGGAATTCCTGACCTTCAGCCTGGCCGGCGGAGTGGCCATGGCCGGGATGTTCGCCTACATCGCCGGCTCGCCATTCCTCTTCATCGAGCTCTACGGGGTGCCGGAAGAGCACTACGGCTGGCTGTTCGGCAGCAATGCGGCAGGCTTCATCCTGGTCTCCCAGCTCAACGCCCGGGCGCTGCGCTGGCGCGGTCCGGGCTTCTGGCTGCGCCGGATGGTCTGGCTGCATGTCCTGAGTGCGCTGATCCTGCTGCTGGTGGCGCTGGCCCGGCCGGCGACCCTGTGGCCGCTGCTGCCGCCGCTGTTCGTCTGCATCGCCAGCCTCGGGGCGATCATGCCCAATGCCGCGGCCTGTGCCCTGGCGACGCAGGGCAGTCAGGCGGGCAGTGCCTCGGCACTGCTGGGCAGCCTGCAGTTCTGCGTGGCGGCGCTGGCCTCGGCCCTGGTCGGCGCGCTGCACGACGGCAGCGCCCTGCCCATGGCCCAGGTCATCGTCCTGTGCGCGCTGGCCGCGGCGGGACTCGCCTGGTACAGCGGTCAGCTGGATACCCGGCGGAGTTGAGTCTGTCGTTCAGTGCTCGCTCCGCGGCCAGGAGGGCAGTGCCTTCAGGCGGTTCTCCTGGCGGCTGGCGAACCGGCGTGCCTCGCGCTCGTTGCGAAACGACACCGCGAACCTGCCCGGTCGCACTGCCCAGCGCTCCCGGGAACTGGCGATCGGTCGAACGATGATGTGCATGGCCTTCTCCTGTGCTGTCGCCGAGCGGTGGATCGGCACTGGCCGCGATGGCCAAGGCGATCGGCTATCGTTAAGGCTGCGTTAAGCCGGCAGGCGCAGAGTCGTGCCGGTATCCCCCCCACACACGAGGTTGTAACCATGCGCAAAATCGTTCTGCTGAGCCTTGCCCTGGCCAGTCCGCTGGCTTTCGCCGGCCCCCAGTGCACCGAGGCCGACAAGGCCCAGTGGCAGGATCAGGAGAAATTTCAGGAGCAGCTCAAGGCCCAGGGCTACGAGATCAGCAAGTTCAAGGTCACCGACGGCAACTGCTACGAGATCTATGGTCACGACAAGGACAAGCGCAAGGTCGAGATCTACTTCGATCCGGTGAGCGGCAGGGCGGTCAAGGAAGAGATCGAGGACTGAGCCGTGAGCGCCGAAACCCTGCGCCTCTGGGATCCGCTGGTGCGCCTGTTCCACTGGTCGCTGGCCGGCGTGTTCGTCGCCAACTACTTCTTCACCGAAGAGGGCGAGTTCTGGCACGTCTGGCTGGGCTACTACGCGCTGGCCTGGATTCCCGTCCGGGTGCTGTGGGGCTTCGTCGGCTCGCCGGCGGCGCGCTGGGCGGACTTCTGGCCGACCCGAGCGCGCCTGGCCGGGCACCTGCAGGCCTTGAGGAGCGGGCGCCCGTACCACCGGCTCGGCCATGCGCCGCTGGGCGCGCTGGTGATGATCCTGATGATGGCCTGCATCTTCGGCCTCGGCGTGAGCGGCTTCCTGATGCAGGAAGTCGACTACTTCTGGGGCTCGGATGCGGTCGAGGCGGTGCACGAATCGCTGGCCAACGGCCTGCTCGTGCTGGTCTGCCTGCACGTGGCGGCGGCCCTGCTGGAAAGCGTCCGCCTGCACGAGAACCTGCCCCTGTCGATGATCACCGGCCGACGGCGCAAGCTGTAGCGAAGCGTCCCCCGGGGCGGATTGGCGATTTTTTGCTCAGCACGCTGCAGCCCGCGCCGTCCCGGCATCTGGCCCGTCCATCCCGAGTTTATCCACAGCCTTTTCCCCGCCATTTGTTGAGAAACGCAGCTTGCGCGTCGGCAAAGACGCCCGGCGGCCAGTCGCCTGTGGACGGGCGGGAAGGCCAGGTCGTGGCGAGGCGGTTGGACAAAAACTGTACGAGTCGCCTGCAGGCCAGGCCCTGCGCGGCTGCCAGCCAGGTATCCCGATGTTATCCACAGTTGCGCCCACAGTCTTTGTGAGTAAAAGAGCGGTGGCGGCGTCCTCAGTCGTATTCCGCCGGTTCGTGGTCGCCCAGCAGGCGCCGCTGGCGCGCCGTGCAGGCGGCCAGCACTGCCGGGTTGAAGCGCCAGTGCAGATAGGGCGAGAACTTCTGCGCCACCATCCGCCTGCCGTAGTGCACCTGTAGCAGGTAGCGCGTCCGCTCGGCCGTGCGGTTGCGGCTGCCGGCATGCCAGAGCTCGCTGCGAAAGAACAGCACGTCGCCGGCCCGGCACAGCACCGGCTCGGGCACCCGGCCCTGCCACTGGCTTTCGTCCGGGCGGGGCGGGCGGCCGGCGCGGTGGCTGCCGGGAATGACCAGGGTCGGACAGAGGTCCTCGTCGATCTCGTCGAGGTAGAGATGCGCCGTGCAGATCTGCATGGGCAGGTGGAAGGCCGGATCGGCGAGCAGGGCCGGCGGCAGCTCCATGACCAGGTAGTCGAGGTGCAGGTCGGCGCCGATGAAGCCGGGATGGCAGCGCCAGGCGGTCTGGCCGATCAGGTGGCAGTCGGCGCCGAGCGCGGCCTCGGCCAGTTCGATCACCTCCGGCAGGTCGAGGTAGGGCAGCCACAGGGGCGAGCGGTTGAACACACACTTGTAGTGGTCGACCAGCCCGGTGTAGTCCCAGTGCTCGGGCTCCAGGCGGTCGATGGCCGCACGCAGCGTGGCGATCTGCCCGGCATCCAGCACGCCGGGCAGCAGCGCGAAGCCCTCCTCGTGCAGCGCCTGCAGGTGCCGGGCGGTCAGTTCCGGGGAAATGGCGTCGTGGGACATGGCTTTTCCTCCGCGCATTCGCTTCAGTCTAGGGCCGCCGGCGCGGGGCCGGCATCCGCTATGCTGCGGCTCCTGCATCCTGGCCGCCGAGGACCGTCCATGAGCCTGCACTGCGAAGAGGTTCGCCTCAATCTGCCCCATATCGAGCTGGCCGCCCACCTCTACGGGCCGGAGGACGGCCTGCCGGTGCTGGCCCTGCATGGCTGGCTGGACAATGCCATGAGCTTCTCCCGCCTGGCGCCGCACCTGGCGGGACTGCGCATCGTCGCCCTGGACTTCGCCGGCCACGGGCATTCCGCCCACCGACCGGCCGGCCTGGGCTACAGCCACTGGGAGCATGCCTGCGACGTGCTGCAGGTCGCCGAGCAGTTCGGCTGGCAGCGCTTTTCCCTGCTCGGCCACTCCATGGGTGCCATCGTCGCCGTGCTGCTGGCCGGTGCGCTGCCGGAGCGGATCGAGCGGCTGGCGCTGATCGACGGCGGCATGCCGATCACCCGCGAGGCCGCACAGGCTCCGCTGCAGCTCGGCGATGCCCTGCGCGGGCACCTGGCGTTGGCCGGCAAGCGCAAGCCGGTCTACGAGAGCATCGAGCGGGCGGTGCAGGCCCGCCTGCACGGGATGGCCGCGCTGAGCCGCGAGGCTGCCGAGCGGCTCGCCGAGCGTGGCCTGATGCCGGTGCCCGGCGGCTACACCTGGCGCGCCGATAGCCGCCTGCGCCTGCCCCATGCGCTGCGTCTGGACCCGGCCCAGGCCGAGGCGTTCTTCCGCGCCGTGCGCTGTCCGGTGAGTCTGGTGCTGGCCCGCGAGGGGCTGCTGGCCGGCCGGCCAGCACTGGCGGCGCTGCTGAAGCAGCTATCCTTCGAGGTGCACGAGCTGCCCGGCGGGCATCATCTGCATCTGGACGACGAGGCCGGCGCCCAGTCGGTAGCAGACTGTTTCAAAGCCTTGTTCCATATGCCTTGACTTGCCGGGGACAGCTCGGGAGAGTGGCCACAACCCGGAGACGGCATGGCGGCAGCCATGCGCGCCGTTCTGCCATGCCTCCCTCCGTTCCGTTCGAGTCGAGTCTTCAAGGAGCCGGATGCGCTTGACCACCTTCTGCTGCCTGGCCCTGGTCGGCAGCTCCCTGCTAGCTGCCGACCTGCCGGACAGTCACGACCTCGAGGTACTGCCACACTCTGCCAACGCCGAGATCGTCGAGGCTTTCCAGGGCGATGCGGAGCGCCGCTATCCCCTGGGCGGCATCCGGCGAATCAGCGGACGCCTGCGCTACGAGCGCGAAGTCCTGGCCGAGGGCCGGCTGTCGGCGACGACCTACCGGCTGCCGGTCGGGCACCTTGCCGCGGAGGCCTTCGCCCAGGCTCGCGAGTCCCTGCTCGGGCAGGGGGCCGAGCTGCTCTACTGGTGCGACGGGCGCGACTGCGGCTCCAGCAGCCTGTGGGCCAATACGGTATTCGGCAACGCCCGCCTGTACGGCCCGGACGAGCGCCAGGCCTATGCGCTGCTGCGCCTGGCCGCCCCAAACCGGGACAGCCTGCTGGCGCTGTACGCCATCACCCGCGGCAACCGTCGGGACTACCTGCACGTCGAGCGGCTCGATGCCGCCGCCGCGCTCGGCGAGCTGCTGCCGACCCCGGCCACCCTGCTGCGCCAACTGCGCACCGACGGCCAGCTGCTGCTGCCGGCGCTGAGCGGCGAGCCGGACGAGGCCTGGGTCGACGTGCTGGCCCGCAGCCTGATGCTCGACAGCACCCTGCGGGTCGCCCTGGCCGGGACACAGGCGTCCGCCTGGCGCGCCGCGCTGATCGAGCG
Source organism: Azotobacter salinestris (assembly GCF_009363155.1). NCBI lineage: Bacteria > Pseudomonadati > Pseudomonadota > Gammaproteobacteria > Pseudomonadales > Pseudomonadaceae > Azotobacter > Azotobacter salinestris. Next base: position 3,733,530 of record NZ_CP045302.1, read on the forward strand.
GGGCGTGCGGGCCGCGCGTCTGGAGCTGGACGAGGCCTCCGTCGACGGGCTGCGCCTGAGTCGCCTGCAGTGAGTCGGGCGGGCAGCTTCCTGGCCGGTGTTCGGTGCCTTTGCTGCCATCTGCCGGCGTCATACTGCCGATACTGTCGGTCCCTGGCGGCCTTTGCGATGGAGTTGTGAGTGCGAATGTCCAGTAACGATCGTCTGCTGGTCCTGCTGCTGCTGCTGGCACTGCTCGGCGCCAGCCTGTGGGTGCTGTTGCCGTTCGCCTCGGCGCTCTTCTGGGCCGCCGTGCTGGCGTTCGCCAGCTGGCCCTTGATGCGCCTGCTGACCGCCCGGCTGAACGGCCGGGCCGCCGTGGCCGCAGGCCTGCTGACTGCCGGCTGGATGATCCTGGTGGCCGTGCCGCTGCTGCTGTTCGGCTTCAACCTGGCCGACTACATCCGCGAGCTCACCGTGCTGATCAACACGTTTCGCCTCGAGGGCTTGCCGCCTCCACCGCAGTGGCTGGTCGATCTGCCGCTGGCCGGCGACGAGCTGGCCGACATGTGGCGTGCCCTCGACCAGCAGCGGATGGCCATGTTCACCACCCTCAAGCCCTACCTGGGGCAGGTCGGCAACTGGCTGCTGGCACGCAGTGCGAGGATCGCCGGCGGCATGCTGGAGCTGGTGCTGAGCCTGGTGCTGGTGTTCTTCTTCTATCGCGACGGGCCGCGCCTCGAGCGCTTCGTGCAGAGCCTGCTGGAGCGGCTGATCGGCGAGCGCGCCGAACATTATCTGGAACTGGTCGCCGCCACCGTGCAGCGGGTGGTCAACGGCGTGATCGGCACCGCCGCGGCCCAGGGCTGCCTGGCGCTGATCGGCCTCTGGATCGCCGGCGTGCCGGGGGCGCTGCTGCTCGGCATTCTCACCTTCGCCCTCAGCCTGATTCCCATGGGCCCGCCGCTGGTCTGGATACCGGCCACCGCCTGGCTGTTCTGGCAGGGCGACTACGGCTACGGGATCTTCCTCGGCATCTGGGGCACCTTCGTGATCAGCGGCGTGGACAACGTGCTCAAGCCCTACCTGATCAGCCGCGGCGGCGACCTGCCGCTGGTGGTGGTGCTGCTCGGCGTGTTCGGCGGGATCTATGCCTTCGGCTTCATGGGCCTGTTCCTCGGCCCGACGCTGCTGGCAGTGGCCTACAGCCTGCTCAGCGACTGGGTGAGCGGACCCAAGCCCGTGAAGGAGCTGCCGGCGAGCCCGGCGCCGCAGCGGGAGGCCAGGGAGGAGCGGACCTCCTAGCGGCCCGTGCCGCAAGGCCTGGCAGGCGCCGGAGGCGGTCGGTGGGCCGGACAGGCCGCTAGTGCTCGCGCTCGTAGGCGTCCAGGCTGTCGCGGGCGATCTCCCGGCCGAGCCGGATCATCTCCGGAGCCCTGTGGAACTCGAAGAAGCGGCAGGCCTGCTTGGGCACGTTGACCAGGATGTCCGGCGGATAGCCGGCGATCTTGTACTGGGTCAGCGCGTTCTGCATGACCTCGAAGCTCTGGTTGACCAGATCGAGCAGCGTCGCCGGGGCGAGGGAGTCGACCACCTTGGAGCCGCTGGCCGACTTCGGCGGGCTTTCCTCTTCCGCGACCGGCTGCTCGCCCGGTTCGTCGCGCAGGATGGGTACCGGCAGCGGCGCGCCGTCTTCCTCGCGCCGACGAAACGGCAGGCGCGAGCCGAGCGAGTCGAGCACGGCGTCGACCCGTCCCTTGAGCGCCATCGGCCGCTCGCTCGCCGGCAGCCGGTACTGCTTGTGGTTGGGGGCGCCGAGGTTGACCGCGACGATCAGGTCGCAGTGGCTGGACACCACCGGGACGATCGGCAGCGGATTGAGCAGACCGCCGTCGACCAGCATGTGCTGGCCCTTGGTCACCGGGGTGAACAGGCTGGGGATCGCCGCCGAGGCACGCATCGCCTGGTGCAGGCAGCCTTCCTGGAACCACACCTCCTGGTGGGTGGTGAGGTCGGTGGCCACCGCGGTGAAGGGGATCGGCAGGTCCTCGATGTTCACCTCGCCGACGATCTCGCGGATGCGCGCGAAGACCTTGTCGCCGCGGATCACCCCCATGCTGAAGGTGACGTCGAGCAGGCGCAGCAGGCCGAGGTAGTCCAGGCTCTCGATCCATTGGCGATACTCGGCCAGCTTGCCGGCGGCGTGGATGCCGCCGATCACCGCGCCCATGGAGCAGCCGGCGATGCAGCCGATCTCGTAGCCGCGGGTTTCCAGTTCCTCGATCACCCCGATGTGGGCATAGCCCCGTGCGCCGCCCGCACCCAGTACCAAAGCCACCCGTTTGCCCATGGAGTCCCCCGTCCCGCTTGTTCTTGAACCATACGCCGGGCGTGGCGCGGCGCCAAGGTGCGCTTTTGGTACAATTCGCCGCCTGTTCAGTTCCCCCCTCCGAGGACGCCCCGTGAGCGAGCCCATTCGTCTGACCCAGTACAGCCATGGCGCCGGCTGTGGCTGCAAGATTGCCCCCAAGGTGCTGGAAGTGATCCTCGCCGGCAGCGGCGCACAGAACCTCGACCCCAGGCTCTGGGTCGGCAACGCCTCGCGCGACGACGCCGCCGTGTACGCCATCGACGACGACCGTGGCGTGGTGTCCACCACCGACTTCTTCATGCCGATCGTCGACGATCCCTTCGACTTCGGCCGCATCGCCGCGACCAACGCGATCAGCGACATCTATGCCATGGGCGGCGATCCGCTGCTGGCCATCGCCATCCTCGGCTGGCCGATCAACACGCTGCCGCCGGAGGTGGCCCGCGAGGTGATCGCCGGCGGCCGCGCGGTCTGCGATGCCGCGGGCATCCCGCTGGCCGGCGGGCACTCCATCGACACCCCGGAGCCGATCTTCGGCCTGGCGGTGACCGGCATGGTGGAAAAGCGCTTCCTCAAGCGCAACGACACCGCCACCGCCGGCTGCCGCCTGTACCTGACCAAGCCGCTGGGCATCGGTATCCTCACCACCGCCGAGAAGAAGAGCAAGCTGCGTGCCCGGGACGTGGGCCTGGCGCGTGACTGGATGTGCACCCTGAACAAGGCCGGCAGCCGCTTCGGCAAGCTGGCGGGGGTCAGGGCGATGACCGACGTCACCGGCTTCGGCCTGCTCGGTCACCTGGTCGAGATGGCCGACGGCAGTGGGTTGTCGGCGCGCATCGACTTTGCCGCGGTGCCGCGCCTCTCCGACCTGGAGTACTACCTGGAGCAGGGCTGCGCCCCCGGCGGCACCCTGCGCAACTTCGACAGCTTCGGCGCGCGCATCGCACCCTTGCCCGAGCTCTGCAAGCTGATCCTCTGCGATCCGCAGACCAGCGGCGGCCTGCTGGTCGCGGTGAGCCCCGAGGGCGAGGCGGAATTCCTCGCCACCGCCGCCGAGTTGGGGCTGACGCTGGAGCCGATCGGCGAACTGGTCGAGCGACAGAGTCTGGCGGTCGAGGTGCTCTTCTGATGCGCACCGATACCGCCGATTACCGTCAGCTGTTCCTCGATGGCGTCCCCATGATGGACACCCGCGCCCCGGTGGAATTCGCCTGCGGCGCCTTTCCCAACGTGCTCAACCTGCCGCTGATGACCGACAGCGAGCGGCAGAAGGTCGGCACCTGCTACAAGCAGCACGGCCAGCAGGCGGCCATCGAGCTCGGCCACCGGCTGGTATCCGGCAAGACCAGGGCCGAGCGCATCCAGGCCTGGGCGGACTTCGCCCGCGCCCATCCCGCAGGTTACCTGTACTGCTTCCGCGGCGGCCTGCGCTCGCAGATCGTCCAGCAGTGGCTCAGGGACGAGGCCGGCATCGATTACCCGCGGGTGATCGGCGGCTACAAGGCGATGCGCAACTTCCTCCTCGACACCACCCGCCAGGCCACCGAGCAGTGCGCGTTCATCCTGGTCGGCGGCCTCACCGGCACCGGCAAGACCGAGGTGATCGCCGCCCTGGGCAACAGCCTGGACCTCGAGGGCCACGCCAATCACCGCGGCTCCAGCTTCGGCAAGCGGGCCACGCCGCAGCCGGCGCAGATCGACTTCGAGAACCGCCTGGCCATCGACATCCTGAGAAAGCGCGCGGCCGGCATCGGTCGCTTCGTGCTGGAGGACGAGAGCCGCCTGGTCGGCAGCTGCTCGCTGCCGCTGGAGCTCCACCAGGGCATGCAGCGCTACCCGCTGGTTTGGCTGGAGGACAGCTTCGAGGGACGCGTCGAGCGCATCCTGCGCGACTACGTGATCGACCTCTGCGCCGAGTTCGTCGCCGTCGAAGGACCGGAAGCCGGTTTCGCCGCCTTCGCCGCACGCCTCACCCAGAGCCTGGCGAACATCGTCAAAAGGCTCGGTGGCGAGCGCTACCAGCGGCTCTCCGCGATCATGGCGGAAGCGCTCGCCGAGCAGCAGGCCGGGCGCGGCGTGGCGCGGCACCGCGACTGGATCGTCGGGCTGCTGCGCGAGTACTACGACCCCATGTACGCCTACCAGCGCGAGAGCAAGGCCGAGCGCATCGTCTTTTCCGGCGACCAGAGGGCCGTGCTGGCCTATCTGCACGAATGTGCGGCCGGGGCCGTCGACGGCTGAGGCCGCTTCAGCCGATGCTGGGACGGCTGGCGGCGAGTTCGGGAGGCGCCTGCAGGGTACTGCGCAGGTAATCCTCGAACTGCCCGACGATCGCCTCCCAGCCCTGGTGGCTGGCGTGCTGACGAGCGTTCAGGCGTACCCGGCGCAGGTTCTCCTCGTCTTCCAGCAGCCAACCGGCCGCCTCGATGAAGCCCTGCTCGTCGCCTGGCTCGGCCAGCGCGCCGTTGTGCCCGTGGCGGATATGCTGGGCGGCTGCCGCCTGGTCGTAGGCGACCACGCCGAGCCCGGAGGCCAGCGCCTCCAGCACCACGTTGCCGAAGGTTTCCGACAGGCTGGGGAAGAGGAACAGGTCGCCCGAGGCATAATGGGTGGCCAGCGCCTCGCCCAGCTGCATGCCGCAGAAATGAGCCTCCGGCCATTGCTGCTGGAGGCTGGCGCGCAGCGGGCCGTCGCCGACCACCACCAGCTTCAGCCGGCGCTGCGGATGGGCCGCCTGCAGGCTGCGGAAGCTGCTGCCGAGTAGGCCGAGATTCTTCTCCGCGGCCAGCCGGCCGACATGCAGCACGACCAGGTCGTCGTCGCCCGCTCCCCAGGTTGCGCGCAGGTTGGCGGAGCGCCGGGCCGGGTGGAACAGCTGGCTGTCGACGCCGCGGGAGAGCAGCTCCAGCCGCTCGAAGCCACGCCGGGTCAGCTCCATGCGCTGGCTGGCGCTGGGCACCAGGGTCAGCCGGGAGTGGTTGTGGAACCAGCGCAGGTAGCGGATCAGCAGGCGGGTCAGCAGGCCGAAGCCGTAATGTCCGCTGTACTGCTGGAAGTTGGTGTGGAAGCCGCTGACCGCCGGAATCCCCAGGCGCCGCGCGCAGCGCAGGGCGGACAGGCCCAGCGGGCCTTCGGTGGCGATGTAGATCACGTCGGGGCGCTTGCGCTTCCAGCGGTGCAGCAGCTTGCCGGTGGCCGACTGGCCCCACTGCAGTCCCGGATAGCCGGGCAATGGCCAGCCGCGGGTCAGCAGCTGCTGCTCGTCGCTGCGCCGGCCCCGGTCGGCGCTCTGTCGGGGGCGTACCACTTCCACGCGATGGCCGCGGGCGCGCAATCCGGCGCACAGCCGGCCGAGGGTATTGGCGACGCCATTGACCTCGGGGGGGAAGGTTTCGCTGATCAGGGCGATATGCAGGATGGTCGTCATGGCGTCAGTCTCGGAGCCTGACATGTCAGACCGATGACGGAGGGTTGACGTTCCGGTGACGGGCGATGTTCTGCCGCACCCGTCCGCTGGCTCGTCTCGCTGCCATGAACGGCTGCCTGGGGTTACACTAGCGGGCTGCCTGCACTCTCGTTCTAGATCCAGCAAAGGGCACTCGCCATCCATGTCGATCTCTTCCTCTCCCGTGCGCTATCTGGCTTCCGCTCGAACCGCCACGCCGGTTCGCCGTCCCGCAAGCCATGGCCCATGCATGAATGTATTCGAAATCATCCGCTGGGCCAGGGATGAAGGCATCAGCCTCAAGGTGGACGGTGACCGCCTGGAGGCCGACAGCATTCCTCCCTCGCGGCTGATGGCCAAGCTGTTGACCCACAAGGCCCTGATCGTCGAGCTCCTGAAGCCGGCCGGAGAATCTCCCCGGCGCAGGGCCTGGATGGTCTCGGTATCCGGTTACCGGTTCTTCCTGATCGGCCCCCGCATGACCCGCACCCAGGCCCTGGCGCTCGCCCGCTGGCGCTGGGCAGAGGCCGAGATCGTCGATTGAGTCCGGAGGCGGCTCGCTCGGTCGGGCCGCCTCCGCCTCGGCCCCGAAGCGCCAGCCGGGTCTGATCCGGCCCGCGCGGCGGGCATCCTGAACATCCGCCGCAAGGCTTGCATCTCCCCTGTGCCGGCCCCGCCGGGCCATCCGCTGCCGTTTCCCGATCCTCCCGCCCGAGCGACTGAACATTTGTCCGCCGCCGGCAGTCGTACCCCGTAACGCACGAACCCCGTATCTCCATGTCCGACCCGTGAGGCTGCCATGAGCGACAGTTCTGCGAACGCGAGCGGCAGCGCCGCCTGCCCGATCACCCTCGAGCTGAATGGCCAGCCCCACCGGCTCGAGGTTCTGCCCTGGACCACCCTGCTCGACCTGCTGCGCGAGCAGCTCGGCCTGACCGGCACCAAGAAGGGCTGCGACCACGGCCAGTGCGGTGCCTGTACCGTATTGCTCGATGGCCGGCGGATCAACGCCTGCCTGACCCTGGCGGTGATGCACGACGGGGCGAAGCTGACCACCATCGAGGGCCTGGCCGAAGGCGACGAACTGCACCCGATGCAGGCGGCGTTCATCCGGCACGACGCCTTCCAGTGCGGTTACTGCACGCCCGGGCAGATCTGCTCGGCCGTGGGACTGCTCGAGGAAGGGCATGCCCGGACCGCCGCCGACATCCGCGAGCAGATGAGCGGCAATCTCTGCCGCTGCGGCGCCTATCCCCACATCCTCGCCGCCATCGAGGAGGTGCTGGCGGATGGGGGAGGGGAGCAGCCATGAACCCTTTCGACTACGCCCGCCCCGGGGATATCGACGAGGCGATCCGCCTGTCCGGCCCGGATAGCCAGTACATCGCCGGCGGTACCAACCTCCTGGACCTGATGAAGGAGAACCTGGTCCGCCCGGCCCGCCTGATCGACATCACCCGGCTGCCGTTGGGCGGCATCGAGGAAACCGCCGAGGGCGGGCTGCGCATCGGCGCCCTGGTGAGCAATGCCGATCTCGCCTGGCACCCCGAAATCCGCCGGCGCTATCCGCTGCTGTCCCAGGCCATCCTCGCCGGCGCCTCGCCGCAGCTGCGCAACATGGCGACCACCGGGGGCAACCTGCTGCAGCGCACCCGCTGCTACTACTTCTACGACCGCGACACGCCCTGCAACAAGCGCGCGCCGGGCAGCGGCTGTCCGGCACGGGACGGGCTCAACCGCATCCATGCCATCCTCGGCGCCAGCGAGGCCTGCGTGGCGGTCCATCCTTCGGACATGTGCGTTGCCCTCGCCGCGCTCGAGGCCGCGGTGCTGGTCAGGGGGCCGCAGGGCGAGCGCCGCATCGCCTTCGAGGATTTCCATCGTCTGCCGGGCGATGAACCGGAGCGCGACAACACCCTGACCGCGGGCGAGCTGATCACCGCCATCGAGCTGCCGCCGCAGGGCTTTGCCGGGCACAGCGCCTATCTCAAGGTCCGCGACCGGGCTTCCTACGCCTTTGCCCTGGTTTCGGTCGCCGCGGCGCTGGAGCTGGACGGCGACAGCGTGCGGGTGGCCCGCCTGGCCCTCGGCGGCGTGGCGCACAAGCCGTGGCGCAAGGCCGCCGCCGAACAGGCGCTGGTCGGCAGGCGTGCCGACGCACAAGCCTTCGGGGCCGCCGCCGAGGAACTGCTGGCGGGTGCACAGGGCCTTGCCCACAACGCCTTCAAGATCGAACTGGCCCGCCGCGCCATCGTCCGGGCCCTGAGCGACGCCGCCCGAGGAGCCGCCCGATGAACACCCTGCCTTCAGCGTCGAACTCGCCGCTCGGCCAGCCGCTCGACCGGGTCGACGGCCCCCTCAAGGTCACCGGCCGAGCCCGCTATGCCGGCGAATTCCAGGAGCCCGGACTGTTGCATGGCAGCGTGGTCACCAGCCGCATCGCCCGCGGACGTATCCTCGCCATCGACAGCCGCGCCGCCGAAGCGGTGCCCGGCGTACGCCTGGTGCTGACCCACGAGAATCGCCCGCCGGTCGCCGGCTACGACGAGGCCTATGAAGACCAGGACTCGGCAGAGGGGCGAGCCTATCGTCCGTTGTTCAACGAGCGCATTCACTGGAGCGGCCAGCCCGTGGCGCTGGTGGTGGCGGACGATCCGGAGCTGGCCCGCTACGCCGGCAGCCTGCTGCAGATCCGTTACGCCGAAGAGGCGCCCGACACCGACCTCATGGACGGCCTGGAGCGCGCCCATGCCGCGCCCGGCGAGCTGCCGAAGCCGCGTGGCGATGTGGAGGAGGCCTTGCGAGGGGCCGTGCTGCGCCTGGATCTCGACTACCTGTCGCCGGTGGAGCACCACAACCCGCTGGAGCCCCATGCCTCCACCGTGCACTACCTGGCGGACGGTCGCCTGGAGATCCACGACAAGACCCAGGGCGTGCAGAACTGCCAGCAGTACGTCGAGAAGGTGTTCGGCCTGGAGGGGCGAGTCCGCGTGCTCTCGCCCTTCGTCGGCGGGGCCTTCGGCTCGGGGCTGCGCCCGCAGTATCAGCTGCCGCTGGCGGTCATGGCCGCGCTCAGGCTCGGGCGCTCGGTACGGGTGGCGCTCACCCGCCAGCAGATGTTCACCTTCGGCTATCGCCCGCGCACCCTGCAGAGGATCTCCCTCGGCGCCGCGGCGGACGGCCAGCTGCAGGCCCTGACGCACCAGGCGATCGGCCAGACCTCCCGCTTCGAGGACTTCACCGAGCACGTCGTCAAGTGGTCGGGGATGCTCTACCAGTGCCCCAATGTCCGCTTCGACTATCGGCTGGTGCCTTTGGACGTATTCACGCCGCTGGACATGCGCGCGCCCGGCGCCGCGCTGGGGCTGTACGCGCTCGAGTGCGCGATCGACGAGCTGGCCTGCGCGGCGGGCATCGACCCGCTGCAGCTGCGCCTGAAGAACTACGCCGAGCGCGACCAGAACGAGGACAAGCCCTTCTCCAGCAAGGCCCTGCGCGAATGCTACGCGCAGGGTGCCGAGCGCTTCGGCTGGTCGCGCCGGCCGCCGCAGCCGCGCAGCCTGCGCGAAGGCGATCGGCTGGTGGGCTGGGGCATGGCCACCGGCATCTGGGAGGCCCTGCAGATGCCCGCCAGCGCCAAGGCCTGCCTGGAGCCGGACGGCCGGCTGGTGGTCGGCAGCGCCACCGCCGACATCGGTACCGGCACCTACACGGTGATGACCCAGATCGCCGCGGCGGCCATGGGCCTGCCGGTGGGCCGGGTGGAGTTCCGCCTGGGCGATTCCCGCCTGTCCAGGGCGCCGCTGGAGGGTGGCTCGGCCACCGTATCCTCGGTGGGCACCGCGGTGCAGCGCGCTTGCGAGGCGCTGCGCCAGAAGCTCTTGGACGTCGCGCAGCAATCGCCGGCATCGCCTTTCAGCGCTGTCGGCCTCGAGGACGTGGAGTTCGTCGACGGGCGGATGCGCCTGAAAGACGCCCCGCACACCAGCGTCGAGCTTGCGCAGATCGTGCAAGTCAGCGGCGCACTGGAGGCGGAGGCGAGCGCCAGGGCGGACGGCAAGCGCAAGGCCTATGCGCTGGCGACCCACGCGGCGGTGTTCGTCGAGGTGAAGGTGGACGAAGCCCTGGGCACCGTGGAGGTCAGCCGGGTGGTCAGCGCCATCGCCGCCGGGCGCATCGTCAACCCGAAGACCGCGACCAGCCAGATCGTCGGCGGGGTGGTCTGGGGCATCGGCATGGCGCTGCACGAGGAAACCCTGATCGACCACCACCTCGGCCGCTACATGAACCACAACCTGGCCGAGTACCACGTGCCGGTGAATGCCGACATCGGCGACATCGAGGTGATCTTCGTCGAGGAGCGGGACGAGATCGTCAACGACCTGGGCTCCAAGGGCGTCGGCGAGATCGGCATCGTCGGTGTCGCGGCCGCGGTGGCCAACGCCATCCACCATGCCACCGGCAAGCGGGTCCGGGAGCTGCCGATCACGCTGGACAGGCTGCTTTAGGGCTCAACAGCCGGCAGCGGCTGCCGGAGTCGAGCGACGAGCGCCTTGCGTCCCGCTTCGGGCGGGGCGCTCGTCACGGCGTCGTGGCGCCTCGTCAAGCGGCCTTGCCGACCACCGGCACGCCGCCTTCGCGCACCCAGAACAGCGTGGCGCCGGCCACCGCGGCGGGCATCACCAGAAGGTTCAGGCCGGGCACCAGCAGCGCGGCATAGGTGATGCCGCCGAAGCTCAGGCTCTGCCAGCGGCGGGCGCGCAGCCAGGCGAGCATCTCTTCCCAGGACAGCCTGTTGTTGTCGGCCGGGTAGTCGATGTACTGCACGGCCATCATCCACACGCCGAACAGCAGCCAGAGCGGCGGGGCGAGCAGGTTGAGCACGGGAATGAAGGACAGGATCAGCAGAAACAGCGCCCGCGGCAGCAGATAGGACAGCTTGCGCCACTCGCGGCTGAAAGTGCGCGGCGCCAGGGCGGCCAGTTCGCGCCAGTGGAAGGGCGGGAAATGGTCATCGCCGCGCACCACCACCTCCACCTTCTCCGCCAGGAAGCCGTTGAAGGGGGCGGCGATGATCGTCGCCAGCAGGGTGAAGGTGAAGAACACCATCAGCACCACCAGAGCGACGAACAGCGGCCACAGCAGGTAGTCGAGGAAGGCCAGCCACTGCGGCAGGCTGGGCATCAGGGCGTCGACCCAGCGTTCGAACTGGCGTACCGCAAGGGTGATCAGTCCGACGAAGAGCAGCAGGTTGACCGTCAGCGGCAGCAGGACGAAAAGGCGCAGGCCGGGGCTGAGAACCAGTTTCAGGCCTTCGCGCAGATAGTGCGGGCCAGACAGGACGGACGGGGGCATGGGGGGCTCCGGAAGCAGATTCGCGCCGACCTTACCGGCTTTGCCGAACCAGGAAAAGCGCTATCCGGACTCTGATAGAACTTGCCTATGAGGCAGATTGATTTTGAAAATTTCCGTGCGCACGTCACGGCAGGTAATGTGCAACCTAACGATTCGAGACTTGCTCGACAAACAGTTGTCGGGGCCCCCGCTCTCCTTGAAGTCTTCCCCTTGGCTGGCGGCCCCCTTTTATTTCTCTGTTCAGGCCTTGCGGCGGGGGCTTTGCAGCGCACACCGCCCGGGCCGTTTTATTCTCCCCCTCCTGCAACGACGGCCATCAGGGCCGCCGGCTGCGGGGAGGGCGGTACCTCGGTCTTTCTTCTCTTCTTCCCGCGCCTTTCCTTTCTTATCGCCTTTTTTCAGGTCTTTATTTCCTATAGTGCATAAGGCGTCTGGTCCGATATCAAGATAGCTTCCTCTTATGAAGGGTATTGGCTTTAAGCATTTCCTCCGCCAAGGGTGGAAGCGCTAAGGTGCCGCCCATCCGATTTGTGATCCAGCCGATGGCCGGGGCCTCGCGCCTTCTGGCCGGCGTGCCGTCGGCTGTCCGCCGTTTACCCAACCCTTGCAAAGGAAGATCCGTGAAAAAGCTACCCCTTGTCGTCGGCGCTTGCGTCGCCGGCTACCTGGCCACCGTCTTCATCGTCGACCGCTTCGACGCCCGCCTCAGCGACCAGCACCTGGTCAGCGCCCGGCTGGACGGCATGGACAAGCTGACGAGCGAGGCTTTCAAGGTGCTGAACGGCAACGGCTGCCAGTACTGCCACACCAGCAGCAGCGAGCTGCCGTTCTATGCCAGCTTGCCGGTTGCCAAGCAGCTGATGGACAAGGACATCGAAATGGCCCAGCGCCAGTTCAACATCGAGTCGCTGCTGGCCAACGTGCAGCAGGGCAAGGCGGTGTCGGAAGTGGACCTGGCCAAGATCGAGTCGGTGATGCAGGACAACGCCATGCCGCCGAACCTCTACCTGAGCATGCACTGGCGTTCCCGGCTGTCCGACGAGGAGAAGGGCGTGTTGCTCGACTGGGTGAAGGCCGAGCGCCTGAAGCAGAGTCCGGCCGGCGTGGTCGCCGACGCCTACAAGTACGACGCGGTGAAGCCGATCACCAGCACCTTCCCGGTGGACCCGGCCAAGGTCGCGCTGGGCGAGAAGCTCTACCACGATACCCGCCTGTCCGCCGACGATACCGTCTCCTGCGCCAGCTGCCATGCCCTGGACAAGGGCGGGGTGGACCGTCTGGACGTATCGGTCGGGGTCGGCGGTGCCAAGGGCCCGATCAACTCGCCGACGGTGTTCAACTCGGTCTTCAACCTGCACCAGTTCTGGGATGGCCGCGCGGCCGACCTGCAGGAGCAGGCCGGTGGCCCGCCGATGAACCCGCTGGAGATGGCCTCGACCTCCTGGCAGCAGATCGTCGGCAAGCTGACGCAGGACGCCGCGCTGAGCGCCGAGTTCGCCGCCCTCTATCCGGCCGGCATCAGCGCGGACAGCATCACCGACGCCATCGCCGAGTTCGAGAAGACCCTGGTCACGCCGAACAGCCGCTTCGACCTGTTCCTCAAGGGCCGGAGCGACGCGCTGAGCAGCGTCGAGAAGGAGGGCTACGAGCTGTTCAAGACTGCCAAGTGCGCGACCTGCCACGTGGGCGAGGCGATGGGTGGCCAGTCCTTCGAGCTGATGGGGGTGAAGAAGGATTACTTTGCCGACCGCGGCAACGTCAGCGAGGTGGACCACGGCCGTTACAACGTGACCAGGGATCCGAAGGACATGTACCGCTTCAAGGTGCCGACCCTGCGCAACGTCGCGCTGACCGCACCCTATTTCCACGACGCCAGCGCCAGAACCCTGGAAGAGGCGGTCGACAAGATGGCCGAGTACCAGGTCGGCGTGAAGCTGTCGGAGGACGAGGTCGGCAAGATCGTCGCCTTCCTCAACACCCTCAACGGCGAATACCAGGGCAAGACCCTGCAGTAACCCGGCGGTTTCCGGGGGCGTTCGCCCCCGGCTCTCATCCGGCCCGGCTCAGCCCCTGCGGCCGAGCGGCTGGCTTTCGAAGCGCACGCCGGCCAGGCCGGTCCGCATGAGCGCGCGGATGTTGCCGTGGTCGCTGCCTTCGGGATCGGCCAGCACGGCGCGGTAGTGCTCGCCGAAGGCCAGCAGGGCCTCCTCGTCGCCGAAGCCCTCCAGCAGCGCCAGGCCCAGGGTCTTGCAGGAGCCTTCGTTCTGGCCCGCGGCGTTCTCCACCGGCCCGTTGGCGAAGGCACTCGGCCGGTAGTCGTAGTGCCCGGCGATGAAGGCCAGGGTGTCGGCGAAGACGTGTTCCCCGCTGCGCAGGCGGGCACGGAAATCGTTCAGGTCGGTCATTTCCTGCTGCTCTTCTCGAAGGCCGCCAACTGCTCGGGGCTGGCCTCTTTCTGGTATTTGCTCTTCCACTCTTCGTACGGCATGCCGTAGATCTCCTCGCGCGCCTGTTCGACGCTGAGTTCGATGGAGAGGTCGTCGGCGGCGGCCTTCAGCCATTTCCACATGCAGTTGCGACAGAAGCCGGCAAGGTTCATCAGGTCGATGTTCTGCACGTCCGGCCGGCTGCGCAGGTGCTGGACCAGGCGGCGGAAGGCGGCGGCTTCGAGTTCGATGCGTTGTTCTTCGGTCATCGTGGTTCCCCGGCTGACGGTCGTCGGTAGAGGTAGAAAGTAGACGGTCGGCGAGACGGCCGCCGAGCGCGATCATACTGGGCACCGGCGGCCCCCACCAGCGCGCCCGGGCGGGCTGCGCTCAGGCTCCGCGATGGGCGGCGAGGGTGATGGAGACCGACTCGGCGAAGCGCAGGGCGTGGGGCTTGTCCACCTCCACCTCGGCGTAGTGCACGCTCGCGTAGCTCATCACCAGGTCGAGGATCTCCTGGGTCAGGCGCTCGAGCAGGGCGAAGCGGTTTTCCTCCACGTGGCGGATGATCGCCTTGGTCAGGGTGCGGTAGTTCAGCGCCTGGTCGATGACGTTGTCGCGCACGGCATCCACGGCGGGGTAGAGCACGGTGAGGTTGATCAGCACGTCCTGCTTGTTGAGGATTTCCTCCTCCTTGATGCCGATGTGGGTGCGCAGACGCAGGTCCTTGACCCGAATCCGCGCCATGCCTGGTTCCAGTCGCGGCATAGCGTATTGCTCCGTCCTGTCGGTTGCGGAAGTGGGGCACTCACTTGAGGTGGCGGCCGCCGTTGACCGTCAGCGTGGTGCCGGTGACATAGGGATTGTCCAACAGATAGCGCAGGCCGAGGTAGACCGCCTCGGCGCCCGGCTCGATGCCGAGGGCGGACTTGGCCAGGGTCCTGGCGCGGTACTCGGCGTCGTCCGCGGGCTTGAAGAGGATCAGTGCCGGGGCGATGCCGTTGACCTTGACGCGCGGCGCCAGGCGCGCGGCGAAGGACAGGGTGAGGTTGTCCAGGCCGGCCTTGCTGGCGCTGTAGGCGATGTGCGCGGCGCTGCCCTTGCGGGTGACGTCGTCGCCGATGTGCACGATGTCCGCCGGGCTCGAGCGCTCCAGCAGCTCGGCGCAGTGCAGGTTGATCAGGTAGGGCGCCAGCATGTGCACGCTGAACAGGCGCTGGAAGGTCTGCGCTTCCTCGCCGGGCGCTTCGTTCAGCCATTCCGAGGCGTTGTGGACGATGGCGCGCAGGCGGTCGGTGCGCGCCTTGAGCTGGCCGATGAAGGCGAGGATGCCGGCCTCGTCGGCGAAGTCCGCGTGCAGGGTCAGCGCGCCGCGCTCGCGCAGCCGTTCGAGGCCCGGACGTTCGCTGCGGAAGGTGGCGATCACCGGCTGGCCCTCGTCGAGCAGGCGCTCGGCGCAGTACAGGCCGATGCGCTGGCTGGCGCCGGTGATCAGGATGGGAGCCAGGGACGCACTCATGGGGGACTCGCGCAGTCGGAGGGAGTGGGTCCAGCGGCGCAGCATCCGGGTACCTGACCAGTTAGGAGGGACGCCGCGCCACCGAACACCTGCTGGGAACTTATAGCAGTGTCCCTCTTTGTACAACCGTACCCAAGCCTCAGACCAGACCAAGGTATGACGGATGCCACTCGGTTCTTGCCAGGAGGAAATCCGTTCGATCGTTAACTTCAGAGTAATGAACGACCGGCCAGCTTGATTGAACGCTCCCCGGCCGCCGCCTACCGTGAGGCCACGACAGCGGAACCCGTGGAGCAAGCATGACAACAACAATTTCCCCCCCGCCGCAGTGGTCGCGTCGGCGCAGCGAGAAGCAGCGCCGGCTCGAGCAGGTGCGCAATCTCGCCGACGGCGTGGTCCTGCCGAGCGACAGGATCGTCGACGCCCTGGAAGCACTGATCGCCCCCGGCGATCGCGTGGTGCTGGAAGGCAACAACCAGAAGCAGGCGGATTTCCTCTCCCGCTCGCTGGCCAGGGCCGATCCCGGCAAGCTGCACGATCTGCACATGATCATGCCCAGCGTCAGCCGCGCCGAGCACCTCGACCTGTTCGAGCGCGGCATCGCCCGCCGGCTGGACTTCTCCTTCGCCGGCCCGCAGAGCCTGCGCATCGGCCAGCTGCTGGAGGACGGCCTGCTCGAGGTCGGCGCCATCCACACCTATATCGAGCTGTACTCGCGCCTGGTGGTGGACCTGATCCCCAATGTCGCGCTGGTCGCCGGCTTCATGGCCGACCGCGAGGGCAACATCTACAGCGGGCCGAGCACCGAGGACACCCCGGCGCTGGTCGAGCCGACCGCCTTCGCCGACGGCATCGTCATCGTCCAGGTCAACGAGATCGTCGAGGATCCGCGCGACCTGCCGCGCGTGGACATCCCGGCCTCCTGGGTCGACTTCGTGGTGGTGGCCGACAAGCCGTTCTACATCGAGCCGCTGTTCACCCGCGACCCGCGCCACATCAAGCCGGTGCACGTCTTGATGGCGATGATGGCGATCCGCGGCATCTACGAGAAGCACAAGGTCCAGTCGCTCAACCACGGCATCGGCTTCAACACCGCGGCCATCGAGCTGATCCTGCCCACCTACGGCGAGCGCCTGGGCCTCAAGGGCAAGATCTGCCGCAACTGGACCCTCAACCCGCACCCGACACTGATCCCGGCCATCGAGACCGGCTGGGTCGAGAGCGTGCACTGCTTCGGCACTGAGCTGGGCATGGAGAACTACGTGGCGGCGCGCCCGGACGTGTTCTTCACCGGCCGCGACGGCTCCTTGCGCTCCAACCGCATGATGTGCCAGCTGGCCGGCCAGTACGCGGTCGACCTGTTCATCGGCGCCACCCTGCAGGTGGACGGCGACGGCCATTCCTCGACCGTCACCCGCGGCCGCCTGGCCGGCTTCGGCGGCGCGCCGAACATGGGCCATGACCCGCGCGGCCGCCGCCATGCCACTCCCGCCTGGCTGGACATGACCACGCCTGAGACCCTGCTCGAGCGCGGCAGGAAGCTGGTGGTGCAGATGGTCGAGACCTACCAGGAGGGCGGCAAACCCACCTTCGTCGAGCAGCTCGACGCGGTGGAGGTGGCGAAGAAGGTCGGCATGCCGCTGGCGCCGGTGATGATCTACGGCGACGACGTCACCCACCTGCTCACCGAGGAGGGCATCGCCTACCTGTATAAGGCGCGCAGCCTGGAGGAGCGTCGGGCGATGATCGCCGCGGTGGCCGGCGTCACCGCCATCGGCCTGCGCCACGATCCGAAGGACACCGAGCGCATGCGCCGCGAAGGGCTGATCGCCCTGCCGGAGGATCTGGGCATCCGCCGCACCGACGCCAGCCGCGAGCTGCTCGCCGCCAAGAGCATCGCCGAGCTGGTCGACTGGTCCGGCGGCCTCTATAACCCGCCCGCCAAGTTCAGGAGCTGGTGATGAGCGCATTCATTGCAGCAAGACTGCGCCCGAGCCTGGCCGAGCGGCTCGCCGACCTCGCCGTGCAGGCGCTGATCGACGAGGCCGACCTGTCGCCCAAGCCGGCGCTGGTCGACCGCCGTGGCAGCGGCGCGCACCGCGACCTCGACCTGAAGCTGATGCACGCCTCGGCGCGCGCGCTGTGGCCGGCCTTCCACGCCATGGCCGAGGCCGGCGACGCCGAACTCGGCCTGCCCCTGCGCGAAACCATCGGCCGGCTCGGCCGCGAGGGCGAGGCGCGGATGCTGGCGGTCACCGGTGGGGTCAACACCCACCGCGGCGCGATTTGGGCACTCGGCCTCTTGGTCACCGCCGCCGCGCTCGAACCGCAGCAAGGATCAGCGGAGCAGGTGAGCCTGCGCGCCGCGCGGCTGGCCTGGCTGGAGGACCGGCAGAGGCCGGCGCAGGCGCCCAGCCACGGCGAGCGCGTGCGCCAGCGCTATGGCGTGCGCGGCGCGCGGGAAGAGGCCCGGTGCGGCTTCCCCGGCGCGCTCCAGCACGGCCTGCCGCAGCTCCGGCGCAGCCGCGCAGCCGGCTTCGACGAGAACCACGCGCAGCTGGATGCGCTGCTGGCGATCATGGCGCAGCTCGAAGATACCTGCGTGCTGCACCGCGCCGGCCTGGAAGGATTGGCCTGCATGCAGCACGGCGCCCGCGCGGTGCTCGATGCCGGTGGCAGCGCCACGCTGGCCGGTCGCCGCTGCCTCAAGGCGCTGGAGCACGACCTGCTGGCCCTCAACGCCTCGCCCGGCGGCGCCGCCGATCTGCTCGCCGCCACCTTATTCCTCGACCGCCTGGAGCCGATGCTCGGGGCGCCGATTGGGAGCCTGTGAATATGGAAACCCTGTCCTTCGAATTTCCCGCCGGCCAGCCGGCCCGTCAGCGGGCCCAGGTGGGCTGCGTCGGCTCCGGCGACCTGGAGGTGCTGCTCGAGCCCGGCCCGGCCGGTCGCCTGAGCATCCAGGTGGTCACCTCGGTGAACGGCAGCGCCGAGCGCTGGCGCCACCTGTTCGAGCGCATGTTCGCCGGTAGCAACCCGCCGGCCCTGAACGTCGATATTCACGATTTCGGCGCCACCCCCGGTGTGGTGCGCCTGCGCCTGGAACAGGCGCTGGAGGAACTGAGCGATGTCTGACCTGAATGCACTGCTGCACAGCCGCAGCTTCGTCGAACTGGGCGCCCGCCAGCGCGCCAGGGCACTCCTGGACCCGGGCAGCCTGCGCGAGCTGCTCGACCCCTTCGCCCGGCTCAAGTCGCCCTGGCTGGAGGGCCAGGGCATCGTCGCCCAGGCCGACGACGGCGTGGTAGTGGCCAAGGGCAGCCTCGGCGGGCGCCCGGCGGTGCTCGCCGCCATCGAGGGCGGCTTCCAGGGCGGCAGCCTCGGCGAGGTGGGCGGCGCGAAGATCGCCGGCGCCCTGGAGCTGGCCGCCGAGGACAACCGCCAGGGCATCCCGACCTGTGCCGTGCTGCTGCTGGAGACCGGCGGCGTGCGCCTGCAGGAGGCCAACCTGGGCCTCGCCGCCATCGCCGAGGTGCAGGCGGCCATCGTCGAGCTGCGCCAGTACCAGCCGGTGATCGGCGTCATCGCCGGCCCGGTGGGCTGCTTCGGCGGCATGTCGATCGCCGCCGCGCTCTGCAGCCACCTGCTGGTCACCCGCGAGGCGCGCCTGGGCCTCAACGGCCCGCAGGTGATCGAGCAGGAGGCCGGCCTCGAGGAGTACGACTCGCGCGACCGTCCGTTCATCTGGAGCCTGACCGGCGGCGAGCAGCGCTTCGCCTGCGGGCTGGTCGACGCCTACGTCGCCGACGACGCGCAGGCCATCCGCGAACGGCTGCTGGGCATTCTCGAACGGCCCGGCGACGCCCTGCCGCGCAGCCGCCAGTATCCGCGCTTCCTCGACCTGCTCGGCCGCTATGACTCCGCGCCGCAAGCCGACGCCGTGCGCGCCCTCTACCAAGGAGACCAGGCATGAGCACCGTCCTCTCGCAACGCGGCCTGAACTGGTTGCGCGCCCTCACCGGCAATGCCGCCGGGCAGCCGGGCTACCCGGCCTCGCTGAAGGTGGTCGATGCTCCGCTGGCCGGCCGCCCGGCCCGTTACCTCGCCGTGGTGCCGGATGCGGACAACCGCTTTCCGCGTGCCCGCAGCGGCGAGGTCGGCCTGCTCGAAGGCTGGAGCCTGGGCCGCGCGCTGGACGAGGTGATCGCCGCCGATCGCGACGCGCCGGTCAAGCGCCCGGTGGTCGCCGTGGTCGACGTGCCCAGCCAGGCCTACGGCCGCCGCGAGGAGGCTCTCGGCATCCATCAGGCGCTGGCCGGCGCGGTGGACGGCTACGCCCGCGCCCGTCTGGCCGGGCATCCGGTGATCGCCCTTTTGGTCGGCAAGGCCATGTCCGGTGCCTTCCTCGCCCACGGCTACCAGGCCAACCGCATCGTCGCCCTGCGCGATCCGGGGGTGATGGTTCACGCCATGGGCAAGGAGTCCGCCGCGCGGGTCACCCTGCGCACGGTCGACGAGCTGGAAGCCTTCGCCGCCAGGGTGCCGCCGATGGCCTACGACCTCGACAGCTACGCCTCCCTCGGCCTGCTCTGGGAAAGCCTGTCGGTGGAGCGCATCGAGCAGCCGGGCGCGGAGGATCTGGCACGCGTACGGGCCTGCCTGGAACAGGCCGAGGCCGACATCCGTGCCACCGGCAGCGATCTGCGCGGCCGCCTCGGCGCGGCCAACCGCGCCGCCTCGCGCCGGGTGCGCGAGCTGCTGCGCGCGCAGTGGTAGGCCGCGGGGTGGCTGCCATGGGCGAAGCGACGATGCATCACGGGGCGGGCGGATTGCCCCGGCCCCACGACCTGCTCTGGGGCGCGGGCGCCGACTGGCTGGAGGCCGGTGCGCCGGACTGGGCCCGCGCGGTGCTCGCCGCCGGCCTGCCGGTGGTGGTGCGCCGCGCACCGGCGCGCGACGGCTGGATCGCCGTGGGTGTGCGCGGGCAGGGGCGCGAGCGGCGTCACGCCACCTGGATGCCGCGGACGGCGGTCCGCCGCTGCGTGCCGCCGGAGCAACTGACCGGCGGCGGGGAACGGGAAGGCCTCTGCGCGCCGCTGCGCGCCCTGGCCCTGCTGCAGCCGCAACTGGATGCGCTGTGCCGCCAGCACGGACTGGCCTGGGGGGTGACCGGCGGCGCCGGTTACCAGCTGGCCACCGGCGTGACGGTGCTGAACGAGGGCAGCGATCTCGACCTGCTGCTGCGCGTGCCCCGGCCGCTGCAGCGCCGGCAGGCGCAGGCCCTCATGGAGCGGCTGGAGCAGCTGCCGTGCCGGGTCGACCTGCAGCTGGAAACCCCGGCCGGCGCCGTCGCCCTGCGCGAGTGGGCGAGCGCCGCGGCGCGGGTGCTGCTCAAGGCCGGCAATGGCGCGCGGCTGGTCGGCGATCCCTGGCGGGAGGTGGCGGCATGAGCAGTCTGTTCGCCTTTCCCGGCCAGGGCGCCCAGCAGCCGGGCATGCTCCACCAGTTGCCGGACGAACCCCTGGTGCGGGCCTGTCTGGAGGAGGCCAGCGACGCGCTGGGCGAGGACGTGCGGGCGCTGGACAGCGCCGAGGCTTTGGCGTCCACCCGCGCCGTGCAGCTCTGCCTGCTGCTCGCCGGGGTCGCCAGCGCCCGGCTGCTGCTGGCGCGCGGCGCGCGACCGGACTACGTCGCCGGGCTGTCGATCGGCGCCTACCCGGCGGCGGTGGTCGGCGGCGCGCTGGAGCTGGCCGATGCGGCGCGTCTGGTGGCCCTGCGCGGCGAGCTGATGGAGCGGGCCTGGCCGGGCGGTTATGGCATGACCGCCATCATGGGCCTCGGCATCGCCGAACTGGAGCCCTTGCTGGCGCGGGTCAACGGCCCGGACAGCCCGGTGTTCCTGGCCAATGTCAACGCCGACAACCAGCTGGTGATCGCCGGCAGCGAGGCGGCCATGGCCGCGGTCGGCGAGCTGGCCCGCGGCATCGGCGCCGGCGCGGCGCGGCGCCTGGCGGTCAGCGTGCCCTCGCACTGCGCGCTGCTGGCCGAGCCGGCGGCGCAACTGGCCGAGGCCTTCGCCGGGGTGACGCTGCGCCGCCCGGCGCTGCGCTACCTGAGCGGCAGCTCGGCGCGTCTGGTGCTGGATCCCGAGGCGCTGCGCGACGACCTGACCTTCAACATGTGCCGCGTGGTCGACTGGCGGGGTACCCTGCGCAATGCCTACGAGCGTGGCGTGCGCCTGCACGTCGAGCTGTCGCCCGGCACGGTGCTCAGCGGCCTGGCGCGGCGGGTGATCCGCCAGGGCGCCGTGGTCGCCTTCCAGGGCGCCCGCCTCGACACGCTGGACGCGCTGCTGCGCGAGGAGGGCTGCCTCGACCGTTGACCGCCACTGCCTGCACGACAAGAACAATATTTTTCCAGACAGGACAATAACAATGATCATCTACGGTGTTGCTTTGCTCTCCATCTGCACCCTGGCCGGCCTGTTCGTCGGCGACCTGCTCGGCGTGCTCCTCGGCGTTCCCTCCAATGTCGGCGGTGTCGGCATCGCCATGATCCTGCTGATCTTCGGCGGCGGCTACCTGAGCAAGCGCGGCCTGCTCGCCGGCAAGACCGAGCAGGGCATCGAGTTCTGGAGCGCCATCTACATCCCCATCGTGGTCGCCATGGCCGCCCAGCAGAACGTGGTCGGCGCGCTGGACAGCGGTCCGGTGGCGATCCTCGCCGGCCTCGCCGCGGTCAGCCTGAGCTTCGCCATGGTGCCGGTGCTGGACAAGCTCGGTCGCCCGGACGCCGCCGCCGAAAAAAAGCCGCATGAGCCGGGCAGTGCCGCCCAGGCCACCGCCAGCGTGCAGAGGTAAGCGCCATGATCATCGAATCCTTGACCAAGGTGCTCAACGGCTACGGCCTGATCAGCGGCTTCGCGGTAATCGGCGCGACCATGTGGCTGTCCTACTGGCTGTCTGCGAAATTCACCCGGGGGCGTCTGCACGGTTCGGCCATCGCCATTCTCCTCGGCCTGGTGCTGTCCTATGTCGGCGGGCTGTACAGCGGCGGCCAGAAGGGCCTGGTGGACATCCCGCTGCTGTCCGGCATCGGCATCCTCGGCGGCGCCATGCTGCGCGACTTCGCGATCATCGCCACCGCCTTCGGCGTCAACCCGGAGGAGCTCAAGCAGGCCGGCGTCAGCGGGGTGATCGCCCTGGTCCTCGGCGTCTTCGTCTCGTTCTTCGCCGGCGCGGCCGTGGCCTTCGCCTTCGGCTATACCGATGCGGTCAGCCTGACCACCATCGGCACCGGCGCGGTGACCTACATCGTCGGCCCGGTGACCGGCGCGGCGCTGGGGGCCAGTTCCGAGGTGATGGCCCTGTCGATCGCCGCCGGCCTGATCAAGGCCATGGTGGTGATGGTGGCCACGCCCTTCGTCGCGCCGCTGATCGGGCTGAACAGCCCGCGCTCGGCGGTGATCTTCGGCGGCCTGATGGGCACCTCCAGCGGCGTGGCGGCCGGCCTGGCGGCCACCGATCCGAAGCTGGTGCCTACGGCTGCCTGACCGCGGCCTTCTACACCGCCCTCGGCTGCCTGCTCGGCCCGTCGCTGCTGTACTTCATGATGCGCGGCCTGTTCGGCTGAGCGCCTGTTCCATCCGTTACCGTCGCAACTTTCGGCCGCCGCGAGGCGGCCATGTTTTTCGCCTCGGGGCCCTCGGCGGACGGCATTTGCCCGGCCACTTCGTAGATTCGATGGCTCCCACCTTCCCGCGTGGGAGTCCCGCGGAGGGGGCTGCGTATCGACGTTGGCGATCCAGCGGGTTTTCGCGGCGAGGGTGCCGCTCCCACAGGTTGGAGGCCGCGTTCAGCCGTCACGCCGCTTGGCATACATCCGGCACTCGGCGAGCAGGGCGAGCAGGTTGGGATCGCGCTCGCGGCTCTTCAAAAACACCACGCCGATCTGCTGCTGCATCCGGTAGCGCGCCTCGAGCGGGATCAGCCGCACGCGGTTCTCGTACACCGCGGCGATGCGCCCCGGCAGCAGGGCGTAGCCGACCCCGGAGCTGACCATGCTGAGCAGGGTGAAGATGTCGTTGACCTGCATCGCCACCTGGGGCGCGAAGCCGGCCTGCCGGAACACGCGCAACGCGTCCTGGTGGGTGGCGAAGCCCTGGGTCAGGGTGATGAAGGTGGCCTCGCGCAGCTCGGCCAGATCAACCTCGGCCTGGTTGGCGAAGGGCGAGTCGACCGGCACGGCGAGGAAGATGTCGTCGCGAAACAGCGGCAGCGACTCGCAGTCCGGATCGTTCACGCTGTCGTTGAGCGAGACCAGGATGGCGTCCAGCTCGAGGTTCTTCAGCCTGTACAGCAGGTCGATGTTGGAGCCGAGGATCAGGTCGATGTTCAGCGTGCTGCGCCGCAGCTTGAGGCCCATGATCAGCTGCGGCACGGTCTTCACCGTCAGCGAGTAGAGCGCGCCGAGCTTGAAGCGCTCGGCGGAGAAGCCGGCCGCCTCGCGGGTCAGGCGCACGGTGTCGAGCATGTCGGCGATCAGCTTCTGCGCGCGGTCCTCCAGCACATGGGCGCTCTCCAGGGGCGTCAGCTTGCGCCCCTCGCGCCTGAACAGCGGGCAGCGCAGGGCGTTCTCCAGCGAGTGCAGGGCGCGGTGCACGCTGACCGTGCTGGTGTCCAGCTCGGCGGCGGCGCGCGACAGGTTGCCGCTGCGCATGAAGGCCAGGAAGATTTCCAGCTTCTTGAAGGTCAGTTCTTCGTCGATCTGCATGGGGCGTTACCGCTGGATGGATGGGCGGCCGCCTCCGGCGGCGGTTTCTCCGATCGTCCGTTCGAGTCTACCGGGCGCTTCGCCCGACGGGCAGCATCCGCCGCGGCAAATCGCCGGTTGCCGGCAATGCGAAACCTGCCGCATTATCCTCACTTTCCGTGAGGCCTCCCGGTCGCCCGAGAGGGTCGTGGTGGCTTCGGCTTTCATCCACCTTCAATCGATCAAGGAGAGGGGTGTGAACGAGATCCAGCGTTTCCTTGCCCATGCCATCCAGCTGGAGAAGGAGTCGTCCCGCCGCTATGCCGAGCTGGCCGAAGCCATGCAGAAACTCGGCAATGCCGAGGTGGCGGAGTTCTTCCAGCAGATGTCCCACTATTCCCGTCTGCACCAGCGCGAGGCCATGGAGCGCGGCGGCTTCCACGACCTGCCGAAGCTGGCGGCCGACGAGTACGACTGGCCCGAGGGCTCCAGCCCGGAGGCCGCCTGGGGCCCGGTAGACCCGGACATCGACGTGCTCGGCGCCATGGCGCTGGCCATGCGCGGCGAGCAGCGCAGCCACGAGTACTACCAGAAGATCGCCGACGAAACCGCCGATCCGGAAGTGAAGGCGATGGCCACGGAGTTCGCCGACGAGGAGGCGGAGCATGTGGTGCAGTTGGATGTCTGGCATGCCAACCTGACCAAGCTGAGCGCCGCCGGCTGACCGCCGGGCCTGAACCCGCCGCTGTTCCCGGAGGCCGGACGAAGCGCAATGCGTCGTCCGGCCTCCGGTTTTCCGGGTGTCCGGAGCTTGTTCACGCTCTTTTTACATCGAGATAATGGCCCGCCGCGAGAGGCTCGTCAGCCGAGCGCGTGACGTTCGGCGCGGACGATTCGGACCCCCGGTCGGGCTCGCACCCCGTTCCACGCCAACCGCGGCGCGTTTCGCCGGTTCATCCAGGAGCGCCAGGGAGTGCCCCGGCAGCCTGGATGAACCGGCGTGCCGTGCAGCCCCCGCTTGACGGCCGCCCCAGGGCAGCCCGGGAGGCAGGGATATTCGCTGCAGGAAGAGGGTGTCGCCCGGCTCTCGCCGCAGAGCCACGAGCCTATCGAACGCAGGTCCGGGATTTCTTCAAGAGGTCGCACGCAGGAAGCCACGGCCGTTATCAATCAGGACGACGACCGGTGTTCGGGACGTGCCCGGGAGCCCGCATGGCTTCCTGGCCCCACAGCTTCTCAAACCTCTATGACGATTCAATGGCTGGCAGATTTCTTGTGAACTTCATGCGTCGCTGCTTGCAGCATCCCCTTTTTTCCCTCATCGCCTTGATCGGGCTGGTGCTGGTCGTTCCTCTGGGCCTGCGCCTTGCCCAGGGGTGGTCCAATCCACTCGGCTATCTCTCGGACCTGGGCATCGCCAGCCTGCTGATCGTGCTCCTGTATCGGCGTCCATGGTGGCTGGCATTGCCGGTGTTGTCGGTGTGGAGCCTGATGATGCTGGCCACGGCCGAACTGGTCAGCGCAGTCGGCAGGCTGCCGAGCGTGGCGGACCTCCACTACCTGCTCGACCCGCAGTTTCTGGAGAACTCCACCGGTGGCGGTTTTGCCCATCCCTGGCTGGCCGCCGCCCTGGCGCTCGGCCTGGCGATCTGGCTGATCGCCCAGGGGGCCGGTCGTTCCAGACCCGCTGCAGGCTTGCCCCGGCATGCCTGGCTGGCGCCGGCGCTGCTCCTGCTGGCCCACGGCGGCGCACAGTACCTGCAGCCCGGCGAGGACGATCAGTGGCGGCTGTTCAACCTGCCGCATCAGCTGCTGGCGGCAGGCATCGGGGCGGGGCAGGCGCGAGCGGAAGAGTGGCTGCAAGGCGACAGCGTCGATCTGCCGCCGCAGATGGCGGGCCTCACCCGGCTCGACCTGAATGGACAAAAACTGCTGCGTGCCCCCGGACGCGCCCGCAATGTACTGCTGGTCGTGCTCGAAGGCATTCCCGGCGCCTATGTGGGGATGAACCGGCACGCCCTGCACAGCCGCTATCGGGAAAACCTGATGCCGAATCTGAGTGCATGGGCCGAGCGTGGCATGAACACGCCCGACTATGTGCTGCACAGCCATCAGACCATTCGCGGCCTGTACGCGATGCTCTGCGGCGATTACGACAAGCTCGACAATGGCACGCCCAAGGGCGTCGAGATGCTGACCCTGACCCGCCGCAACCAGGACTGCCTGCCGGCCCAGCTACGCAAGAACGGGTTCGCCACGCACTACCTGCAGGGCGCGGGCCTCAGGTTCATGGCCAAGGACAGGATCATGCCGCACATCGGCTTCGATGCCACCCGGGGCCGGGAGTGGTTCACCAACCCGTCGCACCTGGATTTCCCGTGGGGCAAGGATGACAAGGCGTTCTTCGAGGGCGCGCTGGACTACATCGGCCAGCTGCGGCAACAGGAGCGGCCCTGGATGCTCACGCTGCTGAGCGTGGGCACCCACCAGCCCTATTCGGCGCCCGAGGAGTACCTGCAGCGCCACGCCACGCCCAAGCAGGCGGCGGTGGCCTACCTGGACGATGCGCTCGGGCAATTCCTGGCCGGCCTGGAGCGTCAGGGCGTGTTGAAGGATACCCTGGTCATCGTCACCTCGGACGAATCCCATGGCATCGACGGCGTGCGCCTGGCCTCGTCGTGGGGCTTCAGCCTGGTGTTGGCGCCGGAGCAGGAGCAGTTGCCCCGGCTGAAGTCCGGGGTCTACGGACATGTCGATCTGAGCGCTTCGCTACTCGACTACTTCGGCTTCCCGATGCCGGCGACCCTGAGCGGTCGTTCGCTGTTCCGCGACTATGCAACGGGGCGGGAGATCATGTCGTTCACCAACGGCAAGCTGCGCTATCACGATGGGCGGGGCACCCTGACCGAGTGCGATTTCCAGCAGCACTGCCGGTATTACGCCAGTGAGGGCTTCATCGCCGGGCAGGCGACCCTGCTGGGCCGATATGGCGGCAAGCGTGCGCGGCAGATCGCCTCGCGCGCCGCCGCGCTGGATCGCACCCTGCTGCGGACACCGCTGAGCCGGCACTACCAGTTCGGCAGCCCGGCCAGGATCCCGCTTCAGGCGCAAGTCAGGGACGACTGGGCGGACAACCTCATCGGCGCCCAGTACCTGGAGATGCCCAAGGGATCGCACACCCGCGTACGCCTGACCGTGCGCTCCGTGGACCCGCAACAGAACGCCTACATTCTGCTCAAGGCCAAGGAGTTCGAGCAGGACGTGCCCCTGGGCCTTCCCACGGAAATGCTGGTCACGCCCGAGCGGCCGCTGGAGATGGATTTCAGCTTCGACAATCCGGAGTCGCGCAAGGCGTTCTCCTTCCATCTGCTCGGCTACGGGCTGGGGGCCATCGAGGTCAGCGACTTCAGTGTGATTACCGAGTTGCCGGGGCAGGCGGAGGCGCTGGACGAAGTCCCGGACGACGGCAATGCCCAATCGAGCTGAGCGAGCGATCCGCAGCGGACCGCCGGACAACCGAGCCGCCCGGTCCGTCGGCTTGTCCCGTGCCGGAGTCGACTGGCATCCGGCCTCCCAGGGCTCCCGCGTGGTAGAGCGCTGGAGCTGCCGGGGCTCGCCGAGCGACACGTAGGTTTGTTGTCGAACAGGTTCACCTTGCCCTTCAGTGGAGCTGTTTGTCGCTTTCCCCGAGCGCGGCCTGGTTTCTGGTTTTCCACAGTGAGAACAGGACGCCGCCGAGCAGCAGGCCGAAGGTCACGCCGAGCGATACCGGGGCCGGGATCTTGCCGATGACGCTGGCCAGGAGGATCTTGCCGCCGATGAACACCAGCACCAGGGCCAGGGCGTATTTCAGGTAGGCGAAGCGGTGGATCAGCGCCGCCAGGGCGAAGTACAGCGCGCGCAGGCCGAGGACGGCGAAGATGTTCGAGGTGTAGACGAGGAAGGGGTCCAGGGTGATGGCGAAGATCGCCGGCACGCTGTCCACCGCGAAGACCACGTCGGCGCACTCGATCAGAATCAGCGCCAGCAAGAGCGGCGTGGCCCAGAGCACGGGCCTGCCGCTGGCGTTGGGCTGGCGGACGATGAAGCGCCCGTCGTGCAGCCGGTCGGTCACCCGCAGGCGGTGGCGCAGGAACTGGACGAACCGGTTGTTTTCCATGTTCTGGTCGTCGTCGACTCGGGAGAACAGCATCCGCAGGCCGGTCAGCAGCAGGAAGACGCCGAACAGGTAGAGAATCCAGTGGAACTCGGCGATCAGCGCGGCGCCCAGACCGATCATCAGCGCACGCAGCACGATCACCCCGAGAATGCCCCAGAACAGCACCTCGTGCTGGTAGCGGCGGGGAATCGCCAGATAGCCGAAGATCATCGCCATGACGAACACGTTGTCCATCGACAGCGATTTTTCGATCAGAAAGCCGGTGTAGTACTCCAGGCTCGCGTCCAGGCCCTTCCAGTGCCAGACCAGCAGGCCGAACAGCAGGCCGGCGCTGATGTAGCCGGCGGACAGCAGCAGGCTTTCCTGCACGCCGATTTCGTGGTGGTCGCGGTGCAGCACGCCGAGGTCGAAGACCAGCAGCGCGATGACGATGCCGATGAACAGCAGCCACAGCCAGGTGGCGGTGCCGAGAAAGGGGATTGTGGCGAACGCCATGAGAGCTTCCATGAGCCCCTCCTTGCCAGTCGAAGTTGTACAGACAGTGACTCCGACATGGCGGCAACGACCGTCAGAGGGGCCCGGCGTCACACCTTCAGGCTAGTCGAGCCGGCCCGGAGCGTTCAAGGGCAACTCCTCTCCTGGCATCCTCCTCGTCCTCTTGCAGAGCCTTTGCTCCCTGCTACTGCCTGGTCATTTCCAGATCCGTTGGTCGAGAGGCGCCCGCTGTCTGGCGGGCGCCCCTTCAGTTGGATGGGAGTCCCCCTTCAGCCAGCCTGTTCGGGCTGCGCGACACCGGTCAGCTCGATGGCCGTAGCCATCGGTGCGGTGAAGAGAAAATCCTCGGCGGAAAGATCGCCATGGTCGCCATCCAGAACGATCTCGAAACGCCGTCCCGCGGCGTCCGTCTCGAAGCTCTTGAGGTAGGTGCGCTCGCCGCTCACCTGCACGGCCAGGGTGCCGTCGCGGCCGTCGCCCAGGCCGGTGAAGCCGAGCGCCGAGAGGTCGATGCGGTCTGTACCGGTCTCGAAGTCGCGGATCCGGTCGGCGAAGCTCTCGCCGGCGGTACGGTAGCTGTCCTCGAGGCTCGCGAAGCGGAACAGATCGGCGCCGCTGCCGCCGATCAGAACATCGCGCCCGGCACCGCTATCGAGCAGATCGTCGCCGGCGCCGCCGTGCAGGTAGTCGTCGCCGTCCGCGCCGCGGAGGATTTCCGGCGCCGCGCTGCCGATCAACTGGTCGTCGGCCGCACTGCCGGCAAGGGCCATGGCGGCGAAGAGCAGATTGCCGCTGTCGAGCCGGCCGGCGAGATCGCCGTCCAGGGCGAGTTCGAAGCGCCGTCCCTCGGCGTCCGCCTCGAAGCTCTTGAGGTAGGTGCGCTCGCCGCCCACCTGCACGGCCAGGGTGCCGTCGCGGCCGTCGCCCAGGCCGGTGAAGCCGAGCGCCGAGAGGTCGATGCGATCCTCGTCGGGGTCGAAGTCGCGGATCCGGTCGGCGAAGCTCTCGCCGGCGGTGCGGTAGCTGTCCTCGCGGCTGGCGATGCGGAATACATCGGCGCCGCTGCCGCCGATCAGCAGGTCGCGTCCGGCGCCGCCATCGAGCAGGTCGTCGCCGCCGGCGCCGTGCAGGCGGTCGTCGCCGCCCGCGCCGCCGAGGATCTCGGCCAGCCGCGTGCCGCTCAGGTGCTCGCCGGCCGCGCTGCCTGCGAGGAGCTGCGGCGCGAAAATCAGTTGGCCGTCGTCGAGCTGGCCGCCGAAGTCGCCGTCCAGGATCACTTCGAAGCGCCTTCCTTCGGCATCCGCCTCGAAGCTCTTGAGGTAGGTGCGCTCGCCGCTCACCTGCACGGCCAGGGTGCCGTCGCGGTCGTCGCCCAGGCCGGTGAAGCCGAGCGTCGAGAGGTCGATGCGATCCTCGTCGGGGGCGAAGTCGTGAACCCGGTCGGCGAAGCCTTCGCTGGCGGTACGGTAGCTGTCCGCGCGATTCGAGAAACGGAACAGGTCGGCGCCGTCGCCGCCGGTCAGGCTGTCGCGCCCGGCGCCACCGTCGAGGATGTCGTCGCCGCCGAGGAAGGCGGCGTTGCCCCCGCCGTTCAGACTGTCATCGCCCCCCTTGCCGAGGAGCAGTTCGTCGATGTCGGCGTGACGGCGGCCGATCAGCTCGTCGTTGCCGTCGCCACCCTCGACGAGAACGGTGCCATCGTCCAGGTCGCCGAAATTCGGGTCACGACTGCCGTCGGCGTTCATGCGGATCACGCCGAAATCCCACTCCCCCGAGGGCTCATCATCTTCCAGGGTGCTCGATTCGGCGGTGAAGTGCCCTTCGGCCAGGAGGATCTTGCCGTCGGACTGGACGGCGAGCCTGGAATAGCGCTCATCGCTGGAGGAGGAGGTGAGAAAGCCGTCGTTACCGAAGCCGGTGTCGAGGCTGCCATCGGCGTTCAGCCGGGTTATGGTGTTCTGGTACTCATAGCTGCCGCCGCCGAATAGCAGGATCTTGCCATCGGGCTGTACCACGGCATCGCTCCTCGCATCGTAGACCCCCGTGGGATCGACGATGGCCCTGCCCTGGTCGCCGAAACCGCTGTCGAGGCTGCCATCGGCATTCAGGCGGATCACGCCGAAGCTGTAGTCGTAGTAGCTGTTGTGGGTAAGGTAGTGCTCGTAGTAGCCAGTGCCCGCGACCAGAATCCTGCCATCGTCTTGCAGGAACAGACCGTAGCTCTTGTCGTCGCTCGCGTGGGTCACGCCAAGATCGACGATCACCTTGCCGAGGTCACCGAACCCGGTGTCGAGGCTGCCGTCGGCATTCAGCCGCGTCACGCCGAAGTCCCAGCCACCGCTGGCGGGGTTGTAGCTGGAGCCTGACACCAGGATCTTGCCGTCGGGCTGCACGACGAGGCTGTCGACCCGGTCCTTGCCGCCGGCGATATCGACGATGACCCTGCTGAGCTCGCCGAAGCCGCTGTCGAGGCTGCCGTCGGCGTTCAGGCGGATCACGCCGAAGTCGTTGTCGCCGGAGCCGGCCAGCAGGATCTTGCCGTCGGGCTGCACGACCACGACACGGGCCCAGCCTCCGCCGTCGAAATCGACGTTGGCCTTGCCGCCCTCGCCGAAGCTGGTGTCGAGGCTGCCGTCGGTATTCAGGCGGCTCACGGCGAAGTCGTGATCGGCGCTGAACCCGGCCACCAGGATACGGCCGTCGGCTTGCAGGGACAGGCTGCTACCCCAGTCGCTGGAGACCTTGCCGAGGGCGCCGAAATCGGTGTCGAGGGTGCCGTCGGCATTCAGCCGGATGACGGTCTCGGAACCGTAGAAGCTGAGGCCCAGCAGCAGGATCTTGCCGTCGGGCTGCACGAGCATGGCTTCGATGCTCCGGTCGTTGTCGTTGGGGCTGTAGGCACTCTTGTTGTCCACGAGCACCTTGCCGGTGGCCGCGCGGGGCGTGGAGGGCGCTACGTTACTGCTCGGTGTCGATGTAGTCATTCAACAATCCCTGTTTCGCTTGTGTGCGCTGCAGGCGCCCCCTGGCGAGATGCCGTGGCGCTGGCCAACTGCGGGCCTGCAGCAGCCTTTCAAGACAGCCGCTTCGCTTGCCGGGTTCCTTCCCGGAACATTTCCTGCGGAGGTTGGGGGGAACCGAACCGGAACCCTGAATGGCCCGCTCTGAAACAGCGAAACTTGGAGTCCATGGCAGGCAAGTCAGGGCTGGAAGCGGTAGCCGACGCCGATCTCGGTGAGGATGTGGCGCGGCTGGGCCGGGACGCGCTCGATCTTCTGCCGCAGGTGGCCGACGTGGACCCGCAGGTACTGGTTGTTCTCCACCGCATGGCTGCCCCAGATCTGCAGCAGCAGCTGGCGGTGGGTGAGGACCCGGCCGGGGTTCGAGGCCAGCAGGATCAGCAGCCGGTACTGGATGTCGGTCAGGTGCAGGGGTTCGCCGGCGCGGCTGACGACGCGGTGCACGCAGTCGATCCGGCAGTCGCCGAAGTCGATGGTCGGTTCCAGCTGGTCGCGCTCCGCGGGGGCGCGCTTGAGCAGCGCGCACACCCGCTCGAGCAGCTCGGCAACGCCGAAGGGCTTGGTCAGGTAGTCGTCGGCGCCTGCCTCCAGGGCGGTGATCTTGCTGATCTCCTGGGTCCGCGCGGAGAGGATCAGGATGGGCACCGAGGACCAGATCCGGTAGTCGCGGATGAAGTTGATGCCGTTGCGGTCGGGCAGGCCCAGGTCGAGGATCAGCAGGTCCGGGCGGCAGGCGCCGGCCTGCACCGCGCCTTCGGCGGCGCTGCCGGCCTCGACCACGGCATAGCCTTCGCCCTCCAGGGTGGCGGCGACCAGTTCGCGGATCTGCCGGTCGTCCTCCACCAGCAGGATGGTCGGGATGTCGCTCATCCGATTTGCGCGAGAAACCCCCGGACTTCTAGTGCGGGGAGGGATAGCGCGGCGCCCGCAGGGCACCCCTGTTCTCGCTGCCTCCTTCTCAGGTGGTCGCTATCTTTATAGTGATTGGTTTATTTTGTGAGTCATGACGAAACGCGCCTACCAATACCGCTTCTACCCGACTCCAGAACAAGCAGAACTGCTTGCCAGGACGTTCGGGTGCGTGCGTTTCGTCTACAACTCGGTGCTGCGCTGGCGTACTGATGCATTCTTCAAGGAGCAGCAGAAGGTCGGCTACACGCAGGCCAGCGCCCGGCTGACGGCAATCAAGAAGCTGCCGGAGCTGGCTTTTCTCAATGAAGTCAGTTCGGTGCCATTGCAGCAATGCCTTCGCCACCAGCAGGCTGCGTTCAAGAACTTTTTCGAGGGCCGGGCGAAGTACCCGGCCTTCAAGAAGAAACGGCACCGGCAGTCCGCCGAGTTCACCAGCTCGGCCTTCCGCTATCGCGACGGCAAGCTGTTCCTGGCCAAGTGCGACGAGCCCTTGGCGATCCGCTGGAGTCGGACACTTCCTGGTGAGCCTTCCACGGTCACGATTTCCCGGGACTCTGCAGGGCGGTACTTTGTGTCCTGCCTGTGCGAGTTCGAGCCTGAAACCCTTCCGGTTGTGCCGAAAAGTCTCGGCATCGACCTGGGTCTGAAAGACCTGTTCGTCACCAGCAAGGGCGAACGATTCGGCAACCCCCGCCACACCGCGAAATACGCCTCCCGTCTGGCCCTGGCCCAACGCCGGCTGAGCAAGAAGCCGCTCGGCTCGAAGAACCGCGCCAAGGCTCGACGGAAAGTAGCCCGTATTCACGCGAAAATTTCCGATTGCCGGACGGACAGCTTGCATAAGCTGTCCCGCAGACTGATTATTAATCAGGCCCTTAAATTCACGCCATGGCATAGCGTGCTGCAGGATGCTGGAAATAGGCCATGACCTTGTCGGGCAAGCTGCCGAGTGTGTTCATGAAAGCCATCGCCTTGTCCAGCAGGCTGGCCTTGTCATGGCTGACCGGGCCGCTGCGCAGCGCCGTCTTGAAATCCCGATTCAGGTACTCGTCGGGATTGGACTCGGGCGCATAGGGTGGTAGGAACACCAGTTCGATCCTGTCCTGCTTGTCACTGAGCCACTCGCTGACCACCTTGGCATGGTGGACGCGCAGGTTATCGACCACCAGGAAGATCTTCTGCGGTGTCCCTTCAACGAGGCGGCTCAGGAAGTCGATGAAACGCAGCGCGTTGATACTGCCTTCGACGATCTGGAAGGCCACCTCGCCACGGGGCGAAATTGCGGAGATCATCGACAGCTTGTGCCAGCGAGTGGGCGTCGCCAGCACTGGCGTCTGGCCCCTGGGGGCGTAGCCGCGTATCCAGTTCGCATCCTCCTTGACTGCGGTTTCGTCCCCCCAGTGAATCACCGCTCCTTCGGCAGCGGCGCGCGCCTTGACCTGGGGGTAGGTCTGCTTCAGCCAGCGCTCGATGTCCTCCGGCCGCTGCTCCTGCGCCCGCTTCACGGGACGCTGAGGCGTAAACCCCCAGCGCTTGAGATACTTGCCGATCAACCGGT
Source organism: Azotobacter salinestris (assembly GCF_009363155.1). Taxonomy (NCBI): domain Bacteria; kingdom Pseudomonadati; phylum Pseudomonadota; class Gammaproteobacteria; order Pseudomonadales; family Pseudomonadaceae; genus Azotobacter; species Azotobacter salinestris. The sequence continues at coordinate 3,767,520 of NZ_CP045302.1, forward strand.
CCTGCAGCTCGATCCCGAGGCGTTCCCTGGCCAGCGCCTTGATGCCGGGCGCGTCCACAGGGCAAACGGCAACTGCAGCTGCTGCGGGGGTTGCTCGACGATTTGCTCGCGCAGCCACTGCTCGTCGGCCGGCGTCAGCTTGCGGCAGGCGCCCGCCGGGCGCCCCCGACGCTTTTCCTCCAGGGCTTGCGCGCCCTCGCGGTTGGCACGGGTCAGCCAAGTCTTGATGGTGGTCGGATGCACACCGGTGACCGAGGCCAACTCCTCGACTTTCATGTTGGACTGCTGGCGCAGGCGAATCACTATCTGGCGAAGCAGCTTGCGACTCTCTGCGGTCAGTTTGCGGGCGTCGATCTTTTCCATGCCTGAAGTCTAACTAGACGTCTATTTAAGGGCCACCTTAATAACGAGAACCAAGTGGTCTGCGCCGAAACCCTTGCCGTGAAGAACATGATCCGCAATGCGAAACTGAGCAAAGCCATTGCCGATGCAGGCTGGGGTGAGCTCGTTCGCCAGCTGGAATACAAGGGCGGGTGGGCCGGTCGGCAGATCGTCCAGATCGACCGTTGGTATCCCAGTTCGAAGCGCTGCTCCTGCTGCGGGCATACCCTTGAGCGCCTGCCGCTGGATGTTCGCCGCTGGAGCTGCCCGGAATGCGGAACCGAGCATGACCGCGACGTGAACGCCGCGATCAATATCAAAGCCGCCGGGCTGGCGGTGTTAGCCCTTGGAGAGAACGTAAGCGGCATGGGTCGAGTATCCGTGTCCTGTTCTCGGTGAATTGGGAATCCCCTTCCTTCAGGGAGGGGAGCAGTCAAGTCTCGTTCTCCAGATCGCTCAAGGTGGGCGCGTTGCCCAGTGGCAGGCGCAGGCGGAAGCAGGCGCCGCCGCCCATGCGGTTTTCCGCCAGCACCTGGCCGCCGTGGGCCTCGGCGATGCTGCGGGCGATGGCCAGGCCCAGGCCGACGCCGGGAATGCTGGATTCGCTCTGGCCGCGGCGGAACAGGCCGAACAGCTCCTCGCCGCCGTCCGCCGGCAGCCCGGGGCCCCAGTCGCAGACCATCACGTCCAGCCAGTCGCCGAAGCGGCGCGCCACCAGTTCCACCGGGGTGTCGGCCGGCGAGTACTTGATGGCGTTCTCCAGCAGATTCCACAGGACCCGCTCCACCAGCACCGCGTCGAGGCGCAGCGGGGGCAGGCCGGGCGGGATGTCCAGGGTGATCTCCCGGTCCTTCCACTGGGCGCGGACCTGGCGCAGGGTGGCGCCGATGACCTCGTCGATCGGCTGCCATTCCTGGTTCAGCTCGAGGTTGCCGGAACGCAGGCGGGCCATGTCGAGCAGGTTGGTGACCAGCTGGTTGATCGACAGGGCCTGGTTGCGCAGGGCGGCGAGCATGCTCTTCTGGCGCTCCGCCGAGGCCTTGCCGAGGGCCAGGCTGTCGGCCAGGCCGAGCATCACCGTCAGCGGCGTGCGCAGGTCGTGGGACAGCGCTGAGAGAATGGAGCCGCGCAGGGATTCGGCGGCGCGGCGCAACTCGGTTTCCCGGGCGACGGCGGCGAAGTGGGTGCGCTCCAGGGCCACCGTCAGTACCGACGAGGCGGTCTCCAGCAGCGCGCGCGTGCCACGGTTGCGGGCCTGGGCGGCGGGCAGCTCGCAGACCAGCAGGTGCGGCGGGCCGCTGGCGACCAGCGGGACCAGGGCGAAGGTATGGCGCGGATCGCCGCCCGGGGTCAGCAGGGGCTGGCCGCCGGCGAGAGCCGCCTGCAGCGCGGCCGCGTCGAGCGGGGCCGGCGGCGCGGCGAACCCGCTCTCCGCCAGGATGCGGGTATGGCCGGCCTGCAGCGCGGTGCCGAGAAAGCGGCCGGCGATCTCCTCCACCTCGGCCGGCGTCTGCGCGGCGGTCAGGTGCCGGGCCAGGTCGTACAGGGCGCGGGCCTGGGTTTCCCGGGCCTGCACCTGTTCGGCCTGGGCCTTCAGGGCGGCGGTGAGGTGGCCGACCAGCAGGGCCACTACCAGCATGACCACGGTGGCCAGCAGGTACTGGGCCTCGGTGATCGCAAGGGAGAACAGCGGCGGGACGAAGACGTGGGCGTAGAGCAGGGCGCTCAGCAGCGCCGCGGCGATCGCCGGGAGGCGCCCGTAATGGCTGCCGATGACGACGATGACCAGCACGTAGAGCAGTGCCGTGTTGGAGAGGTCGATGGCTTCCTGCAGCGGCAGCATGAGCAGGGTGAGGCCGACGCTGACCAGCAGGGCGGGCAGAAGTTGTCGGAGAGGCACGGTGGTGGGGCATCGCCCGGGCGGCTGAGGGAGCCTCCATCCTAGCCGGAGCGGCGACGGCGTAACACTGCGGCCCGATGCTGCGCGGCGGCATCGGGCCGCGAGCGGGCCTCAGCCGGCGCGCGTGTAGGCGGCCAGGACGCCGGAGACTTCCCCGAGGATCGCCGGGTCGTCGATGGTGGAGGGCACGACCGGCTCCTCGCCGTTGGCGATCGTGCGCAGCACCGCCCGGAGGATCTTGCCCGAGCGGGTCTTCGGCAGGCGCTTGACCAGCGCGATCCGCTGGAAGCAGGCCAGCGCGCCGATCTGCTCGCGGATCATGGCCGTCAGTTCCCGCTGCAACTGCTGCTCGCCGATCCGAGCGCCGTCCTTGAGGACGATCAGGCCCAGCGGCACCTGCCCCTTGATCGCGTCGGGCACGCCGATCACCGCGCATTCGGCCACCGCCGGATGCCGGGCCACCTGATCCTCCATCTCCCCGGTGGACAGGCGGTGGCCGGCCACGTTGATCACGTCGTCGGTGCGGCCCATGATGTAGACGAAGCCCTCGTCGTCCAGATAGCCGCCGTCGCCGGTGTGGTAGTAGTCGGGGTAGGCGGCCAGGTAGGACTGCAGGTAGCGCTCGTGATCGTTCCACAGGGTCTGGGCGCAGCCGGGAGGCAGGGGCAGCGCGATGACGATCGCGCCCTGCCGGTTCGGCCCGAGCGGCTGGCCCTGCTCGTCCATCACCTGGACCCGGTAGCCGGGCACCGGCCGGTTGCTCGACCCATGCCGCACGTCGTGGCCTTCCAGGCCGGTGCAGGGGGCGGTGACCGGCCAGCCGGTTTCCGTCTGCCACCAGTGGTCGTGCACCGGCTTGCCGGTCAGCGCCTCCAGCCACTGGTGGGTGCTCGAATCGAGCTTCTCGCCGGCTAGGAACAGGTGCCTCAGCGAGCTCAGGTCGTGGCGCCGGCTCAACATGCCCTCGGGGTCCTCCTTGCGTATGGCGCGGATCGCCGTCGGCGCGCAGAACAGGCTGTTGACGCCGTACTCCTCGATCACCCGCCAGTAGGTGCCGGCATCGGGCGTGCGGATCGGCTTGCCCTCGTAGAGGAGGGTGGTGCAGCCGTTCATCAGCGGGCCGTAGACGATCAGCGAGTGGCCGACCACCCAGCCGACGTCGGAGATGCCCCACCAGACGTCGCCGGGCTGCATGTTGTAGATGTGGCGCATGGCGAAGGTCAGGGCGACCGCATTGCCGCCGTTGTCGCGCACGATGCCCTTGGGTTTTCCGGTCGTGCCGGAGGTGTACATGATGTACAGCGGATCGCTGCTGTCCAGGGGCACCGGCTCCACCGGGTCGGCCAGCGGGATGGTGGCGTGCCAGTCCAGGTCGCGCCCGGGGATCAGCGTGACGCGCGCCTGCGGCCGGCGCAGCACCAGCACGTACTCGGGCCGGTGGCTGGCCAGCTCCAGGGCCCTGTCGACCAGCGGCTTGTATTCGATGACCCGGTCGAACTCCAGGCCGCAGGACGCGGTGAGCAGCAGCTTGGGTTGGGCGTCGTCGATGCGCAGCGCCAGCTCGTGGGGGGCGAAGCCGCCGAACACCACCGAATGCACCGCGCCGATCCGCGCGCAGGCGAGCATGGCCATGGCCGCCTGCGGCACCATCGGCATGTAGATGATGACCCGGTCGCCCTTTTCCACGCCCAGCTCGCGCAGCGCGCCGGCCAGGCGGGCCACCTCGTCGCGCAGCTCGCGGTAGCTGTAGCGGGCCTTGCGGCTGGTGACCGGCGAGTCGTAGATCAGCGCCGTCTGCTCGCCGCGGCCCTGCTCGATCTGGTGATCCAGGGCCAGGTAGCAGCTGTTCAGCTGACCGTCGGCGAACCACTGGTGGGTGCCGTCCGCCAGGGGACGGAGCGTTTCCGCCGGGTGGCGGAACCAGTTCACGGCGCGTGCCTGTTCGGCCCAGAAGCCGGCGGGATCGGCGATGGAGCGCTCATGGTAGTGCTGATAGTTCATCGTTTCGGCTCTCTGTTGTTGTTATTGACGAGAACGGCGAATGCAGGGGAACTACGGCCACTGCGGGGAACGGCTCGGCTGACGCCTCATCTTTTTCTCGCGTTGGCGCATCGTCGGTGCGGCCCGGGGCCGGCCGCCCCGGCAGGCGGGAATGGATGGGGGCACCCCGGATCGCCATCCGGGGAGAGTGCTTCGTTCATCGATCCCTCTGCGCGGTTGTTCCTGGGCGAGGTTCGCGTGGAGCAGGACTGCCGAGTGGGCGGCGGCTGGCGTCCCGAGGGCGGGCGGAGCGGACCTGCCTTCTCCATCCGGGGCCATCGCCTCTTCTGTTTGAGCCTAACAGTGCGACCGCTCTTGGCAAGGCAGCCAGGCGCAGAGCCGGTCTGCATTTATGCACAGGTATCGGGCGCACAGGTCCGGGCTGTGCAAAGGTGCGCAGGCATTGCATGATCGGGGTCGTGATCTCTCCCGAGACAAGGACATGGACTGGGACAATCTGCGCTTCTTTCTCGAACTGGCGCGGGCGAAAAAACTGACGGTGGCGGCCCGCCGGCTCGGCGTGGACCACACCACGGTGGCGCGGCGGGTGCAGGCCTTGGAGAAGAGCCTGGGGCAGCCGCTGTTCATCCGCGACGGCTCGGGCTACGGCCCGACGGAGGCGGGGCGCCGCCTGCTGGTCCAGGTGGAGGCCATGGAAAGCGCCTTTCGCGCCATCGAGCAGGAGGATTCGGGCAGCGCCGACACCCTGTCGGGGCTGGTGCGCATCGGCGCGACCGAGGGCTATGGCGTCGAGCTGCTGGCCGGCCAGCTGGCGGCCCTGACCCGGCGCTATCCCCACCTGGGCGTCGACCTGCTGGCGGTGCCGCGCATGGTGCGCCTGTCGCGCCACGAGGCGGACATCGTCATCACCCTGGAGCGCCCCGAGCGCGGTCCCTACATCATCACCCGGCTGACCGACTACGTGCTGCGCCTCTACGCCTCGGCGGACTACCTGGCCGCGCACCCGCCGATCCGCAGCCGCGACGACCTCCGGCAGCACAGCTTCGTCAGCTATATCGAGGACCTGCTCTACAGCAAGGAGCTGCACTACCTGGACGACATCGGCCGGCCCCGGCAGATCGCCCTGCGCAGTACCAGCATCCTCGCCCAGCAGAAGGCCGCCGCCGCCGGCGCCGGCATCGCCATCCTGCCCAGCTTCGCGGCGCGCAGGGATCCGGCGCTGGTCGAGGTGCTCGCCGATCAGGTGGAGTTCACCCGCACCTTCTGGATGCTGATGCCGGTGGAGAGCAAGGATCTGGCGCGAATGCGCGTGACCTGGGATTTTTTGCGCGAGATGGCCCGCCAGCATCAGGACCTGATGATGGGACGCTGAGCGGCAGGCCCGGCGCAGGCCTGCCGTTGCGAGTCGTGGTAGGGGCGAGGACTCACAGCGGGTAGTCGGCCAGCTCGCGGGCGATCAAGAGGCGCTGGATCTCGCTGGTGCCTTCGTAGATCTGGGTGATCCGCGCGTCGCGGTAGTAGCGCTCCACCGGATAGTCCTCCAGGTAGCCGTAGCCGCCGTGGATCTGGATGGCGCTGGAGCAGACCCGCTCGGCCATTTCCGAGGCGTACAGCTTGGCCTGCGAGGCCTCCGACAGGCAGGGCAGGCCGGCGCTCTTCAGGCGTGCAGCGTGCAGGGTCAAGAGGCGCGCGGCATTGAGCTGGGTGTGCATGTCGGCCAGCAGGTTGGCGATGCTCTGGTGCTCGGCGATCGGCTTGCCGAACTGCACGCGCTCGCGGGCATAGGCCAGCGCCGCCTCGAACGCCGCGCGGGCGATGCCGAGCGCCTGGGCGGCGATGCCGATGCGCCCGCCCTCCAGATTCGAGAGGGCGATGGCCAGCCCCTTGCCGCGTTCGCCGAGCAGGTTCTCCCCGGGGATGCTGCACCCGCTCAGGCTCACCGCGCAGGTGTCGGAGGCGCGGATGCCCATCTTGTGCTCACGGCGCTCGACGACGAAGCCTTGGGTGTCGGTGGGCACCAGGAAGGCCGACAGGCCCTTCTTGCCGAGTTCCGGGTCGGTCACCGCGAAGACGATGGCCAGCCGGGCGCGGCTGGCGTTGCTGACGAACTGCTTGGCGCCGTCGAGCACCCAGCGGCCGTCCCTGAGTTCGGCGCGGGTGCGCAGGTTGTGCGCCTCCGAGCCGGCCTGCGGCTCGGTCAGGCAGAAGCAGCCGATGGCGCGGCCGGCGGCCAGCTCGGCCAGCCAGGCGTCCTTCTGGGTCTGGCTGCCGTATTGCAGAAGGGGGCCGCAGCCGACCGAGTTGTGGACGCTCATCAGCGTGCCGAGGGCGCCGTCGCCGGCGGAGATTTCCTCCACCGCCAGGGCGTAGGCGACGTAGTCGACGTAGCTGCCGCCCCATTGCTCCGGCACCACCATGCCGAGCAGGCCCAGTTCGCCCATCTGCGCCACCAGGTCATCGTCGATCCAGCCGGCCTTCTCCCAGTCCCTGGCCCGCGGGGCGACCTCGCGGCGGGCGAAATCGCGGGCCAGGTCGCGGATCATGCGTTGCTCTTCGCTCAGTTCGATATCGTGCATCGCGCTCACCTCTCGCGGTCAGGCCTGGCGGCAGGTCTTGCCGGCGCTCGGCCGGAAGCCGGCAAAGAAAGTCTGGACCCGTTCCGGCGTGACGTCCGCCAGGCCGGGCGGATTCCAGCGCGGCGCCTTGTCCCTGTCGATCAGCAGGGCGCGCACGCCCTCCATGATGTCGCCGCTGGCGAACCACTGGCGGTCCAGGTGCAGCTCCAGGGCGAAGCAGTCGGCGAGGGACAGCGCGCGGCCGCGGCGCAGCAGCTCCAGGGTCAGGCAGACGGCCAGCGGCGAGCGGCTCTCCAGCAGCTCGAGGGTTTGTTCCGCCCAGGCGCGGTACTCCGGGCGCCGCTCCGCCTGCAGCGAGGCGCGGATGGCGGCGATGTCCGGCAGGGCAAAGTGCCGGTCGATGGCCGGCTGCAGGGCGGCGAGTTCCGAGGCCGGCAACTGGTTCGAGGTCAGGGTGGCGAGCAGGGTGCGCAGGGCCTCGGCGGGGTGCACGTTCCAGTGCATCTCGTCCAGGCAGCGATCCAGCTCGGCGAACTGCCCGACGGGCAGGTGGCAGTCGGCCAGGCCGCCGTGCAGGGCGTCGGCGCTGCCGACGTGCACGCCGGTGACGCCCAGGTAGATGCCCAGCGCCCCCGGCATGCGCGACAGGAAATAGCTGGCGCCGACGTCCGGGAAGTAGCCGATGCCGACCTCGGGCATGCCCATCTTCACCCGCTCGCTGACCACCCGCAGCGCGGCGCCCTGGACCAGGCCCATGCCGCCGCCGAGGACGAAGCCGTCGAGCAGCGCCAGCACCGGCTTGGGGTAGGCGTGGATGTACTGGTCGAGGGCGTACTCCTCGACGAAGAAGACCTCGTGCTGGCCGTCGGCCTTACGGTAGCTCTCGTACAGCCAACGGATATCGCCGCCGGCGCAGAAGGCCTTCTCGCCGCTGCCGCGCAGGACCACGGCGAGGATCTGCGGGTCGTCGGCCCAGGTCTGCAACTGCCGGTCCAGGAGGCGGACCATCGGCAGGGTGAGGGCATTCAGGCCGGCCGGGCGGTTGAGGGTGAGGTGGCCGACGCGGTTGCGCACCGCCGCCAGTACGGGGGCTTCGTTCATGCCTGGGCATCCTTGCGGTAGAGATCGATGATGGCGGAGAAGTCCAGGGCGCCGTGGCCCTGGGCGCTGAACGCCTGGTAGAGCTGCTGGGCGAGGGCGCCGAGGAACACCGGCTGGCGCACCTGGCGGGCGGCCTCGCTGGCCAGGCCGAGGTCCTTGAGCATCAGGTCGGTGCCGAAGCCGCCCGTGTAGCCGCGGGCGGCGGGGACGTTGTCCATCACGCCGGGGAAGGGGTTGTAGGTATCCGAGCTCCAGCAGCGGCCGCTGGAGCTGTTGAGGATGCCGGCCAGTACCTTGGGGTCCATGCCCAGCGCGACGCCCAGACTCATGGCCTCGGCGACGCCGATCATGGAGATGCCGAGCAGCAGGTTGTTGGCCACCTTGGCGACCTGGCCGTTGCCGGCGGCGCCGCAGTGGACGATGTTCCGGCCCATGGCGGCGAGGACCGGGCGGCCGCGCTCGAAGTCCTCCGTACTGCCGCCGACCATGAAGGTCAGGGTGCCGGCGGCGGCGCCCGCCGTGCCACCGGACACCGGCGCATCGAGCATCGGGTTGCCATGGGCGCGGGCCGCGGCGGCCACTTCCCGGGCGCTCAGCGGATCGATGGTCGAGCTGTCGATCAGCATCACGCCGGGGCGGACCCGGGCGATCAGGCCGTCTTCGCCGAGGTAGACGCCCTTCACCTGGGCGGAGGCGGGCAGCATGCTGACGATCAGCTCGACGTCCGTGCGCGCCAGCGCGGCGGGGGAGGCGGCGGCCGTGGCGCCGGCCTCCAGCAGACCGGCCACGGCCGCTGCCGACAGGTCGAAGACGTCGAGCCGGTGGCCGGCCTTCAGCAGGTTGCGCGCCATGGGCGCGCCCATGTTGCCGAGGCCGAGAAAGCCGATATGCATGGTGATGTCCTCTTGTTCTTGTTATGGGATGAGCGATCCGCGGCTCAACGATCCTTGAAGTCGGGCTTGCGCTTCTCGACGAAGGCGGCCATGCCTTCCTGGCGGTCCTCGGTGGCGAAGGTGGAGTGGAACAGCCGGCGCTCGAAGCGGATGCCCTCGGCAAGATTGGTCTCGAAGGCGCGGTTGACCGACTCCTTGGCCATCATGGCGATGGGCGCGGACATCTGGGCGATCTTCGTCGCGGCGGCGAGGGCTTCCTCGATCAGCCGGTCGGCCGGCACCAGGCGGCTGACCAGGCTGCAGCGCTCGGCTTCCTGGGCGTCCATCAGGCGCCCGGTGAGGACCATGTCCATGGCCTTGGCCTTGCCGATGAAGCGGGTCAGGCGCTGGGTGCCGCCGGCGCCGGGGATGGTGCCGAGGGTGATTTCCGGCTGGCCGAACCGGGCGGTGTCGGCAGCGATGATGAAGTCGCACATCATCGCCAGCTCGCAGCCGCCACCCAGGGCGTAACCGGCCACCGCGGCGATGCTCGGCTTGCGGAAGCTGGCCAGACGTTCCCAGCTGGCGGTGATGAAGTCGGACTTGTAGACATCCATGTAGCTCCAGTCCTTCATCGCCTTGATGTCGGCGCCGGCGGCGAAGGCCTTCTCGCTGCCGGTGAGGACCACCGCGGCGACGCCGTCGTCGGCCTCCAGCGCATCGAGCAGGGCGCTCAGTTCGGCGGTCAGCGCCGGCGACAGGGCGTTCAGGGCCTGCGGACGGTTGAGGGTGATCAGCGCGACCTTGCCGTGCATGTCCAGCAGCAGGTTCTCGTAGGTCATGGCGAGGCTTCCTTTCCCGTGCGCGGCAGGGCGCGGGCGGCCCTGCCGCGCACGGTTTTACTTGAGGGTGATGGTGGTGTTCACCGCGCTGCCGACTTCGCTCTCGTCGAACCAGCGCGCCGTGACGGTCTTGGTCTGGGTGTAGAACTGCACGATCTGCTTGCCGTAGGGGCCCAGGTCGCCGAGCTTGGAGGCGCGCGAGCCGGTGAAGGAGAAGATCGGCATCGGCACCGGGATCGGCACGTTGATGCCCACCTGGCCGACGTCGATCTCCTCCTGGAAGTGGCGGGCGGCGGCGCCGGAGCGGGTGAACAGGGCCGTGCCGTTGCCGTGCGGGTTGGCGTTGACGATGGCGATGGCCTCGTCCAGGGTCTCGGCCTGCATCACGCAGAGCACCGGGCCGAAGATCTCCTCCCGGTAGAGGGTCATCTGTGCGGTGACGCCGGAGAAAACGGTGGGCCCGACGAAGTTGCCCCGCTCGTAGCCGGCGACGACCGGGTTGCGGCCGTCCAGCTCCAGGCGGGCGCCTTCCTGCACGCCGCGCTCGATCAGGCCGCCGACCCGGTCCAGCGCCGCGCAGGAGATCAGCGGACCGACGTCGGTGCCGGGCTCGCTGCCGGCGCCGACCCTGAGCGTTCCGGCCTTTTCCACCAGCTCCGGCAGCCACTCCCGCGCCTCGCCGACCAGGATCGCCACCGACAGCGCCATGCAGCGCTGGCCGGCCGCGCCGAAGGCGGCGCCGACCAGGTTGGCCAGGGTCTGCTCCTTGTGGGCGTCGGGCAGGACGACGGCGTGGTTCTTCGCGCCCATCATGCACTGCACGCGCTTGCCGGCCTGGCTGGCGCGCCGGTAGACGTGGCTGCCGACGCGGGTCGAGCCGACGAAGGAGAGGGCCTTGATGTCCGGGTGGTCGCAGAGCAGGTCGACCACCTCGGCGCCGCCGTGGACCACGTTGAGCACCCCCGGCGGCACGCCGGCCGCCAGGGCCAGCTCGACCAGGCGCATGGTGACCATCGGATCCTGCTCGGAGGGCTTGAGGACGAAGGTGTTGCCGGTGGCGAGGGCCATCGGGAACATCCACAGCGGGATCATCGCCGGGAAGTTGAAGGGGGTGATGCCGGCGCACACGCCCAAAGGCTGCAGCAGGGTGTAGGTGTCGACGCCGGCGGCGACGTTGTTGGCCAGCTCGCCGAGCTGCAGGTTGCCGATGCCGGCGGCGTGCTCGACCACCTCCAGGCCGCGAAACACGTCGCCCTCGGCGTCGGCCAGGGTCTTGCCCTGCTCGGCGGTGAGGATCGCCGCCAGCTCCTTGAGGTTCTCCCGGATCAGTTGCTGGTACTTGAGGAAGATCCGCGCGCGGGCGGCGATCGGCGTCCTGCGCCAAGTCCTGAAGGCCTCGTGGGCGCTGGCGACCGCCGCGTTCAGCTCCGCCGTGGTGGCGAAGGGGACGCGGGCCAGGACCTGCTGGGTGGCCGGGTTGACCACATCGCGCCATTGGGTGGTCCGGGATTCGACGAACTGGCCGTCGATCAGCAGCTTGATGGTGGGGATGGAGCCGGGCTGGGTCATCGCATGTCTCCGCCTGCTGGGCATTGTTGTTATGGCGCTCGCTGACCGCTGCGAGGGGATACCTGGAGCCTAGCAGTGCGAATTTGCTCGATACAATGGCGATATCTGCAGAGCGACTCTGCAGAAATACACACTCTCGAGGAAGGGCGGCATTTTCGCCAGGAGCCCGATGCGGCCTGCCTTCCAGGCCGACGCCGGGTCTTCCGAGGGTCAGGCCCAGTAGGCCGCGTCGTCGAGGATCTGCTGATCCTGGGCGAAGGCCTTGGGCAGCTCCTCCTTGAGCAGTTCGATCCAGGTGCGGATCTTGGCGTCGAGGAAGCTGCGCGAGGGGTAGAGCGCGTAGATGCTGCGCTGGTGCAGCCGGAACTGCGGCAGCAGGCGCTTCAGGGTGCCCTGGCGCAGGGCCTTGGCGGCGACGAAGCTGGGCAGCAGGCAGACCCCCATGCCGGCCGCCGCGGTCTGGGCCATGGCTTCCGCGACGTTGACCTGGAAGTGGTCGCCGGGGCGCACGGTCAGCTCGGCGTCGCCGTTCTGGAACACCCAGCGGTCGGGAAACAGCGGATCGACCAGGCGCAGGCAGCGGTGCTCGTGCAGGTCCTGGGGGGTCTTCGGGATGCCGTGCCGTTCGAGGTACTGCGGCGCGGCACAGACCACGCTGTGCAAATCGCCCAGGCGCTGGGCGACCTGCTCGGAGTCGGGCAGGTCGCGGGACAGGGTGATGACCACGTCGTGGCCTTCCTCGAGCAGGTCGGGCGTGCGCTGCGACAGGGTCAGCTCCAGGGTGACCTCGGGATAGAGCGCGGTGTAGCGGGCCACCAGCGGCGCGAGCTGCAGGGTGCCGAGGCTGGTGATGGAGTGCACGCGCAGGCGGCCGCGGGGGGTCAGGTGCGCGCCGCTGGCCTCGACGGCGGCATCGTGCACTTCGGCGAGGATGTTCCGGCAGCGCTGCAGGTAGCGCTCGCCGGCCTCGGTCACTGCCAGGCGGCGGGTGGTGCGATGCAGCAGGCGCGCCTGCAGGCTGGCCTCCAGATCCGACACCAGGCGCGACACCTGGGCATTGGAAAGCTGCAGGGAGGCGGCCGCGGCGGTGAAGCTGCCGCTGTCCACCACCCGCACGAAGGCGCGCATCGCTTGCAGGATATCCATGACTGCTACTCCGGGACAGGGAACAGGCCGATTATGCGCAAAGCCGCTCGGCTTGTTGTCTCGGAAATCGGTCGAAACTCGCCTGCGAAGGCGTTTTCCGCTCGTTCAGCGCCCGCTCTTCTCGATCAGGATGCGCTCCTGGCTGCATTCGCCGGGGACGGCGCTGCGCGTCGTCGGCGGCTGCGCGCCGATCAGCCCGGCCAGGGTTCCCTCCTGGAAGTCGACCGGCAACCGTACCTGGATCTCGTGGAGCCGGTTGTTGGTGCACAGGAAGCTGAAGCTGTTGGGTGCGTCCGGATGGGTCCGTCGGAGGATGTCCTGCAGGGTGCGGCGTTCGACGCTCTTGCCGATGTTCTTCCGGATGTACTGGCCGAGTTCCGAATCGTTGACCGTGCGTACCGCGGTCACCGCCTGGCGGAAATAGGCGTCGTCGTCCATGTGGGTCTGGCAAGTGCCATGTTTCTTCCATTCATAGTTGCCGAAGTCGTTCTCGAAATAAAAGTTCGGCATCCAGGGCTTGATATAGGAAAGCGCCTCTTCGCTGAGCTGAATGTCCGCTCTAGAGCAGTTGCCGTAATTCTTGCCGCACTCTTTCTTGTTCGGCCAGAGTCCGTGCAGGGTGAAGTTGGCGATATTCAGTTCGCCACTTTCCAGAGCCCGGCACTCGGGTTTCCGTTTGCTCTTGCTGCTGTCCAGCTTGTGCTCGCAGAAGCCCGGCTGCCAGGTGATGGCCAGCACATAGCTGTCCTGCAGGCCTGGGGTCTGGCAGACGCCGGCGGGCTTCTGCCGGTGTTCGCGGCCGCCCGGCCCGGTCAGCTCCATGTCGCGGACGCTGCCGCAGGTCATGGTTACCCAGCGCAGGGGTTCGGCACTGCCGGGAATCTCGATCCGCAGCCACTGATAGTCCCGTTCGTCGACCTCGCGGATCCGGTATTCGCGGCCGACTTCGATCTTCACGGCGCCGGGGTTGGTCTTCTTGCGGAACGACTGGTAGGCCTCGCAGCCCTGGTCGGCGACGAAGGTGCCGGAGGCGGGCTGGCTGGCCCAGGTGGCGGTGGTCAGGAGGCTGAGCAGCAGGGGCAGGACGGATCTTTTCATGGGGATGGACGTGACGAGGAGAAGGGAGGGTGTGCCTGGGCTGGACCCGACGGGCGGGCTGCCGCTCAGGGTGAAAGTTTTCCATATGTTGCTAATTGTGTAGGAATGTTTCCTTTGAAAAAGCCAATGCTATAGTTGCGCCACTATAACAAGACCGGCTGATGGAAGGGACTTTCTTAATTACCGGTCGTGCCGGAACAGGTATCTTCTCTTGTAGTTTTTCTACGAAAAAGTTGCCAGCCGAAAGTTTCAGACTGTTGCTTCGCAAGAGGCCGCGGTCATGTATTCGGCTGCGCGTCTTTCCGCTCTCGAGAAGGCTTTCGGCGAACTTCAAGCACTTAAAGCCAACACGAAAAAACAACAAGGTCATATATGGAGAAAGTTATTGTTGCGCCCGTTCTGCTCGCGCTGGCCGTCTCCAGCGCCGTCGCCTCCGAAAGCCACGACAAGCCGCACTGGTCCTACGAGGGGCACACCGGCGCCGAGCACTGGGGCAACCTGCACAGCGACTACGCGACCTGCAAGCACGGTCAGGCCCAGTCGCCCATCGATATCCAGCACTCCGACGTCGCCGGGGCCGAGCTGTCGCCGATCGCCTTCGAGTACGCGCCGAGCCCGGCGAAGGTCGCGAACAACGGGCACACCGTGCAGATCGACTTCGACGCTGCCGGGCACATCAAGCTGGGCGAGGAGAGCTTCCGCCTGCACCAGTTCCACTTCCATACCCCCAGCGAGGAGCGGGTGAACGGCGAAACCCATCCGATGGTCGCCCACATGGTGCACCGCAGCGACGCCGGCGAGCTGGCGGTGGTGGCCGTGCTGTTCAGGGAAGGCCGCAGGCACGAGGCGCTCGACAAGGTATTCGCCACCATGCCGGGCGAGGCCCAGGGCAAGGCCGAGCTGGCGGAGCTGTTCCATCCGGCCCATCTGCTGCCGGAGGCGCAGGACTACTACCACTACATCGGCTCGCTGACCACGCCGCCGTGCACCGAGGGCGTGCGCTGGCACGTGCTCAAGCAGCCCATGGAGGTTTCCGCCGAGCAGATCGCCGCGTTCAGGAAGCTCTATCCGATGAATGCCCGTCCGGTGCAGCCGCTCAACGGCCGAGCCGTGCAGGCCCGCCTGTAATCCTTCGTCCGGGGAAGGCCGGGGCAGTCCGCGCCACGACGCTTCCGGCCGCTCCCCGGCCTTGCGGATCGCCTCTCTCGCCCCAGCCTGCCTGGCGGCCGCTTTCGGTGCGCTCGCCGCCTCGCCATTCAGCCACTCAATGCAGCGCCGCCACCACTTCCACCTGACGCAGGCGCTGGCTCAGCTGCAGGCGCTCGGCCGGGTCGTCGCAGAGCAGCAGGGCGCGCTGCAGGTCGAAGCGCTCGCCCTGGGGGCATTCGAGCAGCTTGTAGAGGTCGGCGCGGGCGAGGTGGTCGGCGACGCTGGGCGGGCCGAGCAGCAGGACCCGCTCGGCATCCTTCAGGGCCGCCAGCGGGTCGTCGTTCTGCTGGTGCAGCTGGCGCAGCTGGCGCGACAGGTGCTGCAGCAGGCAGTGCGCGGGGCAGGGCTGCAGGTGGCGGGCTTCGAGCGCCGTCGGCGCGCCGTGCTGGCGCAGTAGCAGCTCGCGGCAGTCGCGGCTGTAGAGGCGGCGGCCGGTGACCGGATCGAGCAGGTAGTCGGCATTATCCATGCGCAGCAGGATCTGTCCGGGGAAGTCCACGCCGTGCAGGGGGATCTCCAGGCGCCGGGCCACTTCCAGGGCGATCAGCGCCAGCGCCTGCGGGAGGCCGCGACGCTGTTGCAGCACCCGGTGCACCAGCGCCGCGGCGGGGCGCAGGGGCAGGTGGTCCTCCTCCTGGAAGCCCAGCTCGTGCAGCTGGCGCAGCAGCGGCTGGCCCAGCTCCGGCACGGGCAGGCCGGGCAGGCCGGCGGCGACCTGCTGCGCCAGGCTGCCGATGTCGCGCAGGGCCAGTTCGGGGCGCAGGGCGGGGTCGTGCTCGGTGGCGATCCACAGGGCGGCCTCGAAGAGGGCCGGCGGATCGCGTTGCAGACAGGCGAAGCAGGCTTGGCGCGAGTTCATGGGCATACTCCTGCACTCTTGTCCTGTTTTTAGCCGCTGCGGAAGGATCCGTCCAGAACGCGCCAGCCCCTGTGGCCCGGGGGCTGCGCCTATACTCAGGGTGAACGTCAGCCAGGGAGTATCGCCATGTTCGCCCTGATGAAGGCCGCCCGGCTCGAGGCATTGCATCTGGCGCGGGATCCCGTCACCGGCCTCGAAGCCATCATCGCCATCCACAACACCCGTCTCGGTCCCGCGCTCGGCGGCTGCCGCTTCCTCGACTACGCCGACACCGAAAGCGCGGTGCGCGACGCCATGCGCCTGGCCCAGGGCATGAGCTACAAGGCCGCGCTGGCCGGGCTGGAGCTCGGCGGCGGCAAGGCGGTGCTGATCCGCCCGCCGCACATCGGCGACCGCTGCGCGCTGTTCCAGGCCTTCGGACGCTTCATCGAAACCCTCAATGGCCGCTACATCACCGCCGTCGACAGCGGCACCTCGAGCGCCGACATGGACTGCATCGCCCGGCAGACCCGGCACGTCACCAGCACCACCGACGAGGGCGATCCCTCGCCGCACACCGCCGCAGGGGTGTTCGCCGGCATCCGCGCCACGGCCAGGGCGCGCCTGGGCTGCGAGGAGCTGGAGGGCCTGCGCATCGCCGTGCAGGGCCTCGGCCATGTCGGCTATGCGCTGAGCGAGCGGCTCGCCGCGGCCGGGGCCGAACTGCTGGTCAGCGACCTCGACCAGAGCCGCGTGCAGCAGGCGGTCGAGCACCTGGGCGCGCGACCGGTGGCCAGCGACGCACTGCTGCGCGAGCCCTGCGACATCCTGGCGCCCTGCGGCCT
The DNA here is from genome assembly GCF_009363155.1 of Azotobacter salinestris. Classification (NCBI taxonomy): domain Bacteria; kingdom Pseudomonadati; phylum Pseudomonadota; class Gammaproteobacteria; order Pseudomonadales; family Pseudomonadaceae; genus Azotobacter; species Azotobacter salinestris. The sequence goes on from NZ_CP045302.1 coordinate 3,783,898, forward strand.
GGGCGGCATCCTCAGCGGCGAGTCGGTCGGCACGCTGCGCTGCGCCGCGGTGGCCGGCGCGGCCAACAACCAACTGGCCGGCCCGGAGGTCGCCGACCTGCTGCAGAAGCGCGGCATCCTCTACGCGCCGGACTACGTCATCAATGCCGGCGGACTGGTCTATGTGGCGCTGCGCCATCGCGGCGAGAGCGACGAGAGCATCGGTGCGCACCTGGGCGGCATCCGCCAGCGACTGAGCGCCATCTACGCGCGGGCCCAGGCCGAGGGACGCTCGCCGGCGCGCATCGCCGACGAAGAGGCGGAGCGGCTGATCTACGGCTAGAGTTCAGGGGGTGCCGGCGCCGGGGAGCGCCACGCCACCCGCGCCTTCGCGGCTTTCGACATGCATTTCGTGCACTGCCCGCCGTCACGAGCGGCGGGTTCGGACGCGCCCACAAGGCGCTGAGGAGCCCAGAATGTCACCCGATCTTCCCTATACCCGCTACCTGGCGCCGGACGGCCGCCCGGTGACCGAGCTGCCCGGCTGGGCCGACGACTTCAACCTGCTCACCCGGCTCTACCGGCAGATGGTGCTGACCCGTCTGTTCGACCAGAAGGCGGTGGCCCTGCAGCGTACCGGCCGGATCGGCACCTATGCGCCGACCCTCGGCCAGGAGGCCATCGGCGTGGCCATCGGCAGCCTGATGCAGGCCGAGGACGTGCTGGTGCCCTACTACCGCGACACTGCCGTGCAACTGATGCGCGGGGTGCGCATGGAGGAAATCCTCCTCTACTGGGGCGGCGACGAGCGCGGCAGCGACTTCGCCGATCCGCGCGCCGCCCAGGACTTCCCGATCTGCGTGCCGATCGCCACCCAGGCCCTGCATGCCTGCGGCGTGGCCACGGCATTCAAGATCCGCGGCGAGCACCGCGTCGCCGTCACCACCTGCGGCGACGGCGCGACCAGCAAGGGCGACTTCCTCGAGGCGCTGAACGTCGCCGGGGCCTGGCAACTGCCGGTGGTCTTCGTGGTCAACAACAACCAGTGGGCGATCTCGGTGCCGCGGCGCATCCAGTGCGGCGCCCCGACCCTGGCGCAGAAGGCGCTCGGCGCCGGCATCCACGGCGAGCAGGTCGACGGCAACGACATCCTCGCCGTCTGCGACCGCATGCGCCAGGCCCTGGCACGCGCCCGCCACGGCAAGGGCCCGGTGCTGCTGGAGTGCCTGAGCTACCGCCTGGGCGACCACACCACCGCCGACGACGCCACCCGCTACCGCTGCGCCGAGGAGGTCCGCCACGCCTGGGAGGAGGAGCCGGTCAGGCGCCTGCAGGCCTTCCTCGCCGGCCAGGGGGTGTGGGACGAGGGCCGTGAACAGGCGCTGATCGCCGACTGCCAGACTGAAGTGCAGCGCGCCGTGGAGGCCTTCGAGGCGGCCGGCGTGCAGCCGCTGCCCGCGGTGCTCGAGCACGTCTACGCGCGCTGGCCCTCGGCCCTGGCCGAGCAGCGCGAGATGCTCGGGGAACGGTTGGCCCGCCGTCAGGGAGGCGAAGATCATGAGTAACGGCAAATACACCCTGGTGGAGGCGGTCAACCTGGCCCTGCACCGGGCGATGCGCGACGACCACAGCGTGGTGGTGCTCGGCGAGGACGTCGGGGTCAACGGTGGGGTGTTCCGCGCCACCCTTGGGCTGCGCGAGGCCTTCGGCTTCAAGCGGGTGCTGGATACGCCGCTGGCCGAGACCATGCTCGCCGGCCTCGCGGTCGGCATGGCCGCCCAGGGCCTCAGGCCGGTGGTCGAGATCCAGTTCATGGGCTTCATCTACGCCGCCACGGAGCACCTGGTGTCCCACGCCAGCCGCCTGCGCAACCGCACCCGTGGCCGGCTGAGCTGCCCGATGGTGATGCGCACGCCGATGGGCGCCGGCATCCGCGCGCCGGAGCACCACAGCGAGAGCACCGAGGCGCTGTTCGCGCACGTTCCCGGTCTGCGCGTGGTGGTGCCGTCGTCCCCAGCGCGGGCCTACGGCCTGCTGCTGGCGGCCATCGACGATCCCGACCCGGTGGTCTTCCTCGAGCCGACCCGGCTGTACCGGATGAACCCGCAGCCCCTGGTCGACGACGGCCGGCGCCTGCCGCTGGACAGCTGCTTCACCCTGCGCGAGGGCCGCGACCTGACCCTGGTCAGCTGGGGCGCCAGCGTCCACGAAACCCTGCAGGCCGCGGCCGCCCTGGCCGAGCGCGGCGTCGACGCCGAGGTGGTCGACGTCGCCTGCCTCAAGCCGCTGGACCTCGACACCCTGGAGGCCTCGGTGCGCAAGACCGGGCGCTGCGTAATCGTCCACGAGGCGCCGAAGAGCTGCGCGGTTGGCGCGGAGATCGCCGCCAGCCTCTACGAGCGCGTCCTGCTCGACCTGCACGCGCCGATCCAGCGCGTCGCCGCCCCGGATATCCCGCCGCCGCTGTACCGTCTGGAGCAGTTCTACCTGCCGGGCACCGAGGACATCCTCGCCGCCTGCGAGACGGTGCTGGACTACGCCTGAATCGCGCATCTTCGTGCAGGGGCCAGCTTGCTGGCGATGCTCCTGGCGGAGCACTGATCGCCAGCACCCAGGTTCCTGCGGCGATGCGGGGCATGCAGAAGAATGGGAGTGAACGCAATGAAATATTTCAAACTGCCCGACCTCGGCGAAGGCCTGCAGGAAGCCGAGATCGTCGAGTGGCACGTCAAGGCCGGCGATCGCGTGAAGGCCGACCAACTGCTGGTCTCGGTGGAGACCGCCAAGGCCATCGTCGACATCCCGGCGCCCTACGACGGGGTGGTGGCCAAAACCTTCGGCCAGGTGGGCGATCTGTTGCACGTCGGCGAGCCGCTGCTCGGCTACGAAGGGGAGGGCGATGCCGGCACCGTGGTCGGTCGCCTGGAGGGCGGTGCCGAGGGCCAGGCGGACAGCTTCTGCGTCGGCGCCGCGCCCTCGACCCGCGAACACCTGGCGCCGCGGGCGACGCCGGCGGTGCGTCAGCTGGCCCAGAAGCTCGGCGTCGAGCTGGCCGGCCTGACCGGCTCCGGCCCGGACGGGCTGGTCACCCGCGCCGACGTGGAGGCCGCCGCGGAAGGCGCGCGCGAGCGTTTCGGCGGCGAGAAGCTGCGCGGCGTGCGGCGCAGCATGGCGATCAACATGGCCCGCGCGCATGCCGAGGTGGTGCCGGTGACCCTGTTCGCCGACGCCGACCTGCACCGCTGGCCGCAGGCCCGCGACCCGCTGGTGCGTCTGGCCAGGGCGATCGCCGCCGCCTGCGCCGCCGAGCCGCTGCTCAACGCCTGGTTCGACGGCAAGAGCCTGTCGTTGCGCCAGCATGAGCAGCTCGACCTGGGCATCGCCGTGGATACCCCGGACGGCCTGTTCGTGCCGGTGCTGCGCAACGTCGGCGCGCGCAGTGCGGAGGATCTGAAGGAGGGCATGGCGCGGCTGCGTGCCGATGTGCGGGCGCGCTCCATTCCGCCCCAGGAGATGATGGGCGCGACCCTCACCCTGTCCAACTACGGCACCCTGTTCGGTCGCTACGCCAACCCCGTGGTGGTACCGCCACAGGTGGCCATCGTCGGCGCCGGAACCATCCGCGAGGAGCCGGTGGCGGTGGACGGCCAGGTGGCGGTGCATCCGGTGCTGCCGCTGTCCTTGACCTTCGACCACCGCGCGGTCACCGGCGGCGAGGCGGCGCGCTTCCTCAAGGCGCTGGTCGAGGCGCTGGAGCAGCCATGACGCCTTGCAAACACCCGGGGTTTCGCCGGCGGAGCTGCGGCAGTGCAGCGATGAAGGCCAGCCTTGCCTGAGATGGCTGGCTTTCCTTCACGGCACGCGTAGCGATCCGCCAGCAGAGCTGTCGAGTACGCTCAATCGTGCTCCTGCAAGCGAATGCCGCGGGCGTGCAGCAGGGGAGGGACGATCAGGATCAGCAGCGTCAGGGCGAGGAGCGCGGCGGAAATGGGTTGCGTCACGAACACGAGCCAGTCTCCCTGGCTGATGGACAGGGCGTTGCGCAACTGCTTCTCGGCCATGGGGCCCAGCAGCATGCCCACGATCACGGGGGCGATGGGAAAGTCGAGGCGACGCATCACTACCCCGAGCCAGCCGATCGCCAGCATGAGCAGGAGGTCGAAGGAGGACTGGCGCATGCCGTACACGCCGATGGTGGCGAACACGAGAATGCCGGCATTCAGGTAGGGGCGGGGAATCCGCAGGAGCTTGACCCACAGGCCCACCAAAGGAAGATTCAAAACGAGCAGGATCGTGTTGCCGATGTACAGAGAGGCAACCAGAGCCCAGACCAGTTCCCCCGATGTCTGGAAGAGCAGCGGACCCGGCTGCAGGTTGTAGTTCTGGAAGGCGGCCAACAGAATCGCTGCGGTGGCAGAGGTTGGTATGCCCAGGGTCAGCAGCGGTACCAGGGAGCC